>CANMML010000015.1 GCA_947499005.1 uncultured Aquimarina sp.
TTAAAATCACCTAAAAGCTAGTAAATACTATAACTCAAACAAAATTTTTCAATCCTAATGCATAATTCAGGTTAAACCCAAAATAATCATGAAAACACTCTTATTTACAAGCTTAATTTTAACTTCATTCGCGTTTGCACAGACAAACTTGATAAATGAAGAATTGAACTCTTGGGCCACTCTTTCTAATAATGGTGCTGTGGCTAACTTCACTACAGCCAAAAGCAAGAAGACTCAAAACAAGGCCATTAAAGTCGCTGTAGATCGTAAAGGACAAGCACCTTGGGATATACAAATGATGCAAAGTTTTAGTTCGAAGAAGAATAGGGTATATGAGCTTACCTATGATGCAAAAAGTACAATTACAGGGAAAAGCATTGTAGCACAAGTTCAAAATAAAGAATATGACTATCAAACTTTCGAATTGACAAATAAATGGAAGACTTATGAAAAAACATTTATAAGCAAAGAAAATGATCTTTCACTAGCTTTTCATTTCCCAGAAAAAGGAATCTTCTTGTTGAGAAATGTCTCTTTAAAAGAGATTAAAAAAGGAAATGATAAATCTGCAGTTATCACTAAATCTAAATTGACTTCTAAAATACCTAATGGAGGTTTTGAATTTGGACTTGATGGATGGATAAATTTAAAAGAGAATGGAGGGAAAGCTATTTATGGTATTACCAAAAATGCTCCAAAAGAAGGGACGAAGTGTTTACGAGTATTGGTAGAAAAATTTGGCGATAACCCTTGGGATTTGCAAAGTTTTAGAAGCATAAAGGTTAAAAAGAATAAAAATTATAAAGTTAGTTTTTATGCAAAAGCAGGAGGGCGAAACAAGAAAGTGAAAATACAAATTCAAGATCATCCAAGGGAAATTTACATTCCTTTTGAATTTAATGTTGGTAGTATGAATACTTGGGAGAAGTACGAATTTGATTTTACTGCAGAGTCCAGTTCTATGGAGCTAGTAATACAACATATAAGCCTTGGTTTGGTAGAATATGATGATTTTAGAATTACTCCTATTCAAGAGAAATAATAGTATTAAAATATAAAGATAAAACCGTCGTGAGTAGTGGGTTTTGGCTGATCATCGTTGTATGATTGGCTTTTTTTTTACACGCTATTTAAAACTTCAGCTGTTCGTGCTTATCCCAAAGGCCCCAGTAAGCACCAACATCTCCTTCGTCACCTGTTTTCCATGATTCATCAAAAGAAGAAAAATAGAATAGCTCTATGTCTTGTTTTTTAGCCCATGAAATGGAATTGATAAAATATTTTATAGCGTTTTCTGCAGAGGATTCTGCTTCTTTTTGGCTACTACCTTGGCTAGGCCAGCCTGTTTCTGTTATGATTACTTTTTTACCATTAGCACTTTCTTTTGCTTGATTATACATATGCTGCATATGATTTAAAGAATAGGGTAGAGCAGTACCCTCCCAATAAGGATAACAGTTAGATAAAATAACGTCACATGCTTCTGTGATTTTTGGATGTTGAGAAAACTCATAGTAGGCATCAACATAACCAACGGTTATATGTGGAAGACTTTCTTTAACTGTGTAGATATAGTCTAAAAGTTCTCCTTCATTCAAGTCATTTCGATAAAGTACTTCATTGCCTACGGCTGCAATGTCTACCATTCCTTTATTGGCTAAATCGATAAGGCCATCTATTTCTTTTTCATTTAACTCCAGATCTTTTCCAAGCCAAGCGCCTACCATTGTTTTCATACCTAACTCTTTTGCGATTACAGGGATATGCTCGTTACCTTCAATACAAGAAAAAGAACGAATCCATTTTGTATAAGGTTTCAGAATGTTTAAACGTCTACGGACTTGATCGGGAGTTATAATATCTCCCGGTTGTTGACCATCTTCATATAAACTAAAACAAATCCCGTGCATCCCACTTTTTAAGGTTTCAAGCCATAGTTTTTTTAATTGATCTACAGTTAAACCGTCAAAATTTACACCAGATAAACTAGAAGCATCATTGGTGTTTTTATAGCGTGGGTGATTTTCTCTGTATGACATAATTCTTAGTTTCTAAAATAGTATCTATGGCTATATGCATTAAGCTTTAAGCAGTAGGCTTTTTAATATTTAACTTAGCTTACAGCTTATGGCAATTTCATTTAAAAATAAATACGGGATTACAATTCGCCTCTTCGTTTCACTAATTCGGCCTTAATTTCTTTAGCTCTTTTTTCATCTAGACTATATTTCCACATAATCCAAATAGCTAGGCTTGCCGTAACTACGGGGATTATGATATCTGCGATACGTAAATTTGTCATTGTTTCAGCAGATTGCATGATTTGATTTTGATCAAACCCAACGACTTTTAATACCAAGCCTCCTAATACTAAAGCCAATGCTTGCCCTAATTTTACCATCCACCAATAAATAGCTCCGAAAGTACCTTCCTTCCTAGGCATTCCATTTTCTAGTTCATCCAAATCGCATACATCTGCAGTCATACTCATCATTAATGTGAATAAGCCTCCTAAACCAAAGGCCATAAAAGGAATTGGCATAAATAATAAGAATGGATTTTCGGGATCAAAAGCCCACCATTTTAATGAATACCCAATGATCGAAATTATGGTTGAGTAAATGAACGCTTTTCGCTTACCAAATTTATTTGACATCCAGGTAATAACAGGTATCACAGCAAAAGCAGTCACTATTGCTGTAACCGTAGAAAACCAAGCAGGCCAATTACCTGCGGCTTCATAACTACCATTAAACATATAAAATACGATGATAAAGAAGCTAAATGAAGCCACTAGCTGAAAGCCGTTAAATACTAAAAATGTTGCGCCACAAAGTTTTAAGAAAGGTTTGTTTTTAGAAACTTCAATAATCCCAACACCTAAATCTTTTAAGTTTGAAAACATGGTTCGGAAAGTGATTTTCTTTCTATTTGCCATATTCGCAGAATCAATTCCTTTACAGAATAGTGCGGGTAACAAACCAAAAATGATACAGATAATACCAACAATTACAGATAGTTTTCTAACACCATTTGCTTGAAGTGCTTCGAGTGTCGCTTTTTGTGTTTCTTCTTCAGATAAACCTAGTGCTGCTATTTCTTTTATTTCTTCAGCACCTAAAGGTAAAATATCAGGAGATGCTATGATTACCCAAAACCATGGTACGATCATCCAAGCAATTTGTCCTATGGTTTGTGAAAAAGCCATTAAACGTGTACGTTCATTATAGTCTGAAGTCATTTCATACCCCAAACCAATTAATGGTGTAGCATACATGGTATTTCCTATTAAGAAAATCATGGATAGAATTAAGAAATACCAAAAATTATAGTTCTGAGAATTTTCGGGATCCAATTGCCAAAGGATAGCAAACAAAATTCCGCTTAGTATAGCACCTACAAAAATGTAAGGCCTTCTACGCCCCCATTTAGAATTGGTATTATCAGAAATAAAGCCCATGATAGGATCTGTTATGGCATCAAATATCCTTGGTAAGCCTCCTAATAGACCTGCTAAAAAAGGATCCATGCCAAAAGCCGTTAATAAAAAGAACATAAATATACCTAACGATCCAGGTAATAGGTTCAATACTAAATGCCCTGCGCCGAAAGATATCTTTTGTCCCAAAGGAACTTTACCTCTCACTTCTGTTTTTTGATTTGACATATCTCACTATTTTTCGTTAATAACTCCAATGCAAATTATTATGGTTTTTTCATCACAATAGTTTGGATGGCTTGACTACTTATTTTCACTGTTGTTTTTCTTTCATCTAAGGAAAGATTGATGTTTTTGGCTTCCTTGCCTTCGTTGAAAATGACTAATACTATTGATCCGTCGAGGTTTTTAGCGCCTGTAACCATCAATGAATTATCTGAATTTTCAATACCAATAACTATGGCTTCTGGTCTGATGTATTTACTAAAATGAGCCATCGTATAGTAGAGCGGTGTAAAGTATACTTCATCTTTGTCAGGATCGACAATTACAGGAGCGACACACCAGTTTTTGAACCAATTAGGCCCACCTTGTTTATCCAAAACCATATTCCAATCTACCCAACCATCGACCCAATTATTAAGGCAGCCAATAATATCCCTTGCATACCGATTTACAGGAGCATATTTGGGATGTAAATATTTTTCTTCTTCAGAAGCCCAGTCCCAACCCCAATCGGTTGCTTCTTTGGACCAATACCAATTATCGTCTTTCCATTTGGGTACTTCCGAATCTACACAACCCTCTGTTTCGATTAAATATTTGTCGGGTACTTTTTGATGAGCATATTGTAATGCTTTTGGGAAAAAATCATAAGTACTTTCATACCAGTGTATGGCAGTACCGTCGAAATATTTGGATGAAGCTTCATCTTTATACATTTCATCTACCCATTCTTTTAGCCCAGCTCTATTTTGATCGTAACCCAAAATGATTTTATCACCATAACCATCGGTTTCTAGTTTAGGGCCTAAATAATGCTGCACAAAATGAGTCATTTCTTTGGGGGTAAAATGCATACTTTCCCAATTGTTTCCATTTCCATGAGGTTCATTTTCTACGGTAAATCCCCAAATATCTATGCCTTCAGTTTGATAAGATTTTATGTATTTTGAAAAAAACAATGCCCAAGTATCATAGTATTTAGGGAGTAATTTTCCTCCGACCCAGTTATTATTATCTTTCATCCATGGAGGAGCTGTCCAAGGCGAAGCAAAAATTTTAAATCCATCTTCCGATATTTTTATGGACTCTTTAATCATAGGGATCAAATCATCTTGGTCTTCTTCTATCGAAAAATGCTCTAAAGTGATGTCATTTTCTACAGCTGCATAGGAATAATTAGTTAAGGAGAAATCACATGAATTCATATGAGTACGAGTCAATGAATAATTAGCTCCTTCTTTACTGAAGTAGGCTTTTAAAATATTGTCTCGATTTTCTTTACTCAGTTGATTTAACAAATACGCCGATGATTCTGTAAAAGCACCACCAAAACCGGTTATTGTTTGAAACTCCTGATGAGGTAAAATGTTCATCGTAACTGAAGCTTCTGTTGCTTTAGGGAATTCAATGATCTTAGTCAATTGATTTCCATTAGCAGAAGTTTCAAACACTTCAACTTCTAATGTCACTTGTTTTTCTTTACAGTTCATCATAGTGAGTAAAAAGACTATGCTTACCAATAGGTGTATTGCTTTCATCGATTGTATTTTTTGATATCCATGTATACGATGTTTCAAATAGAAACAAGCTCAAAACACAGGCATATTAAATTGCGAACAAATCATAGCAGGCTCCTGTTATTTTAAAGGAGGAGCTAGAACAGATTTCATTAAAGCTTCTGTGTCTCCATCATATGTTTTGGTAATCTTATTTCCATTGCGTGTTAAGCCGTTGAAAGTGCCTTTGTCAACCAAACCCCAAAGTGGATATTTGGCTTTTCCATCTAGGGTAAATAATCCAAAATGATTTTCAGACCCCACAGGGTTTTGGGCATCTTTCCATTGTTCATTGAAGGCTTCGAAATAGAAACAAGAGATTCCTTTGGATGTAGTCCAGTCCCTAATTAGGTGGTAATATTTACCTTGTTTGTATTCGTCATTGGCTTTAGAACCTTCAGTTCCATAAAGTCCATCGGAAACACTAGCCCAACCTGTTTCTCCAATATGAATAGGTTTTTTCACACCGATATGATGCATGTAATTTGTGACACTATCATACTGAGCTTTAGCAAAGTTTAAAGCACGTAGCATAGCTGCATCTACTTTTTCTTTTTCTGAAAGATGTTTTTCTTCATTGGGAACCCTCCAAAAATTAGGATTGTAATGTGTGTTGTGAAATGGATAAGTATGCATAGAGATAAAATCAACAGCTGCAATGAGTCGATTTAAGTCTTCATTATGATAGCTGTCTTCTCCGCCTCCCCATGAGGCAAAATCATCGGAACTAGTAACCCAAAGTGTAGCGGGTAATTTTTTTTGTTTTTTAAGTTCTTGTAGATGGTTTACCCATTTTAAAATAACATTAGGTTGAACATAATAACTCGTTGCCCATTTTACCATGGCTTCATTGCCAACGGCGATAATTTTTACAATCTCAGGATACTGGTTGGCTAAAGCGACAGCTCTTTCAATTTCTGCTGCATTAGCTTCACTTTCGGTGTAATGATCTGGTGCATCTCCTGTCCATGCATTTTTGCAGTCAATCCATGCGCCAAGCATTACATACATTTCAAATTCAGGATTTTCTTTTTTTAATTCCTGTATGGCTTTTAGTACATTAGGCGCATGAGCTAATTGTACATTGTAAGTACGCAGTAACCCGATTCCCATTGCGGCTAGGAGTTTCATATCGTCTTTCAACTCTGCTATGGTGGGTTGGACTTCTCTTGACACAGCTCTATAGCCTCCATAAGAAATAGCTAAGTAATTGGGGTTACCTAATATCTCTTGAGGGCTTTTAGTTATTTTTTGCTTCACTATCGTAGGTTTTATAGTTGATGAAGTATTTTTTTTACATGAAAAAGCTAGGATGCATAGAAACCAAAGTGCTAATATGTTTATGAGGTTTTTCATGATAATGAATATTAAAATTGATGTGTAATAGTTGCTTCAATTAGTTGAATTTCACCAGTACGGGCAAATATTTTTTCACTAATGCTTTTATCAATGACATTAGCCTTAATGTTTTTGGTAGTACCATTACTAAAAGTGATAGTGATATTTTGTTCGTTCCCTATGGTGTAAATTATAGGAACTTGACAATAGGTGAAACCAATTGAACCTTCATTTAAAGTGATGGATTGGTTGTGTTGTGCTATTGAGACATATTTAAAAATAGTTTCCTTTCTTAAGAATTCATCTTTACGGAGTAACCATGGATTAAAATGAATACTTCCGTCTTTTACAAAAACACCTAATTCTCCAAAACGACTAAGGATGTCCTCTTTTACTTGTCCTGTCATTCCTGGTTGTTGTGCTCCTTTGCCTGCAGGGGTATGGGAATAGGGATCTGTTGGAAAAGCTCCGTGTAGTTTAGGGGATTTATGAACACCAATGCCTTCATTAATTTCATAGAAATGTTCTAGCAGCCTGCCAATAATTTCGGGAGTCTCATTATTTTCAATGGCCTCCAAACAAGTTTCTTGAACACTCAATAATAATTTTGAAACCATATGCCAATAAATAGAACCTAAACCTTCATAGCCAAAAAATGTTCCCGATCGTCCAGTGAATGCTTTGTGATTGAATAAGGCTTCAAAGAGTTCTAAAAGTGAATCTTTGTCTTTTTCAACCAAGCTTTGGTAATTAGCATCCAATGCTCCAAGAGCATTTTTTAGGCTATTTGCATTATTGAAGGTTCCATTAAAATGGAAATTACCCAAGACATCTTTTTCAATAATATTGGTGTTCTCATTTTTTAGAAGTAGCTGAACAAGTTCTAGCGATTCTATTTTTTTTGGGGGAATATTATTTTTGCCTACAAACCTAGATAATTGCTTATCGGGGTAGAGGATATAACTATATTGATCATGACGAAACAGTGCACTTTTCTTTAATGCATCCAGTAAGGTTAGTGCTTCTTTACTAGAAAGTGAACTTGCACTTAAAACAGCTACTTGACCTTCTAGCATTTCGGGTAAATAACTTATGGATACTTCATGATCATTTTCAATCGTCATAAGATTGTATGAATGATATAAATGATCGGGTCTTCGACTGAGTATGATACTATGGTCTAAGTGTTGTTGTGTCAACACTATCCAATCTAATATTTCTTGTTTGGTTAGTATATCTGTTTTTGTGCTGAAGCCTTCATTGTAAATCTTATTTCTGTAATTACTTCCAGCACTTCCTAGGGCATCCATTACTTTTTTGCGATCCCTATTTGAAAAAGGATTGCCAAGTATCCCGATACTCTGTTGTAGCCCGTTTTTAATTTCGTTAAAAAATAATTTAATTTCAATTGAAATATCGAAAGTATCAGCTTCAGTATTATTTATGATATTCTTTAAAAAAGAAAGAAAGCGTTTTAGGTAATACAAGGTTACCATGGAAACCCCATTTCCAACTAATGCATTGTTAGCATCATTCCATTCTGGACGTTGAGTATTCATCCAAATACCCCCTTCAGGGATATAATTAGAGATTTTAGAAAGTACTGTCGCTAGTAGCTTTTCGAGTAAACTAACGTAATAAATTTCGGTATTGTCTCCTTTTAATAATGCAGCATCTGCCCCAATTTTAGTTCTGTCCTTATTGATTTTAAGATCTAATTCTTCATCAAAAACAATGGTGTCTTTGGGGTTTTCGAGTATGTCTTTATAAGCTTTTATCTTATAAGGAACATTAGCATATACAAATCTATTCTCGTTAATAGTACCTGTCAAAAGGTTAGGAAAATGCTTTTCACTGCATTCTAATAATTTTAATAAATAGATGATTTGATGGTCTCCCCAATACCCAATGTAAGACCAAGGATCGTCAGGTTCTATAGTTTCCCAATCGAATCCATCTTTGGTAACTCGGTAAGGATTGTATCCATCGAAAGTAGTTGCATTTAAAAATTTATGAATAATATTTTCAATAAAAAAAGGATAAGAGTAGGCGAGGGCTTCCCAATTTTGAAAGATATCCCTCCAATTTCCTTGATAATCTAATACCTTTTTTCCATCATCAGTTTCGGTGTTGATAGAAAATTTATTCCAGGGTCGACTAGGGTCACCATGTCTTCGACTGAATTTTAAGGGCAAGTATTCTAACGCAAGCCTTTTAAAGTTTTTGTTCCCCTCTTTTTTTATACTAGCTTTTAAAGTGTCGAGACTAAAAGTATCCGACAACTCTTCTAATGTTTTATGAACCTCGGTATATAAAGAAGTGTTTGCTTTTTTTAGGTAATGGATGAAATCTGCCTTTTCGATGCTATAATTATAATCGAAAATTCCACCTCGCATAATATTGAACAGTGTATTTGAAAAATGCCTTGTATTACTCAGCTTATCAGCGGTTACTTGTATGCCATCGGATGCAGCATTCAATTCAAATAAGGCCTGAGAACCTTTTTCAATATCTTCTTGTATAAGTTTTGTTAGGTCTTGTTCAGAATTTAAAAGTTGCTGAATCTTGGCAAGATCTCCCATGGATTGATTTACCTCTGCCGCTAATAACCAATGTTGTTCATCTTGAGGTTGTAAAAGCCTTTCGCAACACGAAAAATAAGCCCCTTTTTCAGCTCGAACATCGATCTCTTGTTTCACTTCCTGTCCTTGTTTAAAGGCAGCAAGTTGAGAGGACGAAATAAGGTAAGTAGCATTTTTGATTCCTGTAGACCAAACAGTAGTTGCTTTTAGAGCTTCACTAGGTTCGGCTTTATCTACGATAATGGCACTTAATGCATAGATTCCTAACCCAATATCGGCTTCTAATTCATTTTTCTTGTAGGCATCTACAAGATTACTACTGGCATTTTGTACACTAGAAGCTACTCCATAGGGCATGATGTTTTGAATACCATCTAGTATTTTTACTTTCTGAGTCTCATTGAAAAGGTTGATAAGCGTACTTTTTTTAATAAAACCATACGTGCTGCTAGTATTCCAATGATACCTATAAATGAGTCCGAGATCGTGGTTGATTTCTTCAAAAACAATTTTGTTTCCTAATTGACTTTTATAAAGATTACGTTCTAAGGCATAGGCTCCATTGCAATTATTAGAAAAGGGTTCCCAAATTTTAATGAGGTCATTGGTGTGTATTTGCAATATTGTTTTGCTCCCTGTGATTTCCGAAGCTTCTGTGATTTTGTCATCCGTATAATAAGGGAATAAAGCAGATTCCGAATTTTGCCTTCCAGCAGAAAGTCCTCCATTACTAGAAATAAATAGCCAATGATTAGAGTGACTGACCACGCTAATAAAAAAAGGACGCATTTGGTCGTAATGTGAAATCTTGTAATAGTCTTCGTTCTCGAAAACAACAAGCTTACCCTTTACTTCTTTTTCGGAGTATTGCATTTTGGTATTACCGATATATATATCTTTTACTGCCATCAAACTATTGATTAAGAAAAGTGTTTTTAATTAGGGTAAAGGCTGACAGAAAACAAGTTGTCAGCCTTTTCTTATGGACTTACAAAGGTGTAAGCCAAATTTTATGGTTAGTCTTCTTTCCCTTTTGTAAGAAGAGTATTTATTAATACTGGTGATTATTCCAGTACGATATCATCTATATAATAAGTGCCTCCATCTGTAATGGCACTATCCATTTGATCATTATCTGGTTTAAGTACCAAATGATTATATGTCGTTGTAGAAGCTGGCAAGTTGGTAAAAGTAAAAGATACCTCTATCCATTCATTTGCATTAGGAATTGTAACAAATACTGGGGCTGGATTACCAATACTTCCATCATTTGGTATTACTGCTAATTCATACCTAAAGATTACATTAGCCTTTGTAGAATAGACTTTCATTTTAAAGGTCATTGTCGTAGTTAAATCAAAATTATTGGCAAAGGTGTTTTGTACCCCAGCAAAAAACTCAGACCCTGTAGGTTTGTTAATTTGAAGTACAAAATCAGAAGTATTGATACCTTCCTTAAAAGGATTCGCTATCAATTCAGAAGTTAATCCTGCACCAAAATTTACATCTGAAAGAAATGTTTCACAACCTTCGAAATTTAATGGTAAAGCTGTGGCAGAAACTAACATGTCGTTACAACCAGTACCTCCCATCATTCCACCACCATTAGTGTCGCTTCCATCACCACCTACCACTAAGGATACATTGTCAATAGTTACTACACCGACTTCTGCCCCCATGTCGAACAGCACTCGACTATTAGGAATTCCAAAATCATTAGCAGCTAACTGTAATGTAAATGTTTGCGTTTCCGTCGTAAGATTTACAGAAGGAGCAGAGTTAGAAAAAGGAGCTTCATTCAATCCAATACCCGCTAGCATCGTGCGATTACGATCCGAAGAGGCATCAAATGTTAAGATGTAATTAGTGCCTTGTGTAATTTCAACAACTTGACTAAGGTTAACATCGAATGGGTTTCCAGCGTTTTGAACATCAACACGGTTAAAGCTATTATCACCTTCCATAGCAACATTTAGGCCACCACCGATCCACGAATCGGCACCATTTTCAAAATCTCCATTCATCAATAAACCAGAATCAAAAGGAGGTGCAACGACCATCGAGTCACTACCATCACCACCTTCAACAAGGGATACATTATCAATCGTAACCACACCAATTGCAGCACCCATATCGAAAAGTACTCGACTATTAGGAATTCCAAAATCAACAGCGGCTAATTGTAAGGTAAATGTTTGCGTTTCTGCAGTAAGATTTACAGAAGGAGCAGAGTTAGAAAAAGGAGCTTCGTTCAATCCAATACCCGCTAGTATCGTTCGATCACGATCTGAAGAGGCATCGAATGTTAAGATATAATTAGTTCCTTGAGTGATTTCAACCACTTGACTTAAATTGACGTCAAATGGATTTCCTGCAGCTTGAACATCTACTCTGTTGAAGCTATTACCATTTTCAGTAGCAACATTAAGTCCGCCTCCAATCCACGAATCGGCTCCACTTTCAAAATCTCCGTTCATTAATAAGCCAGAATCGAAAGGAGGTTCTACAATTATAGGAGCAGAGTCACTACCATCACCACCTTCAACTAAATTAACATTATCGATAACTACAATACCCACTTCTGCACCCATATCAAAAAGAATACGGCTATTAGCACCTCCAAAATCAGCAGCTGATAATTGTAAGGTGAATGTTTGTGTATCTGCAGTCAAATTCACCATAGGAGCAGTGTTGGTAAATGGAGCTTCATTAAGCCCAATTCCAGCTAAAATGGTTCTTTCTCTATCGGAAGAAGCATCGAATGTAAGAGTGTAATTAGTACCTTGTGTAAGTGCTACTACTTGGCTAATGTTTACGTCAAATGGATTTCCAGCAGCTTCAACATTTACACGTTGAAAACTATTACCTCCTTCGGTAGCTACATTTAGACCACCACCGATCCAAGAGTCTGTCCCACTACTAAAGTCTCCATTGCTTATTAACCCAGAGTCAAAAGCAGGAGGAGGGTCAACAGGATCTGTAATTGTTACTGTCAATTGATCTGTAAAAGTATCAGAAGCTCCTGCATTGTTAGATGCTTTAAGGCTTACATTAAAAGTTCCTGAAGGGTACGTTTTTATAGGATTGATCTCAGTAGAGGATGTTCCATCTCCGAAATCCCACATGTGTGTATCAGCTTTTTCGGATATATTGATAAAACGTACGGTACCGGTTTCACTATTTTGTGTGAAAGTGAATGCTGCTTTTACGGTAGGTAAATTTAAGTCGTCGTCATCACAACCCCAGAAGGATATCGCAACAATAGACATTAAAACTACCTGAACTATCTTTATTGTATTCTTCATAGCTGTTAGTTTTTAATTTAAGTTTGTATTTTCATATACCCTCACGTAGTCAACCAACATAGTTTGAGGGAAAACGGTTTCCGAATTAGGAGATCCTACGAAAGTGCCTCCAACGGCAAGATTTATAAGAATGAAAAAGGGTTTGTCAAATACCCAAGGCCCAGTAACATCTTCTGGTGTTATTTGGTTATAAAGTACATTGTCAACATAGAAGTTTACTTTATTTGGACTCCATTCAATACCAAATCGGTGAAATCCAGTATCAAAGCGATCATTTTCTAAGGTGTATTCTTTAGATATCGCATCACCACCAGAATACCCTGGGCCATGCATGCTACCAATAATTGTAGAAGGATTTTGACCTCTAAATTCCATAATATCAATTTCTCCTGCTCCTGGCCATGGATTAGTGTCGATATCAGCACCTAGCATCCAGAATGCAGGCCATATCCCTTGACCCCATGGCAATTGAATGCGTGCTTCAAATCGTCCATAGCGTTGCTCGAATAAATTTTGAGTCAATAAACGGGCAGAAGTATACTGAGATCCCTCGAAGGATTCTTCATTAGCAGTAATAATCAAAACACCATTTTGAACGATAACATTTTCAGGACGATCGGTATAGTATTGGAGTTCATTATTTCCCCAACCATTTTCCCCAGTTCCAATATCAAAATTCCATAAACTACTATTAGGAGCACCATTCGAATTGAATTCGTCACGCATCGTAATTTTAGAGAAATTGGTTACTGTTTGTGTATCGTCTGTAGCACAAGCGAATACAAAAAGCGTTAGCAACACAACGATTGTTGTGCTCAATGATTTTATAGTTTCTTTTTTCATCATTTCGTTTTTTAAATTCATTATGAGCTTCTACTCTTTGTAGAAATACACGTTATCTGCTAATATGTTTGAAATGGTTCCATCAGAGATAAAGAAGAATTGAGCTAAATTCATTCTACTAGGAAGGCTTGTAAAATCAGACAATGGGATATCCAGGCTTATCCATTCATTACTAGTCAAGGCAGCACTATCGAATCGTACTCTTGAGCTAGTATCATTTCCTCCTCCAAATACATTATCAGGTCCAAAATCACCAAGCTCTATAGTAATAAAATCACTAGGATCAATGTCTTCTTGAATTTGTATGTCTACATGTACATGTGTCATCTCGGAAACATTTATTGTAGGATTTTTAAACTCTATGGCTACAAAATTTAATTCTGTATACTGTAATAGATTCTCGTTCCCAATAGTGGTTGCTCCACCTAGAGTAGTTTGTACATCACCAAAGAATCCATTAAAAAAGTCTACAGGAACATTGGTATAAGCATCACTAAATATTGATATTACATCAGCAGCGGCTTGTGTTGGAGTAGGGGCAGATTCAAAGGCATCAGAAACATCAATGGTTAATGATCCAGCTGCGCGTACTCCATTTAATTGTGCTGTTATCGTGGCACTACCCATTCCAATAACAGAAACGACACCAAGTTCACTTACACGTGCTACTTCGATATTTGAAGAACTAAAATTGAAGTAAGAAGGTGCGGCATTCACAGTTTCATTAATTCCAGAACCTAGATTGAACGTTTGGGTTAATCCTGTCAATTGAATATCCGAATCAATGAACCCTCTTTCAGTTCTATCTTCTCCATTAAACATTGCAGGCCTTGGTTGAGCTATATTTCCTAATCGCTCATATTTTAATTCATCAATCCAAAAGGTATACCCGTTGTTGTTTTCTGGGCCTTCCGAATACCAAAACATACCTTCTTCTCTTTTAAGTTTAGAAGCATCGGGAATCGGAATGATGTATTTTTCCCAAGAGGTACTTACTCTTAAATTTTCTTTAGCGACTAAAAATCTATTTTCACCAAAAGAATCTCCAAAACCAATTGCATCGATTGTGGCAGCTTGCGAAGCTCTCGCATAAAAGGTCAATGCATCATAACTAGAAAGATCTCTAGCTCCTCGGTCAGGGAAAATTCCTCCTGCAAATGAGCCTTCAGGGTTTCCGACGTTCGGAATATCAAAACGCATTGAAGCTTCACCAGAGAAAACAATTTCATCATCGACATTGAATGCTCCAAAATCAGATCCAAGGAAAGGATTGTAGTCCAAGCCACCGCTAAATGTATCTATGAATACATTTGGGTTATTTGAAAACGTAGCAAATGCAACATCTTCTGAAGGGTCTCTCTCACAGCTTGAAAAAATGACCAAAACCATTCCTATGATCGATGCCCATGTAATTTTTATGTATATATAGTTTTTCATAGCAAAAGTTTTATTTACCAAAGTTGATGTGCACATATGTTCTTATTTCCCACTCATTACCATTTCCAAATCCTACAGGGCTTGCTAAAGGTTCAGTTTCAAATTCTGCAGTCTGTGCAGGAGCAAATCTTGGGGAAAACTGATCTAGTGAACGCCATGTACCTCGAACACCTATTTTGGTGTTTGGTAGGATGAACCAATCGGGTTTGCCAACCGACGTAGAAATGTCAAGCATCAGTTGTACGGGGTAAGTCAAGTTGAAATCTCTGTGGTAATCAAATGGTCCCCAATCATTAATTTTAAATGAATGCTGAAATTTAAATTTTTTATAAATCACTCTAATGTCGCCTCCAACTCTTTCTATAAGACGTTCATCACTACCATTGGATTGAGTATTCCCAAAATACAATGTACCGATGATGCCTAAATCGGGACTAATTTTTGAAACCAAGCGAGTGTGCGATTCCCAAAGGTCTCTAGCTGGCGCAGAACCATCAAAAGCAAATGATGTACGATTCGCTAGAAATCCGATAGCAGCATCTTGAGTTGTCGGTAAGTGTCTAAACACAAAACCAGTACTAAATGCTAATTTGGCATCTTCTGCTCGATCATTATCCCATTCGTACATCCATGTACCTGGGGTTGGATCGAAGGTGAAAAGGATCTCTCCAGCGACGGTTTCTCTATTAGCACGTACTGCAAAAGGATCATCTTGTATATTCCTTAATCTACCTGGCCCACCTACATTATTAGGAATTGGCCCTACAATTGGTTTTTGCCATAAAAAGTTTGGCGCGATTTGAATGTCTCCTATGCTATAGGTGAAACCAGAAAGGAAATTGGTTTGATTTCCGCTTCCAGTATCTTTTAATTTCCAGCCTGTAAAGGTTTTTGTGTTATCACCTCCACCGTTAGCAACTAATCCCATTGCACCTCCTTGTGCATACCAGTTAAAAGCACCTCCTTGATACGTAATCTTAGCTTTACCACCCCAATTATCTTTTGATTTTATGCGGTCGGTAAAGACGGTGTAATTTCCTGGACTGCCTTCTGTAAATTGGAATTCTCTACCATTAAGAGGTTGTCCTCCCCAAATTCCTCCAACTTCTACTCCAAATTTTCCGAATTTTCTTTTCACATGTAAGGTAGCTCTACGTGTTTTAGGTAATGGAACCGCTATTGATGCTAGTGCTTCTCCTGCTTCATCAATGTCTTCGTGAAATATTCCTGTAATGTCATACTTTCCAAAATGTCTTCTATATTTTAGTAATACAGCAGGGTTAGCTCCCCACCATAATTGAGGTCCAAAAGCAGCTTTTAATCCTTTGAAAGCTCTTTTACCATCAATTTCAAGCCCTAATACTTCTCCATTGTAAATGTCTAAGTTTGGGCCATAATTAGCTTCAGGATACAAACCAAAGAAGTCCCCCTCATACCCCCAGTGATAATGCCCTGTTCTATAGAAACCTCTAACATCTGCATTTTTAGCATTCCATTCGAAAGAAGCATTATAGACTTGAACTCGATTAGGATCATTTATGGGAACGTCACCATTATCTGTATTTACATTTATTGGACGTCCGCGATTTTCATAGAAAATTTCGTCTATAGGATTTTGAGCTACATTCCCCAGTATATTTAAGTTAACCTCTGCTTTAATATTATTAGTAGGACTACCTTCTACACCAACAAAGTAAGACTGCATATGATCAAAGCCAAGTTCATCAGGGAATTGCTCTGTATTAGGATCTGCATTTCTTGGGGTTGTAAGTAAGCTACCTCCAGTGTTAAATGTGGTAAATTTTGCTTGTAGATTGCTTAGACGAATTTTACTACTATTGGCTTCAAGAGCAGCTTTGTCTCCTCTTGCTTGTAGCACTGCTCCCATTAATTCAATATTCTTGAAATAATTAGTCACAAATTCAGCATTCATTCCTTTATCATAAGGATTTAATTGATGTGCTTCCTTCAATGCATAATAGGCAGCTCTAGGATACAATTCGTACAAACCTCTTGCATTAGTGGGGCCTTTAGCACAGATTCCAAACCACTCTTCATTCATGTTATTATCTCCAGGCTTTAGCATGTCCCGATTGTAACCTCCATTAGACCAAGATGCATTACTGTCATGTACATCGGCATTTTTACGATCACTAAAACCGTATTTCCACCAACCATCACTAAATTGAAATGTAAACCCACCAATCGAATTATTGGCCTTTCCTAGTCCAGCAGCATTTTCATAAATCTCTTTCCAATTACCCACCATATAATATGCCTGAGAGAATTGATCTTCTTTGTTATCGGCAGCATTATATGCATCTGCACCAAATTCGGTAAACATGATTGGTTTGCCGTAGCTTTTTTTTACTTTTTCGAAAATATCTCCAAACGATACACCTCGATACGTATTGGTACCATAGATATCTACATCTTTACATTCTTCAGCAAGGATATCTAAAAACAGTATATCTCCGTTACATAAGGCTATTGGGTGCGAATTGTCTATTGATTTGATAAGTTTAGATGCTTCATTCATTAAGCGATACATAGGTCTTCCTCGTGTTTCACCAATGTGTTTTATCCTTCCTTCATCATCTGGGAAATCTTCCGTTTCTGCTCCAGCCCAAAATAATCCATAGTTATTTTCATTCCCTAATAAATACATTAGTAACCCTGGAGTATTCTTATATTGTTTAGCTAAGCTTTCGACTTCGTTGAGAAGAAACTTCTGAGTGCGTTCTTCAGAATATTTGGTAACAGGTACCCAAGCTCCATCTAATGTTAGACCATAGCGCCCAAACGAATGATTAAGCATGGTGTAAATGCCATAATTTTCATAGATGTATCTAATCCATTTGGCAGGGACTCCTGTATATTGTCTAATAGCATTAACCCCCATGTTTTTGAGCAAAGACATTTCACTGTCGAGTCCAGCTCTTATGACATCATCCGATTTATTCCAGAATTGTGCATTTACTGTATTTGTACCGATTGGAATATAGTCCCAATTCATTCCATTAATCATAAATGGCTTTCCATTAACAATCAATTGTGTTCCATCATTGTTGTTTAAAACTTCAACTTTGCTTTTTTGAGAATAAGCAAATGTTGTAATCAATAACAACGTCAGATTCAGTATTATAAGTTGTAGTGTCTTCATAGAAGCGATTTTTGATTACTTAAAATTACTTCTAAATATTGCCAAATAGTTAAAAAAGACCCATACAAAAAACATACAATGTAAAATTTTGTATGTTTTTTTGTTGAAAATTCATTTTACAATCTCTTGGGTGCTGAATTTATTAGAGTGTAGGTTATTTTTTTCAAAGAATAAACAAGTGTTAATTATTTGGATGTTGAGGTAATGTTGAGGTGTATATTTATAGTGTTGTGGAAAGATAACAACTTGTAGAGGTGTTTATAACTCTAAAATATAGTTAACCAAGTTCTGTTTGTGAGCTAGATTGAGTTTTTTTCTAAGTCTATACCTTTTAATTTCAACACTTCTAGGTGAAATGTGTAGTAGTTGTGCAATCTCTTTAGAAGATAAGTTAAGGCGAAGATAAGCACATAATTTTAGGTCATTTGGAGATAGTGAAGGGTGTATTTTTTTGATATGTTTTAAAAATTGACTGTCAGCATTATTAAACGCTTCTTGGAAAAGTTCCCAATCATCATTTTGTTTTAAGTTTTCATCTATAATTTTGATGACTGGTTGAACGATACGAGGATTTTCAACTTCATCTAATTTTTCTTTAATCGTAGTAAGCAATTTATTCTTCTTTAAAATACTCATGGTAGAGGCAGCCAATTCTTTGCTTTTACTTTTAAACTCGAGTTCTAATTGTTCGTTTTTAAGTTTTATAATTTCTTTTTCATTTTGAACTTGAGTAAACTCTAAAGCACGCTGGTTTTTTTCTACTAATTTTTGACGCTGTTTTTTATAATATTTCTTGTATACATTGTGCATAAAAAGACTAAAACCCAACACCCCTAGTATATATACTCCGATCATTATCGGTGAAATATACCATGGTTTAGCAATAGTAAAATGATAGGTGACCGTATTGTTAGATAATGTATTTCCAATTTTTGCTCGAACCTCAAATTGATATTCCCCAAAAGGTAAATTGGGATAGGAAACTTTAGAGGTGGTATTCCAAGGACTCCACTTTTCATAAATTCCTTTCAAGCGGTACTGATATTTCGTGGTTGAATATTCTTGGAATTCGGGGGCGTAAAAAGAAATTTCTAAATTGTTTTTAGCGTTGGTAAAGCTGCCCGAAGTATTTTTATTGATATAAGTAGCAGTGTCATTCGTTTTGGAATTAAGAATGGATTCTATATAAATATTGAATTTTTTTGATGTTATCTTATTTGTGTTTAGCGTAATATATCCAGAAGTTTTACCGATCAAGTAATTTCCATTTTGATCTATTTTTAGAATATTCTCGTATCCAACAATACCATCTCTAATTTCTTTAGCAATAGGAATGTGCTTTAATTTTGGAAAATTAGCAATCCCTTTAGTAGTTACATAAGTGATGTCTGAATTTGTGAAAAACCAAAGATTAGAATCACTTTCATCTTTGATCATTTTGCCCGATAAATAGTCCTCTTGCTTATAAACCTCACTTAGGAAATCATTTTTTTCAAAAGTCGATTTCTCGTTATTATATTGATACACTCCTTTCTTGAACGCATATAATAATTCATCATTATAGGAAGTTATTCCAGAATGCGAACCAATCAAAGAAGTGTCTATGGTTATGTTTTTTACTTCGGTAAAATCAGCATTTAATTTTAAATGGAATATTCCATTATATTCATGATTTACAAAAATACTTCCCTTATGCTGTTCAAAATATCTAGCAGAATTTTTGAATCCCTTAATCTTATGTTTAAGCTGCCATGATTTTTTTGGTTTATGTAGAATATACAAGCCATTGTAATTTCCTTGAAGAATTTCTTTTTCAGAATTTTCGCTTTCTAACAGGGACATTTTCCATGTCCCCGGAATATTAGAGATTTTAGTAGCATTACCTTTATTTATGATAAAAGTTCCTGTATGATGCCCACAAAATAATTGTTGGTCTATCACTTTTAAATTCCACACTTGTCCTTGAGTTCCTTCAATAAAAGTGATGTCATTTGTATTTGGTTTGTCAATTGTCTTGTAAAAAAGACCTTGATTTGTTCCTAAGTAAAGCTTATCCTTAAAAATAGCAGCTGTATAGACACTCCCTAGCGTTCCTTGATTATCATGGAAAACTCGATAAGGGGCTTTAATGTTTATAAAACTAATCCCATGATCTAAACCCATCCATATATTATTGTCAATATCTTCGAATAGAGAAAGCACAGTGTTGTTAAGTAACCTCGTGTTTTGATTGATCTGCCAAACTATTTTTCCTTTTTGGTCTAAATGGATTAGGCCATTAGATATTGACCCCAACATGTAACTTTCATCTTTCAATTGTATCGCATCATATAAGCTAAATTGAGTTAGAAATGTATTAGGAAAATGCTCATTGACTTTTAATATTTTATTTTCAAGTTTGAAAAGGCCTTTGTGTTTAGTGAGAATTTGTAATTCATTTTTTGTTCCGAATAATTGTATGATTTCATTATTCATAATCACATCATCATTGGATACTAATCTATCTTTACCCGATTCTATAATGAAAAGTCCTTCTGCAAGTCTTTGAAAATAAATTGAGTTTTCAATTTTAAATATTTTATTAATAGTGCTTTTCGAATCAATATAAGTAGCACTATGTTCTTTAGTGTTGTAGATATAAATGCGTTTCAATGATTGAAACACAACATATTCGTCAATACTTATAATATTCCAAAACTCTTCATCTTCTAGTAGTTTTATATTGAGTTCATTAGATAAAGAAGTGTAGTTAAGTATTCCTAGAATGTTTCTTTCCCAATATCCGAACTCCATAAAGCAGCCTGTATAAATACGATCATCCACTGCGGTTACCGATCGCATTATGGTTTCATTGGGAGAAGGGTGTAACTTCCAACTAGCACCATTAAAGGCTAATAAGCCTTTATTATTGGCGGTATACATAATTTTATCTGAAGATTGTGTGATATCCCAGTTTTGATTTTCTCCGTGATAGTCTTTAGGGTGAAAATTATGAAAGGGGGGAAGCTCTTGAGCTGTTATTTCAAGGTTTAGTAAAAAGATAAAAAAAAGAAGAATCTTAATTTTCAAAGAGTCAGGTTTACATCTGACTTGAAAGTCAGCTATATTGAGTTATTCTTTGAATTTAAGAAAAGTAATTGATGATTTAAAATGTAACGAGTTCTAATTAGGGTAATTGCATTGAAATTACGTCATGCTGATATATCAATATCTCATTAATACAGAAATCTTTCATACACTGATCGCTTTCATCGAATATTTTGGTGAATAGGTCTAAAAAACTAGGCTTCAGATAAATGCAACAAACACGAAACATATAAAGACGTACATTGAACGTTAGAATATATACGGCTTATGAGTGTTAAAATAGAAATGCATTTGGATGGGGATATATACCCATTAGAGAAGTTTTCTTGGGGTTTTAGCCAAGGTACTAACAGTAATGGCATGCCTTCAAACAAGATTCGTCAAAAAGGCTTGCATGTATCTACCATCATGGTACGAAACGACGAACTAGAAGCCTGGGCATATCACAATCATCTAAAAAAAGATCTTGAAATCCATATCATCCCTAATATCCTGGGTACTGAAAGAACACGTATCATCAAGTGTACCGAGTGTTTTTTGATAGAATTAGAAACAGAATACCACAACCAAAGTAAACAGCAAACGATGCAGCATTTGTTTATCACTTTTGGTCGTGTAGAGGCCAATTGGTCTACGGCTGTTTATAAAGAAAATTGGGCGCAAGAGCCTATGGCTGAAACGGCTAATACGGTGATCGAAGAAGACCCTATACTTGTTGATGGTTATTTTACTAATTTAAAAGGAGAGCGCATTCCTAATAATACACTAAAAGATGGCCTAGAGGTTTATTACGTCATAGAAACCCAAAATGCTATAGGTCACGTTATCGATTTGGATTTATCGGATTCAAAAAACGATTTTAAATACGAAGGGCAACTATTACCTAATGACATTTTAGAAGATTTAAAAATCACTTCCGATACGCAAAAAGTAAAACTAGAAGTAATTCGTCAAATTAGTTAATCATATGCCTAATATCATTTTTAAAACATTTCCAGGACTTAGTCTTCTCACTCAATCATTATCGATTGTAAGACCTAGGATTAAAAAAGCCTATTTTGCTACAGCTAAAATTGAAGAAAAAGAAGTAACTAGTACCACTGAAACTGAAGCAGAAATATATACCGTAGTATCTGGAGATACCTTATCGAAAATAGCATCTAAGAAAGGAACAACTGTAGCTGCCATAGTAGAAAGCGATGCTACAATAACTAATGCCAATAAACACTTGATTAGTGTAGGACAACAAATTACCCTTCCCACACAAGTATCAACTACGGAAACAAAGAAAAAAATAACATTTACTAAAAGTAAAGGAGGGAAACTAGGTGAAACACTTTATGTAATAGTAGAAACCGAAGATTTTCGTGGGTACAGTGTTAGTATTAATGTAGAACAAGGAAAAGACAAATGTTTAGAAGAACCCTACAAAGCTTTAATGCTAAAGAACGATCAAGGAAACTATAGCACCTTAGTAACGACCACAGTGGGTGGGATGTCTCAAACTGAATTCACAAATAAAGATGATTTTCAAGATATGGCAATCTTTAAAATTGCTATTGATCATAGTGATACCACTAAGAAAAAAGCTTGGCAAGATGCTCTAGAGGAAGCTACTGATAAAAAAACACAACTTTGCTTATTGATAGATGCTCATTCCCCTGAAGGACAAACCGAAATGCATATTAATTATGATGGTAACAGTGAAGCTGGACAAATAAATGGTGAAAATGTCACTAATCGCTGGCTTGATGCTAAAGACCAGTGGTTTGAGTTAAAAAAGAAAGACTGCTGTACTAATGATATTACTTCATCAGAACTTAAAGAAATTTTTACCAATGCATCTGATCAAAGAATTAATGAACTAAGAGATAATTTTAATGATGCATTTGAAAAATTTTCAATTGATACCTGTCAAAGAAAATCCCATTTCTTTGCTCAAATACGAGAAGAGGTAGGAAATAATATTAATACATTTTCCGAAAACTTGAATTATACTGTTCAGTCACTTAAAGATACTTTTAGTTATTTCAGGAATAATCCTGATGAGGCTGAACTATATGGAAGATCGGACGATCATCCTGCCGACCAAGAAGCTATAGGAAATAGAGCTTATGCAAATAGATTAGGTAATGGAAATATTGAAAGTGGAGATGGGTGGAACTACAGAGGGAAAGGATACATACAACTTACAGGTAGGAGCAATTATGAATCCGTAAATGATGAAATTTTAGAAAAATATCAAAATTCAAATATTGACATCATTGAAAGCCCTGACGATATACTAAGTTCTAAAGGTGCTTTACTTTCAGCTATGGGGTACTGGACTTTAAACGGTTTAAATAATCTTGCTGATAACGGAAGTGAAGATTCTCATGTAAATGCCATTACGGCTGTAATAAACCTTTATACTGAAAGTTATTCAGAAAGAAGAGAACACTTTGAAACAGCTTCAAATACATTTAAATTAGACGAGTGCAAAAATTTATAAAATGGCAATCATGATTGATTTTTTGAAAATTATTTTAATAGCCTGTATGACAATTTCAGTTGTAAACTGTAAAAATTACAAGACTGAAAATAAAATTATTTCTAATACTAATGATACATTATTAAAAAATGTTGATGTTGAAAAAACTGATAAAATATACACAGAACTTATTGATTTTAACGATAGTTTGAAATTACGAATAGATGAAAAAAACATTTCTATTATTGATAACGAAGGCAAAACTTTGTTTGAAAATAATAACATTATTCGACTAGCTGATGAGAATAAAAATTGTTTTTCGGAAGGGTTTGAAAAAGTAGTATGTAAAAATCTTTACTTCACTGTAGAACAACAGAATTGCTCTAATAAATACTTCATAAATGAATATATAACCTTTAAACAAAATAAGATAGAGAATAGGTTTTTCTTACATAAAATAGGTTATGTCTTTAGAGATAAAACCAATGGAAATAAAACAGAAAAAGTTTTTGATCGAAATGATTTTGGTTCTGTAGATTTTAATGACATAAACCTTTCATTATTGTATTTAGAACTTATTAATAAATCCTCTTTAAAATAAAGGTATATCAAGGTATTGTGATAACACAAATAAATATTATAAAGGGAAATTGTAAATCGTTCATAATTATTGTTATAACGCTCTGCTTTATTTCTTGTAATAAAAATAATCATAAAGAAGCTACTATGTAAGCTCCCCAAAAAATAGAACTGTTTAAAAGTAGAATTGTATAAACTTAATCAGTACGAGGAAGACTAAATTTTATTCTTTTTAGGATCAACCCTAAAGTTGTGGGCAAACACTGTTACCGTCATTTCCGCGGAGGTGGAAATCTCCTCAGCTAAATATGATATTTTCAATTTAAAATAATGATTTACAATTCCTAGTGAAGGAGACTCCACTACAATTTTTTCAAAATTCGTGGAGTGACATACAGAGTGAACACAATATCCCACAAGTTTTCCGCTTGATCCTCTTTTTAGTTTGTTATAAACACAGAAAATTTCATAAAATAAAAAAATCCAACCACTAGTGTGATTGAATTTTCTTGGTCGGGGTCGCAGGATTAGCATTAGCTGATCCTGAATTGAGTTTTGTTACTCAAGTATATCCAATCAAAAGCTATCGCTTTTGTGTCTTTTTTTATTTTAGTTCAATTAGAAAGTAAACTTTCAATTTTATAAAATAAAAAATCCAACCACTTTGTTAGTGATTGGATTTTGTCGGGGTAGCAGGATTCGAACCTGCAACGTTTTCCATTTTCTTATACCCTATTTTGTCGTTAACAACGCCGCAAAAATAATAAAAACCTTCCTTTGTGCAAGAAAATCAACACTTTTTTTCAATATCCATTTTAGAGTAGTTTTTTTTAAAATTACTGACACCAAGTGACACCTTTGTAAAGTGTTGTTTTTAAAGGTTTTTGGTTTTTTTTGATGCTGTAAAATAAACTTTTTAATTGTCTCGTTATCTGTTTTAAATAACGTTTGAAAAAAATAACAAAAAGTAGTTTTATAGTAAGAGGTTATACTTTAACGTTTATTCTGCTTTTATAGAAATACAAAAAGGCTAATAATAAGTCTATTAGTTTAAAAAGTTGAAGTTCTATAATAAAGTAATCTATTTCCTACAAATATATTTACTGAAACAACATAACTGTTTGCTTAGAAAAATATCTATAAAAATTTTGATTATTCAGTCTTTCTTTTAGCTTTGTGATGCATTTATGACGCTATTTTGATACATATATGGCGTAAATAGGTACTATTTTAACGTTAGTTTCGTTTATTTGATATTAATACTATTGTCACTTCTTTTTTTCGATTAATTGTAAATAGACATTACGTATAATAATAGAATTATATAAAGATATTATAGATTAAATGTCTATTAATATCTATCAAATAATAAATTGTAATCAATAATTAGACAACACCCAACTGTAATGAGAAAAAAGACAGATTTAAAAAATAAAAAATATAAGATACTAGAGCGTTTAAAGCAACTACCTTATAGTGAGTATCGAATAGCTAAAGAAAAACTTCCAATAGCTTTAGACGTAAGTAAAAGAACTTTTGAAAGATGGTTATACTTAACGAAAGTTGATAAAGGAGAAATCCCAGCGGATAAACTAGCTATTATAGCAAGCTTTTTTGGTTTAGGGGATAATCTTGGTGCATTACTAAATTATAAAGTGCCAAAATTCAATACTAAAAAATTAGAAAAGCTTAAAGGCTCAGATCATGCATTAATCGAAGAGTTTCAATTTGTAAAATAGACATTATGATGAGAGAAACAGATAATGCAGTTTTATACAGAGCATGTAGCAAGAAGACAATTGCAGCAGCTTATAATATTTCTTACAAAACTTTACGCACTTGGCTTAAACCAATTAAAGATAATATAGGTAATTATGAGGGTAGATTGTATAAACCTAATCAAGTTGAAAAAATCGTGCAACATTTCGGAGAACCTGAGAAAGTAAGTTTAGTTCGTGTCTGATGATGAAAAAATAGTAGCCCAATTTGAAAAGGCTATAAAACAGATGCAGAAAGATTTGGCTTATTTGGCAACTAATAAGCCAAATCTAAAAGACACTTTTTTTGATAAGCAAAATAAAATCCTTAGAGCATTGATAGAATACTATCAATATACTCAGGAGCATACACAGACCCTTGAATTAGATTTTTTTCAATATCAAGTTGAAAAAAGAAAACAGACAAAAAGACTTGAAGATAAAATAATATCACTTGAAGCAATCTGCATTTCTCACGGTATTATTGATTTTCCTTATTTAATGAATTTTGGTAAAAAAACTTTAATAAGGGAAGCTACCGAATTAGGGAAGGAAAAGAGAATGCGTCTTCCTTATTTGCTTAATGAAAAATTAGACAATTTAGAAAGTGGTGAAAGGAACTCTATTTTAAGCATTTTACAGAGAGGTATTAATGAGGATATAAATAATCTTATTAAAAACCTAAATGATAAAAATAAACATCGTCTATTAACTAAAAGAGAAAAGAGAGAGGATCTTTTAAATGAGTTAAGGCAAAAAAAACATATACTTAACAATGGCATTGAAATTTGAAGAAATAAAGCCAGAATATAATATTGTAGATGAAACGGAATCTAAAAACTCAGAATCACAAAAGAAGAAAAACAAATCTACAATATCTAAAATCTTTGACTACATAAACGAATATTATGATCTACGCTTTAATGTCATAACATTGTCATTAGAATATAGAGATAAAAGGGGAAAATTAGCACAAAAAAAATTTAAGGAATTTGATGAACGTAAATTAAATACTATTTGGATTGACCTTCAAGAGAAAGGGATCAAATGTCCACAGAAAACATTACTAAATATCTTAAATTCTGAGTACACAAAGTCACGTAATCCTATAAAGGAGTATTTCGATCAGTTACAAACTTGGGATGGAATAGACTATATTAAACAGCTTTCAGAGACTATCGTAATATCAGATACTCAAATAGATGATCTTAATTTAAAGGATTTTTGGTATACCTATTTAAAAAAATGGTTAATAGCTAGTGCTTATTGTGCGTTAGGCAAAGGAGCGAATCATACTTGTCTTATTTTATCAGGTGGTCAGGGAAAAGGAAAAACGACATGGTTAAATAAGTTATGTCCAAGTGAGATGAAAGACTTTATAGTGACGGGACATATAAACCCTTCCTTGACAGATAAAAATACAGCAAACTACTTAGCTGAAAAATGGTTTGTTAACATCGATGACCAGTTAGATAGTATTATTAAAAAAGATCATACTTCTATGAAAGCATTAATGACATTAGATAATGTAACCAGTAGAAAAGTTTTTCATCGGTTGGCAAAAATACGTATTCGTATAGCTTCTTTTATCGGTTCTGTTAATAGTAGAGACTTTTTAACAGATAAACAAAACAGGCGTTATATAGTGTTTTCGGTTGATGAAATTGATTATAAACATACAATAGATATGAATTTAGTTTGGTCTCAAGCTTTACATTTTGTAAACACTGGTTTTAATCATTGGTTTTCAAGTGCCGAATTAGAGCAGCTAAATAAATTAAATGATATATTTCATTTGAGCAGTCCAGAGGAGGAGTGGTTGCAAAAATTATTTGAGCCTTGCGAAGCTGCCGACCCCAAAGCTCAATTTATGATGCCGTCGGAAATGCTTTCAATGATTAATGCGCAGTCTGGTTTAAGAATGTCAATGAAGCGTCTATCTCAGGCAATCGAAAAATGTAATTTTGGCACTCCTATTTCTAAACGTTTTCCAAACAAAGGATCACGAAAAGTTTATCCTGTACGGATGATTACAAGTGAAAAAGAAATGTCGCTACAAAATGAAATAAGAAGAGAGCAAAAAGCATTAAAAGAACAACAGGAAGAAGAAGCTAGGAAAAGTCAAGAAAAAGAACACAAAATGAAAAATCCAGAAATTCCCCTCGAAGATTAGATTTAAAAATAATTTTTTAAGCCGATATTTTAAGATATCGGCTTTTTTTAGTTCCTATTCTAACCACACTCCTATTTGAACCACATTTTACCTTTTTTTAGCGAAAAAGCACCTTATTTAGTTAAAGTGTTGTTTTTTAGTAATTTATGTGTTTAGTTGTGTTTTTTCTAAAAATTAGCAACCACACTACCACGCAACCACAATCATAATACTATATATAATATATACCTTATAATAAGTATTATATATATAATAAGCATAAGGGGGGCTAATCATATTAATGTAGTTGCTGTGGTAGAGTTTCTTTTTTTTGTGGTTATGTGGTAACGTGGTAGTAAAAAAAACAACTTTTAAACTTTTGTTTTTTGTCTCGATTGCCTGTTTTTATCTATTTAGGACTACATACAAACAAAAACAAGCTTATAACAGACAAAATATGCCTAATAAAAGCCTATTACATAGTAGTATTTAATGATTGATAGTGTAATCCTATACTAGATAGTTTAATTGTCTTTAGAGTTTTTATCTAAAGGAAGGATAGTTATATATGTCCTTCTTTGTTATTTATTGGCTTGTAGTAGCAACTTATGTTTTTTAATGTTTTCTAGTATCATATACTGTAAATCATAATTTAACATAGCTGCATATTTGACCTGTTATGAAGAAGTTAATAGGTCTTATAATTTTAGTTGTTGTTATTTTCACAAGTAAAGCAGGCATGACGATGTTTAAAAAATATCGTCACGCCAAACGCTTGAAAATAGGTGTATCTAAATTTAAGTTACTTAATTTATCTTCTCAGATCAAAAGTAAGATTGTACTTACTATTGGTAATTTTTCTCCTTCCGCTTTTAATATCAATCAAATTAAAGTTGATATATACACTACGAATGGTCAACTTTTAGCCCAACAAATAGCCCCATTATCTGAATCCATTGTTTTGAACCCTAATCAAAACAATAAACTCCCTTTAGCTTATCAGATAAACGCCCCAATCCTAATATCTGAAATCAAAAAGCTAGGGGGAGTTACTAATGTATTAACCAGTTTTTTAACAACAGGTAAATATGGTCTGCCTATACAACTAAAGGGGTTTGTTTCAGTAGGCTTGATTGATATATCTATAAATCAAACAATAAACGTATAATGATGCAAAACCTACCTATACTTATTTTATCAGTGTCTTTTACCATAGTTTTTAGTGTTATTGGATATTTTCTTCGCTCAATGCATATGGAAGTAAAACAATTCATTAAAGAATTGACCGAATATACCAACCATTTAAGACAATTGATTGTCGGAATTCAAACCCACATAGATAAAGGCATTGAAACTGATATTGTAGAGCTAAAAGAAGAAATTAAAAGAATAAACAAGAAGCTTGATAACAACTTAAGAAGTCTTAATAAATTTTCTCGAAACTAATGGAATACTTAAATCATACATACAATGATTTTGAAACCGTTGGGAAAATCGAAGATGCAGGAGATATTGTGCAAGGTGGTGGTATCGATCGCTACTGGAAGCGCCACCCTATCAGTTTGGATTTTAAGAAACTCTTCAATGACACAATATCAGATGATTGGCTCTTTTCTAGCAATTTGGCTTTAGAGCATTTCAACTTACGAAGTATTGAATTCGGTAATTGGATGAATCAAAAAGATAGAGCTAACTTTTTGTATTCTACAGCCCTTTCTTTGCATCATTTGGCATTGTTATTTAACCTGAAAGATGAGCAAATAGGCTTAAATAAAAAGCTTTCTATAGCTCTGGGAGCAAGAGGAAGCGGAGGGGCTAAAGCGCATTACGAGCCCTTAGAGCGGTCGGTAATTAACCTTACCAAAACTAAGGGGATTGGTTCTTTAGCTCATGAATTTGCTCATGCTATTGATAACTTAATCTCCTTTCATACAGGAGATAAAAAACAATCCTATGTCTCAGGTGGTCGTGCTACTCGTAAAGGATATGATGAAAGTATAGCTAAGAATGGGAACTATTTCGAAAAGCAATTCGAAGATTTTTTCAATGTCTTGTATTTCGACAAAAAAGGTAATGCGACCGCTTTCAGTCAGTATTTGACTAGTACCAATAATGATTACTTGAACCGCCGTAACGAAGTCTTTGCACGGACTCTCGAAGTCTATGTACACTATAAACTCAATGAACAGGGTATTAAAAACGAGTTTCTTGTAAAAAGGAACTATCAAAATAAGGTATACCCTAATATCAATTTGGTACTTCAAGTATCTAAATACATAGAAAACATAATCAAACGAGCTTTTACCTTAATGAAGAAAAAGACAAATTTAAACGGAGTAGCTCTTTTTTCGGGTTATGATGGTCTTAGAAAAACACTTATCAAGAACGCAAGTCTTGACGATACTTTAAAAAATATGCAACGCATTGCCCGACGTGATGTGCCACAAGTTACAGCCCTTGCACAAGCACTACAGGGTGATAGCGTTGCTATTACAGCTCAAAATATTTGGAATTACTTAAGAGAGAATACACGATATAAGTTAGATCAAAATGGCATAGAAGAACTTAGAACCCCTGCTAGGGGCTTAGTTGATGGAAGAAAAGGGCTTACTGATCCTAATTATGGAATTGATTGTGATGATTATACAATTCTTATTTCCGCTATTCTCTTAAACCTAAATATAAGACACGAATACAGAGTTACTGCTTATCAGCAAAAAGGGAAATTTCAGCACATCTACCCCGTTGCTTTTGATGATCTAGGCGGCTCATATATAATGGACGTTGTTCCTGAAATTCCTCATTTTAATTATGAGGCTAAACCAATTATTGATTTAAAAACAGTACCAATGGAATTACATGAATTATCGGGTGTAGATGAAGAAACATTAATAGCTACTATTGATGAAGAAAGCATCCAAGATTTAGAAGATGAGCTTAACGAACCTTTGGATTTGTCAGGATTTGAAGAAGACGAAGACGAGGAAGACAATGAAAACGAAGATTTTCTAATGTTTGAAGATTCTTTTTTGTCAGGAGTTGTAGAGGTCGAAAATGAAGAAGATGCAGAAATTGTACTCAATGGTGCGAATGATGTTTTAAACTTACTAGATCAAGGAGTATTCGAAGAACTAAATAAACTTAGATTAACTTTTGAAAATGAAAAAGTAACACCTACTGCATTAAGTCATTTAGTTGATGTGAATAAAGAGCTATCTATCGTCAAAATGGTAATGCAACATTGGGGAGATTTAGACGACCGTAAAGCAGCTATTCAGTCAGCTATTAAATCGGGAACAGCTCACCGTAACTTTTATTTAGCATTAGCGCATGGTACTAAGGTGTTAAATGCGCAAGGACTTCAAGGAGTTATTGATGATGATGATGAACCTATTTACTTAGCTAGGGTCGATATGCAAAATTCACAATTTGATGAGCTATTAAATGACCCTGATCCCGAATTACAAGGTTTGGGTAATATCGGTAGGCTAAATGGGAGAATAGGCTTTTTAAAGCGTATTTCTCGAAAATTAAGACGCTTTGGAAGAAAAGCAAAGAGAGGAATTAGAAAGGTAGCAAAAAAAGCTATTAAGGTAATTAAGCGTATTAACCCTGCTAGTGTGATTCTTCGTGCGGCTATTCGTGGAGTATTGCGCCTAAACCTATTCAACATTTCTACAAAATTGCTTTATGGTTATTTATCTCAAAAACAAGCTATACAGAGAGGAATGCAGCTTCATATATGGCGAAAATTAGTAAGAGCTAGACAAAGAGCAGAGCGTTTTTATCGAAAAAGAGGTGGACGAGTTAGTCATTTTAGACGTGCAGTAGTCAAGGGACGTGCTAGACGTAAGACAGGTATTAGGCTTTCGGGTGTTGGAGCAGCAGCAACAGCAGCAGGAGGGTCAACAGCAGCAGCAAGCCCTTTTATTGTGTTTATCAAAAAGATTTTAGCTAAAATCAAAACATCTAAGCTATTCAAAAAAGGTAGTCGATTAGTTAAAAGAGTAAGAGGGAAAGTTCGTAATAGTAAAAATTTAAGAAAATTACGCCGTCTTAATAATCGCAGAAAACGTTTAATGCAACAACGCGCACTTATTAGGCAACAAAGACGAAGAAGAGGTGCTTCATCACCAGTACAAAACAGATTAGTAACAAGACCTAGTACAAGTATTAGAAGAAGGTCAACACCTCGTAGTAGATCAAGTATAATGCCACCAACTACTAATACATCATTTACACCAAACACCTCATTAGATATGCAACCAATGGGAATTAAAGATAAAATTATAGCCTTTTTTAAAAAGCACAAAAAGCGAGTTTATGCAGTTGGTATCGTTGGGGCTTTAGCCATTGTCGGTGTTATTTTCTGGAAAAAGAGTAAAGACAAAAAGAAACGCTCTTTAGCAGGAGTCAAAGCAGCTAGGACACGAGCCAGAAATCGCAAACGTTCAACCATAGCTTTGCCAGCACCAAGAAAACGAACCACTACACGAAAACCTACTGCAACAAGAGCGATAGGAAGTGCAAGAAATAGCAAAAACAATAATGCTAACCGTTTAAAGCTTATGCATAAAAAAGCCAAACAATTACAAAAGCAGCACCCAAGAAGTAAGTATAGTACACTGCTTAAGAGAGCCGCTAAAATGATTTAAAAACACGATTATTAATTTTTAAAAACTCAAATATTATGAATGAATTTATGGACGATATGGACGATTTTCACGACGATGAAATTGTATTAGAAGGTGTCGGAGAAATCGACGATGATATGATGGATGATGATTTTGATGACCTTGATGATTTTGATGATGACGATGATGATTTACAAGGTTTAGGAGAAATAGGAAGAGGTCGCCGACGAGGACGTTCACGCCGCCGCCGCACAGTTCGTCGAGCTATTCGAAAAGAAATGGGCGCATCTCGTTTTCGTAGACATTTCTTAGATCGTTTACACAAATTGCCAAGCCATATTCAAGGTTCTTTAAGAAAAGGAAAAGCACAAATTTCCGATGCACCTTATTATGCCACGGCAGAATTACGTGGTACTCGTTCAGAACTTATTAAGTTAAGTATTCCTGAACAGTTAGGGATTACTAACATTGATAACGGAAAGTTGAATAAAGACCGCTATTTAACGCTTTCTGGAATCAGACTGTTGTATGATAAAGATTCAGACAAAGGAAGCTTTACTGATCCTTTCCCTGCGGATTTATTAAATGGTGAATGGGAATTAGAATTAGACGGACAAAAAGTGTTTGAAAAGCAACCTATTCGCAGATTTTTTGATGGATTTTATGGATATAATACGGGTAAACCATTTGGATTATACGTGCTGAATAATCCTAAAATGATTTCACCCCAAACCCCAATTGAATTCAATGTGAATTTACCTAAAGAAGTTGGAGGGTACTTAAAAGTATTCTTAGAAGGTACTTCTGTTTATGGTAACTAATCATTCCTAATTCATTAATGAATTGCAGTCTTTAAGGCTGCAATTCTTTGTTTCATTCTTAAATAACATAATCATGGAAGACTATAGTGGTTTATTAAAAGCCGAATTAATCACCGAATTACAAAAGCGTGACCAAGAATTAAAAGAAAAAGAAGATAGTCTAATTGCGCAAGTAGAATCTTTAGAGCAACAAATACGCTTAAAGGATCAAGAGAAAGAAAGCCGATTAGAAACTTTACAAGATAAAACAAATCAAGTCGCTCAATTACAAAGTGAAGTAGGTAAACAGAGTTTACAGGTACAAAGTTTAACAAATACTATTACAACTTTACAACAAAAAGTAAATACAGTTCCTAATTTATCTAAAGCAAAGGATTTGGTACATTGTATAGTCGCTCTTCCCAAAGAAGAAAAGCAGGTTTTACCTGTCATTACACGTACAACTGAAATAGGTATAAAAGCCTTTACAGTTTTTCTGCATGGTGCAGCAACGTCTTTAAATGTATCGATCAAAACCCAAGGAGTACAAACTATTTCAGAAGGTCAAACAGGAGAGCAACCAGATGAGACTGTATATGAAATTCCTAAATCTTAAAGAATAATTATCGATGAATAAGAAAAAGATTCAATTAATAGAAAAGGAAATAACAGAATTAAATGCTTTAGTCCGTATTTCAGAAGAACTTGACCGTAATTATAAGATGCTCACGGGAATTGCAGTATTAATTACGCAAGGTGGAGGGCATACTTTTGCTTCTTTTTCTATTGATGGTGTTGAAGTATTTCCAAAGAATTGTGAAATTGAGTTTTTCCAAAGTTCAACTACTGTAGCTCCAAAAGATAGATTTTTCCCTTTAAAAGAGAGAGCGGAAGGGCGAAAGATAGAAATTGATTTTCAAGATCGATCGCACCCTCAATTTGGTGCATTCCCAAGAACTCTAAAAATCTATTTGGAATTAAGTAATGGCTAAAGAAAAGTTTATATCGTTGTATTCGGGGGAATTAAAAGGAGGTGAGCAAGTACAATTTCAATACCGAATTACAGAAAAAGGGGTAAAAGGATTAGGGCTAATGCAAAGCAATTTTTCAAGGGTTTCAGTAAGCTTTGATAATGAAAATGATTTGCAGTTGAACAGCTTTGAACAGCGATTGACCGTAGGACATAAAGCTTCCCCAAAAGATCGTATAACTCCCTTTGAAGTAGATTTAAAACAGGGTTCAATTATAAGTGGAAGCATAGAAAACTTAGAAGCAAGTAAAAGACCAATCAATTTCATTTTAAAGATAAGCTATGAAAAGTAATGATACCCTTTTAGCACATTTAGTTGCTACGGATGAAATGACAAGAGAGGAAGTTTCTAAATACAAAAAGGATGAGCTTGTTTACCGCCCTAGCAATATTGAAGTAGCACCGAATGAAATCGTTTTTATCCATTTTTTTAATTGCAAAGACCCGAATTTCAAAATAGAAATTACCACACCAACTACCCTACTACATCTTCATCAAGATAACACATTGAACGGTAGTAATAATTCTATTATTAAGGCTATTGGCAATGTGAATTTTAAAAGCGAGGGTAATCCTAATTTTTATGTACAATACCTAAGAATACTTTACTAATGAAGAAAGTAAAAAATTATGTAGATCAAGAGCTTGCCAAAAAGAAAGTAGCCCGTTATAAATACTGGTCAATAAAAGACGAAACAGGGGTAACTATTACTTCGTCAGAAGATGCCCAAGATGGACGTAGTTTTGCTGATCTCTTAGATAAAATAATTGGTGACAATGTAGATGCAGAAATACAAGTAAAGTTTGGCACAAACGAACAATCGAGTCGTCAAAACACCCCTATTTTTATTCGTATCAATGAAACTATTGAATGGATTGAACCCGAAGAAGACGAAACCATTAAAATTAATGGTGTACCTCATAAATTAGATAAAACGGGCAATGTAAACATCAATTTGCAACCTCCAAATGTTGAAACACCAACTATTGAAATGCCTAACGATGGTTTTCGTCAAGAATTCGAAATGCAATTAGAGGGTTTACGAAAGGAAAATGAACTTATTCAACAGCGATCACAACAGGAGTTACACAATAGACTAGCTGAGCAAACATTGAAATTCAAAGAAATGATGCTAGAAGAAAGGGAAAGCCGTATTCGTGAACGTGAAGAATCACTAACCCAACAAGAAAGCATTTTTGAAGAAAAACAACGAGAAATGAAAGATACCATAAAGGGATATGCTAAACACGTCCCTAGTGTACTGGGAGGGCTTGTAAAAGATTGGCTTAAACCTTCTAAAGTATCAATCGTTGAATCTTCTTTAGGTGAAACTAAAAAGCCTAGAAAAGAGCGTACACCCGTTTCATTTGAAATTGAAGATCAAGAACCACAAACAGAAATCATAGAACATTCAGAAAGTATAGAAAATGATTTTGATACCTCAATACTCGATGTTTCAGATGAATCAATCGAGCAAGAAAATTAAAAAATTAACCTCAAAAAGTATTCAGCACATGGAAGCATTTAAAATTAACCTAACCGTAAAGGCAGAGAATAAAGAACAATTAGCAGAAAAATTACAAGCATTTCAAGATTTGAATGATGCTTTAAGTCATGAAGATTTTATCAATTCTGTAGACGTTATCGTCGAGAATCCAGAGGTTGTTGAATTTGTCAAAGAAGTAGTCCCCGAAGAAGGAAAAGAACTTTTGTGGACTGATTATTTAGTAATCGCTAAGAAAGCTTTCGAGCGTTTCGGGGATTAAAAAAACTAACCATAAATACCCCAAATTATGAACCCTGTATTATTAGCCAGTTTATTAAATGGAACAAAGAATATACTTTCTAACAGGAAAGTGCAAATAGCTTTGTTACTAATTATTGTGTATTTCATCTTTAAAAAAAAGATTCGTAAAACAATCCTAAAATGGAGACAACGACAGTTTGATAAAAATGACGGGGACTTAATAAACCAATTGGCTCTTAAATATAGGTCAGCCGTTAATCCTTCAAGTTTTAACTGGATGATAAATTTTGATGGTACAACAGATAGTCAAATTGAAATTTTAGCACACCAAACTAGAGGTAAATTGCAATTGGTGTCTGATGCTTATAAATTGAAATTCAATGAATCTTTAGTAGATAGAATGCGTAAAGAATTAAGCGCAAAGAAATTTCAAAATTGGTCAAATATAGTCAACTAATGCAACACACTTTTACACCTAATAAACTGGGGAAATTCATCATTATAACCGCAATTATTGTTATTGCGGTTATGTTGTTTTCTAATAAAAAGAACTTAAAAAAAATCACCGTAAATACTATGAATTTCATAAAAGAAAAGACTTGGGATGTTCTTACTGATCGTCATATTGCTAAGTTACACCCTGCTATCAGGGATAAGGCTAAATCCTTTATTATTAAGGTAGAAAAAGAGTTAGGCATTAGATTACGGATTTATTCGAGCTTGCGTACATGGGAAGAACAATCCCAATTATATGCAAAAGGAAGATCTGTTCCTGGTCGTATAGTTACCAGGGCAAAAGCCGGACAAAGTTTTCATAATTACGGTTTAGCAATTGACGTGGTAGAGATCAGAAATGGAAAGGCTATTTGGGAAAACCCAAACTGGCAGAAAATAGCGGCTATTGGAAAATCTTTAGGCTTTACATGGGGGGGAGATTGGAAATTTACAGATAAACCACACTTTCAAATGAATTTTGGGAAACGTACACATGAATTAGCAAGACTTTACAAACAAGGAAAAAGAAGAGGAAACTATGTCATACTTACTTAAAATTAAAAACCTACTTAATATACCTTTAATACGTCATATACTAGCTGCCTTACTCATTTTAGTGATAGGATTCTATTCTGGTAACGTTTTATTCTTAAAACGGCTAAAAAGCGCCAAGCAAGACACAAGTGTAGTAAAGGGAGAGTATAAAGAATTAAATAAAAGCTATAAGGACTTAAGCAAACGTACTGATGCCTTACAAAAAGCAATCATTAAAATTGCAGAAAAAGAGCAAATCAATATTGAGAATCATATAAAAGGTATTAAAGCCAAAAGAGGTTCAACAATTGATTTGAACACGCAGAGTAAAGCATCTTTAAGTTCTATTTTGGATAGAAAAGAAAGGAATAATTAAAAGAAGAAATAAGGCTTTTCAACAAAAGGTTACTATTTCCAATATACTGAAAAGGCAATAATAGTGGATTGAATGTATTGTATTTAAAAAGAATAAAAAATTTTTAGATGTGTCTAATACTTGTATATTTATAGCTCCAATTAGTTGAAAACTAAAAGGGAAGAATAATATAAAGAAAGCTATACAATTGTACTTTTAATGGAAATAATAAACCATTAATAAGTATAATTATGAAAAATTTAAGTTTTTTTGTATTGGCAATTTTATTATCAGTTTTAACTTTTAGTTGTTCACCTGAGAGTGCAGATGTTAAAATTAATGATAAAGATGAAAACGTATCAAGTATAGAAACGTTTTCTCCTTACTATGATAAGGATAGATTAAGACAACGTAGACCAAATTAGATAGCAATGAAAACACGCATTTTAGATAATCTTGAACATAAGAATGTTAAAATGCGTGTTTTTGGTTCATGGCTTATGGGGCTTAGTTTCATACCAGCCATTTCACATTTATTTTTTTTAAATACAGAAAAAGGTATTCCTTTTATGGGACACTATGATCTGTATAATTTTGTTGTTGGCTTTGGTATACAAATTACTTGGCTTTTACTTATTGTAGGTTTTTGGTGTGGAGCTTATTTTATCTCTAGTTTACCTTCTCTTTTCATGATATTGCTTAACCTAATTGAAATATTTACAAGAGAATTAAATCTAAACCCATTGTTGAATTTTACATTCGCAATTGTGGGTGTGATTTTGATACTTTTATTGAGAAAAGTTCTAATTAAAGCAAAGTTTTTTGAAAACGAAATCCAAACTAAACTTGGCTATTTAGAAAAAGATTTAGAAGAAATGAGGGAAGCTCATCTCGAAGAAATATCTGAAAGCGAATTAACTACCTTGTTAAATAAGAACGGAATAATCTTAAAGAAAAATGAATAGATTGAATTTTAAGTTTTTAGCTCAGTTTATAAAAAAACTTTCATGTCTATTAAATAAAATAATATATTATGAAGTAGAACAAGATTACAAAAGAGTTAGTGATAAGATAGAATATGTTTCTATTAAGGCTAATGAGCTAAAATTGAAAGTTACGTGTTCACAATTATTAAAGTTAGAACAAAAAAAGAGAGAGCTTCTACAAGAAATAAAAGCTTATGATGATGAGCTTAATAATAAACGATTTTTAGTAAAGGAAGAAGAATTAAAAATGCATGAACTCCTAGAATACAATAGGGTATTACGAGCAAGAAATGAAATATATAAATCAATTATAACTGAATTGAATGTTACTGATCCTAAAATTTTAAATAGGTTAAAATTAATTCCTTAAGAAGCACCTTTTTTTTCTTTTTTTCCTCCATATAATGCTTTAGCTAATTCTAGTCCTTCCTTTTGCCCTTTAGCTCTTTCCGTATCTAAAACACGTACAAATTCCTCTCTTTCCATTAACAAATGTCTATGATTGCGTATTATATATAAACAAGCTTCAATATCTTGTTTGGAAATTTGACCTATTTTGAGTCTCGGTAGTTCAAGAGGGAATTCAGATTTATTATCAAGTAATTTTGTATTGCTTGTACTAGTTTCAATGAAATGATCTATATAGTAATTTAGTAATCCAATAGTAACATTACGTGGTTTTTTGGATTCTCCATTTAAAATTTTATTTACTCCATATTCTGTAATTGCACCGTCCAAGTCTTTGGATACTTTATATCCTTTAACATTATTTGATTTTAAGATTTCAACTATTTCTTTTAAATCTCTCATTTATATAAAAATACCTAAAAAAATTCCAATAATAATTACACAACAGTTGTGTAATTATTTATAAAGTTGTGTATATTTGTTTAGGTTTTTGGTTTGGGGTTTGTATGATACCAAATATACAGATTCTTAACCTTACATCAACTTTGATAGTATAAATGAAACTTTTTTGCACAAAAAACGAATTCATGGATGAAAAATAGAGTGTCAATTATTATTTGATTGTAAGCATTTTTAGAAGGGCGAAACTGGTTTATTATTTTTTGCCCTAAAATATAAAGCCCTTCTAAAAAAATGTTTAAGGCTCTTACAGCTAAGTCTTATTTACTTAGCTTTTCATATCTATTTCGTGTTGTCAAAGGTTTTAAATGAAAAAGTAAAGTCAATATTTGTTAAAAGTCAAGTTTAGAAATAAGAGCCTTGATAATCAGCTATATTTTTCTAATTTTGGTGATTCACTACAAAATTGATTTTTTATAAGAAAATAAGAGAGGAATTTAACATATAACAATTGTAGCGTTATGCAATATAATTCTCACCGAGAAACGACCAATTTATTTGAGCTGAATTATAAGCAGAACGCCCACGCCGTTAATGGGGTGGGCTTCTCTTATGGCTCTGGGTGCTTGGTCGTACCTTCGGTAAGTAAGTTGGAGTTCCACCTTCATTTATTTAAATAGGTATGGTATGTCAAAAGCAAGTCTTTTTTTTAATGAAAATGAATATCCGATTTCAAATTTTGAAACTATTGTAGTGCCTAAGTCTTCAGCCTTGGTTCAAATTATGGCAGTATCTCTTTTCGGTAATCTACATTTAGTATTTAAAAATAATGTCAATGTAGAGGAATTGATTAGCAAATTATTAGAAAGAGATTGCGATTTAAAGGGGTTTGTTAGGTTCTATCAACCAAATAAAAAAGAGGACATTAAGGTTTATGATATTCATTTTGCTTCTGGTAAGATAAAGGGGATAAGGAAAATATATAATACGGCTAAAAAGCTTGAATGTACAATTATTGATATAGAGCCAAGATTTCAAAAAATAGGAAAAGTCATAAAAGAAACAGGGTGTAGCATTATTAATACTGGCTTATGGACAAAAAATATAGATATGAGCAGCGATATTGGGTTTAGTTTTAACTAGAGTGTTTAAAATGAATGCTCTAAATACAATAAAATTTAAGTTGGTTACTTAAATGCATTTTAGAGTGGGGTTTGTTTAGGTTCAATTACACTTCTTTTTGCCCTCTATAAGCAAATGTGTAATTCCCCACTCTTAAAATGCTCACATATATGTATCGTTTTATAGCTGTTTCAATATTGTATCAAAATTAAATTTAATAAAAATAATATTAAACAATTGAAATATAATGCATTACATAACGTTTTAGTCTAGAACTAATCATTATGATTTTTTGTAGTAATAATACATTTTTAGAGTGGAGTTGTTAGTTTTTTTGTGCTTTACCCCCCACTAAGACCCCCAAACAACTTGCGTAAGCTCCACTCGTAAAATGTATAAGAACTAATCAATACAGTAAACAATGAAACAAATTGCTACAGTAGGAGACACACATGTTTGTCCGATGGTTACAGGAACAGTGCCGCATATTGGAGGAACTATAATATCGGGGTCTCCAAAAATTTTATTAAACAATAAGCCCGTTGCTCGAATGGGTGATAAATGTATTTGCACTGGTTGCGGAATGGTTTGCACTATTGTACAAGGGGATGCTAATGTTTTAGTCGATGGTGTGCCAATAGCTTATGCAGGCTGTATGACTTCACATGGCGGAGTAATTACGTCGGGACAACCAAATGCACTTATAACAGGAAATAAACCGCCTAATATTGTAACAATGCCATTAGAGGAAATACCTTTTCCTAGTATCTACTTAATTGATAAAATTTTTGCATCAAAGAAAATTAAAGAAACACAAACAAATATTGAGAAGATCAAAGAAGCTGCTTATTCGGATGATGAAAACATTTCAATTTCTAGTGATTTAGCCTTAGATCAATTCGTGAAATTTGCGCAAGACTTGGAAACAAAAGACTTTGTTCAAAAATGTAAGGAAGTATATCCTAAAAAAATCGACCAAAAATCCTTTGAGATTTTACACGATAAAGCCAAAAATAATCAGATTATTCAACCTACTGTAACAAGTTCTAAGGGGTATGTGCCAAAAGATATTCACTATAGTTTTAAAAATGGTACACATACAATTCAAGTCACCGAACGTATTATAAAAGCGTCTAAAGAATCAGAAAGCGACCATGATTATCTAATGAAAGGCTTAGGAGATTCTTTTCATGATTATATAGGCTATCTATTACAAAATGATTTTAACTTCAAAACAGGTGCATAATGATTAGAAAAAAACTATTGGATTTGCTTATCGATAAATCTGAAATGACGGCTACAGCCGATGTTAATGGTGAAGTACATGAACTGACTATGCCTATTGGTGGGAGTAAATTGGTTTATGAGCCTTTAAGACCAATGAAAGAACATCAATACTTTTATTATTGTTATGTGACAGATGAATTTGTTAATGATTGTTCCTACGCTCTTACTGTTATTGCTAAATTTGATTTAAAGCGATATTATGAATCACAAGACCCTCAAGTAAATGAAGTAATTCAGAGAGTTGAAGATATAACTGCTATTGGTTTAGATGGTAATGGGGAACCCATTACAGGCTGGCATCAAAGAAGGATAATTGATGAAGTAAGAAAAGATACTAATGATGGAGCTTTTATGGATAGATTATTAGGGACATACCGCTATTTTGAACATGAATTAAAAGAGGATCATAAATTAAATGTTAAATCTCAAAGTATTAATGAAGTAATACATAATGAAATGCTAGTTTGCGAGCAAAATGTAAATATTTCATTAGAAGAAGATTTTATGACCTATATAAGAGATATAGGGGCGTTTACAAGAGAAAAGGATGTTACATTTCCGCATTCGGTCGTCAATGAAGAAATGGCTGAATTTGATAACATACGAACAGGTATAGGTGCAATTTCTTTATTCATTCCAGTTGGGAAGTCTTATAAAATTGCTCAAACATTTGTAGATTATATAACGGGAGCAGTTGGTGTAAGTAGTTTGTTTTTACCTGCGTCAAATTATTTTGACTTAAGAGGGCCAGTAAAGCTATCGAAAGTGACTAAGAATATATATATAAATAATGAAGGTAGAACTTTAGAGGAAAAAGAATATGACCCTATACTAAAAAAAGATGTAGAAATTCCTATATATGAATTAACTCAATCAGAAAATAATAATGATGAAATTGAAATCTATTATTAATAAAAATATAGTCTTTTTATTATTCGGTATTCTTTTGTTTTCATGTGCAAAACCTACAAGAATTCCTTTATTAGTATCAAGTGCTTTTTTGCAAAATATTGATACTATTAAAGTTTACAATCCTTATCAATTTGATAATGGCGTTAATCAAATATCATTTAGTAATCTACCTGAAAATTTAAGAAAGATGAAAGGTGATCCAAGAAAAGCATCTGATACATGGAATAAGATAAGAAACGTTTACGGGGGAAGTAGTATTATTAATGTTGATTCAATTGATAAATCAAAAATTGTAGTCCACAGAAGAATTGAAAATTGGATTAATAAAGAAGGTAAGTTAATTAACAATCCAACAAATATTAAAGAGTTTAAAGAATTAATGTCAAATGAAGGTATAAATCATACAGATTATGAAATTTTTAAAGAAAAACAAATTGAATGGACTGGTGGTACTAAAAGTGATTACTTGGAATTAAAATACATGGGAACAATTAATTGTGTTACAATAAATAAAAAAGGAAATATTCGTATTAGTACTTATTTAGAATCTCAAATCGATTATTGGAAATCAAGAGGTAAACATTTTACGGAGTAATAATTTTATTAAAATGAAATTATCAGTTATTTCAAAAAATAAGTATTGTTTTTTTGTGTTATGTGGGTTCGTTTTTTCATGTAACGAGCCATCTAATATTACGATTTTAGTTTCTAGTGATTACTTAACAAATATAGATTCAATTAAAACGCAAACACCGTATAGAGTTTTGAATGCAGGACATGGTTATCGTTTATCAAATTTACCAACAAAATTAAGAGATAAAAGAGATAGTAAATATAAATACGATGCTTGGGACGAAATTACAGAAAAATATAAAGCAGAAAGTACAGTTCATATTGATACAATTTCAGATTCAAAAATTGAAATAGGAAGATATACAGTTAAATGGCTATACGATAATAATAATCAATCAGTTGAAAAGAGAATTAGTATAAGCGAATTTAAAGAATTGTTAAATAAAGAAGGTGTAAAGTCGGAAGACTATAAAATTATTAAAGAAAAGGAAGTTGAATATGATGGAAATATAAAAAATACAATTTTACATATTCAGTATAAAGGTACTTTTAATAGGGTAGGAATATCTCGTAAAGGAGAAATAACTGTAGATACTGATTTGATACAATAGATAAGTTAATTAAAACTTGGGGGATTGCAATAAGTTTAGTCTTTTATTGCAGTCGTTAAGGAGTGCTCAGTGCACTCCTTTTTTTCTTTTAATTTTAAATTGGAGGTAATACCGAGATAGATTTTTTATGCAAGTAGCGCCATAGATTTAAAAACACCTTTGCGTCGTTGTAACAGTGCTGTGACAAAACATTTTCCCTGCTGAGATAGTAAAGTATATCACTTTCGTCTAAATTTAAAGCACCTGTATTATAAGAAAGATAATCAGTTTTAGAATTTCATGAATGAAAATATAAAAAATAGTATATGCAGCTAAAAACCACTTCAAAATTACTCTTTGTAGTTCTATTTTTCTCGTGTAACCAAATTCGAAAAAAAGATAATTGCCTTGAGCTTGAAGAAAAATTGATTCAAGAAAACAAATTAAAAGACAAAGAAATAAGTCGTTTGAGTATTGAAAATCTTAAACTGAAAGATAGAATTTCTAATATTGAAAGCTCCTCTGGTAATTTTGTAAAGAGGGAGTATATCAATTTTACCTTAACCACAAGAAGTAATCTTGTAGAGTCAATATTTAAAGAATTAGATTTCGATAAGTTCGATTTCTACCGTCAATTAACAAATTTAAATGGAGGAAGAATATATGATGATTTTAAAGAAGCATGGGTGCAGAATAGTTTAGATGTAGTTAAATTCATGTGGCATAGTATTGATGATCGTAGTACAGAAAGTATTAAATCGTTATTTCCTTTAAAGGACAGAAATAAGTTTTTTAGATTTTTATCCAATAACGAATCATATAAAAAATCAGGATTAGCTGCGATTGTTCAAGGTCTTATTTTTACTTACGAAGAAATTAACGAAAATGAAGAAAAAAGATCTTTGTTTTCTGAATTCGAAGAATGTCTCTACACTAATGATGATGAAAATAAGCTTATTTCTGATTCTCCATGCAACGAAATTTTAAGCGAATTCATTGCTACAGATAGGGTAAAAAACTTATTGAATGGGCTTAATTATTCTGAACTTAGAAATCAACAAGGCGATTTCACATCGGAAAGAGTTTTTTATGTTTACTCATTTTGGGCAAGGCGCTTTCAAGAGAAAAATGACAAACTGGTTTATAATATTTTAAAAGATTTGCAAAATGTGGTTTTTGATAATCCTGAAGCTTTTTTTGAAAGAAGAATCTTTTTGAGCAAATTCCTTTCAACCTTCATTTATGATGGTTACGAAGATGAAGAAAACAAATCTCCTGAATTGATGAAATTATTTTTCTCAGAAAGATTGATAAATAATATAAAATTGAATGCCACTCACTATAAACCTATTATGGATATTCAAAACAAAGATTTTTTGTATAACTGGGGAAATCTAAGAATTGTATTTGACGAAAAGTTAGATAGAGCTTGTTATGTTGAAAGTAAAACTGATAGCGGCTGTTTTAGTTTTGAACTTATTAGCACCGAAGATGGTTATAAAATTGATGAAATAATTTTTTAATAATTATAGTAGACCTTTTTACTGAATTAATTATCAATATTATAAGCTAAAAGTTGAGAATAAAGATTTTTATCTGTAATAAGGGGCATTAAATCTCTCCAATTCCAGAAACAGCATCATCATCGGTTAAAAGTCCCATTGATTTTAAGTACCTCTCTGTAGATGTTATAGTGCTATGCCTACACATTAGTTGAATTTTTCGAATGTCTTTTTCAGCTTCATACCATTTACAACATGCAGTATGTTTGAACCCGTATAGTGTATGATCTTTGCTAAATTCAAAATGATCTTTAACTTTCTTAAAGTGCTTTGTCATAAAGTTTTTTCCCATTTGAGTACTAGAAGGTTTTTCGTTCGAACCAAAAAGAAAATCATCTGAATGAAAATTATCTAAATTCATTTTAAGTATCATTTTCCTTAAAGATGGAGCAATAGGAAGTAAGTCACATTTTTTAACTTTACTTTGTTCACACCAAATGCGAATAACATTTTGTTTAAGGTCGATATCTTTAACTTTTAGGTCACGTAATTCCCCTGGTCGAATTAACGTATAATAGAGAAATGAAATTATAGTCCATAAATATGGGTCAGTATTCAAAATGAATACTTTCATATCAGCTATTTCTTTATCAGTATATGGAATGTTTTTTGTTCCATAATTTGTAGGTAGTTCATCAAATTTATCGAAAGGATTTTTTTTCTTACTAATCCAACCTTGATCGATGCAATTAGAATAAAAAGCACTTACAACACCAATTTTATTATTACATGTTTTTGATTCATTTTTTAGATCGGTTAGTATATATAATTGAAAATCCTGTATCACCTCAAAAGTTATATCTGATATATATACAAGCGGTTTTCTTCTTTTACTGCCCCAAATGATAAAGTTTCGCATTTCTTTTTTGAAAGTCTCTATACCTCTATCCTTGTATTTTTTTGCTTCCCTAAGAGTTATTATAGCGTCTAAAGCTGTCGTGATTTGTTTTTTCTCTTTCTTGCGCTGCTTCTTTATCCGTTTTAATTGCTCGTATTCTTTTTGTTGTTTGGAAACTTTAGCGTTTATGTGATACCCTTCTTTAAGTAGTTTGTTTACTCTCTTAACATCATCTTTTAAGAAGGCGTTTTTTTCTGCGGTTGTTTTATATTTTGCAGGAATGAACCTTCGTTTTCGAACTAATTGCCCCTTTTGAGCATCCCAAACATAGAATTTTATATAATCTCCTTTTTGTGATGTCGATCTTACTATTTCTGCTTTTCTGAATTCTGGCATTAACTGAAATTCTGATTTACCTACGAGATTGTAAGTATCGATTATCATTTCAGCATTTTTTACTGCCACCTTTACTGCCAACCCCGAAGTCCTTAAACCAACAAACCCGCCATTATCTGTTGATAATGACGGGTTTGTATTAGTCGGGGTAGCAGGATTCGAACCTGCGACCTCCTGCTCCCAAAGCAGGCGCGATAACCGGGCTACGCTATACCCCGAAATTCGGATTGCAAATATACAACCTTTTTTAATTTGAAAAACATAAAAAATAAAAAATCGTACCCAAGCACGATTTTTTATCTATAGTAAGTTCTAGTGTATTTAGAATTAAGCCTTTTTTAAGAATACTAAAGCTTCAATAGCTACGTCTTCCCAAGTCTTACTTACTCCATCAGTACCTGTATGGAGTACTTCACAAGCTTTGTGAATAGAGTTATAAGCTTTTACAGCTCCAAATTCTAACATATTTAAAGATCCTTCTAATTTAACATGACGATCTTGGATGGTATGCTTTAATGGAATTTCTTTAGTCTCTCCATTCATTTTCAAGTTTAATACAATTTCAGATCCTTTTGTAGCAAAAGTCCCAGTTAAAAATTCGGTATTATCCATAAAACCAAAGAATAACTCTTTTAATTTTCCATCACGGATAGCATTGTCACTCCAAACACTACTTGTCGGAATAGAGAATTCAGCGCCATTAAAAGCGTCAAGAGCTGTTGCTGCTACAGGAGCATTCGTTACATTGATGGTTTTAAATTTTCCTTTAACCCCTTTTTTCTCTGTAAACTTATACCCCGTCCAATACACTTCGCTTCCGCTAGAAGATATTTGGTATCCGTCTTTAGTAGCAACTGTAGTTTCTTGTTTAGGAGCTTCTTTCTTTTTACAAGAAGTAGCCATTAATGTCAATCCCGAAGCAAGTAATAAAATTAATTTTTTCATTGTTTTTGCGTTTTAGCTATGTGTTTAATTTAATTTTTTTTGAAAATATAAAAAACCTAGTATAGGCCCTATAGAAAGTAATAAGAATCCCCAATAGTTGTATAAATGTATTGAATACTCTGTTAATTGAATACTGACAATCGTTAAAGCATACCCAATACAATTCACTAAAGTAATTGCAGTTCCTTTAACAGCAGCCGGAGCCGATTGGGCAACGAGTGTTGAAAATTGTGGGGAGTCTGCAATAACCATCATTCCCCAGATTAATAAAAAAGCAATAAAAATTATTGAAGGTGCAAAAAAAGCGAAAGGACAAAGCAAGCAGCAAATCATAGAAATAGATAAGCTGTATTTTGCTACCCATTGACTAGAGTATTTTAAAGCTAAAAAGCCTCCATATATACAGGATAATGCACCGATACCTATTATAATAAATGACCAGAAAGAAATGGATAAATCGGTGTTGTTTGTTTGGTTGTATAGTTTAATTAAAACAGGAACAAAAGCCCAGAAAGTATATAACTCCCACATATGGCCAAAGTACCCGAAAGCCGCTTTTTTGAAATTAATATTCTTAAAAGCGATCTTGATTTTTGATAAATCGAATTTTTGATTAGAAACGATATGATATGGGCCTTTAGGTACCGTAAACCCTACTAAAATAGCTCCAAAAGCAGCCAGTCCACTAGTCAATTGTATCACATCTTTTAAACTATCTTCAAGAGAAATATAATTGAAAAAATGAGGGATAGCGGTTCCTAATACTAACATTCCTACTAGAAAGCCCAAGGCTCGACCCAAACCATTTTGATAATAATCGGAGGCAAGCTTTATACCGATAGGATAGACGCCAGCTAATGCAATACCCGTAATTCCTCTAAAAAAAGTAATGCTATAGATATTGAGTTGAGGAAGTAAAAGTGCCCAGTTACTTGTAGCAGCTAATAACCCACAAATAAAAAAAACTTTGGAGGGAGGAAACTTATCTGCAATACCTAGTAATGCTAAAGCGAGTGTTCCTAGAATAAAGCCAAATTGGGTAGCAGACGTAAAGATTCCTATGCTATCTATAGGAATATTCCATGTTTCAGCCAATTCTGGAATTACTGCATTAGCAGCAAACCAAACAGAAGTACATGCGAATTGTGATAATATAATGGTAACGATGACACGAATTCGCATAGTAAATTATAGTTCTAGTTTAATATTATAGTCTTTAAGAAGTTCTATATGTTCTTCTAATTTGAAACTCTCTTTCTTGAATTTTGCACGTCGTTCTTTTCCTTGAGCTTGGCGAATTGCACTTCGTACAAAACGTCTAACAGCATGCTCTGTATTTAAAATAAGTCCTGGAACTTGAGTCGATTTTCCGTTTTCATCGCGAGCTACCATGGTAAAAAAAGATGAATTACAATGCTTAATTTCACCTGTTTTGATATTCTCTGCCTCTACACGAACTCCGATAACCATGGAAGATCTTCCAACGTAGTTTACAGCAGCTTTCATATGAACTAATTCGCCTACTTCTACAGGTTTTAAAAAGTCTACTTTATCGACGCTGGCTGTGACTGCATAATGTCCAGAATATTTGGCAGCACATGCAAAAGCGATTTGATCCATTAAATTTAGAATATAGCCTCCGTGAATTTTACCACTAAAATTAGAGTGGGAGGGTAGCATTAATTCAGAAATGGTAATATGTGAATCTTCGGGGTATTTGTAAGTCATATTTGGCTGTATGCCTTAAGCAATAGGCTTTAGGCTTGTATTTTTATAAAACTATTTTGCTTAGAGCTTTAGCCTAGGGCTTAAAGCTAGTCTTTGTTGAAATGCGGAGAACTTTCCAGTTTGGCGTCTGTAATAAAGTATTTAGTATCTCCTAACCAAGGAAAGGTTGCATAGCGTTCTTTATAAGTTAGCTTTACATATTTGCCTTGTAAGTCTACTAACTTTTGGATTACTTCTTTTTGTCCATCTTCTACAGAAAACATAAAGATTTGCGCTCCCGATATCCCTTGGCTTATCTCTCCTTCATGCGTTTTGAAAACAACTCCTTTTTTGCTGAATTTGATCAATTCGCCACTACGAGTACCTTCACTGAAAGTCAAATAGTATGCTCCAGCAAAATATGCGGCATAGATAATTAAGAATACAGAAATGATTAAAAACAAAATCTTTTTCATCACTAAAGGTATATAGGTTTCTTTGGTGCAAATTTAATTATATCCTTCAGAAAGAAGTGATGAAGCGAAATATATTATTGGAAAAGTATTTAAAGCAAAAAAACTTAATCAATTTTAACATGTCCCCAATTCTCACCCGTTTTAATACGCTGTAACTGCATAGTCGTCACTCCAAATTGTTTGGCAATGATTTTTAAACGAGTTTTGCGATTAGGATCCATTAATTTTTTCTTGATCATCCTAACACGTCCTTCATTCAGTTTCGAATTTGTAATTCGAACCGATTTATCTTCGTAGATAGGGTTTTTATGTTGGTGCGCATAGCGCTCTGCTTTAGTAACCCATTTCAAGTTCGAAATATGATTATTAGCCTTGTCATAATCAACATGAACAACACTAACATAGCTATCATCGGGCTTTTCAATAAAAGCTTCAGCGATTAGTTTGTGTAAATACCTTGCAGAACGAGTACCTGATTTTAAACGTATTTCGATTCTAGGATACCCTTTAAAAAGCACTGGGTTTTTAATATATCCAACAGTGTCTTGAGGTGATTCTAATTTCTTTACTCTACCATGAGACGAAACCATGTAAAATTCGTCATCACTTACGTTCTTGTCAAATTCGACAAGTTTCCAGTGTTCTATTAAATATTTATCCATTATAAGGGGGGGTAAATGGTTTACTAACCTAACAAATATACGAAATACAAATCATAGGCATTTTATAGTAAAATCAACGCTAGAGGTCATTATCTGGGTTCGCTCTATTTAGAATAGCTTCGGGCAATGCTTTCTTTGCTTTAGCTCCCATTTTCTTTAATTTTTCGACACTACTTATCAAGTTCCCACGACCGTCAACTAATTTGTTCATGGCTGCAGCGTAATCCTTTTTAGTATCGTCAATTTTTTTACCAATTCCCATTAAGTCTTTCATTAGCCCTTCGAATTTGTCATATAGTGAACCTGCTTGTTTTGCAATTTCAAGGGCATTTCGTTGTTGCTTTTCGTTATTCCACATCGAATCGATAGTACGTAAAGTCGCTAACAGTGTTGATGGTGTTACGATGACAATATTTTTTTCAAAAGCTTGGTTGTATATGTTATTTTCGAAATTGATTGCTACAGAAAAGGCCGTTTCAATAGGAACAAAAAGCAATACAAAATCTAATGATTCGACATCATAAAGATCTTGATAGTTTTTGCTAGAAAGTTGTTCGACATGCTTTTTTAAGGAAGCAATATGTTCTTTTAAATAACCTTCTTTTAAAACTTCTTCTTCCTCATTTACAAAACGTTCGTAAGCGACTAAAGTAACTTTACTGTCAATAATTATTCTTTTTCCGTCGGGTAAATGAATGATAACATCGGGCATAGCTCGACTACCATCTTCACGAGTGAAGTTTTGTTGCACGAAATATTCGCGATCTTTCTCTAAGCCCGATTTTTCCAAAACGCGCTCCAATACCAATTCACCCCAGTTTCCTTGAGCTTTATTATCTCCTTTTAAGGCACGAGTAAGGTTGGTAGCTTCTTTACTCATTTGCTCGTTTAAATCTTTAAGTCCAACTATTTGTTGTTTTAAAGAAGCATGTGTAATGATACTTTCCTTATGTGTTTCTTCTACTTTTTTCTCGAAAGTGGTAATGCGCTCTTGAAGCGGACTTAAGATGTTTTTGATGTTTTCTCTATTCTGTTCGGTGAACTTAGAGGATTTTTCATCAAGAATTTTATTGGCAAGATTTTCGAATTCTTTGGTAAATTTTTGCTGTAATTGATTTACTTCGTCCTTTTGCTCATCACTTCGCTGTTTTAGATTTTCAAAATCAGCATTGCGACGGGTTAATTCTACATTTAAAAAGTCTTTTTCCTCACGAATATGTTCACGTTCATTAATTAGCTGTAATTCTTTTTGCTTAGCTTCTTGTTGTAACAACGACTTTTCTTCTTTCCAACGTTGTTCACTTTCAGAAATGCGTTGTTCCAGCGTTGCAATTTGATTTTTAGCATTATTTAAAACACTTTCTAAATCAAGCTGAATATTTTTCTGACGAAGGCCTTTAATGATAGATCCTAAAACATACCCAAGGAGAATGCCTCCAAAAGCGGCGATGATTAACCAAATTTCGTGTTGCTGCATGAAAATTTATTTAAAAATAAAACGCTCTTGTCGAGCATCGAAATACAAAGATGAGTGTTTAAAAATCACATTCAAAATGTCACTTTCAATTATTTCAGATTTAGAGCGTAAATCAACCTTTTCGTTGTGAATGCACAAAAATGAATTACACACCTGTAAAGCTAATTCAATTTCATGTGTAGAAAAAAGAATGGTCTTATTTAAGGTTGTACATAGTTTCTGAAGTAGTGATAAGGTGTTTACTTTATGATGAATATCTAGGTGCGTAGTCGGTTCATCCAACAAAATGATATCGGTATCCTGTGCAATAGCCCTTGATATTAATGCCCGTTGTAGTTGTCCATCGCTAAGCTCGAAACACTTTTTTTGAGATAGCTGTTCTACCTCGGTAAAGCGCATTGCTTTTTCTACGGTATCAATATCTTGTTGATTTAAACGATCTAGCCAATTGGTATAGGGTTGTCTTCCTAAACGTACTAATTCTTCTACTGATAAATTTTGTGAAAGGTTGTTTTCGGTATGTACCCAAGCCACTTTTTGTGCCCATGCTAAAGGCGAATACGTAGTTTGGTTTTTTTGATCTACTTCGATAGTTCCCGAAAGAAAAGCTTGTTGTTTGGCAAGGCTGCGAAGCAAAGTCGATTTGCCAGATCCATTAGCACCAATTAGTGCCACCAAGCTTCCTTTTTCAATATGAAAATTTAGTTTTTTTAAAATAACTTCGTTCCCTTTTTTGTTTGGGTAGCCAAGGTCGAGATCGATGATGTTGAAAGCGTTTTTTTTCATATTAAAACATCATTTTTTTTCGTTTTACCAAAAGATATATGACAATAGGAGCTCCAACAATGGCAGTTATGGCATTTATAGGGAGAATAAGATCGCTGTTTGGGAGTTGGGCAATGGTATCGCATAGTAGCATTAAAATGCTTCCGACCAATATCACAGCGGGGAGTAATGTTTTATGATTCGAACTATTAAAAAGTTGTCGAGTAAGATGCGGTACAGCCAAACCTATAAAAGCAATTGGTCCCGAAAAAGCGGTAATAACACCACAAAGTAAGCTCGTGGCCGCAATAATTAAGAAGCGACTTTTACGTATAGAATGTCCCAAGCTTTTTGCATACACCTCTCCAAGCTGTAAGCCATTTAGTGCTTTAATAGAAACAATACTTAAGGTTATTCCAGCAAAATAGATAATACTAAAAAATTGTACTTCTTTCCAAGAGAGGTTTCCTAAACTGCCCAGACCCCAAAAGATATATTGTTGTAAACTATCGGCTGAAGCAAAATAAGATAAAATGCTAACCACACCAGAGCTTATGCTAGCGAACATGAGTCCGATAATTAAAATAGCCATAGCATCTTGTACTTTCGATGCCACTAATAGTACACCCAAAAGCACCACGAAACTTCCCAAACTTGCGCTAATCGCATAGCTCCATTTTTGAGTAAGTAACCATTCTAAATTAGAAAAAAGAGAAGCCCCCATAATACAAAGCGCTACCCCAAGACTAGCACCAGAACTTAGTCCTAAAACATAAGGGCCAGCAAGAGGATTTCGAAACAAGGTTTGCATTAATAATCCCGAAACGCCTAATCCACTTCCGACAAGAATAGCAGTAATCGCTTTTGGTAAACGATAACTCCAAATAATATGTTCCCAACTAGGCTTTAGCGTTTCTAAACCAAACAAACTATGTACAATTTTTAAGGTTGGAATTTGTACAGAGCCCAAGCTGATATTCAATATAAAGCTGATGATAACACCCAAGACTAGCGCTATGAATGCAATAGGGAATCGATATGTAGTTTTAGAATATTGCAATTAATTTAATTTCTGGTAAAAATGAAATTGATGATTTGGAAGTAATTCGGGATGAAATATATACATCAAATCGGCTAAAATCCAATCGGCGCGTAAAGCCCCTTGTTCATAATATAAAATTCCTTTTTTTGCTCCTTTTTTTAAATCTTTAGAAAAGACATTGTTCTTTTTTGTGGCTTCAAATAAATTGTATTTTTCTTCAAAATCAATAAGGGTAGCGATGCTGTTAAAATTTCCTCCTCCAATCCAATATTCTGCTTGTTGTCCTTTATCAAGTACCGATTCAAAACTTAAAGACAGGCTACCTGTTCCTTTTGAATTCTGCCATAAGTAATTGGTATTAGCATCCTTTAAAAGCTGCGCCGCATAACTTTCCCCAGCGGGCATATACCAAACATCTTTGTACATATTTCCCGAAATGACAGAAGGAATAGTTGTGGCTTGCTGCCCTAGTTGTTTTAGGGCTAAATATTTTTTTTCTATGGTGTTAAATACCGTTTCTGCTTCTTTTTCTTTATTAAATAAAACTCCGAAAACTTTTATCCATTCGGCACGACCCAAAGGATGATTTTCTAGCCAAGACCCATTCATTAAAATAGGAATCCCTGATCGTTCTAATAATTGAAAAGATTTGTTTTCTTTTTGAGAACTAAATCCAATCAATAGGTCTGGAGATAAGTCCAAAACGGTTTCAGTATTCAAATGCATTAAACTTCCGATTTCTCGTATGTGACCTTGATCAATTAATGCTCTAGTTGTTAGGGATGAAATATAATCGGTTTCAGGAAATCCAATAAGTTTAGACGCTTCATCTAAAGCCTCCAGTAGAGGAATGTCGGTGGTCGAACAAGCTACCAGTCGTTTTACAGGAGTTTGTATTGTTTTTGAGGTTTCCTTTAATGTTTTTCCAGGGGCAAAGAATAAGCGTAATGTATCGGTAGCATTAGGCCAAGGATTATATACATCAATACGCGTAATATTTGCATTTTTGAAAAGACCAAATCCTTTAGCGTATTTGAGAGGTATAGTAACAAAGCGATCTTCTGTTTTTGTTGGTTGTGGTGTTTTCTTTTTACAAGAAGAAAAAAGGGTCAATATAAAAACAACACTAAGTAATTGCTTTGTCATGGAATTAAGATTTCTGCCAAACAAAAGTACCATCTTTATACAGAACCTTTTCAATTTGTCCGTAAGTTAAAGATATAGAAAAAGCGTCTTTTAATTCAGTATTAGAAATGGAAGCTAGAAAAGCACGCATTGGTCCCGCATGAGAAACAATAATTATTGTTTTATCGAGAAGCAAAACAGGCACTTCCTCAAAAAAATGCTGTACACGTTTTTGTAATTGTATAAAGGATTCTCCATTAGGTGGAGCAGTATGAACAAAATCTTTCATCCATGGATCAATTTCTGGCTGTGGAATAGTATCCCAAGGTTTTAATTCCCAATCTCCAAAATCTACTTCTTTTAGACGTGCATCGGTTTGTATCTCTGGTGTATTAAATTCTTTTTTTAGAGCATTTGCTAATGTAGTGCAACGCTGTAAAGGACTACTATAAATAACTGTTGGATGAATCCCTTTTAATTGTGTTAGGATGTTAGATAATTCTATTTCAAAAGTAGCTGTAACTGACAGGTCAGCTTGGCCGTAACAGATTCCTTTTTCAATATCAGGGGTAGTGTGTCTTATTAAATAAATTTCCATAGCGCTAAAAGACTTAGGTAAATAACTACTTCACTGAGTTGTTGAACTGCACCTGCGCAATCGCCAGTTTGTCCGCCAATCCATTGTTTAAATTTTCTTCCTAAAAATACTTTTGAAAGATAAGCGGGGATGATCACTAAAAAGACCCAAATGTTTTGAAATAGGAATAGGGGGAATACTCCAAAAAAACCAGCGATCAATAATTGGTAGGTTTCCATGTTTTTGGCAGAAGGCTTCACTTTGCTTTTATCAATATCTTGTACATAGGTGTGGGTGTATAAAAGTGTTGTGGCAATAAATCGGCTTAGTGCATGTCCCGAAATTATTGTGATCATAATCATTTCTTTTGGCAGTTCGTTAAGTGCTAAAAATTTCATTCCTAGTAAACCGATAAGTCCAATAACACCATAAGTTCCCAGACGTGAATCTTTCATAATGGTTAAGATCTTATCTTTTGTCCATCCGCCGCCAAAACCATCACATACATCAGCAAAGCCATCTTCGTGAAAAGCTCCCGTAGCATAAATAGTAGCAATCATACTGAATAGTATTGCTATTTCTTGAGGGAAAATATATTGTGTTGCCCAAAAGGTAAAAGCTCCGATAAGACCAACAATACAACCAATTAAAGGGAAATATTTGCTGCTTTTTTGCAAATAAGTAGCATCATGATCCACCCATTTAGGACACGGGATTCGTGTAAAAAACATCAATGCTGTAAAAAATATATGGACTTCTTTTTTCATATTTAAATAGGTCTCGGCTTTCGGGTATCAGGTATCAGAATTTTTATGAAATATAATATTAACTAAGAGTTGTTAGCGATAAATAAATTAAAATTACAGCGTAATTTTACCTGATACCTGATACCGACAACTCTCAACCCAGAACCCACCAGCTACTGCTTATTACTAACACCAGCACTCTCGAAACTGGCCATTTCATTTAAGAAATTCACAGAAGCATTTATGATAGGAAAGGCAATAGCAATACCAGTACCTTCTCCAAGTCGTAGTCCAAGATTAATAACCGCATGTCTTTCTAATTGCTCGATCATTTTGCGATGTCCTTGTTCTCCCGATTGATGGCAAATAATAGAATAGTCTAATACATTTTCATTAATATGTTGGGCAAATAATAAAGCTGCTGTTACAATAAAGCCATCGATAAGCGTGACCATTTTCAGTTCACTAGCTTTAAGAATAGCCCCAGCTATCATCGCAATTTCAAAACCCCCAAAAGAAGTCATGATATCTTCGATGGTATAAATTAAGTGCTTTTGTTGTACTGCTCTTAGTATTGCTGCTTTATTGGCAATACGATTGCGATCTAGTCCCGTTCCTGCACCAACACATGCCGAAATATCGATACCCGTAAGGGCACTCATCAATAAAGCAGCAGATGAAGTATTGCCAATTCCCATTTCGCCAAAACCAATAGTATTACAGCCTTTATTGAATTCGATTTCAACTAATTCTGCACCTTTTTTGATAGCTTCATGATATTGATCTCTTGTCATGGCTGGTTCGTGTACCATGTTTTTAGTTCCGAAATCTATTTTAGCATGAATAAGATTGGGGGCTTCTTTGAAATCGTGATTAACACCAGCATCTACAATTTTTAAAGCGATATTATTTTGCTTACAAAATACATTGATGGCAGCCCCTCCATTAAGGAAATTATATACCATTTGTGCAGTGACCTCTTGCGGGTAAGCGTTTACTTCATTGTCTTCAGAAATTCCATGGTCTGCAGCAAAAACAATGATTGTAGGGTGATTTAAGCTTGGAGTAGTTGAGTTTTGGATCCCTCCAATTTTTAAGGCAATACTTTCTAAATCTCCAAGTGCTCCTAGAGGTTTTGTCTTGTGATCGATTTTATGTTGTATGGTTTCATAAATAGAAGTATCGACAGGAGTTATATTGAAGAATGTAGTTTCCATATGTGTTGTGATAATTACTTTAATATTAAAGGTAAACCGCTTACCATAAAAGTAGCTTTGTCAGCTTGTTGTGCTATATGTTGATTGATCCAGCCTTGAAGTTCTGTGAATTTTCGACCAACTTCAGTTTGGGCATGCAATCCCATTCCAATTTCATTAGAAATAACAATTACAGTAGCACCTGATGCTTTCATGAGATCAAATTGTTGTTTAGCTTGTCTAAGGCATTCTTCGACATCATTTTTAGTATCTACATAAAAATTAGTAAGCCAAAGGGTAACACAATCGATTACATAAACTTGGTTTGGTTTCAGGTGTTTTGAAATCTCTTTTTCTTCTTCAATAGTAGTCCACCTATGGTCTCGATCATTGGTGTGGCGTTGCACACGATCCTTAAAATTATCATCCCAAATACGAGATGTAGCTACGTAAATAGGTTTGTTGGTTAGGGTAAGTGCTAAGTCTTGTGCATAGCGACTTTTTCCAGAACGTTCTCCTCCCGAGATATAATAAATCATGCTACAAAGATGCTTTGTTTGAATAGAAGACTAAAGGAAATAAAAAAGTTTTTCCTTTAACAAGGAAAATATTGTGCATACATTTGCGCCGCTTTAAGGTTCTTTAGTGTTTTTAACATTAAAGATTAAAAGGGAATCAAGTGCTATTTCAGAATACTGATTTAAATTCTTGAACTGTTCCCGCAACTGTAAGTTTAGTCTTGAATATTCAAGATGGTTACACTTCAATACTAATGCCACTGTTCCGAACAACAGGAATGGGAAGGTGAAGTTGTAATACACGAGTCAGGAGACCTGCCTTAAGCCATGTTTTTATGGAATAATCCATAAGATAACTATGAAATCGTTGACTTTCGGGTAAAAGGTCAGAAGATTATGAATAAAACAACTTACATATTTGTAGGACTATTTTTGTGTGTCTATTTGTTGTTTGGTCAGAAGGATACCATTTACCAATTAGATAAGGTAAATGTGAGTTCTAAGATTAAAAATATAAAGGAGGTTAAAGGACAGAAAGAAGTTCGCTTGACACCAGATCATATTGTTAATAATCCACAGAATTTAACGGAGATCCTGAGGTATAATAGCCCTATTGTATTCCGTGATTTTGGAAATAGTGGTGTTAGTTCAGCGAGATTTCGGGGCACATCGGCAACCAATACTTCGGTATTATGGAATGGTATAGCGATTAATGCAGTAGGTAATGGACAGACTGATTTCAATGCAATTTCAGCGAACACTGCAGATGAAGTTTCTGTACTTAGCGGGGGGGCAAGTGCTATTTATGGATCAGGTGCTATAGGAGGTGTAGTTCATATAAATGATATTCTTAGATTTAAAAAAGAACAACGTTTTCATTTGTTTTCTAGTTATGGAAGTTTTCAAACTAGCACCAATTTTTTTAAGACTTACAAGAGTAATGGCAAATGGACATACAAAGTGGGGGTAGGATTTATCAGATCAGAGAATAATTTCCCTTATATAGATGATCGTTTCAAAGACGAAGATGGAAACAGACTTAGTAATATCAATGGTGGATTTGAAAATTATAGTTTAGATGTATCGTTTGGGTATAAATTTTCGAATAATAATAAGCTCTATTTTTATTCGAGTGCTTATGATAGTGATCGTTCTTTTTCTGCGGGTCTTCCTAATCCTTCATCAGGAACAGAGCGAAATTTAGATAGAAGCTATCGTAATCTATTAAAATGGAAAACTTCATTTTCTAAATTTAATCAAGTCCTTAATATTGCTCACGTTAGCCAAGAATATAGATATTTTGGAAATAAATTTAGTGATCGTTTTAATTTTGGTAAGTCTCGAAGGTTTTTAGTGGATTATGGATTGTCCTATAAAGTAAGTAATCAATTTAAAATTAAGTATTACTTACAGTTAGAAAGCACTAAAGCTTCAACTGATGCTATAAAGAGTAAAAAACGACATAGCATTACAAATGTAATGGGTGTAGAGTATACGCCAACATCAAATACTTTTGCGGGCTTTACAATTCGAAATGAACAAAATTCAGATTTTAAAGTTCCATTATCATTATCAGTTGTAGCAGAACAGAGACTCCTTAAAAGAGTAACATTAAAAGGTAGTTTTTCGACAAATTATCGAGTACCGACATTGAATGAGTTGTTTTGGCCTGCTGTAGGAAATGAAGACTTAATTCCGGAAACTTCAGCACAATTTGATGTAGGGCTTAATTACAAATCGAAATATGTTGATGTTAGTTATACCTATTTTAATATAGATTTAAAAGATAAAATAGAGTGGCGCCCAAGGGGAGGATCCAATTTGTGGAGGCCACTTAATGTTGAAAGTGTTTTAAATAAAGGTTTTGAGTTTTTTGTAATGACTAAAATTCCAATAGCTAATAAAATCATTTGGAATACAAGTATAAACTACATACAAACCATTTCTGAAAATCAACTTACAGGTTCCTTATTGCCTTTTATACCTGAACGAATGAACAATTTTTATACAGAATTAATGATCAATCGTTTTTCATTATTTGTTCAGGGATTAAGTCAAAGCTTTGTTTTTAGGACAGATGATAACAGGAGAGATGTTCAGGGGCTTTTTTTGGGCTCAGTTGAAGTTTACAATATTGGAGCAAAAATCAAATTAATAGCCTCTAAGAGGAATGATTTAGAATTATCATTTAGCACTCGAAATGTACTAGATGAAGTATACTATTTTACAAATCTTAGGCCTAATCCAGGTAGAAATTTTAATATATCAATTAATTATAAATTTTAAATAAAAGCGTAATGAAAAAATCAATTCAATTAATAAGTTATTTCCTATTAAGCTTATTTCTGTTTTCTTGTAGTGACGATGACACTAGAGAAATAGAAGTAGTAGCAGACCAAAAATTTGAAAATGGTTTCTTTGTGAGTTCTGAAGGAAACTTTGGAGCAAAAGATGGTTCTATGGCTTATGTTTCTAATGATTTTAGTACTACAACTAATTTTGCTTATAACAAAGTTAATGATGTGCAGCTTGGAGGTTTAGTCCAGTCGATTACTTTTGGAGAAAAGAATGCATACGTGATTTTAAATGATGCAAATACTATTATAATAATAGATAAGGTAACATTAAAGCAAGTTGCAGTAGTAACATCAGGTCTTGGTAATCCTAGATATATGACAATTGTAGGTGATAAAGGATATATAACGAACTGGGGAGATGGTGCAGATACAACAGATGACTATGTTGCTGTATTGGATTTAAACACCAATAGAATTGATGAGGCTTCAAAAATTTCTTTAGCTAATGGTGTAGAGCAAATTTTAAACAAGGATAATAAATTATATATCTCTCATAAAGGAGCTTTTTCAACAGGAAATATTATCTCTGTGGTAGATTTGGGAAGTAATAATGCGGTTACTACAATTACAGTAAAAGATAAGCCAGACGAAATGGTTATTGCTGAAAATGGGCAATTAGTGGTATTATCAGAAGGTAATCCAACAGCATTTGGAGGAGCGCCACTTTTCGAAGTATTAGAAAGAACAACAGCGGCGATACAATTTATCAATACATCGACTAATGAAGTTGATAAAGAAATAATTTTTTCTGAAAATGTAGGAGCAGAATTAATGGCTTATGAAAATGGAAAAATACATTATAATGTAGGGACAAAAGTTTTTACTATCGACGATACAGCAACTTCTTTGTCAAGCGAAGCAGGTATTGAAGTTGGCAATATTTATGGAATGGATGTGAATGATAATAAACTTTATACAGTGAGTTTTGCGTTTACTTCTTTTAGTGATTTGAATATTATTGATATAGCAACAGGGGCAATAGAATTTTCTACAGCAGTAGGGCTTGGAGCATCAAAAATTTATTTTCAATAGATTTTAGGACGGGACATTTGTAGTATAAAAAAAACCAGAATTTGATTCATCAAATTCTGGTTTTTTTATATCTGAAAATTGGTTGCAGTTTTAGTATTGCGCAGTCTGTACATCTTCAATACTACCTACTTCAGCTAAATAACGCTCGGCATCCATAGCAGCCATACATCCAGTACCAGCAGCAGTAATAGCTTGGCGGTATTCGTGGTCTTGTACATCTCCAGCGGCAAATACACCAGGTTTGTTAGTGAACGTTCTTCCTGGTTCTGTGATTAAATACCCTGTTTCATCCATTTCCAACTGTCCTTTGAAAATATCAGTATTTGGTTTGTGCCCTATAGCAACAAACAATCCTGTAATTTCAATTTCTGAAGTTTCATTCGTTTGGTTGTTCTTCATACGAAGTCCTTCAACAACTTGATCTCCTAAAACTTCATCAACTTCAGTATTATAAAGTACAGTGATGTTTTTAGTGTTGTTTACACGATGTTGCATTGCTTTTGAAGCACGCATACGATCTTTACGAACCAACATGGTTACATTCTTACAGATATTGGAAAGGTATGTTGCTTCTTCAGCAGCAGTATCCCCAGCTCCTACGATAGCAACATCTTGATTTTTGTAAAAGAAACCATCACATACAGCACAAGCAGAAACTCCTCCACCTCTTAAGCGTTGTTCACTTTCAAGGCCTAGGTATTTTGCAGTTGCACCTGTAGAAATAATTACAGTTTCAGCTTCAATTACTTTATTGTTATCAACAGTTACTTTATGGATTCCTCCTTCTTTTTCTGAAAATTCAACGGAAGTAGCCAATCCTATTCGTACTTCTGTTCCGAATCGTTCAGCTTGCTGTTGTAATTGAATCATCATCGTTGGGCCATCAATACCTTCGGGGTAACCAGGAAAATTATCTACTTCTGTAGTGGTTGTTAATTGACCTCCTGGTTCCATACCAGTATATAAAACTGGATTTAAATCAGCTCTAGAAGCATAAATAGCAGCAGTATACCCTGCTGGCCCTGAACCAATAATCAAACATTTTATTCTTTCTATAGTATCTGACATAGCCTTCAATCTTTATAAATGTAAAAGTAGGAAGTTTCACCAAAACCTTACAGTGTATTGATAAAGTTTTATAATGAGTTACGAGCATTTATTGTTAAAAAATAAAGAAAGCATTATGCAAGTAGCTTATAGTGTTTTTATTTAGTGTAACAATTACAAGGGGTTTGTAAATATTTTATACACTATAAAATGTAAAATCATAAAGGGTTTTGAGGTGTTGTTTAAATATTATATATTTGATTATCAGTCAATTATATAAAATGAGAGGCCTGCAATGGACATATGAAGATTTTAGAGCTTATTTATTGGTATACTGTTCTTTTGCAGATCATATACAAGTAAATATAGAACGGGAGGAAATTCGAAAAAGGATAGGAAGTACTATGTTTCATACTTATCAGAAAATGATAGAAAATGATGATGATGATACAAGTAACTATAAACTGAAAAATTATGTTAGAAATAACGCGTTCTCTCAAGAACAAGTAGATGTGCTTTTAAGTGAAATACAAGCCATTTTTCTTTGTGATGGAGAATTTCACAAATTAGAGAAAAGACAATTTGTATCCTTAAGTAAGTTGTTGCAAAAACTAGTTAAGGAGGAGCCAAGTCAATTCAGAAAGGGGGTAAGTTGATATAAGTTATTATTTTAAATCAAACCCTAAACCAATATGGAAGACAGAATTAAAACTGTTTTCATCTGTGAAAAAGTTGTCATCGTCTTTAAAGATTCCTGTAACCCCTAAGTTATATCTTGCTTCAAAGTATAAGCCTTCATAAACATCGATACTAAATCCAGCAGTTAGTCCAAAATTAAACTTCTTGGTCAATTCTTGTAATCCTGCAACTTCTCTTTCATTTATACTATCACCAAATAGTGCGACAAGATCTGTGGTTGTACTGTTAATAAGGTACCCAAATTGAGGTCCAAATTTTAACTTAAGGCGTTCAGTTGGTTTATAAACACCAACAATAGGAATTAAAATATAGTCTAGTCGGGTTAAATTTTCTTGTTTAACTAAATCCGTACTAGTATTACCTGGTCGTTCAACAACATCTTCTAATCGAAGTCCTTGTTGCGAATAAAGAATTTCTAGTGATACATCAATATCACGATCAACGTCAGTTGTTACATAAATACCACCATAGCCTCCAGGTCTAAATAATGGATCATCGAAGGTGTCGCCAAAAACATTAGCGAGACTAAGACCAGCCCTTACACCATAGGTAAATCGCTCGAATTGAGCGTAGGTTGTTGTATAAAATGTAAGTAATAATAGTAGAAATGGGAATGCTTTCATATCTCAAATTTACATAAAAGATGTTATTCTGGGTTGTTTTCTATGCCTTTATATGCACTTATTACCTTCCTTACTAATGAATGACGAATGACATCCTTATCATCTAGGTATAGCATTCCAATGCCTTTTACGTCCTTTAAAACCAGTAAGGCTTCTTTTAGACCAGAAGTTACACGCCTAGGGAGATCGATCTGTCCAGGGTCTCCAGTAATCATAAATTTAGCATTCCTTCCCATACGTGTAAGGAACATTTTCATTTGCGAATGGGTGGTATTTTGGGCTTCATCTAGGATCACAAATGCATTGTCTAATGTTCTTCCTCTCATGAAAGCCATTGGTGCTATTTGGATAGTTCCTTTTTCAATAAAGTCTTCTAAACGTTCTGAAGGAATCATGTCTCGTAAGGCGTCATATAGAGGCTGCATGTAAGGATCTAGTTTTTCTCGCATATCTCCAGGTAAAAAACCAAGATTTTCACCAGCTTCTACTGCGGGGCGAGTTAAAATAATGCGCTTTACTTGTTTTTCTTTAAGCGCCTTTACGGCCAAAGCAACACCAGTATATGTTTTTCCTGTACCAGCTGGCCCAATAGCAAAAACCATATCATTTTTACGCATTAGGTCTACCAACCTTTGCTGGTTAGGAGTTTGAGCTTTTATTTTTTTTCCTCCAACACCATGAACCAATACTTCGTTATTGTCGAACTTGTCAGCAGGATTACTTTCATCACTAGTTAATGCTGTTTCTATGATATTTTCATCGATTTTGTTGTATTTGTTAAACAATGAAAGCAGAATTTCGAACCGTTTATCAAATTCTTCCAAAAGTTCTTCTTCGCCGTAAGCTTTTATTTGATTACCTCGGGCAACTAATTTTAATTTTGGATAGTACTTTTTTAATAATTCGATAGTATCATTTTTACTACCAAAAAAGTCCCTTGGATTAACATCCATTAAATCGATGATGATTTCGTTCAAATTCTTTCAGTTTAAATAGTTGATTTTTAGTGATGACATAAATTTATGACCGCTGTACTTAAATTTACAAGCATTATTTGATAAAAAGCCCATTAACCTATTCAAATATTAATAATTTTGTTAACAATAGTGAATAGATGGCAATAATAACATTGACTACAGATTTTGGTAATAAAGACTTTTCCGTTGCTGCGGTAAAAGGTGCTATCTATAAACAAAATCGAAATGTAAACGTTGTTGATATTTCACATGAGATCACCCCATTTCATATTTATGAAGCGGCGTATGTTTTAGAAAATGCTTGTTTTCAGTTTCCTGATAATTCAATTCATATTATTGGAGTTGATGCTGAAAGGAGTGAAGGGGTAGAGCATGTGATAGCAAAAATTGACAATCAATTTTTTGTATGTACAGACAATGGCATCATTAGTTTGTTAACGCAACATCGAACGTTAACATCCTTAGTGAAAATAGATCAGTTCGAAAATCCAAATCAGTTATTTCCTGAGTTAAATATTTTTGCCAAAGTAGCTGCTTTTCTAGCAAAAGGAGTGCATTTAACTAAGTTGGGATCTTTTGTGTCTGGATTAAAAGAAATCTCGCCAATGTTACCTTCTTTACAGTCAGATAAGAAACAGGTGATGGGTAAAGTTATCTATATAGACAATTACGGAAATGTAGTAACAGATATTACTAAAGACTTTTTTGATGAGGTTCGAGAAGGACGTTCTTTTGTAATTGAAGCACGTTCGGTAAAAATTAAAGAAATACACACTAGTTATAGTGCAGCTGTAGAAGACGAACTGAAAAAGGGAATAAATGTTTCAGGGAAAAAGATGGCTATTTTTAATAGTTCCAATCATTTAGAATTGGCCATATACAAAAGCAACCCCAAAACTACTGGGGCTGCGAATACATTATTTGGGTTGCAATATATGGATGTCGTTAAAATAGTTTTCGATAGTAACTAGTCTTTAGTAATTTTTCCTGTTTGACAAGTGTATTTTTAATTACCAATCTAAATTTAGTAGAAGTAAAAAACTAATGACTATTAACTAACGACTAAATTAAGGTAACCACTTTTTGTCAAAATTAGGTTTGCGTTTCTCTAAAAATGCATCTCTTCCTTCTTTTGCTTCGTCTGTCATGTAAGCCAGTCGAGTAGCTTCTCCTGCAAAAACTTGTTGGCCTACCATACCATCATCGGTAAGGTTCATAGCAAATTTTAACATTTTAATGGAAGTAGGAGATTTGGCTAACACCTCTTGTGCCCATTCGTAAGCTGTAGCTTCTAACTCGTCGTGAGGGATAACAGCATTTACCATACCCATTTCGAAAGCTTCTTGTGCCGAATAGTTTCTTCCTAAAAAGAAAATTTCACGTGCTTTCTTTTGGCCTACCATTTTGGCTAAATACGCAGATCCATAACCTCCGTCGAAACTGGTTACATCGGCATCTGTTTGTTTGAAGATGGCATGTTCTTTACTAGCTAAAGTCATATCACAAACTACGTGAAGGCTATGGCCTCCACCAACAGCCCACCCAGGTACTACAGCAATTACGGCTTTAGGCATAAAACGAATTAAACGTTGTACCTCTAAGATGTTTAATCTATGATATCCGTCTTCTCCAACATATCCTTGATGTCCTCTAGCTTTTTGATCACCACCACTGCAGAAGCTATAAATGCCATCTTTAGGAGAGGGGCCTTCTGCTGAAAGTAAGACTACACCAATACTTGTGTCCTCTTGTGCATCGTTAAATGCAATTAAAAGTTCACTGGTAGTTTTGGGTCTAAATGCATTTCGAACTTCGGGTCTATTGAAAGCTATACGTGCTACACCATTGTATTTTTTATAGGTAATATCGTCAAATTCTCTAACCGTTACCCAAGGGATTTCCTTCATCTCGCTTTTTTTTCAAAAGTAATTCATAAAAGTAAAATGAGAAACATTTTATATTTCTGGACATACAAGTGCATTTTTAGGGTTAAAAACTTACATTTGCATGGTATCAGTTATTATCAAAGTACGACGTTTTGGAAAATAAAAAAGCATTAAAGCTAATAGATAAAATTGTTGCAGATTTAAATCATGCAGGAATTATTTTAAACACTTTAGTAGAAGACTTAAAAGAGTTAAGAGAGTTTGCTCGAGCACAACAAAACCCATTAGTGGTAAAAGTATTGCGTTTGACATATGAGCATATTCAACAGGAAGAAAGTTTTTTGATTCCTATTCCTGAGGATGAGCCTATTGAAGATGAGGAAGAAGGGGTAGCTGCAGACGATACTTCTCACAATGCTGTGGAAAGTTTGGTGTATTTAATTTCTTTAATGAAGGATTTAAATAACAAAATGAATATTGCAGACCTTAAAGAATATAGAGATGCATTAAACGAATTCTAAAAAGAATTTATTTAAGCTATATCATACAAGTATTTAAATAAGCCTCAAGTTGGGGCTTTTTTTGTATGAGTTTATCAAGGAATATTTTCAATTCTACAATCTCGTGAGGCTGTAGTCTGATAAGGGCCTTTTGTAATTCTTTAGTAAATAAAGAAGCATCGAAACTTACTTTTTCTAAAATATCAAGGGTGTATTCTAACATTGCTCTTGCCATAGGTAGAGGTATCTATTTTAACGCTTGTCTATATATTTAAACTAAAAAGTATACTTAATATTACAAATCTTTTTGATTTTAACACTAAGCTTAACATTATTTTACCTTGATCGACCATTCGAATGTGAATGTGGCCACTTCATCATTGTTTTCATTCACGCCAGAGGCTTTTAACCAAAATTTTTGCGAGTTGTTGGTTTTAATGGCTTCCTCAATAGAAGCTTGAACAAGTGCACCTTCATTACAAGAAAAAATAATTTTTCCTTTGGCTTTTTTGGTGAACTCTGAAGTATTAGAAGTAACAAGCATCGAAATTTTCTTCCCCGATTTTTTGATGTGATACATTACTAGGATGCCCGTTGCTAATTCGGCACACATTGCGAGTACAGCAAAATATATTGAGTTAAAAGGATTTTGATTAAACCACTTAAATTTTACTTTTGTCGTAGCTTTAGTATCAGTAAGTGTATTAACCCGAACACCACACCACCAAGCGGATGGTAATTTGAAAAATAAAAAAGAATTTAATTTTTTTGGTGAAAAATCCATTTTAGCATAAAGTTTGCTTGAAGTTAATTAAAAAATAGAAATAGTACTATCTTTAAGATAGGCCTTTAGTATTCATTTAATATTATAGATTTTGAAAAAATTTTTACTAGTAATTTTAGTAGTAGGTTCATATGTTACTGGCTTTGGACAACAAGAAGAAAAAATAAAAGGAAATAAAGACTTAGTCGAAAAGAGAATATCACTCGCCGAACCTTATCATACGATAGATGCTGATGGAGATTTCGAAATATTTTTAAGAAAGCAATCAACACTCTCCGCGACTATTGAAACTGATAGTAATTTGTTGCAATATATAGATGTTAGTATTGAGAATGGAGTGTTAACGATTACTACAACCAAGGAAATTGTAAGAGCCAAAGAATTGAAAGTAGAAGTAGGATATACAGATGAGTTGAATACAATTTTGATAAAGGATGAAGTAACTATTAAAGGAGACCAATCTTTAAAGGGCGAAAAATTATTTATAGATGCGAAAGGAAACACTGCTTTAGAATTGGATAGTAATACAGATTCTACGGAAATCTTATTGAAAAATAGAGCGAAATTTGAAGGAATCATTGTTTCAAAGAATGTTACAATGGATCAATCAGGGACTAGTAAAATGACAGCAACTCTTACAGGAGCAGAATCGGTTAATGTGACTTTACATGAAAAAAGTGCTAGTCAGTTAGAGGGAGATTCGCAAAAATCAAGTTATGTAATAGATGGAAATGCTTACTTAAATGCTATAAAATTGACTAGTACCATTTCTAGTTTAAGTAATGCCGACCAATCCGATGCATATATTAAGTGTGTTGATAAAACGATATTACAGTTATCCGGGAAATCTAAAACTTATATTATGGGGAATCCATTAATACAGTTGACAAAGTTTGAAGGAGAATCTTCATTACATAAAACAAAGAAAGAACCGAGCTCATTTGGGCGATTATTAAAATAGAATGAAATACATCAAGCAATTAAGTATCTTATTGGTATTGTCTCTAACAATTTTAGGGTGTAGCAATGATGATGACGGTAGTGATACCAGAAGAGGAGCAAGCAGTCAAGTAATAAATGAGTTTATTTATAATGGATTAAACAGGTTCTATCTCTTTAGAGAAGATCAACCTTTGTTTATCTCACCTTCTTTTCAGTCATTAGAGCGTTTTGCTCAAGAAGGAGGTAGGCCAGAAGCATTTTTTGAAAAATTGACTGTAGAAGAAGATCGATTTAGTTGGATCGTAGATGATTTTAATGAATTAGAAGCCTCTTTTAGGGGGGAATCTAAGAGTACAGGTTTTGATTATATTGCTATTAGAGTACCAGGAAGCGATACAGATGTGTTTTATTCTACATTAAAAGTTGCTGAGGGTAGTTCTGCTGATAGGGCTGGTATTAGGAGAGGAGATCTCTTTACAAGATTTAATGGTGAAAAATTGACTGTAGATAATTTTAGACAAATTTTTAATGCAGAAACTTTTAATTTAGGTAAAGCCTCTTTTGAAGGAGGGGAGATTATTGATATAGATGAAACAGTTTCTTTGATTAAAGAAATAATAGTTGAGAACCCTATTGCGATAGAAAAGACAATTGAAGATAATGGAAATAAAATAGGATATTTATTATACAATCAATTTGTAAGAGGTTCCGAAATTCAATTAAACGAAACCTTTGGTAGATTTAAAGGCGAAAGTATAGATGATTTAATAATTGATTTTCGCTATAATTCTGGAGGATCGATTGATACAGCTGTAGCATTAAGTTCTATGATTACTGGTCAATTTGAAAATGAAATCGTTGTAAAACAACAGTGGAACCCTATTATTGAAGAAGAGTTTAGAAGAGGTGGAGATGGAGATGCTTTAAGTACACGATTTTTATCAAGTATAGGTGATAATAATGATATTCCAATAAATTCATTAAATTTAAATAGGGTGTATTTTATTATGACAAAAGAGCAAACTGCTTCTGCTAGTGAGTTAGTAATAAATGGATTGAAACCTTATATAAATGTTACATCTATAGGGAGTGGTTCAGTTGGGAAATCAGAGGGGTCTATTACTTTATATGATTCTCCAAATTTCTTTTCTAAAAGAAATGTAAATCCAGATCATATATATGCTATGCAGCCTTTAGTGTTAAGGAATGTAAATAGCGCTGGAGATATAGTTCCTACGGAAGGTCTTATTCAAGATGGTGATGAAATTAGAGAAAATGGATTAAATCTAGGTGAATTAGGTTCGCTTACAGATCCTTTACTGCAAAGAGTTTTTAATGAAATTAATGGCATCTCAATTGCGGCTAAAAAAACAAGTGTTTTCCCTCAAACAGAAATAATTGGGACTTCTCAGAACCCTAATGATCCTCTATATCAACAGATGTATTATTAGTTTACAAAAAATCAATTTTTAAAAGCTATCAATCTTGGTAGCTTTTTTTGTGTTCTATGGAGTCTAGTATTTCGAAATCTTGAAAAACATAATTATTGTTAATCATTTGCTTTGTAGTTGTTTAAAATGTTAAGTTAATCTTAAATTAATGTTTGTTGATGTTTTAAAGTTAATATAGCATTAGTATGTGATAAGAAAGTCTACTTTGTTAAGGCTTGATGACCATACATTTGTAGTGTAGATAGTTATTAATCAAAAAATATTTACGTTATGAACAAAATCATCAAAAAAGGATTGTTAAGTGTAGCACTTTTAGCAGCCGTAGTTGTTCAAGCTTCAAACAAAATTATTGTTAAAGCAGCTGAAGCGAAAAAGGTAGAAATATCTTTAAGTGATGTAGTATCAGCAGAAACGTTAACTATTAAAGATGTTCAAAACGTTACTCTTTTTTCAGAGAGTATTAAGAAAGGAGAATCTTTAGTAAAGACTTTTGATTTTAGTACGATACCGACAGGATTATATTTTATAGAGCTTAGGACAGAAAATAGGGTAGAGGTTACTCCAGTATTGATTACTGAAGCTTCAGCTGCAATTGTATCTAATTCAATTAAAAAATATAAGGCTCCACATATCTCTTTAGATGGAAGAGTCGCTAAGGTATTAGTTAACAATTTCAGTAAAGAAGCAGTTAAATTAACTCTAGTTGACGGGAATGGATCTGAATTGTTTAAAAAGGAATCAAAAGACCTAGTGAGTTATAGTGCTTTGAACTTTGAAAGTTTAGCTTCTGGAGATTATACGCTTTACACTAGTATCGGAGATTACAGTTTTGTAGATACTATTACAATTAAATAGTATTTATAATTTCATATTAGTCACAATTTGCAATAAAAAACTCAAGTCGAAAGGCTTGAGTTTTTTGTTGTTTTATAATTTGATTTCACCTTTATGCATGAAATTGAATTAGTATTGTAGCATCTTCAGAACTTAGAAGATGTGCTTTAGAATATTTTATTGGTCTCAATAATAGTTAAAACTATTTACTTTAGTACATCTCACTTTTAGTTTCTAAAAATTTTGTCTAGGGCATAGGTATTAAGCTTTAAGCAGTAGGCCTTATGTATATTAATGTAACCTATAGCTTACAGCAATAAGTTAGAAAATAGAAAAAGACTTTCAGTCGTAACCGAAACTATGGAACTTCCAGTCCTTATTGGTTTAGATTCAATACTTCTTCGGCTAAATGTTTTTATATGTTAATCATCTTGTAAAAAGGTATTTATGTTTGTGAGTTGATTATTTTTGATTCTAACTATAATATTTTCGGATAAAATAACATCAATATAGAGTAATGGAGTGGTAATATATAGTATACTACCGACGTACATTTGTAGTGTAATCAACACACAACTAATAAAAGAAGTAGTTATGAATAAAATCATCAAAAAAGGATTGTTAAGTGTAGCACTTTTAGCAACCGTAGTAGCAGCTCAAGCTTCAAATAGAATTATTGTTAAAGGAACTGAAGCAAAAAAGGTAGAAATATCTTTAAGTGATGTAGTGTCAGCAGAAACGTTAACTATTAAAGATGTTCAAAATGTTGCTCTTTTTTCAGAGAACGTTAAGAAAGGAGAATCTTTAGTAAAGACTTTTGATTTTAGTACGATAGCTACAGGATTATATTTTATAGAACTTAAAGCAGAAAATAGAGTTGAAGTTACTCCAGTATTAATTACTGAAAATTCTGTATCAATTCTTTCTGAATCAGTTAAAAAATACAAAGCTCCTCATATTTCTTTAGACGGAAGTGTTGCTAAGGTATTGGTGAACAACTTTAGTAAAGAATTAGTGAAATTGACTCTTGTTGATGATAATGGAGTTGAATTGTTAAAGAAGGAATCAAAAGACCTAGTGACTTATAGTGCTTTAAACTTTGAAGGCTTAGCTTCTGGAGACTATACACTTTACACTAGTATCGGAGATTACAGTTTTGTAGATACTATTACAATTAAATAGTATTTATAGTTTCATATTAGTCACAATTTGCAATAAAAAACTCAAGTCGAAAGGCTTGAGTTTTTTTGTTGTTTGTATTTATGATATTGATAATAATGAATAGATTAGATTAAAAAAGAAAATGTTGGTAGATCATTTGATGGTGTATCCTATAAAATCGGGGAGTAGCGTTTTTCAAGACAAGGTTTCGGTGTTGTCAACGGGATTTAAGTATGATCGTTTCTTGGCGTTAATTAATGAACAAAAGCAAATAATTACGGCTAGAGAAGATGCAAGGCTTTTAGACATAGAAAGTGAAATATGTTCGGACAAAATTGATTTTTCAGTAGGAGAAAATAGAGTTACTTGTAATTTTAGATGTGCAGAAGAAGTATTAAAGGTCTTACTTTTTGGTAGCCCTATGAATGTTTATGGCGTTAATGATATTTTGGATAAGTGGTTTTCAAACTATTTAGGTTATCCCGTGAGATTGATTGTTTTTAATAATTTTAAAAAGGATTCGATTGCCGAGCGAAGTTTTGTAGATGATGGTGCTATTCACTTAGTAAATCAAAGTTCTATAGATGATCTGAATACACGTTTAGAAAAACAGTCTTCAATAGAAAATTTTAGACCAAATATTGTAGTAAGTGGTTTTAAAGCATATGAAGAGGATAAATGGAAGAAAATAAAAATAGGTAAGCAACTTTTTGAAGTTGTTTCAAAGTGTCCTAGATGTTCTATGACTTCTATTACATTTAAAGATAGACGTAAGAATAATGAAATCTTAAAAGCATTATCACAATATAAAAGGCAAGAGAATAACGTGTATTTTGGAATTTATTTAAAACCAATAAATGAAGAAGTTTTACATAAAGGCGATAAGATTGAAATTATAGAGTGAAGTCAGTTATGGATTTTCAAATCAAAATAATAGAAGCTAGAGAAACCTATAGTTTGCGACATGAAGTGATGTGGCCGAATATGCCTTTAGAGTATATAATGCTAGACAACGATAAGGAAGGAATTCATTTTGGACTTTGGGAAGCATCAGATCTTGTTTCAGTAATTTCATTATTTATTATTGACAGGACAGCGCAGTTTAGAAAGTTTGCTACTAAAACTTCTAGGCAGGGGAAAGGATATGGATCTCAATTATTGAATCATGTTATGTTATATGCGGAGGATAATAATATTGATACGTTGTGGTGCAATGCTAGAGAAGATAAATCTTTGTTTTATATGAAGTTTGGAATGAAACGAACCAATAAAAGGTTTACTAAGGGAGGAATTGATTATGTAATAATGGAACGATCTTTCATATAACTATTATAAATAATGAATACTATAATCATTTTAGGAAGTGCTGGAAATGATGGAGATACGATGAAAGTATCAACATTAATATCCGAAAAGATAGATTGTAGTCTTTTGAACTTAAATCAGTATCGAATTGCTCCATATGATTATAGTGGAATTTATGAAAATGATGATTTTATCCATCTTATGGAGGAGGTAATTCTAAAACAAGATCATATCATTTTTGCAACTCCAGTATATTGGTATGCGATGAGTGGAGTAATGAAACAATTTTTTGATCGTTTTACGGATTTGATAACAATACGAAAAGATTTAGGAAGAAAATTAGCAGGCAAACAAGTGCATGTAATTACAACTTCTAGTGGAGATCATTTGGCAGAACAGTTTTGGTTACCTTTTCAAAAGACATGTGATTATTTAAACATGGAATTTAAAGGAGGGTATCATTTTAAAAATACAATTCCTTTAGATCTTGAAATCGAAAATTTCATAAAAGAAAGTAAACTAAATGTAGAATTATGATTCAAGAAGTAGTTATTCTAAATATAATTCCAGAGAAAAATGCTGTCTTTTTAAAAGACTTTAAAAAAGCAAGTCTATTCATTTCTAAAATAGAAGGATATATCAAGCATAGTTTAAGTCAATGTTTGGAAGATGAAAATAAGTATTTCTTATATGTAGAGTGGAAAACACTAAAAAGTCATACAGTTAATTTTAGAGAATCTGGAAATTACCAATCATGGAAAGCTTTATTGCATAAATACTACGACCCATTCCCCGAAGTAGCACATTATCGAATGGTATTTCAATCCAAATTTTAAGGCTAGTTATAGTTAATTAGAGATCTACTTTTGGTTTTATTCTGAATTTTCTTACTGCTGATAATGCATTTTAAAGTTAGGTGTTTTTTATTGTAAATATCTGGAAGTGTATGTAGTAATTTTGTTTGTTGATATGTTTTCCCTCTAACTATAATATTTTCGGATAAAATAACATTAATATGGAATAATGGAGTGGTAATATATAGCATACTACCAGCATACATTTGTAGTGTAATCAACGCACAACTAAAAAGAAGTAGTTATGAATAAAATCATCAAAAAAGGATTGTTAAGTGTAGCACTTTTAGCAACCGTAGTAGCTCAAGCAACAAGCAAAATTGTAGTTAAATCTTCTATAGATAAGAAAGTAGAGATTTCTGTAGCAAGTGTAGAAGGTGGTGAAGTACTTTCTATAATAGATACTAAAGATGAGGTATTATTTTCAGAGCACTTAGAAAAAGGAAATTGGTTACGAAAGACATTCGATTTTTCGACGGCACCAGAAGGAATTTATTTCATCCAGTCTAAAGGAGAAAGCAAAATAGAAGTTACACCAGTTATCGTAGCTAAAGATAAAGTGACTGTATTGGACGAGTCAAAGAAAGTATACAAAGCTCCTTCAGTGAAATTAGACGATAGAATAGCAAAAGTTTTAATTAACAACTTTAACAAGTCTGAAGTTAAATTGACGATTATCGATGAGGCTGGAGAAGAAATTTACACTATTCACAATAAAGACCTAGTAACTTATAACGCTTTTAACTTTGATAAGTTACCAGCAGGAAGTTATACGATTGTTACGAAAATAGCAGATTATAGTTTCGAAGATACTATAGCTTTAAAATAAATAAGCTTACAAACATTCGATAAAAAATTAAAACCTAGCTAAAAAAAGCTAGGTTTTTTTGTTTTGTTTAGCTTCTATTTTTGGGTTAAATGAAACGATACCGTTACTTTTGCACAAAATATTTTTTTATGGCAGGGAATAGCATTGGAAAACTATTTAAGTTGACAACTTTTGGAGAATCTCATGGAGTAGCCATTGGGGGAGTAATCGATGGATGTCCAGCGGGTATCTCAATTGATTTAGAGTTTATCCAAAAAGAGATGGATCGTAGAAAGCCAGGGCAATCTGCTATTGTAACTCAAAGAAAAGAACCCGATACAGTAGAGTTTTATTCGGGTATTTTTGATGGAGTAACTACAGGAACTCCGATAGGTTTTGTAATTAAAAATGCAAACCAAAAGTCAAAAGACTATTCACATATTAAAGATTCTTTTAGACCCTCTCATGCCGACTATACATATTTCAGAAAGTTTGGAGATGTAAGAGATTACAGAGGTGGAGGACGTTCATCAGCTAGAGAAACAGCATGTAGAGTTGTAGCTGGTGCTATTGCAAAACAAGCACTTAAAGGAATTTCTATAAATGCTTTTGTAAGTGGAGTAGGACCTTTAAAAATTGATAAACCATATACGGATATCGATTTTTCAAAAACGGAAAGTAATATTGTTCGTTGTCCAGATGAAGCAATGGCTGCTGAAATGGAAAGCTATATCAAGCAAATTCGAAAAGAAGGAGATACTGTTGGTGGTATCGTAAGTTGTGTAATCAAAGGGGTGCCTGTTGGTTTGGGAGAACCTGTTTTTGATCGCTTACATGCCGAATTAGGAAAAGCCATGTTGTCTATTAATGCCGTTAAAGGTTTTCAATACGGAAGTGGTTTTGAAGGTTCGGAAATGAAAGGAAGTCAACATAATGACTTATTTAATGCCGATGGTACTACTAAAACCAATCTTTCAGGAGGAATTCAAGGAGGGATCTCTAATGGTATGGATATCTATTTTGATGTAGCATTTAAGCCTGTTGCAACGATAATGCAAGATCAGGATTCTATAGACAAAGAAGGAAATACAGTAATCATGCAAGGAAAAGGAAGACATGATCCTTGTGTTGTTCCAAGAGCTGTACCTATTGTAGAAGCAATGGCTGCGGTTGTTCTATTGGATTATGATTTACAGAATAGAGCAAGTAAAATATAATGTAAATTATATTTAGACTTTACTGAATATGATCTATTCTTAGAACTTTTATACTGTATAATTGTGCCGTATTTAGGTTGATTGATTATTCAGGACGTCACAAAAAATCACAAAAAAACCAGTTTTATAAATTTATAAAACTGGTTTTTTTGTGATGTTAAAGTTGGGGAGATTTAATTATTTCCCATCATTTTCTTTTTCAAGTCTGTACTTACAGGGTCATCACCCAACCATATTTTGAATAAAGCAAACTTAAAGTCTTGTCCTTCAATAATGCCATAAAGCTCTTCATTATAGTAACAATGTACTCCTTTATCTTTTATGTACACAAGTTCTAGTATGTCTCCTTTTTTAATAGGCTTTGCATAATATTCGCTGACCTTGTTAATCCGCTCTTTAAGGGGGAGAGTATTTTCATCAGTAGCTTTTTCAAAACCATCTTCAATAGCTTTAATCATTGTATCTCTATTGATCAATTTAGAAGTAATTTTAATACGGATGGACATGGTCTCATTGTCAAAAGCAGTTGCAATAGCGTCATTATTACGTTCTTTTAAATACAATCCAGCAGAATAAAGCTCTACAAAAAGCATGTTTCGGGTTCCTGCTCCATTCATTTTGAGTTCTTCTCCTTCTCGAATAATTTCATATTCCATAACAGTTCTTCCAACAGGAATCTGGGCAAAGGAAACGAAGCTTACAAATGCGGTTAAAATAAGGGTTAATGTTGTTTTCATGATAAATAGGTTTTGGGGGCTTTTATGAATACAAAAGTATTAATTTTTTAGGAGGTTTTCTTTTAATCCCTCATCTACAGGGTTTTGAGCTAGCCAGATGTTAAATACGGCTTTCTTAAAATCTAATCCAGCAATGGTTCCTTTGTAGTTTCCATTTTTAGAAATGCTAAGTCCTTCACTAGGAAGATAGACAATATCGTAAATGTCATCTATTTCGATTTCACCACCTAAGAAGTTTATGAACTCATCAAGTTTCGGTTGTAATGTTTTTACAGTAGCTTCTGAATTTGTCTTTTCGAAACCATCTTGTACAGCACCAATTAATTTTTCTGTCGAAATTAATCCAGAGGTAATATGTAAACGAATTCCAGTTGGCTTATCAGCGCTTACAATTTGTGAAGCGTCGTTGCTTTTTTGAGAAAGGTATAATCCAGCAGAATATAATTTAAACCAAAGTTTTTTTCTAATTCCAGCCCCATTTAAATCTAATGACTGTTCTTTAAAAGTAAGCGTACTAGGTAAAGTCGCATCTCCAACTTTTACTTGAGCACTGGAGGTGATAATTGTAGTTAATACTACAGTAATAAAAACAAATAATTTTTTCATAATATCATTTTTTTGATGAGCGTTTTAATTTAGCTAGTGTTGCATTTAATTCGTATCCTAACAATACTAAATTCGAATTTACATAGATATACAGCAATAAGATTAATAAAGCCCCTATCGAACCGTATATTTCATTATACCTAGAAAAGTTATCTATATAAAAACCAAATAGGTAAGTAGTAACTAATATAAGAAAAGTTGTTAAAATAGCTCCGGGTGAAAAAAAACTAACAACACGTCCTTCCTTAGTTCCAAAATAAAATAAAGTTGCAGTAGTACTAAACACCATAAGAATGTAAAAACATGTGCGACCGAATTTTAACCAAAAAATGGTACCTCCTATCAATATATGCTCGTATGTAGTTACCAAATATGTAAAATAGAAAGTAACGTATATTGTTGCAAACAAGAACAATGCCAAAATAATGGCAACCCCTAAAGCTAACCAATACTGCTTTACAAGGCTATAACTAAACTCGGTATGATATGAGTTGTCAAAGCCCGAAAACACAGCGTTAATTCCGTTAGTCATTAAAAAAATGGAAAGTAAGAAAGTCGATGAAAGCAACCCACCACGTTTATTTTTAACAATATCAGCGATAATACTATCGAAAAATTCAGAAGTATTTGGCGGTAATAATTCATTAATAAAATTCAAAAATTCTAACTGAAAATTATCAATCGGGATGTATGGAATTAAATTTAGAAGGAATAGCAGAAAAGGAAAAATAGCAACAAATACGCTAAATGAAATCCCGGAGGCACGTGTTGAAAAAGCGCCGTAAATAATCCCTTTCAGGTACATATATAACAGATCATAGAGCGACAGTCCATTCAATCCAGGGATTTTTATAGACTCTAATCCTAATTTCCCCAATCGAATGATTCGGTTCTTTTTTAAACGCTCCAGAAAGCTACTCATTATACTGCTTTTAAGCTTAAGTCAAGATTGTATACAGAGTGGGTTAAAGCACCACTACTAATGTAATTTACACCACATTCTGCATATCCTCGAATAGTAGTTTCGTCAATTCCTCCACTAGATTCGGTCAAGCATTGATCTCCAATTAATGAAACTGCTGTTTTTGTATCCTCGTAGTTGAAGTTATCAATTAAAATACGATATACCCCTTCGGATTTTAAAATTTCTTTAATCTCATCAAGATCACGAGCTTCCACAATGATTTTAAGATCACGTCCTGTTTCTTTTAGATATGTTTTAGTTTGGTCTATAGCTTGGGTAATTCCACCCGCAAAATCAATATGATTGTCTTTCAACATAATCATATCATATAAGGCAAAACGATGGTTTTCTCCACCTCCAATAGTTACAGCCCATTTTTCAAGAGCACGAATTCCAGGAGTTGTTTTTCGAGTGTCTAAAATTTTTGTGTTTGTTCCCTCTAATAAGTCAACAAACTTTTTCGTTTTGGTTGCAATAGCACTCATGCGCTGCATGGCATTTAATACTAAACGTTCTGCTTTTAAAATAGACAACGAACTGCCCGAAACATAAAACGCGATGTCTCCATATTTGACTGCTTCTCCATCTTCAATAAGTACTTCTACTTCAAGTTTCGGGTCTACATAAGTACACACCAATTTGGCAAATTCAACACCAGCTAAAATGCCTTCATCTTTTACTAATAATTTTGCTTTTCCTTGAGTTTCAGTTGGGATACAAGCTAAAGAACTATGATCTCCATCACCTACATCTTCTCGGATGGCATTGGCGATAATCAATTGAATTTCTTTATCAAACTGAGCTTTACTAATCATTTTGGATACCTATTTTTGTATAATGCAAATTAACTATAATTTACCATAATGACGATTACATTACTAGCAATTGGTAAAACAGATAATACTCATTTGATTTCTTTGATAGAGGAGTATAAAAAGCGCCTTGGATTTTATGTAAAATTCAAGTTGGAAATCATTCCTGATATCAAAAATGCTAAGAAATTAAGCGAGAAAGAACAGAAGTCAAAAGAAGGAGATTTAATTTTAAATAAACTTCAGAAAAGTGATACGCTTATTTTGTTAGATGAAAACGGAAAGCAATTCGATTCTGTTGCTTTTTCAAGTTACCTGCAAAAGCATATGAATAGTGGTATTAAGAATTTGTTTTTTGTGATTGGTGGTCCCTATGGGTTTAGCGAAGAAGTCTATCAGAGATCCAATGGGAAGATATCTCTTAGTAAAATGACCTTTTCACATCAAATGGTACGTTTGTTTTTTATAGAACAATTGTATCGTGGGTTTACCATTTTAAGAAATGAACCTTATCATCATAGATAGAGTCATTAGATATTAGTAGTTAGAACGCTTTGCTATTAGTTGCCTAAAAGCTTAATTTAATCATAACTTATTAGTGTTATTGTTCTAAAGACTAAAGACTAATGACTATATACTAAAGACTATAATATAGAATGAAAATAATTCTAGCCTCAGGCTCTCCGCGAAGACAACAATTTTTAAAAGATTTAGAATTAGATTTTGAAATCAAATTAAGAACTATAGAAGAGCTATATCCGCCAGAACTTCAAGGAGCAGAAATCACAGATTATTTATCCAAGTTAAAGGCATCTGCTTATGAAGCAGATTTGCAAAATGATGAAATCGTCATAACTAGTGATACCATTGTATGGCATCATCAAAAAGCCTTAGGGAAACCCAAATCCTCTGAAGAAGCTATAGAAATGATTTCAAGCTTTAGTGATGATTGGCACGAGGTGATTTCTTCTGTGTGTTTTACAACAAGCAATCGACAAATAGTTAAGCATTATACGACAAGAGTTCATTTTAAAGCGCTAACCAAAGCAGAAATTGAGCATTATGTTTCTAAATACAAACCTTTAGACAAAGCAGGTGCCTATGGAATTCAAGAGTGGATTGGTTTGATTGGTGTAGATCGTATAGAAGGTAGCTACTTTAATGTAGTAGGATTGCCCACTCATATTGTTTACGAAACGTTAAACGAGCTCGTAGAAACCCAAGCTTAGTGTATCTTTAATGTCCATTACGCATTAGACAGGGGGCTGTCGCGCTTATTGAATCTTTAGTAAATTCCTATTGCAAATAGTGTTATGAGGTTTTTAGTCTGTATGATGGAGTAATTCTAAGGTAAAACTTAGGTGATTTCATTTAAAAGTAAAACTACTTTTGTTAAAGAAATTTCTTTGAGGTTTCGTTATGCTGAATTTATTTCAGCACCCTATAATAAGAAAAGATCGTGGGATGCTGAAATAAATTCAGCATGACGCCCAAAAAAGATATGATTTCTTCTAGAAAAAGTTAAATGAAATTGTCCTGGGATCAAACTAACTATAATTCGGCTTTAAAATATTCTATTATGAAATCTCTTTTCAATATCATTTTGACAATGTTGATGGTTAGCTTTTCAAGTTGTCAACATTCAAAAAGTCAAGAAGTACATTATGAAATTCCTGCGGAGTTCAAATCATATTGGTATGCCGGAGAAGCAGAAATTATAACCTTCAAGTTACAGCAAAGTAGATATGGAGAATTGAGGGAAGGATCTGCAACATTAATTTATGTTACGGAAGATTTTGTGCCAGAAAAACAAGTGAAAGCAGATCGTTTTCAAGAAGGAAATACCTCGGTGTTAAAATTAAATACAGTTAAGAAATTTGTTACGGGCATATACCCTTATAGTACTATGCAAAGTACTTTTTTACCTTTAGAGGAAAAGAAGCAACATGCGTTGAAAGTCACATCTGGGGTGCAGGAATGGTGTGGGCAAGTGTTTATGCAATTAAATAATCGAGAGCAATTTGACATTAAAGGATATTCGTATTTTGAATCGCAAGGGGATATTTCAAAATCCTTGCCTAAAGAAGTTTTGGAAAATGAATTATGGTGTACTCTTCGTATAGATCCAAAACAATTACCCGTTGGCGAATTTCAATCAATTCCTTCTTTCGAATATTTACAATTGAAACATAAACCAGTAAATGCTTACAAAGCAGTTGGAACATTAAAGCAAGACGATATTACGTATTCCTACATATTAGATTATCCCGAATTAGATCGTAAATTGACCATTACATTTATGAATACTTTTCCATACATCATTCAAGGATGGACAGAACAAAATGGAACAGACCCTAAAACAGTAGCTAAAAGAATTACTAGTAAAATGCTACCTTATTGGAGTAAGAATAGTAATGCAGATCAAAAATTAAGAAAAGAATTTGGACTACCATAAATCAATTCCCAAAGACGTACAAATAATATTGTTTGATGGCGTATGTAATTTATGCAATCGCTCTGTTCAATTTGCTATTAAAAGAGATGAGAAACGCTTATTTCGATATGCTTCTTTAGATAGTAATTTGGGCAAGTTATTATTGAAAGAACGCGCTATCGATAGATCTAAAGTCGATTCAATAGTACTTGTTGATCCGAATAAGGCCTATTATGTTAAATCATCTGCTGCTTTAGAGATTGCAAAACAATTAAAAGGTTGGCCTAAACTGCTAAGCCTGTTACTCATATTTCCATCTTGGCTACGTGATCCAGTCTACGACTTTATCGCAAAAAACAGATATCGTTGGTTTGGAAAGAAAGAAAGCTGTATCGTACCGACTAAAGATTTAAAAAGTTTATTTTTAGATTTAGATAATTAGAAAAAAATGGAGATACTATCACAGATTCCTTGGTGGGGTTGGTTACTACTAGTCATTGTTATTGTTGCGGTAAAGGATATATTCTTTAGTAAAAAACATACCATTAGACATAATTTTCCAGTATTAGGGAATTTTCGTTATATGCTAGAAAGCATAGGCCCCGAATTACGCCAATATATAGTTGCAAATAACCGAGAAGAACTGCCGTTCAATCGTGTAGAACGAAGTTGGATTTACGCATCTGCAAAAAACGAAAACAATTACAAGGGGTTTGGGACAGATCAAGATATTTTCTCACCTCAATACTTGTACATTAAAAATGCCATGTTTCCTTATAAAGTAAAAGCAAATCATGCTAATGCTTTGGATCCTTATTTTTTGCCTTGTGCAAAAGAAATGGGCATCTTTAATAATAGAAAAAGACCATACCGTCCAGCTTCGGTGATTAATGTATCAGCAATGAGTTTTGGTTCGTTATCTGCAAAAGCAATTGAGTCATTGAATAAAGGGTGTAAAATGGCTTATGCTTATCACAATACAGGAGAAGGTGGGCTTTCGCCATATCATAAATTTGGAGCTGATGTCGTTTTTCATTTGGGTACAGGGTATTTTGGAACCAGAGATAAAGACGGAAATTTTTCCTTAGAAAAATTAGTGAAACTCACCAAAGATAATCCACAAGTACGTGCTATAGAAGTCAAATTGTCTCAAGGAGCAAAACCTGGAAAAGGAGGCGTATTGCCAGGAAAGAAAATCACCAAAGAAATTGCGGAAATTAGAGGCGTTGAAATTGGAAAAGATGTATTGTCACCTGCATACCACTCAGCATTTTCAACAGTGCCCGAAATGATTGATTTTATAGAAGAAATTGCAGAAGCAACTGGTTTGCCAGTAGGTGTAAAAGCAGCCATTGGAAAAGTTGAGGATTGGAAAGCGTTGGCAAGAGAAATGAAAAAGCAAGGAAGAGGCCCTGACTTTATTACGATTGATGGAGGAGAAGGAGGTACAGGAGCAGCGCCACCAAGTTTTGCAGATCATGTTGCACTCCCTTGGGTATATGGATTTAGTGAGGTATATAAGATTTTTAAGAATGAAGGAATTACAGATCGTATTGTCTTTGTAGCTAGTGGTAAGCTTGGTTTTCCTGCTAAAGCTGCTATGGCATTTGCTATGGGGGTAGATTGTATTAATGTAGCCCGAGAAGCAATGATGAGTATTGGTTGTATTCAGGCCCAGGTTTGTCATACGAATCGATGTCCTGCGGGTGTTGCTACACAAAGTAAGTGGTTGCAAGCAGGTATAGATCCTACGAGTAAGTCTGAAAGAGTAATGTACTATTTCAAAAACTTTAATAAGGAATTATTAGAAATCACGCATGCTGCAGGTTACGAACACCCATGTCAATTTTCTATGGATGATGTAAATGTTAGTCAGGGGGATAATAACAGAACGATAACCCTTGCCGAAACCTATGGGTACCATAAAGATAAAGTTCCTTTTAGTTCTACAGGTGAATTGGTAACTTGTCCAACCTTAGGTGGAGGCTATTGTAGCGCTCCCATTGATGTTAAAAAAGTTAGGTATTAAAAGATAGATTTTAGATCGCTACGCTACTAGATATTAGAATTTAGAACAACTAGTTTTAAGTAGCAAATGGATATATTATGGATATAGATTATAATTTGGTTTTATTAGTAGTGACGCCTGCGCTAATTGTGGGTTTATTAGGTTTTTTTGCAATCCAAAGCATGGTGAAAAAGGAAACACTAAAGCAGAAATACCAATTGCTAAAAGCGAATCAAAAAGAAACACTTCCATTAAGATTGCAAGCTTATGAGCGTCTAACGTTGTTATTAGACCGAATTAGCCTAGATAAATTAGTGGTAAGAGTAGTGCCAATAGGTGATGATCTAAAAGAGTACAAACAGTTGTTGATTGCAAATATTAATCAAGAATTCGAGCATAATCTTACGCAACAGATGTATGTTAGTGATGATTGTTGGAATACGATCTTGAAGACCAAGCAAGCGGTTTTGGCACAGATTTTACAAAATCATGAAGGCGTAGTTTCGGCATCGAGGCTTAGAGAATTTGTGCTAACAGAAAATAATACAGAAACGCCATCCAATGTTGCGCAATCTTTTATTCGTAATGAGGTAAGTGATTTATTGAGTTAATCAAAATTTAAACAGATATTTACTTAAAGACTCTGAAAGCTACTCAAAGACTCCTGTCTTTGAGTATTACACGTTCTTAAAACGATAACTTACTGTACAATGAATAACACTTAAAGTTGACAGTATTACTTGATAGTGAAAAAGCGCAAAGTCGGAAACGTTTGCGCAGCGCATAGAGTAATCAGTTTTGATATAGAGTAAGATTCTTAAGAGTTTTGAGTTAGCCCTAACTTAATTCCAAGCCCAATAAAAATAGCTCCAGTAGTTTTTTCTAACCACTTTTTGAATTTGATATGAGTACGTATGCTTTTAGAAAGTTTTGAAGAAAAGATTGCTAACGCCAAACACCAAATGATACCAGTAGTCATAAAAGTAGCCCCAAGAATTGCAAAAGGCAATAGATCGTTCTGATATGTTGGTTTTACAAATTGAGGTAAAAATGCGAGAAAGAAAAGTGCAACTTTAGGATTTAATAGGTTGGTGAAAATTCCAGAGATATAGATTTTCCAAGGGCGATTATTAGATAGGTTGTCTTTTATCTCAAAATTATCTGTGCTTTTTGCGAGTAAGGTTTTAATTCCTAAATAAATCAAATACAAGGCTCCAATATATTTGACTATTTGGAAAGCCATTGCTGATTGCGCCAGTATGCTTGAAAGTCCTAAAATGGCAAAAAGACAATGTAAACTAGCTCCAGTACCAATTCCTAATACAGATAAGATCCCTGCTTTTTTTCCTTGCGAAATGCTTCTTCCTAAAATATAGAGTGTATCAGCACCAGGGGTAAGATTCAAAATGATTCCTGCTAAAACAAATGCTTCGTAGTTGATAATGCCTTCCATAGGGATATTAGTATTAAGTATACAGTATTAAGATTTAATCCCACATTGTGGGTTGAATTCCCCGATGCTTGCATCGAATTTTAGCAAAAGTAGTTTTCGGCTGCATGCCTCGTGTGTTTGCACCGAGGTAGTTGATTTAAAAACTTATATTGCTTTTGTAAGACTAAAGTCTTAATACTGTATACTGATTACTTTGTACTGTTATTACCCTTGTATATCCAAATCTCTTAGTTCATTGAGGGCTTTTTGTTCAAATTTCTTTTTGGCACATTCGTAGCCTAACTGCCACCATTCGGTCATTTTCTTTTTGTTAAAGATCAATGCGTTTTCGGTGAGTTGCGAGGGGGTATAATATAGATTTAAGGGAATCCCTTTGTTTTTTGCCGCTAACTTTCCTGCGGTAACATTATGGTGCTCTACTTGATCGAGCATAAATCCAAAAAGATTTACCATTAATGAGAATGGATTTTTACCAAGAATCTTATTATGTTCCATATTTTCAGACTCCAAAATAATAACATCAACCTCTGTAGCTCCTCTTTTAATCGCTTCTCTAATAGGAATCATTGTGCCAAATCCTCCATCTGCATATTCGCAACAATCTTTTTTCACGATACTCATAAAAGGAGTATAATTACTTGAAATCCAAATCCAATCGATAAATTCTTTATAACTAAAATCGTGTATGGATTTATATTCCGTAATGCTTTTAGTAAGATTAGATACGGTAACTACGACATCAATATTTTGTTGTCTGGCTAGATTAAATTCAGCTTCAGTAAAATTTCGTTTTACGTATTTGCGTAAATTTTTACTTTCCCCAAAGGTTCGCTTCAGTTTAATAAATTGTAAAACCGTACTGAAGTAATTGATAGAAACATATTCACGCCCCTCTTTTTTACGAACGATAAAAGGGTTTAGGCTAAAAATATCTTTCTGACTAACATTTGTGTAAATCTCTTTTACCTTATCTATTTTGCCAATAGACAAATGTGGTATTAAAAGACTTCCTGTTGAGGTGCCTAAAAAAAGATCGTAATTGCGTTTTTGCTCGCGCATTAGATACTCGGCAACTCCACCTGCGAAAGCTCCTTTACTACCTCCTCCAGAAATTACTAATGCTCTCATGATTTGGGGTGTTAGACTTTGGTTGTTATTAAGTGATTATAATAATAGATCAAATTCACTTAATAAGCGATAACATTTAATAATTATTCAGTCGTAACAAGTTTCTTAACCTTATTAGGAAATTGTTGCTTTAAATGTAAAAAACGTTTTTCATATTTAACATCTTGAAGCAAATTTATAATAGTATCAGTACAGAATTTATTAAAACGCCAATTAGGATGTGTGGCAGCTTCAGCAAGATTCAATAAGCTTTGATCTGTGTAGTTATCTGAAAAGGCTAAAAATTGAAAAGCAAATTTTCGTAGGCCTATGGGATGGTTTGGAAACGTATATTGATTTAATTCTCTCCTAAATAATGCTCTTTCTTCATTTGAAAAACCAGGAGTGTTTAAGGCCAATGCCAACCAAGCAGTTCTTATGTTTTTATTATTATCGCCAATCTTGTCTTTAGTGAGTTCTAAATATGTTTTTTTATGTTTTTCAAAAGTATTCCAAAGTTGGTATAACGCTGCTTCAACAGTACTGTCCGAATCAGATGACAACAATTTCCTGAATTTTGATTCATATGCAGCAGGAATTTTGTCAAAGGTTTCCGCAATGGTTTTTAAGACTAGTGGATGTTCAGTTTTAAATGCTTTTTCTAACAATACATTAGCTTCGGGACTGGTTTCTCCATATAATTGTGTTACGGTTTCACTAGCTAAATATGGATTTACAGGAAAATTTAATGCTTTTGATACATATTGGTATTTTCCGATCAAAGGTTGAGTGCGTTCTCCTGCTAATTGCAGGTATTGACGCATGAAATCGGACTCGGTTAATGTTTTTAAAGCTTCTCGAGTTGGGAAATCGTTATTGAATAGCCATTTCTTGCTCCAATCAGAAATGTCCTTATTCGTATGTTTTAATACAATAGAAAGAAAATGATCGGTAGTTACATTTTTGGTAGCGTAGTTGGTTAAAAATTCTTTAACTATTTTCTTGAAGTTTGGTGCACTGACAAGGTTTTCTAAAGCCACTAAAGCCCATGCTCCTCTTTGGTAATAAGTCAAAGAATTTGCTTTTTTAGAAACTAAAGGCGTCGAATTTTTTTGTCCGTTTTGTCGATCGAGTAATTCGGCATTTTCATAAAGTTTGAAATAGTAGTAATCATTGCCAAAAATGTGTTTTTCTGCTTTCAGTGCATAAAAGGTAGCGAAGCCTTCATGAAGCCAATGATGCTTGCTATCTCTTTCGGTGATTAAATTTCCAAACCATTGATGCGCTAATTCATGGGCAGAGATATTGATCAAATTCTTTTCTTCGAAAGTATTTTTGTTTACAATGAAATCATCATCAAAAGTAGTACAGCCTACATTCTCCATTCCTGCATAGAGGAAATCGCGAACAGGAACTTGTCGGTAAGTGTGCCAGGGGTAGGGTATCCCAATCTCAAACTCTAAGAAATCAAATATTTTTTTATTGTATCGGTATGTACTTTCAAAATCTGCTTTTCGGTCAGGGTAGATATAATTTTCTATAACAGTACTATTGACAGTACTTGTAATTCGGTGTTCATATTTCCCGATAACTAAAGCAACCAAATAGCTGCTAATTGGTTTCGAGCTTGAATATGACCAAGTTTTAGTGTTCGATTTGGTAGTTGTTTTTGAAAGTAGCCCGTTAGAAAGTACCGTATAATTTTCATCAAAATCGATGTGCAAATCAAAAATGATTTTGTCATTCATATCATCAATAGACGGTAACCAATGACTGGTATATTTGCCTTGACCTTGTGTCCATATTTGTTTTCGGTTGACGGTGTTTTTGTCTGTGTTTTTTTCATTCCATCCCCAAAAGTATAATGCTTTTTTGGGGGTTACCTTGTAAGAAAAGCTGGCTTCATACTTTTGGTCAGCATCGAATTTTCCCGAAATGACTATTTTTTGATCTTCGAATTTAGTTGTGTGTTTTAGGGTATTCGAAGTGATTTTATAATCTCCTCTTGCGTCTAAAAAAATCGCATTGATATTTTCTTTGGGTTGAAAGTGTACCGTGATTTTTCCTATTACAGATTTAGAAAGGGTATCTAATGCTATGGATGCTTCTATCTTTTTAAAATCAACAAGCTTCGTTTGGGGTGATAATTCTTGAGCATTACTGCTGCAGATGAGTAATAAATAGAAGCAAAAAAATAGATAGCGCATAAGATAAGGTCTTTATTACAAGTCGAAAAGATTATTTGTCATCAGTAGTAGAGTTAAGAGCTTCTTCAATTGTGTTATAAATAGTAATCAATTTTTGGTAGTTAGAATTCTCTTTGTGAAACATAAAGGAAGTATATAGTTTTTGAAAGCTAGAATCTCCTGTTTTTAGTTTAAAAATATTATCGAGCTTAACAATTTTGTCTCGGTACTCAGACTGTTTATACCATCTGTCGAATATTTTGTGTCTTGAATATGCTCTTTCATCTTCATCAGAACAAACGTAAATAAGAGAGTTTTCAGTTCGTTGAAAAAATTTGTCAATGATGTGTTCAATAGTTTTAGAAACCTTGATGTCAAATGAATCTAACTCTTCAGAAGCTTTTTCAACAATTATTTGATATATATTGCTTATATCTTCTCCAGATATAGAAGAGAATGTTTCATCAACAATAAATGCAACCCTATACAGGATATTATTCTTTGTTATGAAATTATATGTATTTGTAATATCGTCGAAAAAGTAATTATAGTGGTTTTGCAAATTTGATTCCTTTTTCGTCTAATGTTTTAATGGAGGTATTCCCTTTGATATAAGAGCGAACTATTTTTTTATCGGAAAGCATTTTAGCCATCGATTTTATAATCAAAGTTTTATTTTTATTCTCGTTGCTCATTTACACAAAATTAAAAAATTATTTTAGAATAGTTAATTTTTATTGATACAGTCAAAAAGTAAATACCTCAAGGGTTAGATTAGGGTTGAAATTTGTTTCTTTTAATTGCATTGAGAGCTTATTGCTAGATGGTTGTTTAGGCTTCGACTGCGCTGCCTGACTTTACTTTGATATGTTTTCTATCGAAAAATCAAAAATACCCTCCTCAATTATTTTTAATGTAAATAGCCAATTTAGTTTTGTAACTGCTTAGGTGTTTACAAAAATCTAAATCCAAAATTGATTCCAAATCGGATAATAAAATCATCGGATCGCTCATCTGCTTGAAAGTTTCTAATGAGTGCAGCATGTCCATCAACAGTAAAACCTCCACCAGAAATTAATTTAACACCACCACCAAAACCGATTCCGAAGTCTCCGTAGGTATCATCTTGTTGTCTTTGATCTTTGTATGATACATAATTCAATAGGCCTTCAATAAAGAATCCTTTTTGCCCGTATGACTTGTTGTTATAAAAATGATGACGATAATAAGGGGAAAGCATAAATTTTTTGAACTCTCTAGTTTCAGGCTCATCTAAGCGTAAAAAAATAGAAGAACCTACGGCACCAAAATCATTAATGGCATATTCGTAGCTAATGTCTACAGCAGGAGTGGTCAGTGCTTCTAAAGCGTCAATTTTTACCTCATGATATTTTTGTCCGAATACAATGCTAGAGGTGAATGCTATAAATAAGAAAATTATCTTTTTCATTGATTTTAATTTTGTGAGGCAATTTAAAATTTTCAAAATTTACTGTAGCTATGTTTAAGTTAACTTTTTGCGGTTAATTCGACAATCTTAACGATAACTTCGGTAGCCTTTACCATACTCTCTAAAGGAACAAACTCATATTTTCCATGAAAATTATGTCCTCCAGCAAAAATGTTAGGGCAAGGGAGACCCATAAAGCTTAATTGAGAACCATCTGTACCACCACGAATAGGTTTAATCGAGGGTTTGATACCTAGAGATTTCATAGCTTTTTCAGCAATTTCAATAATATGCATATTCGGCTCTATTTTTTCTCGCATATTGAAATATTGATCTTTAATTTCAACTTGCAAAGTGTCGTGGCCATATTGTTTGTTAAGCTCTTGTACTAGAGAATCCATCATTGCCTTTCTGGCTTCAAAATGTTTGAAGTCGTGGTCTCTGATAATGTATTCTAATTTGGTTTTTTCAACATCGCCAACCATATCATGTAAATGGAAAAAACCTTCGCGATCCGAAGTGTGTTCGGGAGTTTCTAACCGTGGAAGCGAGCTAATAAAATCTTGAGCAATCAACATGCTATTGATCATTTTATTTTTAGCGTATCCGGGATGTACATTTTTTCCTTGTATGGTGATTACGGCACTAGCGGCATTGAAGTTTTCGTATTCTAACTCTCCAACTTCACTACCATCCATGGTATAGGCATAATCGGCATCGAATGCTTTTACATCAAAGTGATGCGCTCCACGCCCTATTTCCTCATCGGGGGTAAATCCAATACGAATTTTCCCATGTTCGATCTCGGGATGTTTTATAAGATATTCGGCCGCACAAATAATTTCAGTAATTCCTGCCTTATCATCTGCGCCAAGTAGGGTTGTACCATCTGTTGTTATGATGGTTTGGTGTTTGTATTTCTTTAATTCTGGAAAATATGATGATGACAATACTATGTTCTGTTCGGCATTTAATAGGATGTCTTTCCCATCATAATTTTCGACAAGTTGAGGATTGACATTTTCGCCAGAAAAATCGGGTGAAGTATCGTAATGAGAAATAAAACCAATAGTAGGAACTTCTTTTGAAACAGTAGCTGGTATAGTGGCCATGATGTAGCCTTTATCATCTATAGTAACTTCATTTAGCCCAATTTCTTTAAGATGTTTAACTAGAAGATGTGCAATATCCCATTGCTTATCAGTACTTGGGGTTGTATCACTGTTAGGATCACTTTGAGAATCGATTTTTACATAAGTAATAAATCGTTCTAAAAGTTTGGCTTTATCAATCGTCATAGTTCGTTTGCTTTTTTAGTGAAGTTACTGAAAAAGTAGGTGTGTTAATGTAGATTTTTGTTGTTTGATTTAAGATTGAATGCAGGAATTAAATAGAATTCCTTACGATAAATAGTAAAAAAACAATATTTTTGCTAACATAATGCTTAAAAATAATTAGAAATGAAATTATGGGTTTTTCAAATTTTGTCAATATTCACAATTGGAGTAATGAGTTCTCAAACATGGCAGGAAGAAGGGAATACATTAAAGACAAATAAAAATGTTTCGATTGACGGTAGTTTTTATATGAACGCAGGTGAAGGTTTCAAGATATATGATGATCCAAATTATTTTGGTCAATATCTAGATGCTATATTTTTTGAAATGCAAGATCACAATGCAAGTAATGGGGGAACCGATGGAGGATTTATTTTTAGAGGTTCATCTCTAACAGACAATAAATATAGAAATTGGATGACGATTAAAAGCCCTGGTTTTGTTGGGATAGGGACAGAAAATCCTTCTGCTAAATTACATGTGCAATTGAGTAAACAAGGGATTAAATCGCAATATGGGACGACAATATTTGAGCACACAGATTCTCAATTAGATTTGATATCCAGTAAAGATGGTCATTGGGGGTCGGCAATAAACTTTATCGAAGGTAATGGTGCAACAAATACTGATATATGGTCTATCGCTAGAGAAACAACAGGGGGGACTGGTCAATCAAATTTACGATTCAATTTCGGAACAGTTAACAATCATATTAATGGGACTAAAGTAGTATTTGAAAAAACAGGGAAAGTTATTGCAAGAGAATTTAAAACAGCTACTGTAAACAATATATCGTCTACATTAGGATATAATAGTTTGAGTTTTACTCGAGGTGATGGCTTGTCATATATAGACTGTACTAATAATAATGGTGGTCTTGCGATTAGAACTGGTGGTACTGCGAATAATGATTTAGTAGTCAACAATCAGGGTAATGTGAGTATTGGTACTGGCTTGTCAGATGCAAAGCTTCATGTAAATGGAGACTTCTTTATGAATATTGGAGAAGGGTTTAAGGTATTTGGAGACGGTAACTATTTCGGGCAATACAAAGATGGTATCATTTTCCAAATGCAAGATACTAATGCAACTAATGGGGGGACTGATGGTGGTTTTGTATTTAGAGGATATACTACAACTGACAATGTAGCTTCTAATGACTGGATGGTAATAAAAAATGGTGGAAAAGTAGGTATAGGAACTTCAGACCCAAAAAACAAACTCTCTGTAAATGGAACTATCTGGGCTAAGGAAGTAAAAGTTTCTTTAACAGACGCAGCCGACTGGGTTTTTGAAGATGATTATAAACTACGATCATTAGCAGAATTAGCATCTTACATTAAAGAAAATAAGCACTTACCTGAAATCCCTTCAGCTGAAGAATTCCGTAAAAATGATCTTAAGGTTTCGGAAATGACCAATAAGTTATTGCAGAAGATTGAGGAGTTGACTTTGTATGCTATTGAGCAGGAGAAGAAATTAGATGAGGTTTCGAGTCTAAAACAAACTAATGCTCGTTTAGAGGAAAAGAATATTGAGTTAGAAGAAAGATTAATAAGATTAGAAGCTCTATTATCTAAATAGGATATACATGAAAACGAAACATTTTTTTATCAGTTGGTGCTTACTTGTATTGACAAGTAGTATTTTTGCCCAACACACTGCTTTCGAAAATTTAAATCCTTTAGCTCCAAACGCGCAAGAGTTTCAAAAGTATGGAGAGTATCCTGTGGGGTATTATACGGGAGTGCCTAATATTTCGATACCGTTGTACACTATTCGCTCAGGAGATATTGAAGTGCCGATTACATTAAGCTATCATGCTTCAGGTATTAAAACAGACCAAGAGGCTAGTTGGGTTGGGCTTGGTTGGTCATTGAATGCTGGGGGAAGTGTTAGTAAGCAGGTGAAACATTATAATGATTTTGATTGTGATATTGAAACTAATACTGCTTTTGGAGAAGTCGGTTATTATGAAGCTAATAATGAACTTATAGAATTAACGGCTTCTAATAAGAGCAATGAAAATTTTACAACAGCTCAAAAAAACCAATATTTTCAAGGAGGAACAAATGGACCGAGAGATTTTCAACCTGACTTATATTTTTATAATTTTTTAAACTACTCGGGACAGTTCATTTTTCACGAGTATCCAAATGCTATACCTCTAAAGCGAGGAGATGGTGTCCTCTTTAAATCAAATATTACAGACGGTCAATGTGGTAATGGTTTTGAGGCTAGAGATACAGCTGGTAATGTTTTTAGTTTTAATGACATTGAGTCATCTGATAATTACATTGGAGAAGGTACTAACCGCCCTTTTAGTAGAGTTATTAATTCTTGGTATTTATCAAACATAGTATCTAATAAAGGAAAAGAAGTTGATTTTCATTATTCAGAAGGAGCTGAAATTCAAGGTAGGAAAAAAAGAAATACAACTACCTCTATACCAACGGGACATCAAGTCTCAAACTCTAATTTTCAGATTATTAACAGCAATACATGCCTTGATGGCAATGGATATTTGCGAAATTTAAATGGATTTTGTCAACATGTATTTATCGCAGACCATATCTTAACAATTCCTCCAAATTCTCAAACAACATCTATCTCACAGTCATATCACAGACCTATACTACTAGATAGTATTTCTTTTGATCAAGGCACAATCCTATTTAAAACAACCAATAGAACTGACCTCAAAATACATAATAGTGGTATTGATTCTGAAAAACTTTCGTATGTTGAAATATATAATACATATGATGAACTTATAAAAGGTTTTCAACTTGATTATAAATACTTCAACAACAAATTAATTTTAGAATCATTAAAGGAATACAATCTTGTAGAGGGGGACACCATCTTTAAGAAGCCATATTCTTTCAAATACAATGAAAATAATAATTATACCCATTCAAAGGATACGGAAAATTTTGATTCCTGGGGTTATCCTAATAAAGGGCCAATACATAACTTAGAAATAAATACTTCTATTACTAATAACAATATAGATGATGTTTATACTCCTTCTAATTGGACGTATGAGCATTTAGAAAATGTTGTTTCCGCTGTAGCGAACGATGATGAAGATATTAATTATACTTCAGCTTATCCATGGGATATCACAGAGTTCAACCATACTGTTGACTCACTGAGAAATAAATTACACTCGATAGAGGAAATCTCATATCCTACTGGAGGTAAAACCATTTTCAATTTTGAAACAAATGACTATAGAAATTCTTATGATAATTTCTTAACCAATTTTAAACACCCGACTTGGAAAATAGATGAATTTTATCAAGGGTACATTAATTCTGATTGTGGAACAGCACCTTGCTCTAACAAAGAAAAAAAGGTATTTAGACAAAATGGTAGTTATACAGGAATCTATATAAGAAATGGGTCTCTCTACAGTAATGATTCAAAAGATGAATTTACCTTAATTACAGAAAGCATAGTAACCTTGAGATTTAAACTAGAAGGTGACATGGAAAAAAATTATACAATCAAAGGGGTCCTTAAAAACGAAAATATGGAACCTATAATTTCATTAGGATATAACTATAATAATAGATATAGATCAAATGGCCCAGATCATACAGGTATTTTAGACTATTTAGCAAGTGATCATTTATATAGCCCAGAAAAAAGAATAAAATTACCACCAGGGACTTATTATTACGAAATAGAAAATTATGTACAATCAAATGCTTATGCAGAAGCTAGTCTAGGGGTTTCTATTTTAGAAGAATTCGACTTAGATAATACTTATTTTAAACTCGGAGGAGGATTAAGAGTTTCCAATATATCAAATTACGATAGCAATGGTCAACTAATTGATAAAACAGAATATGACTATAAAATAGAAGAAGTAATTGATAATACTACTATTGCTAAATCTTCAGGGAAATTATTGGCTCCTATAAAATACAATTACGAACATGATCATATTTCTAGAAATATTCCTGGAGACTATGGTACGTTTACACATTATTCTGTAGAAAAAATATTTTCTAATCCCCGCCCACTAACTCCAATGGGGTCTTCTGCTAATGGACAATCCATTGGTTATGATCAAGTCACAGTACGAAGAAAGGATAGAAATGGGCAAAATTTAGGTAAAGTAATATATTATTATAAGAATGAACTAGAAACTTTATCTTCTGATCCTAGAAATGCTCCTAACAACAAGCATTTAGATAATGGGCAGCTTATATTACAAAAAAGTTTTAATGATCAAAATATCTTAGTATCATCTCAAGAAAATATATACTCAAAAAATAATGATAACTACTACTCTTATGGCATAAACATAAGAAATGAAGGTATGGACAACCCTAGATTAAATCTAACTGGAGGTTCAAGTTCACCATCTAGCTATTATAGAAAATTCAAATTCACCGACTACAAAATAAGAAGTGAATGGTGGCATATGGATCATAGTATAGAAACCACTTATGATCTTAATGGAGAAACCCCTGTAGTCACCTCAACTGACTATGAATATGATAATGACAAAAGTTACCAACCTACTAAAACCACTGTAAAGACAAGTAAAGGAGACGATATAGAAACAATCGTATATTATCCCGATGATATTACCAGCAAAGGTGTATTATCAATAGGAGGCCCTTTAACTCAATTAGAATACGATGCTATTAATCGCTTAAAAGCAAATAATGATTCAGATGAAGTCGGGGCCGACTATCAACCAGCTACCCCTATTCAAACAGAGACCACTTATAATGGAAGTACCAGTGTAGAACGTTTTCATTATTATATTTATCCTTCAGTTTCTACGGCTTTGCTTAGCGGAATCAGTACTGCCACAGGTAGTGACCCACTAGAGAAACAAATCGAGTATGTTCATTATGACACTCATGGTAATCCTAGGGAGCTAAAAAGAGAAAACGGGATTCATGTAGTTTACGTTTGGGGTTATGAAGGGGAACATTTGATAGCAAAAATTGAAAATGCAACCTATAGTTCGTTACCTACCACTTTAAAAGGAGGAAATGGTCATGTTGGTCTTTTAAACGAAGCCATAGACCTTTCTGATGATGATACCAATGTTGCTGGCGAAATGCAATTGTTAACCAAGCTAGATGAAATTAGAAACCACACTTTTCTAAAAGATGCCATGGTGACTACGTATACCTACGATCCATTGATAGGAATGACCAATATGGTAGATTCTAGTGGTTATAAAACCTCATACACTTATGATGTTCACAATCGATTACATCAAGTAAAAGATAATGAGGGGAATGTCATCTCAGAAAACCAATACAACTACAAAAACTAAACCAAGAGCCATGAAAAATTCTTCTATTCTTTTCGTAGTATCATGGTTCAGTATAGTGAACCTTGTAGCACAAAACACTTATCAAGCACCAAGTTTGAGTACTAGTGAAAATTATATTCATACTAAAGCGTATCAAAAAGCAGGCACTCCAACATCTAATGCCGACGTTATTGAAAGTGTTACCTATTTCGATGGACTGGGAAGGCCTAAGCAACAAATAGCAATCAAGGCTTCACCAGGCGAAAAGGATTTAGTGACTCATATCGAGTATGATGAATTTGGACGTCAGACCAAACAATTTTTACCCTACCAATCAGGTAGCAGTAATGGAGCTTTTAAACATTGGGATGTAGCAAATTCAGTAAAAGGGTTTTATAAAAATAAATACCCTGAAGATTTTATCAATGTAACTACGGCAGAAGTAAATCCTTATACTGAGCAGGTATTTGAAGCTTCTCCTTTGAATCGTGTTTTGGAAACAGGTGCTCCAGGTAAAGATTGGAAAGCGAATCCCAATTCGGATAGTGATCATACCATTAAATTCGATTATACCTCCAATACAACAAACGAAGTAATGCGTTTTGATGTAACTATTAATCGTGGAATACCAAGTCTAGTAAAAAATGGACATTATGCAGCCAATACATTATTTAAGACGATCACCAAAGATGAAAATTGGACTACAGTAGCTGGAGGTAACCGCACTACTCAAGAGTTTAAAGACCAGCAAGGACGTGTTATTTTAAAACGTACTTTTAATAATAACATACCTCACGACACTTATTATGTCTATGATGATTATGGGAACTTGACCTATGTAATCCCTCCAAAAGTAAATACAGCTAATACTATAGACAACTCCATTTTAAATGATTTATGTTATCAATATCAGTATGATAACGAAAATCGTTTGATTTCAAAGAGAATTCCAGGAAAAGGATGGGAATATATTGTGTATAATACACTTGATCAACCTATCATGACTCAAGATAATAATCAAAAATTTCTTAATGAATGGTTATCTACTAAATACGATGTTTTTGGAAGAGTAGTCTACACAGGAATAACCTCATATCCTAATAATTTGGCAGGGTCCCATTCAGCAGTAAGTTACCATGCTAATTCTAGTAATGCTCCCAAATATGAACAAAAAAGTACACAAAGCAATACGTTTGGAGAGACTCAAATGTATTATACAAATCGAGCATTCCCTTTAATATCCGAAGTATTGACTGTTAATTATTACGATAATTACACCTTTGATGCTCCTTCACATACAGTACCGACAAGTGTATTTGGGCAAACTGTAGCTTCAGGGATGCAAACCAAGGGCTTAGCTACAGGAAGTAAGATAAAAGTACTAGATCATAACAAATGGATTTATACCATAACCTACTACGACCTTAAAAAAAGACCTATTTATATCTACAGTAAAAATGAGTTCTTAAGAAGCGAAGACATCGTTAAAACACAATACGATTTTGCAGGTAAGGTATTAAAAACTGAAACCACACATACCTATAAGCATCGTTCTACTATTGTAGTATTGGACGCGTTTACTTATGATCATATGGGAAGGCTTTTAAATCAAACTCAAAAAATTAATAATAATCCTACTGAACTTATTACGAGCAATTCTTATGATGCTCTGGGACAATTAGAAAAAAAATCTGTGGGAAATACACTCAACTCTCCTTTACAAGATGTAGATTATGATTACAATGTTCGTGGATGGCTTAAGAAAATCAATGATCCTTTATCAAGTTTAGGTAATGATTTATTTGCTTTTAAAATCAATTACAACACCTCTGATAATAACCCTTATCCTTTTAGTGGTACGGCAAAACTACTTTACAATGGAAATATAAGTGAAACGCATACCAAGACTGCTAATGGTTCAAACGTACATATGTATAGATACCATTATGACGATTTGAACCGAATAAATAGAGCTGTTTTTTCTGATCCTCGATATGGAAATCTAAACAATGTATCTTATGATAAGATGGGAAATATATTAAATTTAAGAAGAAGTGGGCACACTAATTTAGAAGTTACTACCTTCGGTGATATGGATAATTTAACGTACACATATGACTCAGGAAATAAATTAAAAAGTGTACAAGACCAAGGGAGCAGTATAACAGGTTTTAAAGACGGAAACACTATTGGTGATGACTATAATTATGACACCAATGGAAATATGAAATCCGATAAAAATAAGAATATCACCAATATCGAATATAACCACCTGAATCTACCCACATATATAGAATTCGATGATCCTAATTATGATATTACTGATATAACTTATGTGTATGATGCACTTGGAAATAAGCTACAAAAAATCAGCTCTAATAGGATAGTTCATAACACACCTTTTGGTATAATCGAACAGCCAATTAATTGGAGAGGAAAAAATTATAGTGGTAATTTTGTTTATGCTTTAACTAGCTCTAATAGATCTGGACGATTAGAACATTTTAGTCATCCTGAAGGCTATGTAGAACCTTTGAATTCTTTAGTCTATGAACACGGATTTAATTATGTTTACCAGTACAAGGATCATTTAGGGAACATAAGGCTCTCGTATAGTGATGCTAATGGAGACGGTCAGGTCGCTGTTAGTGAGATTAGGGAGGAGAAGAACTATTATCCCTTTGGACTTACACATAAAGGATACAATAACACCGTTCGTGGTAGGAAACATAACTATGGGTACAACGGAAAAGAAGAAAATGATGAGCTTGGTTTAGCGTGGTTAGACTTCTCTGCTCGAAACTACGATCCTGCTCTTGGGCGTTGGATGAATATTGATCCGTTGGCTGAGGAAATGCGTAGGCACTCACCTTATAATTATGCTTTTGATAATCCTATTTATTTTATTGATCCTGATGGAATGAAGCCTTTTGGAGGAATTGACCCGAAGAAGAAAAGAGCTAGTTTAAAAAACAGAAGTTCTAAAACAGGAAAAGCTTTTAGTGGAGTCAAAACTTTGTTTGCGAGAATAAATAAATTTTTAAAAGAAGATGGTGGAGGCTTTAATTTCACAAGTAAAAAAGGTGGCGGAGGTGATCCAGGAAGAAAAGGAAATAGAAAGACGGAAACAATTGATGCAGATCCTATATTAGATGCAGCAGGTTCTGCAGGAAAGCATAAAGGAAAAGGAGCTTTAGGAAAGTTTAGAAGCGGTTTGAAGACAGGAAAAAGAGGAGAAACAATCGCTGAAAACACAAATGAAGAAATTAATACCAATAATTCTACTGATTCATCAAATAATACAGTCGAAGCAACTATAAATGATACTGGAGGAGATGAAAGTGGTGAAAATTCAGAAACAGTAACAAAACAAATTACAGGTGTTAATTCTACCGCTACTCAAATGTCTGTAACATCTGATGGTAAAGCACTTCCTGGTGTTTCTCAAAAAGATACAACATTTGTGAAATCGCCTGAAAATATCCGTAAAGTTGATAGCATAGATAATGCTAGGTTTCAACAAAAAGTTGATGAATTTATGTCAAAACAATAAGATGAGAACAATACTAATTTTAATTCTAACACTATTCATTTCTTGCAATAAGAGTTCGAAAAAAGTTAATTTAGATTCAGATAAAATTTCAGCTTTTTTTAAGGTATCGTTAGACGATACTCTCGAAATATCTAAATCTAGTCCAATTGAGTTAAAGTTCAATCATTTTTTGAATCCAAATTTAAGTCAAAATACTAATGAATATACACTTGTTGATTGTTGTTTAGTTTTTACAACTAAAGACAGGCTTAAAAAATACAAAAATGACTTTGAATCTTTTTGTGATACTATTTACATGCCAAAAATTAAAGTTAATGATACCGCTAAAGTTTCATTTAATTTTAAGCCAACAATTAAAGGAGAAAACATTTTTTTAGTAAAAATTACAGAAAAGACTTTTCTGGAACCTCACAAAGATTCTATAAGACAGATAGTTAATGATTATTTTTTTGAGAAAGATTTTTTTGTTAAGTAAAGGTAACCAGCTCCGCAAAGAGTAACTAAAAATAAAAGCTTTGCAAATGACTCCTGACTTTGCATTTGCTTCACTAAAGAGTAAGTATAGCCACTTCTAGCATTTATGATGTTAGAGGTGGTTTTTTGTTTTAGTCAATATCCTGTAGCACATTTTTAAGTGTACTTTTAAGCTTACGTTTGCTGATAAAAGCGTCGAGAATAGAAAAAATAGTATTCTGTTCATCTTCAGATAAACTGTTAATCAAAGATACCCTTTCCATAAAAGTAGTATCTACTGAATTAATATCCTTTAAAACATCTTTCTCTGTGAAAAGCTCAGCCATAGAAACTCCCATTGCCTTAGCTATTTTAACTAACGTATTTACCGAAGGATCTGTTTTACCATTTTCAATACGAGAATATTGTGCTGCTCCCATATCAATAGCTGAGATAACTTCTTTTTGAGAAAGCTTTTTAGCTTCTCTAATACGCTTGATGTTTTTACTTATATCCATATTATTGCTTAATACAGCAATAAATTTACGTTTAGGGGCTTTATTTATCAAATTTTTATATTATTTGAATTATTAATTTGCTTTATATGTCAAATATAAATAATTTTGAAGCATTGCTTAATAAGTCAAATAATAAATTTTAATGAATCTCCAAGAACTAAAATCAAGCGTCAACATCATCGATATTGCTCATGAATTAGGTTTACAACTAGATCGAAATAAGAAATGTCTGTGTCCATTCCATAAAGAAAAGACCGCAAGTTTACAGTTTAGCGAAGAAAAACAGATAGCAACTTGTTTTAGTGCTAATTGCGATGCTGGGAGTATGGACGTGATCGACTTAGTAAAAAGGTTTTATAGTTGGGAGTTTCCAAAAGCTTTAGAGTGGCTAATGTCTTATGCTAATATCACTGAGATCCCCAAAACTCCCATCCAACCGAAAACAATCAACTATTCTGAAATCTTCAAAACGCTATCTCAAAAGCTTAAGAAAAGTAGCAAAGCCAAAGGTTATCTGACTTACAGATATCTAGATCATAATAAAATGGAAGCAGGTTACAATCCTGGTAAAGACTTCGAAAAACTGAAGTACTGTGTAGTGTTCCCCCTGAAGAATAAGAAAGAAGAGATCGTAAGTTTTTATGGTCGCAGCATTTTGCCCCAAGCGAAAGCAAAACACTTTTACACTACCAATCGAAAAGGATTATATCCTTGCTATCCAAGTCAACAAACCCGACAGCTGATACTTACCGAATGTATTATCGATGCTGA
>CANMML010000016.1 GCA_947499005.1 uncultured Aquimarina sp.
ATTTTGCCCCTTGAAAATGTCCATGTTTCAACATATTTATTAATACTAAAGATAGGTATTTAAATAGTGACCTCTAAATAAATTCATTGGCACTTCTTTAAATTTCTCTTATTTATTTGGCGAGGAAATTTCTTTACAGGCTACTTCTAGAATCTATTCTCAAATTCCTTTAATCAAAAAAGCTTCTTGGAATCTGAAGTTAAGACCTCAAATTAGTTTTTTTGGGGGTACACAGGATGTAGAAACATTATTTATTAATTCGAACAATGAGCAAGAAAGTGCTTTTACAAACGAGTTCGTCATATTTAATTCTAAATTCTACTTCCCCCTTCAACTAACAATCAATGACTGGGATTTTGAATTAGGGTATTTACAAAATATACCTTTCGAAACAGGAATCGAAGAAAACCTACCCAACCTAGGGTTGATTCAGTTTTCTGCAGGTTACTTCTTTAATCTCTAATTATTTTCCCAAAATAGCTTTAATGTTAGGCTTGAAGTAATTCGGGCCTTTCATTACTTTTCCGTCTTCACGATAAATCGGCTTCCCATCATCTCCTAATTTACTCATATTACTACGTTGGATTTCCTCAAACACTTCTTCAATTTTATGCTGCATTCCATGCTCTATAATAGTTCCACATAAAATATATAGCATATCTCCCAATGCATCGGCTACTTCTACCAAATCGTTATTATTAGCAGCCTCGAAATACTCTTCATTTTCTTCCTTCATCAATTCGAAACGTAATTTATTCTTCTGAACCCCTAAATCCGCAACAGGAACTTCTTTATACCCGATATTATAAACTCTATGAAATTCTTTTACAGCCTCTATCTTATCTTTCATTATATAAAAATTAAATTTTAATGATGTGTCAATAAAAAACTTCTAATTGACATTTACAACTTAAAGTTTAGATGCAAACTAAATATTTAAGAAGTACTAGATATTATCTTTGTCGAAAAAAATTATGTTTAGCAAAGGACAAATCATCTTCTCTATCTTTTTTATTGTTGCATTCATCTCAATTATGATCCTAACATACAGAAAAGACAAAAAAACTCATAACAAACATTACAAGGGAAGTAAATGGATTGTTCTATTCTTTTTGTTATTCATAGCCTTTTTATTTGGATTAAAACACTTTCTTAATTTTTGATTTATACAAAATTAAGCACCCTCTCTAATTGGATTAGCATTAAGTTTCAAAAAAGCAACTATTATGAAACACCACCTTAACCTTCTTAACTAAAGAGTATCAATAAGTTGTTTTAAAATAAATGTAGAATTCTGTTAAAACCCTCCTAAAATGATACAATTCTTCAATAAAACAATCTTTAAGATCAAAATATCCAAGAAAATACAATATCAAGACCCCTAAAAGTTGCGAATCTTGCAAAAATACTTAGTTTTTGAAGTTTTTTTTTGGTCACTAGACCTCTTTAAGCTACTTTTGAACGTGAATTAAGTATTAATACTTACTTCCAAAGTATTATTTAACTATTAACTATTATTATGAAAAAAAACTTCTTTAAAGGTGCTGCTATTGCAGCTATGGCTTTTGCAGGCTTAACTGCTACGGCTCAGGAAGAGTCTAAAGGAATTGAATTAAGTGGATCTGTTGATGCTTATTTTAGAGCTAACGCTAATGCTGATCAGCAAGTAGCTCCAGGGACTTCTTTTGCTAACCAAGCTGGTTTCGCTTTAGGTATGGCTAACTTAATTGCATCTAAGCAATCAGGGAAAGTTGGTTTTGTAGCTGATTTAGTATTCGGACCAAGAGGTACAGATGCTGTTTTTGGTTCAACTACTGCTTCTTCAAGTATAGTAAACCAATTATTTGTTACTTATGATGTTTCTGACGCTGTTACATTCACATTTGGTAACTTTAACACTTATTTAGGATACGAAGTTATTTCTCCTACTGGGAATTTTAACTACTCTACATCTTACATGTTTTCTTACGGACCATTTTCTCATAGTGGTTTAAAAGCTGATTTTGCTTTGGATGACAACTGGTCTTTAATGGCTTCTATTATGAATCCAACTGACTTAACTGACTTTAATCCTATTCAGAAATACACTGGAGGATTACAAATTGGTTATTCTGATGATTCAGGAAGTGCTTATTTAAATTTCTTATATGGAGATCAATCTCCTGGTGATGATGCTGAAAGCACTTTCCAAGTTGATTTAACTACTGGATGGGATTTATCAGAGGATTTTTACTTAGGACTTAACGCAACTTATAATGATACTGATGGAACTGGATTCTATGGAGTAGCTTTATACCCTCAATACGCTGTATCTGAAACTTTTTCATTAGGGTTTAGAGGTGAATACTTCGCAGTACAAGAAGGTTTTGATGTAGGAATTGGTCTTGACGAAGATGGAGAAGCTAGTGTATTTGCTGCTACTTTAACAGGTTCTTATACTCAAGGAAATTTAACTATTAAGCCTGAATTACGTTTAGATAGCGCTTCAGAAGAGTCTTTCTTAAATGAAGGTGAAGGAGAGAAGAGTTTATTCTCTGGTGTATTAGGTGCAATCTACTCTTTCTAATCAAAGAAAGAATAACTTACTTATACAAAAAAACCAGCGCTAATGCGCTGGTTTTTTTATACCCATAAGTCAAATTTAACTTACTTCATTTGAAATAAACACATCTAAGCATACACACTTACCTTCAAAGCCTAAACAAATAGCTTATTACTAAATACATTTTCCCTGAGTTACACTTGACCACATACACTTAAGCATGTAAAATTATTACTTTGTTTATAAATTAATTTTATAGTACTTACCCTTATTTAGTAAACTACAATTCTATAAACAATCATCTTCGAAAATTAGTTACACCATAACTCCCTCCTCTATTACAACTTTAAATTACTCTTTCATAAGTCTATCAAATACTATTAAAATCTTAGATATCACAAGACATTTTATTACTAAATTAACTTCGAAGTATTCTTAAAAACAACTTTTAGCAATAGCTTAGTATCATGACCTCTACAGATCAAAAAATTCATCTTTATTGTATCCCTGGGCTTGGAGCCAGCACTTCAATTTTTGAATTCATCAAGCTTCCTGAAATATTTGAAATTCATTTACTTCCCTGGCAGACACCTTATAAAGATGACACAATACAAAGTTATGCGCAAAGAATGTGTAACAATATCAAACACGACAATGTAATACTACTAGGAGTTTCCTTTGGTGGCATTATGGCACAAGAGATAAGTAAAATCATTAACACAAAAAAAGTCATTATTGTATCTAGTGTAAAATCAAAATACGAACTCCCTAAACGATTACAGATAATACGCGACACTAAGCTTTACAAAATACTACCAACAGGTTTACTAGAAAAAGTAAATAACTGGGAAAATCTAGTATTTGGAGAGACTAATAAAAAAATTGCTAAAGCTTATGAAAAGTACTTAAATGTAATGAACAAACAGTATTTGGATTGGGCCATAGAAAACGTATTGCACTGGAAACAAGAAGAAGCTTTAGAGAATATAATCCATATTCATGGCTCTAAAGATCATGTTTTCCCTATTGAAAACATAAAAAACCCTATTATTATAAAAAATGCCACACACGCAGCTATTTTAAGGCGTTCTAAATGGTTTAACGAACATCTACCTGCAATTATTAAAGATAAGGCTTGCTCATAACGAAAAAGTGCCACAAAAAGATATTCTCTCTCCACATATTTAAAACTCAATTACACAACATTTACAACACAAAGTAAATACAACTTACTACTATACATATTAATACACAATCCACTTACTACTGTCCTATGGGGCAAGCCATGTAAAACATAAATACTTACCAAAAGAAAACCTCTAACAGCTATGAACAAACAATAACAAAATACCAAGCTAAAAACTGCAATGGATGCCCACTTCGAAGCTTATGTTATAAAACAAAAGGAAACAGGGTTATAGAACGTAATCATAATTTGGTACGTCTCAAGGCTAAAGCCAAAGAAAAGTTGTTATCTGAACAGGAATAGCACATTGTAAACAAAGATACTGGGATATTGAAGCTATATTTGGAAATATTAAACAAAACATGAACTTCAAACGCTTTACGCTAAGAGGAATTGAAAAAGCAGAAACTGAATTTGGATTAATAGCAATGGCACATAACCTAAAAAAGATGAGCTTAGTTAAATAAAAGCAAACATCTTAATTAATTTTAGGTAGCCTATCTTCCTTCTCTTGTAGATAAACCAAACTTTAAAGTATATATCAAAAGTTAAATATAAAAAAATCGCCTAGAAATTTACTTTCTAGACGACCTAATTTTTCGTAAAACTTATTATTTATTTAGTGCTTAATAATTTTTGTAGTACCATTTTCAGTAGCTACAATATATACACCATCAACTAATCCCGCTAAAGAAATTGAAGCTGATGATCCTTCTGCAACAATACTACCTGCCAAATTATATACTGAATAATCTGCAGCTGCACTCAAAGTTATTATATCAGAAGATGCATCATAAGAGTAATCTGATAACTCTGAAGAAGTTATTTCATTAACTGAAAGTGTTGGATCTTCAGTAATCGTAATTCCAAAATTTGCGTCTTGACTAGCTCCAAAATCAGATAAGGTTACAACCACAAAATACTGATGTCCAGCTGGCAAATCAGCAGTTGGTGTAGCCGTAGGACTTACCGTGTAAGTGAAAGAATCTGTCCCTGGCCCTCCACCAGGTGTTGTTAAAATAGGGAATATATCATCGAAAAGCGTTACTGGAGCAAAACCAGCATCTACTTCTTGCAGTCTTATATTTACAAAATCTCCTGCATTCGAACCATTTCCACCTCCTGTAGACTGAAGAGTACCATTATCATATGAAATATCAAGGGTAATCTCCTGCCCTTGCATTGCAGTTGTAATCGAGTTAGTAAGTGAAATAGTTTGAGCGAATGTTGCTACTGATACCAATACAGCACCTAACACTAATGTAATTTTTTTCATAATTGTTATATTTATATTTAAGTCTAAATTAAGATAAATTTTATCGTTCCAAAAAAAAAATGCTTTTTTTATACATGATTAACATAATTTTCACAAGCAAAAAAAATGCCTCGGAAATCCGAGGCATTTTTTTGCTATACTAGCATTCTATAAACAATAGAAGAAAGAATTAGTACTTAATAATCTTTGCAGTTCCAGCACTAGTTGCAAGGATATAAACACCATCAACTAAACCAGCTAAAGAAATTGTAGCAGAAGAACCTTCAGCAACTACACTACCAGCTAAGTTATAAACTGAATAATCCACCGACGCATCTAGCTCAACAATATCAGAAGCAGCATCATAAGAATACCCTGTTAGAGCTCCTCTTGTAAAACTATCAACACTTGCCGTATCTCCTAAAATAACTGTTACAGGATCTCTAAATACATTATCAGTATAAGCTGCTGTAAAACCTGCTGGACCAAAATCAGTAGAAGTTGATGATCTAACTTGTAAAATCCCACCAGTATTAACTGCAGTAGGTGTTACGCTTATTGTAACAACACCATCAGCAGAAGTTATAGGAGCTGTGAAAATATCAGCAGTATCGTCAAAGTTTCCTGCTAAAAACTTTACTTGGATTTCATTATCTGTAGTTTCCTGACCTGTAAAGTTAACAACAAATTCATATGTGGTTCCTGTTGAAAATTCACTACCATTGGCAACTAACCAATCATCTAGTGGATCTCCATCGATTGTAATTGCACCTAATTGCCTTTGACCATAACACATTAACGAAACAATTGAAGCTAATGCTAAAAGAATAATTTTTTTCATAATATAAATATTGATTTAATTTCCGATAAATATATAAATAATTCACATGTGACAAAACATAAAATTATCTTTTTAGATCAAAATACACTTTTACTCTACGAAAACGATTGTAGCTAAATTCTTTTTTTCGTTATATATTTGCATTCATATCGAAGACAAATGCTTATAAAATCTAGGATCTGGTTAGAAAAAGAAGGAAACGTTCTACTTGGGAATGGACGTGTGTTATTAATAAAAAAAATTATTAAAACTGGTTCTTTAAGTAAAGCGGCAAAAGAAATGGAAATTTCATATCGAAAAGCTTGGAATCTAATTGATTCTATAAATAAAACAAGTAAGCAACCTTTCGTAATTACTTCGAAAGGAGGATCAAATGGTGGCGGCACTATTGTTACGGAATATGGATTAAAAAAAATAGCGCAATTTGATGTATTGAAAGAGCGTTATCATCAATTTTTGAAAGAACAAGAATATTTATTCGATGAAGACTGATATTAGTGCTTACATATTAGCTGGAGGGAAAAGTTTAAGAATGGGAAAAGATAAAGCTATGCTAACTCTTGGCAACAAAAATTTTGCATCACACATATCTGATACTATTAATAGTATTAATATTCCTTGCAAAATAGTTAGTTCAAATGAAGAACATAAGCAATTACCAATTCCTATTATAAAGGACACCATAAAAAACATCGGGCCTATTGGAGGGCTAAAATCAGCTTTAAGCGATACAAGTACTATCTGGAATCTTATTATTAGTTGCGATTTACCTTTAATATCTAAGCAAAGTATCGAATGGCTATTAAATGTACATCAAAAAGGATTTGATGCTACCATTACTATTGTCAATGGCAAAACAAACCCAATATTTGGTATTTACCGTAAAGATTGTGACACACCTGTGCAAACACAAATTACTAAAGCCAATTATAAAATGATTCATCTACTGGACAAATTGCATGTTAATTATGTAAAAGCACCTGATAACATCGCTAAGGAACTTTTGAATGTAAATACACCTTATGATTTAAAAATGATTGAGAAATGGAGATAAGAGTTCATTATTTTGGAATGATTGCTGAAAATACAGGGACTAACTCAGAATATATTACGACACCTCAACCTAGTGACACAAAAAATCTAAAAATGGTATTATTAGAGAAGTACCCCATTTTAGAAAAACTAGAATTTAATATTGCTGTTGATCAAAAACTGATCAATCAAAATACGTCTATCTCTAATAATACTGAAATCGCATTACTTCCTCCTTTTGCTGGAGGATAATCTAGTATAAAAGAATATTGAAATGAAAAACTCATTTAGACCAGGACCTATTGCTTCTGAATTTATAGGAGATGCCATAAAAAAACATCAAAGTAAAACTAGTATTGGCGCTCATGACATTTTTTTGGGCCAAGTAAGAGCTGATAATATTGAAGGAAAAGAAGTCAAGGCCATTGAATATACTGCCTATGAAGAAATGGCTAATAAAGCTTTCCATGAAATAAGAGAAGCTGCTTTTGAAAAATTTGATCTTACCTGTTCACATATATACCATAGTCTAGGAACAGTTTTAGTTGGTGAAATATGTCTTTTTGTTTTTGTCTCTTCTGCACATCGTAAAGCGAGTTTCGAAGCTATAGAATATATGGTAGAACGCATCAAGAAAGAAGTGCCTGTTTTTGGAAAGGAAGTTTTTGAAGACAATACTCATGTTTGGAAAGTGAATAAATAGTAGTTGTCGGTTATCAGTTGTGAGTTGTCAGGAAATAACTTTCATTGTCTCATGACTCTTAACATATAATTTTAATGTGCAAGAAATGGTAGATATTACCCATAAAAATAATTCACTACGCACTGCTATCGCTCAAGCAATAGTAAATGTGAGTAAACTTGAAACTATAGAAGCTATTAAGAATCATAAAATCCCTAAAGGGAATGTATTTGAAATGGCCAAAACAGCAGGCTTGTTTGCAGCGAAGCGAACTAGTGATATGATTCCCGATTGTCATCCACTACCTGTTGAATTTACTTCTGTAGACTACGCCATTGATGGTTTATCAATAAAAATCATTGTTACCATAAAGACCATATATAAAACTGGCGTTGAAGTTGAAGCCATGCATGCTGCATCGGTTGTTGCTTTAACTATGTATGATATGCTAAAACCCGTTGACAAACAGGTGGAAATTTCTAATATCAAATTATTAGAGAAAAAAGGAGGCAAAAGTCAATATAAGAATCATGGTGAAGGAATTAATGCTGCTGTTATTGTTTGTTCTGACACCATTAGTGCTGGACAAAAAGAAGATAAAGCTGGAAAAGCAATTATTGAAAAACTTGAAAACTCAGCCGTATCCATCTCTGAATATTCGGTAATCCCAGATGAGCTTGAAATAATCCAATCTAAAACGAAACAGCTTTGCAAGGACAACCAACTAGTAATTTTTACTGGAGGAACTGGATTATCACCAAGGGATGTAACACCAGAAGCTTTGGAGCCACTTATAGAACAACGTATCCCTGGCGTAGAGGAAGCTATTAGGAGTTACGGACAAAATCGCATGCCTTATTCAATGCTTTCCAGAAGTGTAGCTGGAATTATTGGTAACACAATCGTCTTAGCTTTACCTGGTTCAACAAATGGTGCTAGCGAGTCTATGGATGCTATTTTCCCTGCTATATTACATGCATTTAAAGTTTTAAAAGGAGCTAGACATTGATTGAAAATAAACAAATACTAACAGATGCTTTTAAAAGAAAGCATACATACCTTAGACTTTCCCTAACAGAGAAATGTAATTTAAGGTGTACTTATTGTATGCCTGCTGAGGGAATCCCCCTACTTCCGAAATCTCACTTAATGACTGCTGATGAGATTTTTGGATTAGCAAAAATTTTCGTGAGTCTAGGAGTTACCAAAATAAGACTAACAGGAGGAGAGCCTTTAGTTAGAAAAGATTTTGGTGATATTATTAAAAGATTAGCACTTCTTCCTGTAGAAATAGCGATAACCACTAATGGCATTCTATTAGACAAGTATTTACCGCTCCTAAAAGAGTTAAATATTACCAATATCACCGTGAGTCTAGATTCTTTAGATGCTTTAAAAAATAAAACAATTACTAGGCGTAATTACTTTGACAAGGTTAACGAAAATATCGAGCTCCTAAAAAAGCAAGTCCCTGCAGTAAAGCTAAATATTGTCCTACTAAAAGGCACTAATGACAATGAAATTATTGATTTTATAAAATTAACTAGAGAGGAAAATTTTATTGTTCGATTTATAGAATTCATGCCTTTTGATGGTAATGCTTGGGATAGTAATAAACTAGTATCTAAATCTTTTATTCTCGATAAAGTCATTAATTACTTTGGGAATAGGGAACTCATTCGATTAACGGATGCTCCTAATGACACCTCTCGAAATTACAAGATTCAAAATTTTAGAGGAAGTTTTGCTATCATTAGCTCAGTAACTAATCCTTTCTGCGATACATGCAATCGCATTCGATTGACAGCCGATGGGAAAATCAAAAACTGTTTGTTTTCAAATTCTGAAACAGATTTACTTACCCCCTATAGATTAGGTGAAAACATCTTATCATTGCTAGAAAAAACGATACTAAGTAAAGAAAAAGTTCGTGGAGGTATGGATGACTGGAAAAAACTAAGTGATCCTGAAATTCACTCTAAAAATAGAAGCATGATTGCTATTGGCGGTTAGTTATACTATTCTGCTGCCTCATTTTTAGCTCTAACAAAAATCTTTTTTAAAAGTTCTTTAAACGTATCAAAGTCATACGAATAGGATAACCCTACTCCTTGGGTAAACCCTATAGTTTCCCCTATAAACTGAAGGTCATTTTCTTTATTAAAAATGGTGGCTCTCAAGCTACCATCTTCATTTAACAAAAAGTCTACTTGTACATCACCAACAACTACAGATTCGGAGACTCCTCCTACTGGCACCCCTACTTTACCATTAATCAAAATACGGTCATTAATTTGTGTTGACAGCGAAACCCCTACTTGATCAGCTATTTCTTGATCTGGATTTCGTTCTCCAGTAACATAGTTCAACCCTACTTTAAATTTATCTTCTTCATTCGCAAACAAACTATTGACAATATTAGAAGCTCTTTCAACAATCAAATTTTCTACAAATAAATTATTTCCATTGATTAATGCATCATTATAAAATTGCCCTTGAGTTACCAACGAAAATGCTTGACGTTCTTTTATGGTTTGGTCAGCTAGAATAAATTCTAATTCACTTCTAAGTACAGAACTTGCTCTAGGAAACTTAACATCAAAAATTAAATCTGGTTTTAACAACTCTCCCTGTAGGCTAGTAATTACTTGTACAGGTATTTTTCTATTTACTGTTGAATTTTCCAATAATATAGCAGGGTTGGCATTGGTATTATATACTGCTGAAAGATTCAAAAAAGCTCCTGTAGGACTTCCATTCCAATTGATACTCCCTCCAGATTCAACTTCAAAACTTTTAGATAATACACCTCCATACTTAAAATCATAAGTTCCTTTATATGCCACGAAATCTCCCCAAATGTTAAACTTCCCATTGGTATTAATCTCAATTAGTAATGTACCAGCTCCGTATCCTCTTAATGAACTCCCCGATTCTTGATCAATGACAACCTCAACCTCTGCATTTTGATTAAGGTCTAATTCAAATTGTAATTCGACCCCTTTGATATCATCAAAATCATATTTACTACCTAATTCTTGAGCTCTTTTTTCATTCGGCGTTATAAAGTGAATGAATGAATTGTCTCCTATTGCCTCTGTATCAGAAATTGGTATTTTAAATTTAGTTCCTACTCCACTACTAGCCACTACATTTATAAATGGCTTAGACGTAGATCCTTTTAGAGTTGCATTTCCATCTATAAATGCGGTACCATAATACAAATCATTATCCGCTGCGGTAGTATTCAACACTAAGAGCCTAGAACTGTTAACCAAAAGATCTAGATTCCAATCTTTAAAACTACGATGTGTAATCGTTCCTTGAAAGTCCCCTTTTGTATTATAAGCTGTATCTGTAATTATTTGCTTCTCAAATGTAATCTTATCCTTTGATATATTTACAATACTATTTTCTTCTAAAGCTAAATCTACATTAAGGTATGGTATTTTTAGTCCTGCTTTATTAAATCGTAATTTTCCGTTGTAATCTAAATCCTTAAGAGTTCCGTTTACCTTTAGCTTCCCCGATGTCTTCCCACGCAAATCTGTAATAATTTCTTTCCCTAAAGGACTAAAAGGACTAAGATCGAAATTCCCTACTAGTACGTCCACATCTACATTGGCAACTTCATTTTCTACATTTACTTGCCCTGCTACATTAATTCCCTCATAATCATTATTTTCTAAAGAACCTTGTACTATATATTTTGTCAATTGCTCGTTTCCTTTAAAAAACAGTGATAAGTCCCCCATCAACTGTTCATTGATAGTAAAGTCTTTAACATCTAATTTTGCTTCAGGTAAAAATTGTTGCCCTTTTTGTCGTAATAATAATCTTCCGTTAAGAGTCCCATAATATTCTAAACTATCAATAGTGGGGGAAATTTTCTCTAAGTCAACATTTCTAAATGACAATTGAAAATCTTTATACGTACTGTCTTTTGCTTTACCCGAGAATTGTATTTTTTCACTTTTATGAACTAATTGAATCGGTAAAACATGAATTGAATCTGTAATTTTATCGAAAAGAATTTTATTGGTTGTCTTCGATTGCTTTAATAAATCCCAACGATTATTCTTAAAACCTATATCTGCATTAGAAATACCAAACTCTGCCAAGGCTGTTGACGGAATAAAATAGGTTATTAAATCGAAATCATCACTTGCTTTTTTACCTGCTTTAAATTTAGTTTTAGTGATAATAGAATCTCCTATCTGCTGGTTCTTCATTTCGAAATCACTTAATGGATACCATTTATTTTTAAATGCTCCCATCTTAAATACCGTTTGCTTCGATTTGGATTTATCAACGAACAACGTTAATTCTTCTATAACTTTATCTTCAAAAGCTACTTTTGGAGAATTAAAGTTTAATCTCGTTTTTGTTAAATCATCTGACAAGTATCCTTTCAAAAATGTATTTGAAGACACTTTTAATTCTGGATAAAAAACTTCTAGGATCTTATTATAAATTTTCAAATCAAAATCCAAATACCTTCGAATTCCATCTTCATTTTTATTTAACTGCCCCAAATACAAGCCTTCAATATTCTTCTTTATAAGCGGTTCTATATCTTTTATTAAAAAATTCCCTTTTAAATACCCTGTGATAATTTCTGGACTATTTAAAGAAACAAAACGATCCCCATTTCTTAAGAAACGTGTCTTAAGATTAAAATCTTTAAAAGAATATTTATCATTTTGATTGGTATATAGTGTCTTTTTAAAATCTACTGTCCCTACAAGGTTATCTATAGTAGTCCCTTGTAATTTTGCTTGAACTTGACCTCTAAAAGTAGAAATGCTATCTCGCTGAACAAGCTTCGTTACATTAAGATCTATGAAATTAACATTTGCTTTAAAGTCGTAATCATTTTTGTCTTTATTCAAATTTATTTTCCCATCAAATGCAAGATCAAAGTTTGGATCTTTCGCTATAATTTTTCCATCAAACACAGGATCTTCTAACAATCCAAAAACACTAATATTTTTATACGGATATCCATTATAAGTCAATTTAGAAAAATTCCCTTCTAATACCGTAGACAAATTATCCAATAAGAATCCTTTCCCATTGACAAACAAATCAAAAGAAGTTAACCCTAACTTAGGGTTACTAAAATAATCCCCTAATTGAAACTCTTCTACGTTAATATGACCATTATATGTAGTCTTTCGAGGATCTGTAATATTTTCTAATTGCATTTCTGCATCTACAGCACCTAAACGCGATGTAAAATCTCCGTCAAAACCAATGTCTGATGTCGTTCCTTCAACATTTCCAATGAAATTAATCGTTCCTATAGTATTTAATTGCTCTGGTAATTTCCCTAGAAGTAAAGGCGGTAATAATCGTTCTAAATCGTCTTTATTGGTTTTTAATTGTCTTAAATCCCCTTTATACTGAAAGTCTTCACGAATCTTTTTTGATCGTAAGCCCAAAAAAGACATATCCCCATTAATTCTAGAATTCCCCAAACCAGATACTTTTAGGTTATCTAATCTAAAATCATTTAGCACTCCATAGAAATCAGCACTTATTTTCAACAGCTCACCTCGACCAAGTTTTTCATAAAATAGTCTAATATCATTCGTCGCAACAGTACTTCTATTTAATTTAGATTCAAGAACCACACAATTATTAAAATCACCAAAGTCTCCCGATTCATAATTAAATAGTAAATCTCCTTTAATAGCACTCTTCGCTTTTGTATTTAACTCTATACTATTGAATATAAGCTGGTCATTACCAAAGTTAAAATCAGTTTTAAGCTGAGTTACGAAAATATGATCGTTGTAAAACAAACTAGCATCTTGGCTGGTGATATGAAAATTCTTATCCCGATAATCTAAATCAACTCCTTTTAAATTAATTTGATTTAATTCAACAATTGGAGTGGGCTTTATATCGTAATTAACAAATACATACCTGCTATTCTCTAACTGAACTCGATCTATATGCAATCGAAATGGAGCTGGTTCCTTTTTCTTTTTCTTTTTAAATGATGCAAAGAACACCCTCATATTATCTTTATCATCTTCGGGGTATACTCCCATCTTTACATAAGCATTCTTAAGTACTACATATGATAAATCTGTATTTCCTTTTAGCAGCTCTTGCGTGCTTTTTAATGAGGTACTTAATTCTTCTGCATAAATTAAGGTGTCGTTATGATGATCTTTAATAAAGATTTCTTTTAATACAACATCTCCCGTTACCCCTAGCCTTACTTTCTCTAATGCGATATCTGTACCATAAGATTCTTTAAGATAATCTACTGTTTTTTTAGCTAAATGTGTTTGTACTGCAGGGATAGACAATAGGATAAGCACCAGCAATAATAACATTACCAAAACGGCTAATGTTCGAAACAGTATGTTGATTAGTTTTCTGGTCACCTATTTATACGTTAACTTTGCAACAATATTAACAATTTCTATGCCCATTTAGGAGGGATGAGTCAGGAAAAAATCTATATTCTAGCTATAGAATCGAGTTGCGATGATACTGCAGCTGCTGTATTAGAAAACGACTATGTTTTATCGAACGTTGTTGCAACACAAAAAATACATGAAGAATACGGTGGTGTTGTTCCCGAGTTAGCCTCTAGAGCACATCAGCAAAACATTGTTCCTGTTATAGATACAGCAATTAAAAAAGCTGGAATTACAAAAGAACAATTACATGCAATCGCTTTTACAAAAGGCCCTGGGCTAATGGGATCATTACTTGTTGGAGTTTCTTTTGCAAAGTCTTTAGCATTAGGGTTAAATATTCCTTTAATAGACGTCAATCATATGCAAGGACATCTATTAGCGCATTTTATTAAAAATGAACAAGAAAAAGAATTGACATTTCCTTTCTTAGGAATTACCATTAGCGGTGGACATACACAAATTGTAAAAGTAACAGATCATTTTAAAATGGAAATTATTGGTGAAACTATCGATGATGCCATTGGGGAGGCTTTCGACAAAAGTGCAAAAACACTTGGTTTACCTTATCCAGGAGGCCCATTAATTGATAAATATGCCAAGGATGGTAATCCCAAGGCATTTCCGTTTTCCAAGCCCAATGTAAAAGGATTAAATTTTAGTTTCAGTGGTTTTAAAACAGCGGTGCTGTATTTCATTCAGAAACAAACAAAAGAAAATCCAGATTTTATCGAAGAGCACTTAAATGATATTTGTGCCTCTATTCAATATACCTTAGTCAATATTTTAAAAGATAAAATTCGAAAAGCAGTAAAAGAAACAGGCATTAAAACTATTGCTGTCGGCGGGGGTGTTTCTGCAAATTCTGGAATTAGAGAAATGTTATTGGATAGTCAACAACGCTATCAATGGAATGTTTTTATTCCAAAATTTGAATATACTACTGACAATGCTGCCATGATTGGTATTACAGCATATTATAAATATTTAAAAAAAGAATTTGCAAACCTTAGTGTAACCGCTGCCGCAAGAACTCATTTCTAAATTATGCAACTTTTTTACGCCCCTACTATTAGCCAAGATTCAGATTCATATGTCTTCCCTAAAGAAGAAAGTAAGCATATTATAAAGGTATTACGTAAAAAAATAGACGATATTTTACATATCACCAATGGAAAAGGTTGGTTATTTAAGGTTAAAATAACTCTAGCTACTCCTAATAAATGTATTGCTGACATTCAAGAAGCAGAATATCATGAACCAACTGATTTAAAAATTCATTTAGCTGTTGCCCCCACTAAAATGAATGATCGGTATGAATGGTTTTTAGAAAAAGCTACTGAAATCGGAATTACAGAAATAACTCCCATTTTTTGTGATCATAGTGAGAGAAAAAACATAAAAAAGGAGCGTTTCGAGAAAATAATTCAAAGTGCAGCCAAGCAATCTCTTCAATTTCATTTTCCAATACTCAATGATGCCTTATCGGTAAAAGAATTTTTAGCGAAGTCTTTTGATGGAGAAACATACATAGCCCACTGCGAAAATCAAGAAAAAGCATCTCTTAAAAGCAGAGTATCAAAAGCCACAAATTCTAACTTTTTAGTACTAATCGGCCCCGAAGGAGATTTTTCTACCAATGAAATTGAAAATGCAACTCGTAAGAATTTTCTTCCTATATCCCTAGGAGAAACAAGACTTCGTACTGAAACAGCGGCAATTGTAGCTGTTCATAGCATTGTTTACAGCAAACAATCTTAATACTTTTTTGAATACATTTCAAGTTGTTTATCCGACGTTCTTGTGGTAATTTAGCTCTTAGATTTACTTAAAGCTGAATATGGAATACAGAATAGAAAAAGACACTATGGGTGAGGTACAAGTACCTGCCGATAAGTTATGGGGAGCACAAACACAACGTTCTATTAATAATTTCAAAATCGGTCCTTCGGCATCTATGCCATTAGAGATCGTTTACGGATTTGCTTATCTTAAAAAAGCTGCTGCTTATACGAACAGCGAGCTTGGTGTTTTAGATATCGAAAAAAGAAATCTTATCGCTGCTGTTTGTGATGAAATTTTAGAAGGAAAGCACGACGATCAATTTCCGTTAGTTGTTTGGCAAACAGGTTCTGGTACTCAAAGTAACATGAATGTTAACGAAGTAGTTGCCAACAGAGCGCACCAATTAGCAGGAAAAGTTATTGGTGAAGGCGATAAAACGATTCAACCTAATGATGATGTTAACAAATCTCAATCTTCTAACGACACTTTCCCTACAGGAATGCACATTGCTTGTTATAAGAAAATTGTTGAAGTTACCATTCCTGGGGTTAAAAAATTAAGAGATACATTACACAAAAAATCAATTGACTTTAAAGATGTCGTTAAAATTGGTCGTACACATTTTATGGATGCGACTCCATTAACGATTGGTCAAGAATTATCTGGTTATGTTTCTCAATTAGATCATGGTCTAATTGCTATTGAAAACACATTACCACATTTAGCCGAATTGGCATTAGGAGGAACAGCTGTTGGTACTGGGTTAAATACGCCTCATGGATATGCGAAGCGTGTTTCCGAATTTATTGCTGAATTCACTAAACTACCTTTTGTATCTGCTAAAAATAAATTTGAAGCTTTAGCTGCTCATGATGCTTTAGTTGAAACTCATGGAGCCTTGAAGCAATTAGCTGTTTCATTAAATAAAATTGGAAATGATATTCGTATGTTAGCTTCTGGGCCTCGTAGTGGTTTAGGAGAATTAATTATACCGGCTAATGAACCAGGAAGTTCTATCATGCCAGGGAAAGTAAATCCAACACAATGTGAAGCATTAACAATGGTATGTGCACAAGTTATCGGTAATGATGTAGCCGTTAATGTTGGTGGAATGCAAGGACATTTCGAACTAAATGTTTTTAAACCCGTAATGGCATATAACGTATTACAAAGTGCCGAATTAATAGGTGATGCTTGTGTCTCTTTTAATGATAACTGTGCTGAAGGTATCGAACCTAATCAAGCTCGAATTGATGAATTATTAAATAAATCATTAATGCTAGTTACTGCTTTGAATACTAAGATTGGTTATTACAAAGCGGCTGAAATTGCAAATACAGCGCACCAAAACGGAACAACTCTAAAAGAAGAAGCTGTAAGGTTAGGTTATGTTACAGAAACCGAATTTGACGAATGGGTAAAACCTGAGGACATGATCGGAAGTTTGAAATAAAACAAATAACCCTTTAAATAGTAAAAACGTTTTAATAGACGTTTTTTTTTGGTTCATACTAAAATATTTCACTTAATTGAAGGGCAATACCAAATACACCCTAATTAACTAAAAGCGATATTATATAAATACTATTCAAAAATATAACGATTACTTTTAAACCACTTATTTTAAAATTTAAAAACATACAGCAATGCAAATAAATGATAAGTCGAATTACAAAGCTTACACCCCTAATGAACAACGTTATGATGCTATGAAATACAAACGTTGTGGTAACAGTGGCGTTTTATTGCCTAGACTAGCTATAGGATTATGGCATAATTTTGGAGATTTTGATAGTTATAATAATGCAGAAAACATATTACGTACTGCTTTTGATAATGGAATCGTGCATTTCGATTTAGCCAATAATTATGGCCCTCCTTATGGAAGCGCAGAAGATAATTTTGGTCGCATTTATAAAAACAATTTTCAGCCTCATAGAGATGAATTGTTTTTAGCTACTAAAGCGGGTTATGATATGTGGCCTGGGCCTTACGGAAATAATGGATCCCGTAAATATTTAATAAGCAGCCTCGACCAAAGTTTAAAACGTATGCAAGTAGACTACGTAGATTTATTTTATCATCACCGCCCAGATACTGAAACTCCAATGGAAGAAACAGCATTGGCTCTACATGATATTGTAAGACAAGGAAAAGCGTTATATGTAGGTGTATCTAACTATAATGCAGAGCAAACCGAAGAAATGGCATCATTATTGAAAGAACTTAAAGTGCCGTTTATCATTCATCAAGCTAAGCACTCAATGTTTGAAAGAGGTATCGAAAAAGATCTATTACCAATGCTTACAAAGCATCAATTAGGTTGTATTGCTTTTTCTCCCTTAGCACAAGGTTTGCTAACTGATAAATATTTGAATGGTATCCCAGAAAACTCTAGAGCTGGAAAAGATAAAACCTATCTAACTAAAGAAGGCGTTGCCTCTAAATTAGAAGCTATCAAGGGATTAAATGCTATCGCTAAAGAACGAGGAGAAACCCTTGCCGAAATGGCTATTGGATGGTTATTACATAAAGAAGAAATAACTACAGTATTGCTTGGAGCTAGCTCGCCTAAACAATTAATAAAAAATATAGAATCTATTAACAAAAAACGTTTTAGCGAAAAAAACCTACTTGACGTCGATAGTTTTACAAAATTTTAATATATTTAATAACTAATTTATCATAAATCAGCTAGTATAAATCAAAAAAAAATTGTATGATATGAAAACTACATCGTTATTAAGTGTAATAACCATGTTTTTATTCATTGCCCCCCTACAAATAGGTTTAGCAAAAAATAAAAAACGTGTTGTTACCAAAAAACTAGAAGTCTTTAAGACTGTATTAGGCCCCCAGCTAACCACCAGCTGGAACCAAAAGTATGATGTCATGGCCTGGCCAGAGTATCGAGGTGAAAAGTTAATTATCCATTTTTCATTATATGAAAATGGTGTACCTGTTGATGACAAAAATCTCTTTGCGCCAGAAAACAGAGGTTTAAAAAATGCCTTCCCTCATCCAAATCAAAGAATTAATGGATGGAATAAATATTACAGCTTAAATGGATCCGAAATTATGGCTCGCTCCTATGAAATTCTAGAACCGAGAAAAGGGGCTGCTATTATTACATGGACATTGAAACATCAAGGAAAAAGAGAAACTTTCTCTATGGTAATTCGAACTACAAATTTTGCTGGTAGAATGACTGGTGATACCGAATTTAAGAAAACTAAAATCAAACAAAAAAACGTCCTTTTATTACGTGAAAAATTAACTAAAGATTTTGGCTTAACAAATCCTAAAATATGGAATAGACCTCATATCCAAATAGTACCTAGTAACTACGATCAAATCAAAAATGTTACTTACAAGTCTTTAATAAGAATGACTGGAGCACCTTTACCAGATAATTATCATTTTAGAAAAGGTGAAACCCTATACATATCGGATAGTAATAACTTACATGTATTTGATATCCCCTTTACATACTAATTTAACTACATATTAATCTTAAAACTAGGCTGATATTATTTCTTTAATATCAGCCTAGTTTCTTTATCTTCGAATTTGTATTGAATTTGGAAACAACATAAATATGTTATTTAGACACCCTAAGCTGCTCTATGCTCTTTTTGCTTTATTAATTCCTATTATTATTCACCTTTTTAAGCTTAGGAAATTTAAAAAAGTGGCTTTTACAAATGTAGATTTACTTGAAAAAGTAAAATTACAATCAAGAAAAAGTGCTCAACTAAAAAAATGGTTGATATTACTTTCTAGGTTAGCATTGCTTGCTTGTATTATCATTGCTTTTGCAAAACCCTACCTCCCTGCCTCTAGTACCGAAGAAAAACCAGATCATTACATTATATATCTTGACAATTCGCATAGTATGCAAGCTCAAGGTAGTAAAGGAGAACTATTACAACGCGCAATTCAAGATTTAATCCCTGTACTTCAGGAAACGGAAAACTTCAGTTTTTTTACTAATAATGATACTTGGGAGAATACTAGTTTAACTGACATTCAGAATGAATTGCTGAAAATCGATTATACCAATGAACAATTACCTCCTAACCAAGTTATTTTAAAATCAAAACAATTAGGGAAGGGCTTTAAAAAACCTGCATTAATTTCTATTTCAGATTTTCAGGAAAAAAGCCTTGATTATACTCCTATACTAAATGACTCTAAAGGAATTATTCATTTAAAACCTATAAACAAAGACAATATTGCTATTGACAGTGTTTGGATTGATGCTGAAAAAAATCAAGAATTAAAGATCGCTTTAAGCAATCGAGGAAATCAAAAACAAACATCTCTTTCGATATTTAACGAAGACGAACTTTTAGGAAGAAGTACTATAGACTTTGAAACAAATACGGTAATTAAAACCATTACGTTACCAAAAAACAAAGCAATTGAAGGAGTCGCTACCATTAATGATAAAGGACTTACTTATGATAACCATTATTATTTTAGTATAAATCCTACTTCATTATCTAAGGTCATTAGCATTGGGACGACCAATCAAGCATTTCTTTCAAAAATTTATACCTCAGATAGTTTTGTATTTTCTACTATGCTTCCAAATGCTTTAAATTTTGCTGAACTCACCAAAGCAAATACTATCATTTTAAATGAAGTAGAAAGCATTGAAAAATCACTAGAGAATTTATTGATTCAGTTTTTAAAAAATGATGGAAACTTAATTGTCATCCCCTCAAAAAACAGTTCTAAAACACTTATTGATACGATAAAAAATATTTCGGGAGTCTTTTTAGGTAAACTTGAGAAAGGAAATAAAAAAATAACTTCTATCAATTTTAGTCACCCATCCTACAAAGGAGTTTTTACCAAAAGCATCGATAATTTTCAATACCCAGAAGTCAAAACTTCGAGAAGCATAAATACTTCTGATGTATTACTACGTTTTGAAGACAATCAAGCTTTTTTAGGAGCTCAAAATCGAGTTTTCGTTTTTTCAAGCTCATTACAATTAGAAAATGGTAATTTTTTAAACTCTCCTTTAGTTGTTCCAACCTTTTTTAAATTAGGAATAAAAGATTCAGAAAATCAACCTTTAAGCTATACCATTGGTAAATCCAATGAATATGTATTACCAATTACTCTTGAACAAGATCAAGTAATTCAATTAAAAGGTAAAGACGAAACATTTATTCCTTTACAACAAACCTATACAGAACATGTAAAAATTAATACTACCGAGCTCCCTAAAAAATCTGGAAACTATAGAATTTCCGATATGCAACAAAATGCCATTGAGGATTTTAGTGTCAGCTATAATTACGATACTGCTGAAAGTAATCTTACTTATGCTAAAATTCCGGAGAGCAATAACATATTTCAATCAGTACCAGATTATTTTTCTCAAGCAAAAGCTGGTTTCCAAACTACGGACTTATGGAAATGGTTTATTATTTTTGCGTTAATTTTTATTTTGATTGAAATCCTTTTATTAAAATTTCTGAAATGAATATCCTTATAAAATCCGCTTGTATTATCGACAGTAGTTCTTCTTTTCATAAACAAACGGTAGATATTCTTATTGAAAACGGAAATATTTCTCAAATTGCGAAGAGTATTTCTTCTGACATAGCAGAAATAATAACTTTTGAAAATCTTCATGTATCATCGGGCTGGTTTGATAGTAGTGTTGCTTTTGGAGAACCTGGTTACGAAGAAAGAGAAACACTATTGAATGGGCTAAAGACTGCTGCACTCAGTGGTTTTACGCATGTTGCATTGCAACCAAATACAACTCCTAAAGTTGATAATGCTAGTACTATCAATTATTTAAAGAATTACCCTCATACATTTGCTACACAAATAGTACCTGTAGGAACTTTAACTACAAAAGGAGAAGGAATCGATTTGGCCGAACTTTTTGATATGAAACAACACGGAGCTATTAGCTTTGGAGATTATAAGAAACCTATCAAAAACCCCAATTTATTAAAACTAGCACTACAATACACACAAAGTTTTAATGGTCTGGTACAATCATTCCCTTTAGACACACAAATTGCTGGGACATCATTTGTCAATGAAAGCTTAAATACTACACAATTAGGATTTAAAGGAATCCCTAATTTAGCCGAAGAACTTCAAATTGCAAGAGATCTTTATGTATTAGAGTATACAGGAGGAAAATTACATATTCCGACCATATCAACAACTGCTGCGGTGAAGCTAATAAAAGACGCCAAATCAAAAGGATTAGATGTTACATGCAGTGTAGCCATTCATCAATTACTATTTAGTGATAAAGACCTAGAAAGTTTTGATGCCAATTTTAAGGTAATGCCCCCTTTACGAAGCGAAGAAGATCGACTAGCATTAATTGAAGGTATAAAAGACAGCACCATTGATATCATTACCTCTGATCATTGTCCAATAGATATAGAGCATAAAAAAGTAGTAATGCATCAAGCTAAATTTGGAACTATAGGATTAGAAAGTGCATTTGGAATACTAAGAACACTTTTTGATACCGAATTGATTATTGAAAAACTAAATGCTGGGAAATCCATTTTTGATATTGAAAACACTCCAATTTCAGAAGGTGCTACCGCAAACCTAACACTATTTAACCCAGAAGGAAATAGTACTTTTTCATTGTCCAATATCCTTTCCACTTCAAAAAATTCAGCTTTTATAGGGAGTGAATTAAAAGGAAGCGTGTACGGAACGATCTCTAGAGGAACAAAGACTTTAAAATCTATTTAATATATGGTAGCCCCTACAAAAGATGCCAAAATAAGTGCTATTGCTAGTTACTTTACCTTAATTGGTTGGATTATCGGTTTTTTCATTAATCTCGATGAAAAACATGAATTTGCTAATTTTCACTTGCGCCAGTCATTAGGAATACAAACATTATTTTATGCTGTAGGTGCTTTATTGGGTTTAACGACTTCTAAAGCTGCTGGTTTTGGCTTTTTACTTTGTTTTTTAATTCTATGGGGATATGCTGTAGGTACAGCCGTTCAAAACGAAATGAAACCTGTACCTCTTGTTGGAAAACTATTCCAAAAAGTATTTAAATTTATCAAATAATGGCAGAATTATCTTTATCCCATATCATTCAAGAACCTAAAACAAGTTCAAAAGACAAAGCTCCTGCCCTATTTCTATTTCATGGATATGGTAGTGACGAGAATGATTTATTCAGCTTTGCTAGTGAATTACCCGATGAATTATTCATCATATCAGTAAGAGCGCCACGCCCTATGCAACCTCAAGGAAATGCGTGGTACACCATTCATTGGGATAATACCACAAGTGGAAAATTTAATGATATACCAGAAGCTATAGCTTCTAGAGATATGATAGCTAAATTTGTAGGTGAAGCAACTGCTACATACAATCTAGACCCTAATAATATTTCACTACTTGGTTTTTCTCAAGGGTGTATCCTTAGTTTAGCGGTAGCATTATCTTACCCTAAATTAGCTAAAAATATTATAGGACTTAGCGGATATCTAGATCCCGAGATGTTACAAGCAGGTTACGAACAACAAGATTTTTCTACACTCAATGTGTTCTTGTCACATGGAACTGTAGATCAAGTAATCCCTATTGAATGGGCACAAAAAACAGCTCCTTTTTTATCCAAGTTAGAGATTAAGACCAATCTTAATGAATATCCTATAGGACATGGTGTAGCTCCACAAAATTTCTATGATCTAAAAAATTGGTTAATCGAACACCTATAGTATGAATTGGCTTTATGCACTCGATTTGATAGGAACTTTAGTTTTTGCTATTAGTGGCGTATTGACAGCCATTAATAAAAAATTCGATCTAGTAGGTTCTATCATTATTGGTTTGGTTACAGCCGTTGGTGGAGGAACGCTAAGAGATGTACTCATAGGCAAAACTCCTGTTGGTTGGATGCAAGACCTCAATTACTTCTACACTATATTACTAGCAGTAATAGTATCATATCTTTTCGAAAAGCATATTATCAAGTGGACAAGAAGCATGTTTATTTTTGATACCATTGGTATAGGTGTATTTACCATACTTGGAATGCAAAAAACAGCTACTACAGGTTTAGGCATACCTATTATACTATTTATGGGTGTAGTTTCTGCTGTCTTTGGTGGAGTTATACGAGACGTGTTAACAAATGAAGTACCTCTTATTTTTAGAAAAGAAATTTACGCTTCCGCCTGCCTTTTAGGAGGAATTGTATTTATGACGCTAGAATATTGTGGACTCCCTACAAATTTCAATGCAATCTGCTGTATGCTAATCATTAGTGTTATACGATATATTGCAGTAAAAAAACATTGGTCTTTACACTTTTAAAAAGACTTAACTTTTTATTTATTGAAAATCAAAAGATTAATTCTATTCTTAAAAATTTATCATTAAATTAAGGGTAATATTAATTCCTTAAAATCTCTCTGTAAGTTTTTACAAAAATTTACAACAAATATATTATGCATGCATAATATATTTTCTTACATTTAGAAAAATATATTTAATGAACGATGTAACGATTGACTATTGGTTAAGGTCAACATGGATGGCAGTCTCTAAAATGTACAATGAAGAGGCTCAAAAAAAAGGCAGTACTATGGCTACTGGATTTGCTTTAATCAGTATCGATCCCGAATTAGGAACCCCTTCGACTGCCCTAGGGCCTAAAATGGGAATGGAAGCTACAAGCTTATCAAGAACTTTAAAAAACATGGAAGATAAAGGATTAATTGAGCGCAAGCCTAATCCTGAAGATGGTCGTAGTGTTCTGATTTGTTTAACCGATTTTGGAATCGAAATGCGCGAATATTCGAAAGAAGTTGTATTCAAATTTGATAACGCCATTCGAAATACTATTTCAGCTGAAAAATTAGACACCTTTATTGAAGTCTTTCAAATCATCAACGATTTGGTTTCTAATAAAAAGATATACAAACAACAAAAGAATAACTTAATTTAAAATTAATCATGCCAATGAAACGAGTCATCAAAAAAGTCGCAGTCATAGGTTCAGGAATCATGGGTTCTGGAATCGCTTGCCACTTTGCTAACATTGGCGTCGAGGTATTATTGCTCGATATTGTTCCTAGAGAACTTAATGAGAAAGAGCAAGCCAAAGGCCTTACGCTAGAAGATAAAGTGGTTAGAAATCGTTTAGTCAATGATGCTTTACAAAAAGCATTAAAGAGTAAACCTTCCCCTATTTACAATCAAAAATTTGCTTCTAGAATTACTACAGGTAACTTAGAAGATAACATTTCTAAGGTTGGTGAAGCGGATTGGATTATCGAAGTCGTAGTAGAACGTTTAGATATAAAGAAAAAGGTATTCGAAAGTATTGAAAATCATAGAACACCTGGTACTTTAATTACAAGTAATACTTCTGGTATTCCTATTAAATTTATGAGTGAAGGACGAAGTGATGATTTCCAAAAACACTTTTGCGGAACACACTTTTTCAACCCTGCACGCTATCTAAAATTATTTGAAATCATTCCTGGTCCCAAAACAGACCAAACAGTATTAGATTTCCTAAACAATTACGGCGATCAATATCTTGGGAAAACTTCTGTAATAGCCAAAGACACCCCTGCGTTTATTGGGAATCGTATTGGAATCTTTAGCATACAAAGTTTGTTTCATACCGTAAAGGATATGAATTTAACTATAGAAGAAGTAGATAAATTAACAGGACCTGTTATTGGACGCCCTAAATCTGCAACTTTTAGAACTGTAGATGTAGTTGGCTTAGATACCTTGGTACATGTTGCCAATGGTATTGCAGAAAACTGTCCTAATGATGAACGTCACGAATTATTTGCACTGCCTGATTTCGTCAATACGTTGATGGAAAACAAATGGCTTGGAAGTAAAACAGGACAAGGATTCTATAAAAAGACCAAAAATAGTGAAGGGAAAACAGAAATTCTTTCATTAGATCTAAATACACTCGAATATCGTTCTAAAAAGCGCGCTTCTTTTGCAACTTTAGAACTTACGAAAACGATTGATAAAGTAGTCAACCGTTTTAAAGTATTGGTTGGAGGAAAAGATAAAGCTGGTGAATTCTACCGTAAAAGCTTTGCCGACTTGTTTTCATATGTTTCATTTCGTATTCCTGAAATCACCGATGCCCCTTACAAAATTGACGATGCCATGAAGGCTGGTTTTGGTTGGGAACATGGTCCTTTTCAAATTTGGGATGCTATTGGTCTCAAAGAAGGGTTAAAATTAATCGAAGATGCTAACTTAAAAGTTGCAGATTGGGTTACTGAAATGGTTGCGTCTGGTAGCGAGAACTTCTATACGGTAAAAGAAGGTGCTACATTTACATATGACATTCCTTCTAAAACCCCGATAAAAAAGCCTGGACAAGATGCTTTTATTATTCTAGATAATATTCGAAAAACGAATGAAGTGTTCAAAAACTCAGGAGTTGTAGTCGAAGATATTGGTGACGGAATTTTAAATGTAGAATTCCAATCCAAGATGAATACTATTGGAGGTGATGTTCTTGCTGGTATCAATAAAGCTATTGATTTAGCAGAAAAAGAGCATCAAGGTGTTGTAATTGGAAATCAAGCTGCAAATTTCTCTGTTGGTGCTAACCTTGCTATGATTTTTATGATGGCAGTTGAGCAAGAATATGATGAATTAAACATGGCTATCAAGTACTTCCAAGATACCATGATGCGCTTACGTTATTCTTCAATTCCTACCATTGCAGCTCCTCACGGAATGACTTTTGGTGGAGGATGCGAACTCTCTTTACACGCAGATAAAGTAGTCGCAGCTGCGGAAACTTATATTGGTTTAGTTGAATTTGGTGTTGGTGTTATCCCAGGAGGTGGTGGTTCTAAAGAAATGGCATTACGCGCTAGTGATAGTTTCCGAAAAGGAGATGTAGAATTAAATATTCTCCAAGAAAATTTCTTAACCATTGGTATGGCCAAAGTATCTACTTCTGCTTATGAAGCTTTTGATACTGGGATTTTCCAAAAACATAAAGATGTAGTTGTTGTCAATAAAGATCGTCAAATCCATGTTGCGAAGGCTCATGCTAAATTATTGGCAGAGCAAGGTTACACGCAACCTGCAAAGCGTAAAGATGTAAGAGTCCTTGGTAAACAGGCTTTAGGTATGTTCTTGGTAGGAACCGATTCTATGCAAGCTAGTAACTACATCAGCGAACACGATCAAAAAATTGCTAATAAACTTGCCTATGTAATGGCAGGGGGAGATTTATCCGAGCCTACTAGTGTAAGTGAACAGTATCTATTAGATCTTGAACGCGAAGCTTTCCTTAGCTTATGTACCGAGCGAAAAACGCTAGAACGTATCGAACATATGTTGAAGAAAGGGAAACCGTTACGTAATTAATAACTAAGACAAAAGAATATAGATTATAGAAAATAGACATTATGGCTCGACATAATTTCAGGAATTTAAAAATTTGGCAAGAAGGACTTCTACTTGTAGAAGAAAGTTCAAAATTGACTAAGACATTCCCAAAAGATGAAAAATTCGATTTAACAAGCCAAATGAACAGGAGTGTAATTTCAATTCCTTCTAATATTGCTGAAGGAACAGCTAAATCGTCTGATAAACATTTTAAAGTATTTCTTGAGAATAGTCTAGGTTCAGCTTTCGAATGGGAAACGCAACTCGAAATAGCTAAAATCAAAGAGTATGTTAATGAATCTGATTATAATTTATTAAAAGATAGAGTCAATCAAATCCAAAGGATGATTGGGTCTTTTATAGATAGGTTGAATTAAGTCTATATTCTAATTTCTATAATCTAAAATCCTTAAGAATCATGAGTAAAACAGCATATATAGTAAAAGCATACCGAACAGCAGTGGGGAAAGCACCTCGCGGAGTGTTTCGATTTAAAAGATCGGATGAGCTAGCTGCGGAAACGATTCAGCATATGATGAAAGAAGTTCCTCAACTAGATAAAAACCGTATCGATGACGTAATTGTAGGGAATGCCATGCCCGAAGGTGCGCAAGGCCTAAACATGGCGCGTTTAATCTCTTTAATGGGATTAGACAGTATCGAAGTTCCTGGAGTAACAGTGAATCGTTTTTGCTCATCAGGTATTGAAACTATAGGAATGGCTTCGGCTAAAATTCAAGCTGGAATGGCAGACTGTATCATAGCAGGAGGTGCCGAAAGCATGAGTGCCGTACCCATGACTGGTTTCAAAACCGAATTAAATTATGATCTAGCCAAAGCAGGTCATGAAGATTATTATTGGGGAATGGGAAATACAGCCGAGGCTGTAGCTCAAGAATTTAATGTTTCTCGAGAAGATCAAGATGCTTTTGCGTACGAATCGCACCAAAAAGCATTGAAAGCTCAAGCCGAAAACCGTTTTCAAGATCAAATTGTCCCTATTGAAGTTGAGCAGACATTTATCGATGAAAACGGTAAAAAGGCGACTAAAAAGTACACCGTTACTAAAGACGAAGGACCTCGTGCAGATACTAGTATTGAAAGGCTAGCCAAACTGAGAGCTGTTTTTGCTCAAGGGGGAAGCGTTACTGCTGGAAATTCATCGCAAACTAGTGATGGTGCTGCTTTTGTGTTAATCATGAGTGAAGAGATGGTTAAAGAATTAAACCTTGAACCTATTGCGCGCTTAGTCAACTATGCTGCGGCAGGAGTTCCTCCTCGAATTATGGGAATTGGCCCTGTAAAAGCAGTTCCTAAAGCACTGAAACAAGCCGGTTTAAAACAAAATGATTTGGATCTTATCGAATTAAACGAAGCCTTTGCTTCTCAATCTTTAGCAGTTATTCGAGAATTGGGTCTTAATCCTGAAATCGTTAATCCAAATGGAGGTGCAATTGCTTTAGGACATCCACTAGGTTGTACAGGTGCAAAATTATCCGTTCAATTATTCGATGAAATGCGTAAACGTAACATGCAAGGTAAATATGGTGCTGTTACTATGTGTGTTGGTACAGGACAAGGAGCTTGTGGAATATTTGAGTTTTTAAGTTAGAGATGAGATGTTAGAATTGAGAATTGAGACTCATGCATAAACTAGAAGATTTAAAAATTTGGAAGAAAGCAATGTTATTAGCTAAAGAAGTTTATCTGGTAATTGCTGAACTTCCAAATGAAGAAAAATACAATTTAATATCTCAAGTGAAGCGTTCAGCTGTTTCAATTCCTTCAAATATTGCCGAAGGAGCTGGAAGAAATTCTAAGAAAGAGTTCATTCATTTTTTAAGCATTGCTAATGGTTCTTCTTATGAATTACAAACACAATTACAGCTTTCTGTAGAATTAAACTTAATCAAAAAAGAAAGAATAAACTTATTGATTGATATGATTATTGAAATTCAAAAAATGAATTATGCTTTTCAAAAGAATTTGAATAAATAATCTCAATTCTCATATCTCAGTACTAAAATCTAGAATTATGTCAGAAGAAAAAGATATCCTCCGCGGAGGGCAATTTATAGTAAAAGAAACATTAGCTGAAAACGTATTTACTCCTGAAGATTTTACGGAGGAACAGTTAATGATGAAAGAAGCAGTTACCGAATTTGTTGACCGTGAAGTATGGCCACACAAAGATCGCTTTGAAAAGAAAGATTATGCTTTCACCGAGGAGGTCATGCGTAAAGCTGGAGAATTAGGTTTCTTAGGAATCGCTGTACCCGAAGAATATGACGGACTGGGAATGGGATTTGTTTCTACGATGTTGGTCTGCGATTATATTTCTGGTGCTACAGGATCGTTGGCTACTGCTTTTGGAGCACATACAGGAATTGGAACCATGCCAATTACTCTATATGGTACAGAAGAGCAAAAAAAGAAATATGTCCCCAAGTTAGCTACTGGAGAATGGTTTGGTGCTTATTGCTTAACCGAACCTGGTGCAGGCTCGGATGCAAATAGTGGGAAAACTAAAGCAGTCTTGAGTGATGATGGAAAATATTATAACATCTCGGGACAAAAAATGTGGATTTCCAATGCAGGATTCTGTAGTGTATTTATTGTTTTCGCACGTATTGAAGATGATAAAAATATTACTGGATTTATTGTAGAAAACGATCCTAGTAATGGAATTACACTTGGTGAAGAAGAACATAAACTAGGAATCCACGCCTCCTCTACTCGACAAGTGTTTTTTAGTGATACTAAAGTGCCTGTAGAGAATATGCTTTCCGAACGTGGAAATGGGTTTAAAATAGCTATGAATGCTTTAAATGTTGGGCGAATTAAACTAGCAGCTGCCTGTCTAGACGCACAACGCCGAGTAATTACTAGTGCCACTAAATATGCAGCAGAGCGTATTCAATTTAAAACTCCAATTATCAAATTTGGAGCCATTCGTCAAAAGCTAGCAGAAATGGCAACAAATTGTTATGTTGATGAATCTGCGGCTTACCGTGCAGCAAAAGACATTGAAAATCGTATAGAAATTAGGTTAGCTGAAGGTAGCTCTCACCAAGATGCAGAGCTAAAAGGAGTTGAAGAGTTTGCTATAGAATGTTCTATCCTAAAAGTTGCTGTTTCTGAAGACACCCAAGATTGTACGGATGAGGGAATCCAAATCTATGGAGGAATGGGATTCTCGGCTGATACACCAATGGAATCGGCTTGGAGAGATGCCCGTATTTCACGTATCTATGAAGGAACCAATGAAATCAATCGTATGCTTTCTGTAGGAATGTTAGTAAAGAAAGCCTTTAAAGGGCATGTAGATTTAATGGGACCTGCAATGGCTGTTGCCGATGAACTGACAGGAATTCCATCATTTGATACTCCTGATTATTCTGCTCCTCTTTCTCAAGAGAAAGCACTATTGAAAGGAATGAAAAAAGTATTCCTAATGGTAGCTGGTAGTGCTGCTCAGAAATATGGGACTGAATTAGAAGAACACCAACAATTGTTAATGGCAGCTTCTGATATCTTGATCGAAATTTATATGGCTGAATCTGCTATCTTAAGAACAGAAAAGAACATAGCCCGTACGGGAGTCGAATCTCAAAAAGCTCAAATCGCAATGACAGAACTCTATGTTTTTAATGCTATTGAACATATTACTACGAAAGCTAAAGAAGGCATTGCTAGTTTTGCTGAAGGAGATGAGCAACGTATGATGTTAATGGGGTTAAAACGATTTACCAAATACCAACAAATGCCAAACATTGTTGGACTGAGAAATATTATTGCAGATCAAATTGATGCTGAAAACGAGTATTGTTTTTAACAAAAAACAGCTTTAACTAAGGAAAAGAGTATTTATTTTAGTTTAGATAATTGGATGAATTCATTATGAGTTCATCCTTTTTTTTTTGATTGGTTAAGACTACTCTTAAGTTTTGTTAAGGTTATTTTCGTTATTTACATGAATGGATCAATAAAATAATATAGTATATAGATGATCTCTTTTCTATTCAAATAAGAATATTTATTGGTAATATTGCGATAAACTAACCGTTTCATTTTTTCATGAAAAAATCAATCGTATTTCATCTAGCTTCTTTGCTATTTTGTTTTAATTCTACTTTTTGGGCACAAGAAAAACTAGTATATACTTCTTCTACAAAAATTCTAGAAGAAGTTAAAAACACAAAAGATTCCGATAAGATTATAGAACTACTAAATAAAGTAAATGTCAATGATTCACTTTATAGTGATATAATGGTTTCTCAATCTTATTACCTACTTCAACAAAAGAAATATGATGAAGCCCTTAAGGCTATTGACCAAGGATTAGAAAAAAATGATCTAGAATCTAGACGCTCATTATTTCTAAACAAAGGCGTTTGTTTAATGGATCAACAAAAATATGAACAAGCTATTGAAAACATTAATACGGCACTAAAAGAATATCCAAAAAACAACTTGTTTTATTTCAATAGAGGAATTACTTACTACAACATGAAAGAATTCCAAAAGGCTTATTTAGATTTTAAAAAGTCTATTTTATTAAATCCTTATCATGCTAAAAGCCATTATTACATTGCTAATATTTGTTTTCAAGAACAAAAGCTTGCTCAAGCTCTTATGGCATATGATATGTATTTAATATTAAATCCTGATGGTAAGGGTTCTTTTGAAGTGTTACAATCTACAAATCAGCTTTTTTCTAGAAAACCAGAAAACAAAAGTACTGGACTTCAATTATCAACTGATGACACTGTTTTTTCTACGCTAGATCAATTTATTGGAAATGTAATTGCTCTAAATAAAGACTACAAAGTAGATCATAAAATCGATATTGCTTTAACAAAGCAAAACCATTTATTGTTCAGTCAGCTTGATACTCTAGAGGAAAAAGATGGCTTTTGGAGTAAAAAATATATTCCTTTCTTTAAATGGATTCAACAAAATAACAAATTCGATGATTTCATTTATACAATTTGTTATTCTATAGAAAATGAAAAATTTAAAAAGATAATCGCAAAACAAATTAACCCTGTCACACAATTCGTTGCTGACTCGTGGGGTGAATGGGAACAAATCGTTGGGCGAAATAATATCGAAACATACCGAGGAGAAGAAAAAGAAGTCCACTATATCTATGAGAACCGAAAATTAAATGCCATTGGAGTACAAAAAGATGAAGCGTTTGTTGGTATTTGGGAAATATATGATGATGAAGGAAAACTAAAAGGTGAAGGCACATTTAATGATCTAGGTGAGGAAACAGGACTTTGGAAATGGTATACACAAAAAGGAACTATAGATTCTTCCGAGACATATGAAAAAGGGAAGTTAAATGGTCCGTACAATGTATATTTCCCAAATGAACAACTTAGTTATACCTACCCTTATTTAGATGAAAAAGCTGATGGAACTTACATTAGTTACAATAAATTTGGGAAGGTTATAGAAGAGAAAACCTTTAAAGACGACCTTTTAGAAGGGAAATATACTTCTTACTTTCATACAGGGAAAAGCGAACTAAATACTACTGCTACCTATAAAGAAGGTAAACTTCAAGGAGAAGTAATTAACTATCATGAAAATGGAAAAGTTTACAACCTTTCTCATTATAAAGATGATTTACTGAATGGTTCTTATGAATTATTTTACGCTAATGGTCAGCATCAGGAAAAGGCGACTTATAAAAACGGAATGCTTGAAGGAACTTATGAATCCTTTCATTTTAATGGAACTACTGATGAAAAAGGTGCTTTTTCAAACAACAATTATCATGGTAATTGGAAGCTGTATCACGCCGATGGAACGCTGTATAAAGACATCAATTACAATGAAGGAAATCTTGAAGGTTCTTATAAAGAATATGACTTAAACGGAACGCTATTCTATGATTTTACTTACAAAAACGGATTGTTGATTGCTTGCACCTATTTCAATCAAGATGGTACTATTAAAAAATCATTTAAAAAGAAAAGTAAGAATTTAGAATACGAAGGTTTCACTCCTACTGGCATGTTAACGGCCAAAGGAAACTATAACATCAAGGGAGGTAAAACTGGAAAATGGGAATTTTATAGTTATGGTGCCTTAACTTCTAAAGGCACTTATGAAGATGGTAAGATTAACGGTCTTTATCAATCATTCTATAACAACGGGGCTATATTAAATGAAAAGAATTTTAACAATGGTGTTATCGAAGGTTATTTCGCCAGCTATTATGAAAATGGAGGCATTGAACAACAAGGCTATTACGAAAACGGAAAGGCGATTGGGCCATGGGAAACGTACTTTATAGATGGCAATCTTGCTTATGAAAATTTTTATCATAAAGACAAAAAACATGGTATTCAAAAAGAATATGCTCCAGACGGAACATTGTATTTAGAATCTAAATATAGTTTTGATACTTTAGAATCTGAGACCTATTATGATTCAACAGGAAAAGTAATTGAGGTAATTGATTATACAGTTACAGCACCTGAATTCAAAAGAGAATATCATTATCCCAATGGTGAAATTTATGCAACGTTTGATATTGTTGGAGGGGTAAAACACGGAAATCTAATTCGCTATAATTTATCTGGTAAGGTTATTGAAAAAGGAAATTACTTGTGTGATAAAAAATATGGAACATGGACTACTTACTTCGATAATGGCCAGATTAAGTCTGAAGGAAGCTACATCGATGATCAATCAAATGGTACTTGGAAATTTTATTTTGAAAATGGCAATCTTCGAGAAACTACAGTTTATCTATTTGGAAAAAAGAATGGCCTGAATATTGAGTATAATGAAAATGGTAAAAAAGTAAAGCAAACCAATTACAAAAAAGATACACAGCATGGTAAACGATTTTTTTATGATGGTTTAGGAGAGCTTCAATTAGTTCGCTTTTATAACGAAGGGAAGATGTATGGTTATAGTTTCAATGATAGCAGTGGTAATTTGAAACCTATGATCCCTATTAAAAATGGTACTGCAATAGTAGAAGCCTACTTTACTAATGGAAAAAAATCAGCAGAAATGGAGTTTAAAAACGGATATTTTGAAAATAATTATACATTATACCACTCTAATGGTAATTTAGCAAAACAGTTTTCGAACAAAGCCAGTGAAGTACATGGCGTATATAAAGAATATGCTGTTGATGGCAGCTTATTAGAAGAACATAATTATAATTATGGCTACTTGGATGGTATGTCTAAGTACTATTATTCTAATGGAAAATTACGACATGAAAAACACTATTTGAAAGGGCAGCTACACGGAAAAGAAACATCGTACAGTGAATCTGGACAACTACTTTTCGAAAAAATCTTTTTTAATAATGTATTAGAAAAACATAAAACATTTTAGCATAAATGATCAAACATTTTATATTAGTCTTTTTATTTTTCACTTTTGCAACTGGGGTATCTCAAGAATATTCTAAACTATATCAAATCTACAAAGCCAAGTATCCTGATGCTAGGCAAGTGACTTTAGACAACAGAACAGAAGTTTCTATTAGCATTGTAGATGGAGAACTTGAAATTTATCAAGAGATTTTCGAAGATATTTTGTTGTTAACTAGCCCATCTAGTTATAATGTTAAGGAATCGGTATCTACTTCTTCATTTTATGAACTAGGAGAAATTGAAGCTACTACGCTAGTCTATCGTAATGGAAAGTATCGATCTATAAAAGTGGAAGAATTTACAGAAAAAAACAATTTGGGAGGTAGTTTTTATGATGACACAAAATTACTATCATTCAAATATCCTAGCCTTGCAGAAGGAGCTAGAAAGACACTTCGCTACAGAGAAAAAATAAAGAACCCTCGCTTTTTAAATGCTGTATTATTTGCGTCTAATCACCCTATTGAAAACATTGAGTATACGTTAAAGGTTGATAAAGAAGTAGATTTAGAATTTAAAAAATACAACCTAGAAAATGTTAACATAGAGCAACAGGAAAAAAAGTCGAAAGGCAGCACGCTTTATACTTGGAAAGCTAATGCTATTGAGGGTCTAAAGCTAGAAGCTTCAGCACCTAATATTAGATATTTCATTCCTCATATCATTCCTATTATAGCTTCTTATACCATCAATGATAAAGAGGTCATATTAACTAAATCTCCTAACGATTTATATGATTGGTATTATTCATTAGTAAAAGACATCAACCAAGAAGCTCCAAGCAAAGAAATGGTCGATTTGGTTACTGAAATTACCAAAGGAAAAAACACCGATCTTGAAAAAGTAAAAGCTATTTACTATTGGGTTCAAGAAAACATCAAATACATTGCGTTCGAATATGCACTAGGAGGCTTTATCCCTCGGGAAGCTAATAATATTTTCACAAAAAAATATGGAGACTGTAAAGACAACTCTAGTATTCTATTTGAAATGTTGAAAATTGAAGGACTCGAAGGTAACCTTACATGGATTGGAACTCGAGATGTTCCTTATAGCTATCACGAACTCCCTACTCCTGCTGTAGATAATCATATGATTTTATCCTATACAGAAGGTGATAAAACGTACTACTTAGATGCTACTGGCAGATATTTACCTATAGAACTCCCTTCTGCATTTATTCAAGGAAAAGAAGCTTTGGTTGGAAAAGGAGAAGGAAATTTTGACATTAAAAAAGTACCTGTAGTTTCGGAAGATAAAAACAGTGTTGTAGAAGCAATTACATTAAAACTAAACAATCTATTAAACCTTGAAGGAAACGGTACTTTAACATTATCTGGATATCCAAAAATCGATGCCTTTTTTAACCTCGAACGTATAAAAACAAACGAACAACATACTGATTTTTATAAGAACAGTTTACAAAAGGGAAATAACAATTTCATTATAGAAGATTTCGAAGAAATCAATAAGTACAGTTACGAAAAGCCATTTATAGTTAATTATAAGTTCGAGATCAATAACTATGTTCAACATTTTGAAGATGAAGTTTATATCAATCTAAATTTGAATACAGACCTGTTAAACTTAAAATCACAGTCAGAGCGTACTTATGATAGAGAGTTTGAGTATAAAACATCTTTAAAATACATAAACACACTTGAAATTCCTGAAAATTTACTTGTAGATTATGTGCCTGAAAATGTCTCTTTTTCAGACCCATTATTAGACTGTAATATAACCTATATTAAGAAAGAAAATACCTTGATTTATACATTGGAAATATTTCAGAAATTTATATTGATCACTCCCGAACAACAAAAAACTTTAGATCAATTATTAACCAAACTTCAGCAACAATTCAAAGAAGTAATCGTATTAAAACAGAACCAGTAGTTTAAAAAATGAAGATGAAATATTTTACACTTATAGCTTTATTTTACAGTATTCTTTTATCAGCCCAAGACAAAACTGGCTATGAAAACTATACTTGGGATGAAAAAAGCATTGAAAATTTCGACATTTCTAAACATCAAGATGAGGAAGTCGTAACTATTAAAGAAAAAAAATTACATGAATTTGTTGTTCTCAATCAGACCAATTTTATTGAATATAAGTTAATTCATAACATACTTTGGGTAAACTCGAACGATAAAATAGAAGATTATAATAAAGTCTATTTACCTATCTACTCTAACAGTCAATTAATTTCTAGCAAAGCACGTGTAATTACAGCTGCTAAAAAAATAATCGAACTAGATGCTTCTAAAATATTAGACGCAAAGGACGAAGAAACACAAGTTACTTATAAGTATTTTGCTTTAGAGGGTGTTGAAAAAGGAGCAATCATCGAATATTTTTATATCACTCAAAATGCACCTAAGTACACTGGAAATCGAATAACACTGCAAGCAGACTACAATAAATACAATGTAGATTTTGAATTAGTTGCTCCAGCCAATTTAGAATTCAAATTCAAGTCATATAACGAATTACCTGAAATAAAAAAAGACACTTCCATTACAGACAAAAATCATTGGAAACTTCATTTAGATAAACTAGAAGCTTTAGAACCTGAAGATAAGGCTCCATATGCTACCTTATTAAAGCAGTTAGTATATAAATTACACAAAAATGTAGACAACCCTACTGTAAGCTTTTTTGACTATGGAAAATTCAGCCAAAATTCATATAAGAATATCTATAAAGAATTAGACAAAACTTCAACAAAGGCAATTAAAGCATACTTAGGAACATTGAATATTAAATCTTCTTTATCTAGTCTTGAAAAACTTAGAATTGTAGAAGCTGATTTAAAAACCACATTTTATGTAACTCCACAAAGTGCTTCTGAAACTGAAAACATTGAGTCTATACTTAAAAATAAAATCAGTAGTGAATTCGGAATGATTAAATTATATGCTGGACTAATGGAATATTTAGATATTAAAAACCAATTGGTATTTACTTGTAACAGATCCCAGCAAAAGTTTGATCCAGAATTTGAAGCTTATAATTTTATTAATGAATACTTATATTATTTAGTTGACGAAAAAAGCTATTTGGATCCCCTAGATGTCTCTTCCAGACTTGGATTTCCTAATGGGTATCTTACGGATAATTATGGGTTGTTTGTAGAACCTTTAAAGTTTGGTGATTTCACAACAGGAAACGCCAAAATAAAATATATTGAACCTGTAAATTATAAAAAATCAACCGATAGTCTTTTTGTCAATATTTCTGTGGATGCTAATGATCTTAATACCGTAGATCTTGATTTCAAACAGAGTTTCACAGGATATAAAGCGATTTATATACAGCCTTACGTACATTTATCTCCAGCAGATACTAAAGAAGAATTGTTGAAAAACATTATCACTCAATACTACCCTAATGCTTCCATAGAGAATGCCGTTTTTGAAAACGGAGAAAAAAGTGATTTTGGAAACCTCCCCCTAATTGTAAAAGCGGATATCAAATCTGATAGCTATATCAATAAAGCTGGGAGAAAGTATTTATTTAAAATAGGAGAATTAATTGGCCCTCAAATTGAAATGTATCAAGACAAAAAAAGAACTTTAGATACAGAAGATCGCCATAAAAAATTCTATTACAGAGAACTTCGTTTTGATATTCCAGAAGAATACAATGTAAAAAACTTAGAGTCACTAGTCTTAGATGAATCTTACCAAGATGATACTGGAAAAACCTTATTTCTTTTCAAATCGAATTATGAAATAAAAGACAATACATTAATCGTATTTATTGATGAATATTACAATCAAAATATTATTGCTCCAAGTCTCTACGAAAACTATAGAAAAGTAATCAATAGTGCTGCCGATTTTAATAAAGCAACAATAATTTTAGAGAAAAAATAATCAACTACTTCTATACAAGCATATAGGATATAGGTTTTAAAATTGCTGTCATTAAATTTAGAGACAGTACTATTATATTTCTATTCGAACCCTATCCAATTTGATCTAATATGGGATAAAAGAGTTTTTCTTACAAAAGCTCTTTTATCCCATAAAATAGCACATTAACTGTTTTTAGCTTTAAAATTAGTATTTTTGCACATAGCTTATACTAGATTAAAACATATTTGTTACAGATTTGAAAGCCCTCAAATTTAAACAAGCAACTATCTCTTAAAACCTACTTTATCTCATGAAGCATTCAATACTCTTGTTAATTTCCTTATCTGTAAGCCTTTTAACATATGGGCAAGATTGGAAAGGATTACCCGTTCCTGTGAAATTACCCAAAGGAATGGCTTGGCAATTACACTCGCAATCCGATGATTTTAATTATCAATATTCTGTAGCTAATAAAGGCACTGAATTTTCTAAAAAATGGACAGATGGATATCACAATCCATGGAAAGGTCCTGGTCTAACAGAATGGTCTCCAGAAAGCACTGAAGTGAAAAATGGATACCTTACGATGACTGCAACTCGAAAAAAAGGTTCAAAAAAATTGGCTTTAGGGTGTATTACGTCAAAGACTAGATTAAAATATCCTGTGTATTTAGAAACCAAAGTAAAAATCAGTAACTCTGTATTAGCTTCTGATGTTTGGATGTTAAGTCCCGATGATACTCAAGAAATAGATGTAATAGAAGCTTATGGTGGGGTTAATAAAGAGAATAAATGGTTTTCGGAACGTATCCATTTAAGCCATCATATGTTCATACGTGAACCTTTTGAAGATTACCAACCAACGGATGATGGTTCTTGGTATACTGAATATGGTAATCCGTCATGGAGTGATGAATTTGTTCGTGTTGGAGTATATTGGAAAGACCCTTTCACTTTAGAATATTACGTCAATGGAGTATTGGCTAGAATTACAGAAGGACAAGAGATGATTGATCCTGATGAATTTTCTGGAAAAAGAGGGATTTATAAAGAGATGGACGTCATCGTAAATATGGAAGACCAACAATGGAGACTAGATCAAGGTCTAACCCCATCTAATAAAGATTTAAAAAACAAAGAAGACAACACATACTTAGTCGACTGGATTAGAATCTATAAACCTGTATTAGCTAGCGAGGTTAAAAACCCGGAAATTATTGCTAGTACTGTACAAAAAACAGTTAAAGTAGCTGCTACTAAAAAAACGGAGGATTTTGAAATTAAAAAAGAAATCGAAAATTCTACGGTAGCTATAAAGGAGACTAAAACATGTCCCTATATACACGTAAATCTTACAGAAGATGTACCTGGTAAAACCCTTTCTTTCTCTGCTAATAATGCCATTAAGAGAGTATTGATAATCGATCAGAAAATGAAAACTGTAAGTAATCAAAAATATGACACGAGCAGTGGTGCTATAAATATTGGTTACTTCCCTGATGGTTATTATAAAATAAAATTAAAGTCTGGAAGAGGTGGTGTAACTGAATTTATTTATAGGAAAAAAGGGTAATTCAACACTCTCGTACTTTACTATATTAAGAGACTGTCTAAAAGTCATTAACGTCATTTTATAATCTGATGATTAGAAAAAACCAAATCACATATGGTTTGACGTAAATGTTCTTTTTTAGACAGTCTTTTTTTATAAAAATGATTGAAGATAAATAGAAAATTCTCCCTTCTTCTCAAGACAATTGTAATTTAACATACATTTTATAGACTTATATGGCATTAATTAAATGCTCATGAATAATCTTAATGTAGTTGAAAGCTTTAATAACACTTCTACTAAAGGAAATCTAATTATTGGTAATGAATCTGTAATTAAAGGATATCAGCGTAATGCTCCTTTAAAAAACATCCATATCATATTTAGTCTTGAAGATGATACTCAACTCATTATCGATAACATACCTATTCGTATTCGAAAAGGAGAAGTTATTGCTTTATCTACTGGGCAATTGTTAGAATATGTAAGTGGAAATAATTTGGTGATTTATAGTTTCAACAAAGAGTTTTATTGTATTCAAGATCATGACCATGAAGTAAGTTGTGCTGGAACATTATTCTACAATCATTTTGATCTAAAATCAATACAACTTTCAATAGAACACCAAAAATATTTTCAACAGATATATGATAACATTCTTGAAGAATTTAAAAACACTGATAACCTAAATAATGAAATGCTTAAAGTGCTTATTAAACAACTTATCATTTCATTAACCCGTTTAATCAAAAAACAACAAATTAGTAGCTCTCCAGAAAATACTCAAAATGAATTACTAAGACAATATAACTTATTGGTTGAACAACATTTTAGAAATAAGCATCAAGTAAAATTTTATGCTTCGGAACTCTTTAAATCGCCAAAGACATTATCCAATACGTTTAAAATTTTCAAAACTTCCCCTTTACAAATCATTCATCACAGAATCGCTTTAGAAGCAAAAAGACTTCTATCCTACTCTTCTAAAAGTTTTAAAGAAATTGCTTTCGAATTAGGATTTAAAGATCCATCGCATCTTAGTCGATTGTTTAAAAAACAAGTAGGTATTTCTATGCAAGAGTTCAAAAAAAGGCGTTTTCCTTAATATCGGGAAAAATTGACATTCTCTCAGGAACAATTGACTGTTACAATCGCAAAAAGTTACGACCAAAGGAGGGTAATAATTAAAAACATTAAAATTTACATTATGAAAAAGCTAGTTAGTTTATTAGTAATCGCGTTAGGATTTGCATTTAATAGTTTTGCACAAGAAGTAAAAACAGTTAATCTACAACAGACTAATGGTGAGTTTACAGTAAAAGAATTAAAACTAAGCGAAGGAACTTACGTTTTTGAAATCGAAAACTCGGGTGTAGATCATGAAGTTGGATTTGTTTTAGCTCCAGAAGGGAAGATAGATCAAGCACACCATATCAAAAATGCTTATGTTCAAAAAACAGTAGCAGAAGGAGCTACAGAATCTTCTAAAGAAGTTACTTTGACTAAAGGAACATACGTATACTTTTGTCCATTAAACCCTACTCCTCAATACAAATTGATTGTAGAGTAGCCTTTACTACATATTAAAATAGAAGAACCTAGTATTATTTATGATACTAGGTTTTTTGTTTTTATATATGGTGGTATCTTTCACTAATTAATGGTTTTTAAAAATGATACTTAAAAAAGTTAAGTTCTGTTGCTCTTTTAGTTTTTTTGCAATCTTTCTTTCTCTTGAAGGTTACGCACAAGAAAAGACATTTACAGAAGTAGTAGAACATCTTAAAACAGAGGTAAAAGATATCATTGTACTAGAAAAGAATAATGGTTTAGTAGCCCTATCTCCATCTTATCAAGGTCGAATTTTCACAAGCTCGACAAATGGTTGGCAAGGAAAAAGTAGAGGCTGGATCAATTGGGAATATATTGATGAAGGTACCTCTAGTAAAAACATGGCCTATTTAGGAGGTGAAAGCCGTTTGTGGTTTGCACCTGAATTTGGAAAATTTTCAGTCTTTCATAAACCTGGAACACCATTGACGCCGAAAACAATGGTAGCTCCTACAGATTTAGACTCTAAACCCTTCCAACTTATAGAAAAAGATAGTGTTGCTGTCACTGTAAGTGGTGTACTCGAGATAAAAAACTATCAAGATGAAACTTTTAATATAGAGGTACATCGTAATCTTCGAATATTTTCTAAAGAAGATATAGAACATAATCTAGATATCACTCTTCACGAAACTATAGATGTTGTTGGTTTTAGTGCTTACACTTCGGTAACGAATATAGATGAAGACTGGAATGAGGACAATGGACTCATTAGTATTTGGGAATTAGGTTGCAACCTTACTACTGCAGATAATACATTGATTATTCCGTTAAGTAAAGAACAAGGAATAGTAACTCCATATTTTGGTGATTTAACTTCTAATCGCTTACAAATAAAAGATGATGTAGTGTATTTTAAGGTAGATGCTGCATATTTAAATAAAATAGGAATTCCTCCATCTCATACTAAAAATGTTATGGGGAGTTATTCGCCATCTATGCATTTATTGAATATTGTCACTTTTAACTATGATGAAGGAGAACGTTATATGAGTTCGGATCCTAAAAACTTAACGGATCCATACAAAGGAGATGTGATCAATGTTTTTAATGGTGAAGTAGACTTAGCAGAGGATCATAATTGGCCTTTTTTTGAATTTGAATCTTCTTCAGAAGCAAAGCCATTGAAGCATGACGAATCTTTAACTCATTACCAAACTACATATCATTTTGAAGGAGATTTTAAAAGTTTAAATAAAATTTCAAAAAAGATATTGGGAGTTGATTTAAAGAATATTCCTGCTTTTTAAAAAACAGCATTTGTAATATTATATTCATCAAATAGGTAATTAAAAAAGCCACTATTTAAAAAATAGTGGCTTTAATAGTATGTATATGAAATCGAAATTTACATATTAATAGTCTGCTTACGATCAGGCCCTACAGAAACGATTGTAATAGGCGTTTCTAATTCCTTTTCTAAGAAAGAAATATAATCATTCAATTCTTTTGGAAATTGAGACTTATCAGACATTTTAGTTAAATCTTCTTTCCAACCTTTTACTTCCGTATAGATAGGTTCAAGATTTTCTGGTTCGATATTATATGGGAAATGTTTAATGATTTCTCCTTTGTATTTGTATGCTGTACATACTTTCAAAGATTCGAAACCACTTAATACATCACCTTTCATCATCATTAATTGCGTCACTCCATTGATCTCAACAGCATACTTCAATGCTACTAAATCTAACCATCCACAACGACGAGCACGTCCAGTTGTAGAACCAAACTCATGTCCTACTTTGGCCATTGTAGCCCCCTCTTCATTAAATAATTCTGTTGGAAAAGGTCCACTACCAACACGCGTTGTATAGGCCTTAAAAATACCGAATACTTCTTTTATTCTATTAGGAGCAATTCCTAATCCAGTACAAGCACCAGCAGCAGTTGTATTTGATGAAGTTACAAATGGATAAGTACCAAAATCTACATCTAACAAAGACCCTTGTGCTCCTTCTGCTAATATTTTCTTTCCTTCACGTTGCGCAGCAAATAAGTATTCTTCACTGTCAATAAAAGTCAATTCCTTTAATGTTTCAATAGCTTCAAAGAAATCTTCTTCTAGTGAGGTTAAGTCATACTCCAACTCTACCCCGTGGAATTCGATCATAGCTTCATGCTTATTGGCAAGATTACGATAACGCTCTTTCCAAGTAGCTAATTCTAACTCTCCAATACGAATACCATTTCTACCAGTCTTATCCATGTATGTTGGACCAATACCTTTTAATGTAGAACCAATTTTCGCTTTTCCTTTAGAAAGTTCACTAGCTTGATCTAATAAACGATGTGTAGGAAGAATTAAATGTGCTTTACGAGAAATTAATAGTTTCGATTTATAATCAACACTATGTTTATCAAGATTTTTTAATTCTTTAATTAAAATTACAGGGTCGATCACAACTCCATTTCCAATGATATTGATCGTATCATTATGGAAAATTCCACTTGGAATGGTATGTAAAACATGTTTAAAACCATCAAATTCTAAAGTGTGTCCTGCATTTGGACCACCCTGAAAGCGTGCGATAATATCGTAATCATTGGTTAAAACATCAACAATTTTACCTTTTCCTTCGTCTCCCCATTGAAGACCTAATAGCAGATTTACAGCCATTCGTTACTCGTTTGTTTTGTTTTTTGTACCATAAAAATACAGAGAATGATTGCTTATGGTAACATCGAAAATTTCTTCTATCGTTTTTTTAATTTGCTGTATCCTAGGATCACAGAATTCTAAAACATCTCCAGAATCTGTTAAAATTAAGTGATCGTGTTGACGGTCAAAATAAGATTTCTCGTATTGAGCAAGGTTTTGACCAAATTGATGTTTACGAACCAATTTACATTCCATCAATAATTCGATAGTGTTGTAAAGGGTCGCACGACTTACACGATAGTTCTTATTCTTCATATTTATGTACAACGATTCAATATCGAAATGATCGTTATTTTCATAAATTTCTTGAAGAATAGCGTACCTCTCTGGTGTTTTTCGATGCTTATGGTCTTCTAAAAACTTAGTAAACACATCTTTAACCACCTCCTGGTCACTTAATTTGCCTTTTTCTGTATGCATAGCGAACTAAAAAAAGCAAATTTAGCATTTTATTTAGGAGTGAAAACGATTGTGGAATTAAAATTTCAGAGTAGTTATCAAGAGTCTTCGGTATTTAGTTCCTAATTCGAAAAGAAAACCTACTCTCTTTAGTCGAGCACCTCAGTGTTTACTAGTTAAATATTCAATCGAAGCTGAAAACTTCGTAGTTAAGAAGTTTTATTTAATTCTTACTGAAACTGAAATATTCTGCTGTACTCCAAGTTTTTTTATTTGAAGCAATGATAAAACACAACCAATAGAAGGTTGTTGCACCACAGCAAACACATTTAAAAAGTAATACCAATTAACCATTAAATGTGTCTGCCGTGTGTGTACTTCCAATTTAGTAAGTCTCAACCTTTGGACGGAGATTACTCTACATCCTTTGGAATTCATTAATTATATGCGACTAATTTTTTCTATTCCTTGTATTTTATTGAGTTTGGTAATCAATTGCTTTAAAAAAGTTTTGTTTTTAACCCCAACAGTAATATTCCCTTCAAAAACTCCACCATTACTATTGAATGATATGCTATAAATATTTACGTGCATGATATTTGAAATCACTTTGGTAACTTCATTGACTAACCCCATATTATCAATTCCCGACAAACGTAGTTCTGTCTTATATTCGATTTGAGAAGAATCGATCCATTTGGCTGATAAAACACGATAAGCAAAATTACTTTGAAGTTGCAGTGCATTGGGGCAAGAATGCTTGTGTACTTTAATCCCTTCGTTAATCGTTAAGAAACCAAAAACACTATCTCCTGCAATAGGATTACAACATTGAGCCAATTTATAATTGAGCTTGTTTTCTTCTTTTCCAAAAACAATCAAATCATATTGATCGGTAATTTCTGCATTATCTACTTCACCATGTTCTGCATTGCTTTTTCTTAATTTACTTTTGAAAAAATTAACAAAGGTGTTACTTCTAGAAGCCGCAAATTCTTTAATTATTTTATTATCAATGGTACCCAAACCAACACGATAAAATAAATCTTGACTCGTTTTTAAATTGCAAAAGCGTACTAATTCGTTAATTGTTTTTTCATTAAGCACAACACGAAGTGTTTTCAGCTTTCGCCTTAACATCACTTTTCCTTCTTGTGCAATTAACTTGCGCTCTTCATTTAATGAAGCTTTTATTTTTGTGCGGGCACGACTTGTTGTAACATAATTTAACCAGTGTTGCGTTGGCTTAGCCGTACTAGAGGTCATAACTTCTACTTGGTCTCCACTTTGCAACTCTTGATTTAAAGGAACTAATTTTCCATTTATTTTCGCTCCTCGCGTTTTGGCTCCAATTTCAGTATGAATGCTAAAACTAAAATCTAATACCGTAGCACCTTTGGGTAATGATTTAATATCTCCCTTAGGTGTAAAAACAAAGATTTCTTTAGCATGTAGATTTAGTTTAAATTCTTCTACAAAATCAACCGCATTGGTTTCATTATTTTCAAGCGCTTCTTTTAATTTATCTAACCAAGAGTCCAAGGTTTGATCTCCTTTTTCAGAATCGTTTTTGTATTTATAATGTGCAGCATAACCTTTTTCTGCAATCTCGTGCATGCGATCGCTACGGATTTGAACTTCTACCCATTTATTTTCTGGGCCAATTACTGTAATATGAAGTGATTCGTACCCGTTACCTTTCGGGAAAGAAATCCAATCACGCATGCGTAATGGATTAGGGCGAAAATAGTCTGTAACTATGCTATAGATCTTCCAGGCTAATAATTTTTCGTTAGCCGAATCTGATTTATAGATAATACGAATGGCAAATTTATCGTAAACTTCATCGAAGCTTACGTTTTGTGTTACCATTTTCTTTCGGATAGAATAGATCGATTTATGCCTTCCTTTTATTTGAAAATGCAAGCCTTCTTTTTCTAACCCTACTTTTATTTTTTCAGAGAACTTTTCAATGTAAGCTTGCTGCTCTTCTTTAGTTTCTGCAATTTTTTGTTCAATATCATTAAAGACCTCTGGTTCCGTATATTTTAAACCTAAGTCCTCTAGATCGTTTTTAATATTATATAGACCTATTCGATGTGCTAGAGGTGCATAAATGTATAAGGTTTCAGATGCTATTTTAACCTGTTTGTCCGCTCGCATAGAACCCATGGTTAACATATTATGCAAACGGTCGGCAATTTTGATGATGATCACACGAATATCATCGTTCATTGTCAACAATAACTTACGGTAATTTTCAGCTTGAAGAGAAAGAGGTTTCTCTTCATCCTTATCCATCATGGATATTTTGGTGAGTCCGTCAACAATTTTCGCAACAGTTTCCCCGCACAGCCTTTCAAGATCATTTAACGTATAATCGGTATCCTCTACCACATCATGAAGCAAAGCTGCAGCAATTGACGTAGCATCAAGCCCTATCTCACTAGCTACTATTTTTGCTACTGCTATAGGGTGAAATATATAAGCTTCACCACTTTTTCGGCGTTGTTCCTTATGAGCATCTACAGCAGTATCAAAAGCGGTACGAATCAGTTTTTTATCGTCATCACTAAGGCTTCGATAACTGATTTGTAATAGTTCTTTATAAGCTCTTGCAATTTGTTTGTTTTCCTCTTCTATCTGTACTTCAGTCATAGATTTAAATTTACAAATTTGAAATGATGAATAAGGAATTTTCTTACAATAAATTAGAGATTAGCATAGAGTTTTAAGTTCTCGAAAAATTCCATTAAAGCTAATTAGGTTATTCTCTAAACGATAAAAGAACTAATTCCTAAAAAGGATTAGTTCTTTCATTATAAATTTATTTACAAACCTCAATGTATAATTAAGATCTAAGATTACGAATACGCTTTATTAATGCTGGATGCGAATAATGGTAAAACTCATATGCAGGATGCGGAGTTAAGTTACTCAAGCTATTTTTAGAAAGCTTTTTTAGACTAGTAACCAAAGGTTCTGCTGCAAAAGTTTCTTTCGCATAATTATCTGCTTGGTATTCAAACTTACGAGATAGAATATTCATTAATAGGCTTGTAATTTCGGAAATCGGAGTGTATAAAATACCAAAAGCGATTAACCCTATATGAAATGTAGGAATATCGACACCTAGTGCAGCTGAAAGTTGAGGGCTCGATACAAAAAACGAAAGCAGCCATAAGGTAAATCCTGTCAATAAGGTTGATAATACTAAGTTAGAAATGATATGCTTTCTTTTGTAATGCCCTACTTCGTGTGCAAAAACAGCTACAATTTCATCTTCATCCAAATCATTGATTAATGTATCGAAAAGCGTTACGCGTTTTTCGCTTCCAAAACCAGAGAAATAAGCATTGGCTTTCGTACTTCTTTTTGAACCATCAATTACAAATATCTTATCCAATTTAAACCCTACTTTATTTCCATATGCTTCTATTTTATCACGCAGACTTCCTTCTTCTAAAGGAGTTTGTTTGTTAAATAAAGGCACAATCAATTTGGCATAGAACATATTCATAAGCAGAGAAAAAACAGCTACTAATGCCCAAGCATATAACCAAAAACCTGGCCCTGCTATACCATAAAACCATATAATCAATGCTAAAATTCCGCCCCCAATGACAGCCATCATTAGCCATCCTTTAATTTTATCTAAAAAGAAAGTAGATTTTGTCATTTTATTAAACCCGAATTTTTCTTCGATAACGAAGTTCTTGTAGTAACCGAAAGGAGTATTAATGATATCACTTCCGATCATAATAATTCCGAAGAAAATAAGTCCAACAATAATTGGGTTGTCACTAATTCCTGTAGCAATACCATTAACCCATTTAAATCCATCTAAAAAGAAAAATGCTAACGTAACTATTATCGAAAAAATAGATGTAATCGTACTGAATTTATGATTCGTTTTCTTGTAATTCATCGACTTTCGGTACTCATCTTCTGGGTATACATCTTTTAATTCATCGGGAAGAGGAGCATCGAAGTTTTTAGCATTTAGATTATCTAAAACTTGATCGATGATAAAGTTAATCACAATGATTCCGATTAAAATATAAAATATTGTTTGTGGGTTCATACTTGATGGTTCAAGGTTTATAGTTTTAAGTTCTAGATTCTAATCTAGATTTTTTTGAATTATAGTTTATTAAACTGGCTAAGCTTAAAGTAGCGAAAATACAAATTGCATTAAAATCCGCGTTGTCTTTTAGCTTCAAAAATTAAGATTCCAGCTGCTACTGACACATTCATCGAATCTACTGCCCCAGACATAGGAATAATAATGTTCTGAGTACTTGCCTTACGCCAAGCCTCACTCAAGCCATCATGTTCAGTACCCACTACTATTGCTGTAGCATTCGTGAAATTTTGTAAATGATATGATTCTGCCTCTTGAAGAATTGCACTATAAATATTGATGCTTCTACTTTTTAAAAAATCAATAATTTCTTCTGTGCTTCCTGTGGCAATTTTATTTGTGAATACACACCCTACACTAGATCTTATAATATTAGGATTGTACAAATCCGTTTTTGGATTAGCAATAACTACCATATCAACTTTTGCTGCATCTGCGGTTCTTAAAAGAGCTCCTATATTACCTGGCTTTTCTGGAGCTTCGGCAACTATAACCAAAGGAGTATCAGTATCTAATTCGACATTAGCTAGATCATGCTTTTTTGCAGTTACCACAGCTATAACTCCTTCCGTAGAGGTACGATAGGCTATTTTTTCATAAACAGCTTTGGTAATTCCTGTAAAATGAACCGAAAAATTGATAATCGCTTCGGGTAAGCTTTCTAATGAACTAATTTCTTCACAGATTAAAATCTCATCGATCTCATAATCATGTTGAATCGCTAATAGTACTTCTTGAATTCCTTCTACTAAGAAAACCCCTTCTTTCTTACGAATTCTGGACTTTTCTTGTAATTGAAATAGTCTTTTTATATGTGGGTTTTGTGGGCTTTCTATCCTTTTTGTAATCATAAAGGCAAAGATACTATATCAAAGGATTTAACAGAATAACAACTCCATATAGAAAAATGTTTTTATTAACCTTATGAAGTACTTAAAATTTAGGGAAGTTTCGTCATGCTGAATTTATTTCAGCATCTCATAATAAGAAAAAGCTAATGGGATGCTGAAATAAATTCAGCATGACGTCTCAAAAAGATATGATTTCTTCCAGAAAAAGTTAAACAAAACTAAAATGTTTAAAATCAAATATCTACAAACAAACCTAATTAAATGGTATATTAGATAATCAACTTTTTAAAAAATTAAATTATGGGAATTATTGTAACTATTATTATTGGAGCTGTAGCTGGATGGCTTGGAAGTCTTATCTACAAAGGAAGTAGCCTTGGTATTATAGGAAATATTATTGCAGGTATTGCAGGTAGTTTTGTCGGAGGATGGTTGCTTGGAATTTTAGGAGTAAGTCTGGGAACAGGGATTGTTGGAGCCATTTTAACTGGAGCTATTGGAGCCATAGTTATTCTTTTCTTATTGAATTTAATTATTAAGAAGAAATAATTTATTAAAAGAACAACTCTGTTTTAGGGTTATATAATAGAGAAACCCCTTGTTGATTAGATCGACAAGGGGTTTCTGTTTATTTAAACAAACTCTTTTAAGAATCTGTACTATATTTTTAGGATATAATGTCTAACAAATTATCTAGAATAGTTAGGTGCTTCCTTTGTAATAGTAACATCATGTGGGTGACTTTCGTGAATACCACTAGCTGTAATTTTCACAAATCTACCTGTCTCTTTTAATACTTCGATATCTTTAGCACCACAATACCCCATTCCAGCTTTTAACCCCCCAACGAATTGGTGTAAACTTTCTTGTACTTCTCCTTTGTAAGCTACACGACCAACGATACCTTCGGGCACTAACTTTTTCAAATCGTCTTCTACATCTTGGAAATAACGATCTTTAGAACCTTTTTGCATCGCTTCTACAGATCCCATACCTCGATAAGACTTAAATTTTCTTCCTTCAAAAATAATTGTTTCTCCAGGAGATTCTTTTGTTCCTGCTAATAGAGAGCCTAACATCACTGTATCTGCTCCTGCAGCAATAGCTTTAGGAATATCCCCAGTATAACGAATTCCTCCATCGGCTATAACAGGTACTCCAGACCCTTTAATAGCTGCCGAAACCTCTAATACTGCTGAAAACTGTGGAAACCCTACTCCTGCAACTACACGAGTTGTACAAATAGAACCTGGACCAATACCTACTTTTACAGCATCTGCCCCTGCATCTACTAAATATTTTGCAGCTGCCCCTGTAGCTATATTCCCTACAATAACATCTAGATTAGGATAAGCAGCTTTTACTTGTTTTAATACTGTAACTACACCTTGCGTATGTCCGTGTGCTGTATCGATAACAACAGCATCGACACCAGCAGTTACTAGAGCTCCTGCTCTTTCAACGGCATCTTCGGTAACACCTAATGCAGCAGCAACACGCAAACGCCCATACTCATCTTTATTAGCATTAGGCTTTTGTGTAAGTTTTGTAATATCTCGAAAAGTAATTAATCCCACCAAAGTTTTATCTTCTGCAACTACTGGTAGTTTTTCTATTTTATGATCTTGAAGAATAATTTCAGCTTCTGCTAGTGTAGTTCCTTCCACAACAGTAACTAAATCTGAATCGGTCATTACCTCTGTAATAGGGCGCTCTAAATCTTTCTCAAAACGCAAATCCCTATTCGTAACAATACCAACTAATTTATCATCTTTATCTACAACAGGTATCCCTCCAATGCTATATTCTCTCATGTTGAATAAGGCATCTTTTACTTTAGCATCAAGAGATAAAGTAACAGGATCGATAATCATACCACTTTCCGCACGTTTTACTTTACGTACTTCTTTAGCTTGACGTTCGATAGACATGTTTTTATGGATCACCCCTATTCCTCCTTCACTAGCCATAGCTATAGCCATACTAGACTCCGTAACGGTATCCATTGCCGCAGAAATCACAGGGATATTGATAGTAATATTTCTAGTAAATTTTGTCTGGGTGCGTACTTCTCTAGGAAGAATTTCAGAATAAGCAGGAACTAATAAAACGTCATCGTAAGTTAAACCTTCTCCTACAATTTTTGCCTCGTGTGCTTTCATAGTGCAATTAGGGATTTAATTGCATGCAAATATAACCCTTTTTTAAATGAAAATATATCAAAAATTTCAAGTATTATTTTCATTATTAATAATGAGACTAAACTAAAACTAATTGCTTTTATGAATTCTTTAAGAAAATTGTCCTAAAATTTGTCGCTATTTTGAACTGAATCATAATTAATTTAATTCCAATGAGTTCTAAATCTCCTATAAAAGTAGCATTAAAAGCTGATGAAAAATATGCTTGGTGTACCTGTAGCCATAGCGAAAACCAACCTTTTTGTGATGGGTCACACAGAAAACACAATGCTACACCTTCTATGCCTTTTAGTGTTGAAGAAGATAAAGAAGCATATTTATGTACTTGTAAGCAAACTAAAAATGCTCCCTACTGTGACGGTTCACATAATAGTATCTAAAAGCTTTTTCTTATTACCTAGGAATTGATTTTTACATTATTAAATTTGTTTTTTAATAATACTGAAGATCATTAAGGATCAATTCCTAGGTAAATAAAATATTTTGAAAACAGCAATACTTTCCTTTTTTCTATTGCTAACCTTTGTTAGCTATTCACAATCTAGTTTTAAAAAGTTTAAAGAGTTATCTGGCCCAAAAAAAAGCTGGGTGTTTTTTCACAAAGAAAGCCTTACAAATATCCTTAGAAGCCAATAGGGTTTCTGACAGCATTCGTAAAACCAATGTATTAGATGGAGATCATTCTGGTGGCCAAGTAGATGCCTTTAGACATTCCTACTGGATGGCACGTTTACATCAAGAAATAGGAAAAAGTGCGGCTAGATCTTTGGGTAAAAGACATGAACGCGAAAACTATTTGATGTACAAAAAGAGAAAACTCGAAGAAGGTATTTTACCTGACGAGTGTTCTAAAAAAATGGACTTATTTAATAATGAAGTTGGACTTCAGTTAACAGATAAAAAAAGTATTATTTCTAATACTGAACTGATACGTTCTATTGTTGATGCCATTAAAAAAGGACACATGAAAGTCATTAAAAAAAACAAAAAAGGTCAATATTTAACATGCAATGGGGATATTATTGATTCTAAGGAACTACAAGGAAAATGGGTAAATAATAAATGCCTTGTTTCTTCTAATTACAAGAAAATTTAAATCACAGAAGAGACCTTATCTTATTTTTTAATTAGTGTTAAATAAGCATTTTCTCCTTCAATTAATGTTGTTTTTGTTTCTAAATAATCACTTGGGCCATTAAGCTCTACTTTTACAGTATTTGGAGAAGAAGAACCTTCATTTAAAGCTTCAACTCGTATTGATGTCTTTTTACCTTTAATCTTTATTGGAATTTGCTTTTTCTCTTTTTCAATTGTAAAATCCTCTAAAACTAACTCCCCATTTATATAAAGATTAATCCTATCTCCATCAATTTTCCCAGAATCATAAATCGATAATATCAAAACTTCAGATTTGACAACAACATTCAGTTCCTCTTTATTTGTTATAGATTCTAATTTTATAGTGTCTATAACCTTAGGTGCTATTTTATTTTGAAATTTTGGTTTATCTAATCGTTTCTTAAGTTTCTCTATTTTCTTTTCTAGCTTCGAGCTTTCTACAACAATAATTTCCCCATCTACACATTTAGTACCATCAACATATTTTCCATTAAAATTTCCTTTCAGCTTTTTTAAACTATTGAAGTCTTTTACCTCTTGAGTAAAATGTATGAAACAAAAATCCAATTCATCGTAAGATGACTTTGTATAAACAATATCATACTCTTCAAAAGACAAAACTTTATCCTTAGAAGAATATGTACCTCTTATCAATGATTTGGTTTCATGAGGACCATCAATTCCTGTAATTGAATATCCTTCGATACTTGAAGTAGCTATATTTTTTTCTAAATATATTTTATATGAAATCATAGTACTGTCATGAACCCTCAAAATACCAGTAAATTCTTTAGGAAGAAACTGACTATAGGCATAACCGATATTAATTAAAAAAAATAAAACATATTTCATTTAAATACTTATTTTAGGCAGCTAAAATAATAATTACATAAACAATCAGTTATGAAAATCAAATTTTTATTTATCGTGTTGATTTCTTTGATTTCAACCACTTCTATTTTTGCTAGCTTTCCTGTACAAAGAACAGTTACAGAAACAACTACAAGTACTAATGAGGTTAAAAAAGTAACTACTACTACAGCTGTTGCAGCCGGTTACAACACTACTACTGCTGCGCTTCTAGCTGTTTTCTTAGGATGGCCATTCGCCGCTCATAGATGGTATGCTAAAAAGAATGCTGGAATAAACATCTTATTCATCATTACTTTTGCTGGTATTGGTATTTGGTGGTGGGTTGATTTTATTAGAATTCTAACTGGAGATTTCTAAAAATCAAAATACAATTAAATAAATTATTGGGCAGTTATGATAACTGCCCAATTCTTTTTTAAGTAAATTGCTATAAAGTTCTAAAAAAGATATGTTTCTAACTCAAATAAAATCGTTTCCTAAAACTCAATTTTGGAGATATATTCTAGGTTTTGCTCTTATTGCATGGTTTTATATTCTTGGACAAATCCCTCTTTTTATTGGATGGATCATAAAAAAAGGAGAAGAAGTTTCTGAACAAGGGTTATTAAATCAAATTATCAAAGGTTTTGAAAACCTTCAAGATACTCCTCAGCGAGATTTAATGGGTATTCTACCCAATAATACCACTTTGATATTAGCCCTTTTAATGTTCCTTTTTACACTTTTCGGGATTCTTTTAGCTCTAAAATGGTGTCATAATCAAAAACTAAAACAGATTACGACTGCTAGAATGAAAGTAGATTGGAAACGTATTTTTTTCTCTTTTGGATTATTAGCTACATTTTCTATTATCACTACTTTTTTAAGCTATTGGTCAACCCCAGAAGATTATATCTGGAATTTTAATTGGGAACCTTTTCTAATACTATTAGTCATCGTAGTTACCTTGTTACCTATTCAAACCAGTGTCGAAGAATGGATCTTTAGGGGGTATTTGATGCAAGGGTTTTATAAAGCTACAAAACACAGACAATTTTTTATTTATTTAATTGCAGTATTGATGATTTTATTATCATATTATTTTATCAATAGTAATTACGAAATGTCTTTATCTGAAAAAATAATACTTTTGATTTTTGCTTTTGGTTTATGTATTACTATTATAAATTTTTTAGATAAAAAAAATGTATTTACTATTCCTTCTTATCGAAAGCTAAATTCTTTTTTTGATTCTAGATTTACCCCTCTAATAATAACCTCTGTTACTTTTGGGTTAATGCATTTAGCAAACCCCGAAATGGAAGAACTTGGTTACTATGCTATGGTCTTTTATATCGGTACCGGTTTATTCTTAGGAATTCTAACATTAATGGACGATGGCTTAGAACTTGCTTTAGGTTTTCATGCTGCCAATAATATGATTACAGCCTTGTTAGTCACAGCTGATTATAGCGTATTACAAACCGATGCTATTTTAAAACAAACTGGAGAACCCGAAGTAGGATGGCAAATTATACTTCCCGTTTTGGTTTTATATCCTATATTTTTATTCATTTTTGCTAAAAAATATAAGTGGTCTAACTGGAAAGAAAGACTGTTTGGAAGTATTTAAAAACAATTACTTTCTAGCATATCGAAATTACAAATCACAGATATTTAGCTTACATATTGCATCTATTCTATGCCATTCAACAAACGGTATTATTATCTAATTGAGCTCCAATACTTAGGATTTCGCTATCATGGATGGCAAAAACAACCCAATGTCAATACATTACAGCGTATGGTAGAACGTACCATAACCTTTGTATTGCAACATAAAAATTTCAAAGTATTAGCAACAGGTAGAACCGACGCTATGGTTTCTGCACAACAAACTTATATAGAACTATTTGTCGACGACACCCCTCTTGATATCGATGATTTTTTTCCACTTCTAAATAAAAACTTACCTCCAGATATTCGTTCATTGAGTATTAAAGAAGTAGATGCGTCTTTTAATATCATTCAGCATCCTAAAGTTAAAGAGTATCAATATTTATTTGCGTTGAAACAAAAATTTCATCCATTTTGCGCCCCTTTTATGGTAAACATCCAAGAGGATTTGGATATTGAAACCATGCAAAAGGCTGCAAAACTTTTTGAAGGAAAACACGATTTTAGATCATACGCCCATAGATCAACAGAAAATACACAAACCGAAGGAGAAATTATACATTCTGAATTAATTAGAAATACAACCTATCAAGCTAATTTTTTCCCTGAAGAAAGTTGGTTATATACCGTACGAGGAGCAGGCTTTAAAAGGAATCAAATTCGACTAATGATGGGAGTTTTAATCGACGTAGGAAGAGGAAAACTCGATTTAGAATATGTAAAACAAACGCTACAACCTCAAGAGTACAACATAAAACTTGAACATATAGCGCAAGCATCTGGGCTATTTTTAAATAAAGTCGATTTTTTAGAAATATAATCCTGTTATTTTCTTTAAGGTAAATTCATTTAAGAATTCCCATAAATGTTTATCTTGAATGAATAACTTAATGTATGGAAAAGGCATATTTTGCAGGTGGTTGTTTTTGGTGTACCGAAGCTGTATTTCAACGTATCAAAGGCGTAGAAAGTGTTCGATCTGGATTTTCGGGAGGACACATCAAAAACCCTGCTTACCGAGAAGTTATTACAGAGCGCACTGGACATGCAGAAACCATTGAAATTTCATTCGACCCTAAAGTCGTTTCTTTTTTACAACTATTAGAAATCTTTTTTGGCACTCATGACCCTACTACACTAAATAGACAAGGCGCCGATAAAGGGACTCATTACCGTAGTGCTATTTTCTACACTTCGAAAGAACAACAAGCATTAGGAGAAAACATCATAGAACAATTAAATAACTCAGAAATATTTGAAAATAAAATTGTTACTGAAGTTTCCGAATTTCAGAATTTTTATCCTGCTGAAGATTACCATAATAATTATTATAACCTAAATAGTGATGAAGGCTACTGTCAATTTGTAATTAGTCCGAAAATTCAAAAATTAGAGCACTATTTTTCCGAATTTTTAAAGTCGTAGTATCAATTGAACTATAAATGGAATAGCTTTTGATTAGACATAACAGTAAACATATAAGAAGTTAAGTATGAATAAAATCACTACATTATTCCTTGGTCTATTGTTCGATGGTATTGGGATGTTGTCTTATTTTTTTCCAGGAATTGGAGAAGCAACCGATGCTCTTTGGGCACCTATATCAGCTTGGTTAATGACCAAAATGTATAAAGGAAAAGAAGGGAAAATTGCAGCAGTAATTGCTTTTATTGAGGAAGCAGTACCTGTAATAGATGTTATACCCACTTTCACATTAATGTGGATTTACACTTATGTAATTGCACCTAAGAAGGAAAAAGCTAAATAATACTATTCAACTTCAAAATACTTTTTGTGATTTGCTATGACATCCATGGCATACCACATTTTCATTTCTTCAGGGCTACTTAAAGATGCTTTGTTTGCCAACGATTCCATGCAATCTATAAGTTTTCCTTCCATACTAATATCAGTTAGTTGTTGTTTTTGAATACACCTCATACTCCAATCCGAAAAACGTCTTGTACGATTGGACATATTCATAATTACATTTATAATAGTATGTCTTCTATCCCCAATTAACGTATTCATTAGGAGGTCTATAGATTTGTGATTATAAGATTCTAAATACTGAAGAAAATAGCCGTTTTCATAATAAAGATATCCTGTAATCTTTAAGGCCTTATTTTTTTGTTGAGAAGAGCTTACTAATGCATCTACCTGACTTTTACTAAATAATGCTATTTCTTTACTTATGTAAATCAATTGTTTAAGTTGAAGAACTTTCATAAAACCATACCTCTTTAAATCATAAATCTATGATAATCAAACATATAAAAAATAGCTATATGATACAAAACGTGAATGTTAAAAAAAATAACTGGGTATAATTTTTAAAAAGAGAACGTAATTTTTAGGTTGTTTAACAGAAAGCTACTCAACAATAAGAGAATAATCCTTTTTGATTGTAAATGTAAAAACACTTCCACTATTTACTTCTGAAGACACAGATATGGTTCCTTCATGCATCCTTACAATCTTGTCACAATGAGCAAGACCTACTCCATCTCCTTTTCTTGAATTCTCTCGATCTACACGATTGAATATTTTAAAAATCTCGTTATAGTCTACATCTGGTATTCCTATTCCATTATCCTTAATCTGAAATCTGAAATAATCTGTACATTCCTCTGCTTCTATATGAATTTCAGGTGACACTCCTTCTTTCGCATATTTTATAGCATTAGAAATTAAATTCTGAAATAATAAACGAAGTTCGACCTCGTAAGCCTCTAAAACAGGTAATGTAGAATCTATAAGAATGCTTGCTCTACTATTAGAAATACTTTGACCTAAATCTCTAATAACCGTTCGTACTAACTGTTCTGTATCTACTTTTTGCCTTGAAGTATCTCTACCCAATCGAATATGAGCCAACAAAGCTTTAATTTGAGAAGATAGACGATCAACTGCTTCATTAATATAACTCAAGTAATCCTGCCCTTTTTGATCGAGATCTTGAGCATACATCTTAGCTAGTAAATCTCCTGCAAACTTTATAGTTGCTAGAGGTTCTTGAAGGTCGTGCGAACATGTAGAAACTAACTGTTCTAGTTCTCCGTTTAATAACTCTAATCTAGTTTTTTTAGACCTTAGACGTTTCTGAATATTCTTTAGCTCTGATATATCCACCAAAGTAGATCTACTTAAAACAATATTTCCTTTATCATCATATTGGGCCGTAGTATATAGAATAACCGGAATTACTTTTCCACTTTTGGTTTGTATTTCCATTTCCTCACTATCCAAACGCCCTTCTATTTTGAATTTTTCTACTAGAGAAAGACATTTCTCTTTCTTTTCTAATGTGAAAATTTCATAAATAAATTTACCAACAACTTCCTCTTTTGAATATTCTAATTTATCTAAGGCAAATTTATTACACTGTGCAATTCTACCGGTCTTTGGATTAACACTAAGATGTATAACTGGATCATTTTCAAAATAAGCATTGTATCGCTCTTCACTTATTTTTAGTTTTTTACGAGCTTGATATAGTGATTGAAAATCGCCTTCAATTTCCATAGCCTTATCTTCTAAAGCTAGTGGTAAAAAAGTAAGTAAGTATAATGCTATTCCTCTCTTGCTTACTAGGTTTGAAAATAATCGTAATTTTCTAGGTGAACCTTTACTAAAATAATTAACATCCGTCTTAGCAATAAGATTCCTTTGTTGGTTCGTTTTAAAAGCTTCAGAAATAGCACTATGTAAAGCATCGGGTAGAAGACTAAATAAGTCCTTATTTACTTCTAACGAGGTCAACCCTAGTATTTCTCCATCCCCGTGTAGACTAACTACTTCAAAACTTTCATTTACATAAAGGCTTAAAGCATTTAATTGCGTTACTACATCCGAAATTTTAATACTTAATTGAGTTTCCATTGTCTACCAAAACTATGAACAATTTACAAAATAATTATTTTTCTTTGTTTAGCTATCAAACTAAAATAACGAACAAAAAACAATACCATCCGATAAAACTCATAAATGTACTTTTATCGATGTAAAAATGAAGAAACTACGATTTCTTTTCAAAAAAAATATTTTAAAAATTCTTCGTTTTTTATCAAAAAACCCAAATTACCTTTAATTTTTAAAAAATGGATCGTCAAAAGCTGTTCCTATTTCATCAACTTCTCTATTAAAAAGAAGTTCTTTTTGTGGCTCACCTGTCTTCTTGTCGATTATAGGATTACCCACTTTGTCTTTTTTTATTCTAAACTTAGGTGGCGGTGGATCTACACTAAATCCATATGCTCCTACTAACTTCCTTTGTCCATTCGGTAATTCTAACTCAACTCTATAAGTTATGGATTGCAATAAGTGTTCTCCTTTCGAACGATTCAAACTTCTTTTACCGTTTTTATTAGTTAAAGGAGGATACGTTCTAGCACTTGTAGAAACAATAAGTTTTCCTCCTTTACGTCTAGCAATTTCTGCTTTTTCTCTAATACCAAATTCCAATATTTTATTTTGAAGCTCTCTATTTAGGTCTTTATGAACGTAGGTAATTCCATCCATGGCTTCATCTCCAAAACCATGACCCCACATGTGTGCTCTATCGTAATCATTTAATTGGTGATTCCCATAATAGACTTCTTTTCCTCTACTTAATTTTCTACTATAATCCAGAGAAGAATTCCCTGTTAATTCTTTAGTATTCGACCTTCTAATCGCACTTATTGATTCTTCGATGCTTCCTGCTATTTCAAATTCCAATGAACCATCAGACAAGCGATAGGCTCTAATTTCTTGTATTCCTCCCGTTCTTCTAGTATTTCCTTTGACCTTATAAACGCTTTCTAGTACCGTATCTTCTCCTTGTCGTAAATGAGCGGGCTGCGTATTTAAATCTTTCTTAGGCAAAATACCTTTACCTTTTACTTGTCTTCCTATTTTTGGGCGCTTCCCTTTTCCAACCCTATTAAAAGCTCTTTTCATCTTTTTTCTTAAGAGCTTTTCTTTTTGAAATTTTATTAAAGTGTCTATTAACAATTCCTTTAGACGAGCATTAATTCCTTTACTGCCTTTTTGAGACAATCGTGTGACAGCAAGCGATGATGTATAAATGAGCTTTATAGCTTCTGCTTCAGAAATTTTCTTTATAGCGGCTTTTTTCTTTTTTGTCATTAGTCCACCTTTTTAAAAATGCCTGCAAATGCATCACTCACCGAGCCTACTTTTAAAGTACGTAATGGCGGAAGGAAATTTTCGGCAACTTCAAACACAAAATACCCTGTATCATAACTAAATTGCGATACATTGTCAATTCTTGATTCAATTTCTTCTAACCAGCTTGGGATTTCTTCTGTTAGAAACTTCTTCAATTCGGGGAAGACTTCTGTAAAAATATACTTGATTACTTCTATCCATTCAACATTTGTAATCGCCTGCCATAATTCATCTAAAAATTCTGTAAATGCATCAAAAAACTTAGAGAAACTCTTTTCAACCTTTAATAGTCCTCTAAATCCAACGGCGATAAATTTCCCCATAGAAAAAAGACCTATGATCAAATCAACAATTGCATTCCATACCCCAGAAAAGAAACCTACAAGAGTATCAAAACTATCTTCGATATTTAATAAATCTCTCTCTACAAAACCTGCTATGGATTTTACAGCTTCGATTAATCCATTGATAAGTTCTGTGATTTTATTCATCGCTGCTACAAATTTCCCTTCAAAAAGATCGGGAATCTTAGGGGGCTTTATACGCTCTGCTTTTTGTATTGCTTTTAACATGGCTGCTACCTTTCCTTCTAAAAAGGCTAAAAAGTCTTTTTTTAGCGTTTCTGCATCTTTATTTCGTTCCTTCCTATCCCAAATATGTTTAGGAATATGTAATTTTTCCTGAGCTAGGAAATCAACGATCTCTCCTGTCAAAAATTCAGTAATATCTAAAACTTTTATAGCTGCTTTAAACAGGTTACTTTCATCATTTTCCTCTATAATACTGTCTTCTATTTGAGATAAGATCCATTTTCTATATCCATCTCGATCTTTTTCAAAACCTAATGCTTTTATCAATATGGATGTAATATCCTCTGTATTATCTAAAAACTTATTTGCCTTTTCTTTATTCGACGTCTTGCCATCATCATATCTAATGTTGTAAATGAGACGCATATAATATGGAGAAAGTAGGTCTTGTACCACACCTTCTCTCTCTGTTTCAATAAAAACATAAGCAAGTGGCTGCTTTCTAACATCCATAGGCTCCTTCTTATTATTAAGACTGACCTCATGGTATTTTTTCATTAAGGAAATTGCACTATCACTTGCATAGATTTGTATTGGAAAATTGATAAAGACAGAATCGATTAAAGCTATGGATTCTTCATTTTCACCATCAATATGCAATATTGTTTCTAAAGTATATTCTGTTAAAATTAGAGGTAAAAAAATAGAGGTATACAAATCTTCTTGTACAATTTCTGGTTTTTCATTTTCCTTACGGGAGCTCCTAGCTATTTCAATAGCACTTTTTAAAGAGGATAGTGTTACCATACTTCAATAGGCTAAATACTAATTTCCATTTGTAGAAGGAATGCCTCCTGTCAATAAAGAAGGCCCCGCAGCAATGACCTCATCCTCTTCATGGCATGGCAACCCTGTTTCATCTAGACCTCCTGCATTACGCTGAAGAATCGTTAGACTGGTTGGAATTTTAGTCTTCCAGGTTTCTTCTATAGTAATTTCGTTCTCAGCTGTTGCTAGTTCGTTATCTATGGAAACATGAGCATGGTTTGCAAAACCAAGTACGAATTTAGGAGCTTGCCATACTTCTCCTGTTTCAATAAAATATAGAAAAGCATTTTCGTATCCTTTTCTAATGGGTACTCTAAGTTCTGCCATTCCTGATCGCAGGAAATTTTCAAATAGCGGGTCGTTACCTCCTTCAATATTCATTTTCCAAAACCATAGCTTTTCATGGTTGTAGTAATATGGGTATAACGTATACGCCATTAATTCCCATTCAATAGCATTTTCTAAGAATTTTATCAAACGCCCATGCTCCTCTAATTTTGGTCCTTGAATAATATGTGGGGGTAAATGATCTACTAGATAATGCTGCTCACTAATTCCAATCCCAAAAGGTACCGTAAGCATGTTAATACATGAAAGTTTGAGATCTCTCTTAATGATTTCTTTATTTTTTAAAGGATTACTTCTTCGACGTCTCTTATTGGGATTACCCTCTTGCATTTCTAGTGCATTTTCATATTCAGCAAGTTGATCTTGATAAGCTTCTATAATTCTATTATAGGTATCTAGCTGCCATCTTTTAAAGAATTCATCCTTTAATTCGCAATTCACCGTTACTACAAAAGCATATATTCCTACATCATTAGAATTGATAGTAACTGGTAAAATCCCTTCTATACCCCTAACTCCAAATTCTTCTTCATTAATAATATAATAACTTCCCCAAGGACTTTTTTTGTCAAATGCCATAGACCCACGACCTATAGAAATTCTAATAAAAGTCTTATTATTTTTCTTTCCATGTTGATCAAAGCCTCCTCTTACTTTTGCACTAACTGCTATATACCCTTCTGGGAGTTCAAAATCGTTATGAGAAATACCATGATCTGTATTGACTCCTCCTTCTTCACGTATTTCATTAGAAAAAGAACGTGCTACATTAACCACTTCGGAAGGTATCTTACTGACATCTGCACCATATGCTCCAGCAAACTCCATATAACTATCCTTAGTAATATCTAAAGGACTCTCTAAACCTAATGTTGGTGGTGCCACTGGTTCCATGAGCTTCTTTTGCGCTCCAACGGCAGCAGCTGTTTTAAAAAACTCTGACCAGATATGATGAATTCCTGGTTCAGGAACAAAAAAATCAACAGTTAATCGCTTCCCATAATTGATTAAAGTATTTTTATAAATCTTATTTACCCAACGATATACACCGACTACATGCTGATCTCCTTCTCGATTATCAAAACCATGCTTCGTGATATTTTCAAACTCCTTTATCATTAAAGTGCGTCGCTTACGCGTTCGTTTCTCTATAATTTTCTTAGAAATTTTTTGAGTAATTCCCTTGGAATAGTTTAGTGCCTGAGAGTTGGATTGTTCTTGAGATATACTTTGACTAAAATCTGCACTTGTCCCTAAGGTAAAAGAAGCTGGGCCCACTTGCCCTGAAGCAGAAGTATTGATATTAAAAGCACTGCTTTGCTCCTCACTAATGGTTTGGCTTGCTTCTGACTGCATTTCCAACTTATCTGTAGTTTCGGTATCCGAAGCATTTTCAGAAGTGAATTCTTCCGTAGTTTCCGTTTCTACTTGTGTCGAAACAAGCTTTCGACTAGATCGCTCTTTATATTCCGATGCCAAAATGTTTTCGATATGAGAAACCTCTCCTGCTTTATAACAACAAATTTCCTGTTCTACTCTTCTAAAATCTGCTACCTTAATATTATCAATTCCAAAATGAGTTTTTAATGCTAACGTTTCTACGGGTTCGTCTTGAGGAATGGTAAGTGCTCCAAAAAAGGGTCTCGTTAATAAAGTTCTAAATGTTGGTTGCGCTAAAGCTTCTCCACTAACTAAACGTGTTGCGGTAAGACTAACACTTCCTACCCTGTTTTCATTAGTAATTGAAATCGGTGACGATGTTAAATGAAATTGCTGAAACCCTTCTTCGTTTTCTTCTACAGCTTGTGCATTAAATTCCACTACGGTATTGCCTGCTCGGATTGAACCCGTAATAGTATCTAACATCAAATCCACATTATTCGCATGATAATATGTCAAGAAAATATCGGAAGCCCCATCGGATCTTTCTTCTATCTTCAACATCCAAGACTGATCTGGTAGCTGTTCTTCCATGGTTACCAAAGCATCTCCTACTTGCACTCTATTTCGTGATTGCGTTTTGATCTTTCTTACTCTAGGAATTGTATTAGAAGAGGTCTCGATTTTAGTTGTTAAAATTGATACATCATCCTCATCGCTATCTATTTCATTAATCAATACCAATTCATTAGGGTCTAAAGTGGTCATTAAAGCTTCTCGAGTAATGGTAACTTCCTCATTGGGTTGCAAATTATTTATGAGGTTAGGGATTTCCTCATTACAGGTATCCAAGTTCAATTCTTCTAATCTTGTTGTTACCGAACTAATATTTTCATCCCTACTTTGAGCTATCTGTGTTTCAGACTCTCTTAATAATCGAATGTGATTTTGCTTTAACTTCGCTGAAAGAGCTGTTAGCGTAGTTTTTCTTCTCCTGTTTAAGATATTAGTATGTGCCTCTGATAATAATTTTTGTTGATTAATATTGAGACTACCAGTAGTATTCGTTAATGTATTTGATGGTCTTGCAATCGGAATATCGATCAATACTTTTGCAAAACGAGCGATTCGCTTCAATTGGGCATTTTCATTATCGGTCAAATCTTCATCCCTTTGAAATTCCATATAGCGATCAAAGAATAGATTCGCTATGAAAACATTACTAATCAAATCGACCATTGCCTCGTCTGGATGGATGAATAAATACAAGGCAAAATTATCCCATAAACGAATAATTTGTGTTGAATTCAATCGTAAAGGCAATGCTAAATCATCCGTAATACTTGAAAGAGTTGCGTAACCTTGTCGATATTGTTCTTTATTAATTTCTTGATAAAATTCTAAAAAATCACCGAATTCTACTTCTATATCAAACCTCCTTAACCTTCCAGTAAACGTACTCTGCCTACTCCGCATTTCGAAACGTAATTCGCGATAAGTCTGTGACGATAAATTTGAAAAAAACACCGAACTGTTAGTCTCTTCTGGAGTCAACGAAATATAGTAACGATTTCGCTCTGAATGTTGAATTGCTTTATAATTTCTAAAATCTACAAAATCGAATAGAAAGTCTCTCATTTCAGAAGGAATTTAGGTTGGTTATCCCTTCAAGTTATGAAATAACTATTGGCAAACTACTGAAAGTGAGAAAAGTCTGTCATTGTATTTCTTTTGTAGGATTTTAAAGAGTTTAAACTAAACCTGAAACCAATAAAAATAATAAAGGAGCTAGAGGAAGTCATGTAACTATTAACATGACTACCTTTAACTCCTAAAAACCATTAAAGAAGAGATAATATTTAAAACAAACTCCCCTGAGACTCACTATTATCCCCTTCTGGACTGTCCGCTTCTTCTGGAGTCGTTTCCTCTTCGACAGGTGGCTCATATGGAAGTGGCTCTAATACTTTTATCTGTTTCAACTTATCCGTTGTCAATTGATTCCCAATAGCTTTAATTCCTTTTACAGCAATAAAATCAGCTAAAGCAATTATTTCATTAGGTTTTTGTTCCTTCCCTCTTTCTTTAACAAATACCAATTCAATTTGTGGCAAATAGTCTGTGCTTAGTACTGCTAAAGATGAAGCACTATGATCTGTAATTAGTTGCTCTTCTTTATTCGAATTTTCAATTAAAAAACGTTTGACGTAATAACGTTCTTTTTCTCCTTCATAATGTACCACCGAGATAGGTTTTTCTGGAACCCATTTCTCTAATTGAATCATTTTAGCATCGAAATGCAAATTTAAATCTGGAGTGACCGTCTTAATCGTTCCATCACTAGAAGCAATAAGCAACTTGTCTTCTCCTTTAAATTCACCTAATAAGTCTCCTCGCTCATCGACATTCAATCTTTTAACAACAGGGTCATACCAGATCTTCCTTGGCTTTAATGTAGAAACACCTTCTTGTATTTTTTCTATTTTCTTAATAGCATATTTCGAAACTAAGTTTCCTCGTGCACTTCTCGATTTAATCAATAAATCTGCAAAGTCGATATCAAATTTAAGCTTCTTAATACTTCCTACTTGCCTAAGGTTTATACTTACAACTTCTGCTTCCCCATTAGGGTTTGCTGTAAAATATAAGATTTCAGACGCTGCTTTTCCTTGGGTTAAATCATATTCTTTGTCTCTCGTTACTCCTGTAACAGAAAAACGCTTCATAAAATTGACTCCTCCACGACCATCCTTATAAATTAAGTTGTAGACTGTTCGCTTGTCTTTTTTCTTAAATACAGCAACATGAATGATGTTTTTACCTACAAAAGTTTTAGAACCTACTTTGGTAATCATCATTTTACCTGCTTTAGTAAAACAAATAATATCATCTATATCTGCACAGTCACCAACATATTCATCACGACGTAACGAAGTTCCAATAAAACCTTCTTCCCTATTGACATATAATTTCGTGTTACGGACTACCACTTTAGTAGCATCTACATCCTCGAAATGACTTAATTCGGTTTTTCGTTCCTTATCTTTTCCGTATGTTTTCTTTAACCTTTCGAAATAATTAACAGCATAATCAACAAGGTTTGCTAAGTGGAAGTTCTTCTTATCTATTTCTCCTTCTAAAGCTTCTATTTTCTGTTGCGCTTTATCAATATCAAATTTCGAAATACGTTTGATACGAATTTCTGTCAATCGTACGATATCTTCTTCTACAACCTCTCGCTTTAAATGTCCGATGTGTGGTTTTAAACCATCATCAATTGCTTTGATTACTCCTTCCCAAGTTTCAACTTCTTCTATATCTCTATAGATTCTATTCTCTATAAAAATACGCTCTAGGGATGCAAAATGCCACTGATCTTCTAGCTCGCCTAATTCTATTTCTAATTCTTGACGTAATAAATCGAGTGTATTATCTGTAGAACGACGCAACATTTCGGATACACCAACAAAATATGGTTTATTATCTTCAATTACACAGCCCAAAGGAGATATTGACACTTCGCAACTAGTAAAGGCAAAAAGAGCATCTATGGTTTTGTCTGGAGAAACATTAGAAGGCAAATGCACTAATATTTCAACCTCAGATGCAGTATTGTCTTCTATTTTCTTGATTTTAATTTTCCCCTTATCGTTCGCTTTTAAAATGGAATCGATAAGTGTTGTCGTTGTTGTCGAGAAAGGAATTTCGGAAATTACCAACGTACTCTTGTCTCTTTGATAAATCTTCGCACGAACGCGGACTTTCCCTCCTCGCAGTCCATCATTGTAATTGCTAATGTCAGCAACTCCTGAGGTTGGGAAATCTGGATATATTTCAAACTTTTTACCTCTCAAATGTTTTATAGAGGCGTCTATCAGCTCAATAAAATTATGAGGTAATACCTTTGTACTTAATCCTACTGCAATACCTTCTGCTCCTTGCGCTAACAACAGCGGAAACATCATCGGTAAATTTATAGGTTCTTTTTTACGTCCATCGTAAGAAAGCTGCCAATCTGTAATTTTTGGATTGAATACTACATCCAAAGCAAACTTAGATAAACGCGCTTCAATATAACGTGAAGCTGCAGCACGATCTCCTGTTAGGATATTCCCCCAGTTACCCTGCATATCGATTAATAAATCTTTTTGTCCTACTTGCACCATAGCATCGGAAATACTAGCATCACCATGTGGATGATATTGCATAGTATGTCCTACGATGTTTGCTACTTTATTGTAACGCCCATCGTCCAATTCTTTCATCGAATGTAAAATACGACGTTGTACTGGTTTTAATCCATCTTCTATAGCAGGAACAGCACGTTCTAGAATTACATAAGATGCATAATCTAAGAACCAATCTTTGTACATTCCTGTAACACGTTTGATCGCTTCTCCCTCTTGCGGTAGATTCGTTTGATTTTCTTCTGGTGATGAAGTGCTTTCTAACTCTTCTGACATGGATTTACTATTTTGACCACAATGTGGACGGATATTATTAATTAAACTCTATGCTTGCTCCTCTATTCTATCTAATTCTACCTTCAAATTATTTATGATAAACTTTTGACGATCGGGTGTGTTCTTCCCCATATAAAACTCCAACAATTCATCAATAGACTTATTTTCATCTAGCATGATAGGATCCAAACGGATATCTTCTCCGATAAAATGAACAAACTCATTTGGAGATATTTCACCAAGTCCTTTAAATCGTGTAATCTCAGGACTTCGGCCTAATTTATTGATGGCTGCAACACGTTCTTGATCTGAGTAACAATAAATCGTTTCTTTCTTATTTCGAACTCTAAATAAAGGCGTCTGTAAAATATATAAATGTCCTTCTTTTATCAATTCAGGAAAAAACTGTAAAAAGAACGTAATCAATAGCAGACGAATATGCATTCCATCGACATCGGCATCGGTTGCAATTACAATATTATTATAACGAAGGTCTTCTATAGATTCTTCAATATTTAGTGCCGCTTGTAATAAGTTAAACTCTTCGTTCTCATACACTATCTTTTTAGTCATATTATAACAGTTTAAAGGTTTTCCCCTTAAACTAAAAACAGCTTGTGTATTCACATCTCTAGATTTAGTAATCGAACCACTTGCCGAGTCTCCCTCGGTAATGAATAACGTACTTTCTAGATTTCTTGGATTCTTTGCATCATTGAGATGTACTCTACAATCACGTAGTTTTTTATTGTGAAGACTCGCCTTTTTAGCACGTTCTTTTGCTAATTTACGGATCCCCGAGAGTTCTTTACGCTCTCTTTCTGCTTGTAAAATTTTACGCTGAATGGCTTCTGATACTTCAGCGTTCTTATGTAGAAAATTATCTAAGCGATGCTTTACGAAATCGTTGATATAGGTACGAACCGTAGGCAATTCTCCTCCCATATCAGTAGAACCTAGTTTTGTTTTTGTTTGAGATTCAAAAACAGGTTCCATTACCTTGATACTTATCGCAGCACAAATAGATTTTCGAATATCACTTGCTTCAAAATTTTTACCATAAAACTCTCGCACTGTTTTCACAATGGCTTCTCTAAAAGCTGCTAAATGCGTACCTCCTTGCGTTGTGTTTTGACCGTTAACAAAAGAATGGTATTCTTCTGAATATTGAGTACGGCTGTGTGTGATTGCCACTTCAATATCTTCTCCTTTTAAATGAACGATGGGATATAAACGATCATCAACTTGAATACTTTCCGAGAGTAGATCTTTTAGCCCTTCTTCAGAATAAAACTTTTCTCCATTGAAAATTATAGTCAGCCCAGGATTTAGATACACATAGTTTTTTAACATCTTACTGATGTATTCTACACGATATCTGAAGTTTTTAAAGATCGTATCATCTGCAATGAAAGTTACTTCTGTTCCTTTTCTCCTTTTGGATTCTTGAGGCGCTTCTTCTAGTGTTAATTCACCTTTTGAAAATTCGGCCCAAGCTGTTTTCCCATCACGAGTAGATTGTACTTTAAAAAAAGCAGACAATGCATTTACTGCCTTGGTACCAACTCCATTTAAACCTACCGATTTTTTAAAAGCCCTAGAATCGTACTTCCCTCCAGTATTCATTTTAGAAACTACATCAACTACCTTTCCCAAAGGAATCCCTCGACCATAATCTCTAACAGTTACTCGGTTTTGGTCTACCTTAATTTCAATAGTCTTCCCTGTCCCCATAACGAATTCGTCAATGGAGTTATCCAATACTTCTTTTATAAGAATATAAATACCATCATCTGCCGAAGAACCATCTCCTAACTTTCCGATATACATACCCGGTCGCATACGAATATGCTCTTTCCAATCCAGTGATCGTATATTATCTTCTGTATAAAGTGTTTCGTTAGCCATAGGGAAAGTATTAGCGATGCTTGCTAATATAATGGCTTGTAAGGAATTTTAAAACAGGTTGTAGGAAAAGTTATAAACGGATTTTTAAAATAAAAGAGTAGCTCATAGTTTTTGATCCATAAAAAACAGATTAATACTTTCTATTGAACACATAAACCGCTAAACGACAAGCATCCATCAACACCTAATAAGGGATATAACTTACAATCTCCAATCCATATCCGTGCATTCCAACACGTCTTTTATATTCTGAATTAGAGATAAGACTTACTTTTTTAATTTTTAAATCGTGAAGAATTTGGGCTCCAATACCATAATCTTTTACATCCATGGGCAATTTTGGAGCTTTTGTAATACCTTCTTTGGATTGATTCTCTCTTAATTTCTTTAAACGCCCTAATACATTAACCGCTTCCTGTTCTTGATTAATGAAGATCATTGCTCCTTTTCCTTTGTCATTAATCACTTCGAACATACGCTCTAAACGCTCATCAACTTCAGCAGTTAATACGCTCAAAATATCATTACTAAATAAAGTAGAATTAATCCTTGTTGGAATTTCCTCTTCCGAAGACCAAGTCCCTTTCGTTAAAGCAATATGTACTTGGTTATTTGTAGTTTGTTTGTAAGCTCTCAAACGAAATGTTCCAAAACGCGTATTGATATTAAAATCTTCTTCTTTATCTATCAACGAATCAAACTGCATTCTATATGCAACTAAAGCTTCAATAGACACCAATTTAAGATCAAACTTTTTTGCTATTTCTATCAATTGAGGTAGCCTTGCCATGGTACCGTCTTCGTTCATGATTTCTACAATAACTCCTGCAGGATCAAAACCTGCAAGTCTCGCAAAATCAATAGCTGCTTCTGTATGCCCTGTACGTCTTAATACTCCTCCTTCTTTGGCACGTAATGGGAAAATATGCCCTGGTCTAGAAAGTTCGTGAGGTTTAATAGTCGTATCTACTAAAGCCCGAATAGTTTTGGCTCGGTCACTTGCCGAGATTCCTGTAGTAACACCATATCCATGTAAATCCACAGAAACTGTAAAAGCTGTTTTCATGGGATCTGTATTGGTATTCACCATCATACTTAAATCCAACTCATCACAACGTTGTTCGGTAAGCGGAGCACATATTAGACCTCTTCCATGCGTTGCCATAAAATTGATCATCTCTGGAGTAACTGTTTCTGCCGCAGCTAAGAAATCACCTTCGTTTTCGCGATTGGCGTCATCTACAACAATAATTACTTTTCCTTCTTTTATATCTTCTATAGCAGATTCTATCGAATCTAATTTGTATGCTTTGGTGTCCAATACAATTGTGTTTTTATAGTATCTCGAGCTGAAATTATATCTAGTACCATCTAAATTCGAGATAAAGATAAAGGTAAATGAGAAAGCTACCTAGACTACTGTTTATTTTCGAGTTTTCTTCTTTGGAAATAGTTTGCCTACCCAAACAAAAAAAGGATCAAAATTGATTAGCTTTTTATCTGTTGTTGCTTGATAGGTAAAAATAATCCCTAATGGTGTGAAAATTAATGTCGAAAGCCATGTAGCAAGAAAAGGACTTATACTTCCATCTTCTGCAGAATTCTTAGCAAAAATCCCTGAAAAATAGTACACTAAAAACAATCCTATGGCATATAAAAAAGGGAGTCCCAAACCACCTTTTCTAATGATCGCTCCAATCGGTGCTCCTAGAAAAAATAAAACAATACACCCAAAAGCCAATGCGTACTTTTCATGTAAAGCAATTTCAAATTTATTGATTCTAGAAGTGTTTTTCTTTAACCCTTTAATTTCAGAATCAATTCGAGAGATTGAACTCTTTACATCTCGTTTAGCTTCATTTAAAATTGAAACTCTTTGAACATAATCTGCTATATCTAGTATATGATCTGGATATTCTTCTGTTTTACATTTTAGAACAACCTTCTTATCTTCCTTTTTGTCTTTTCTCAACATGATCCCCGTAGATCTCGTAAACATACGATCCCTAAAGTACCCTCTACTTTTATTAATCTGCGTTGAAAATGTATCTATATCCTTAGACAATGTTTCAGCATTCAACATTTTTCGGTTTTTAGCATAATCATTTTCCGAAACCTCTACATCATCGAAAGTGGTAAAATCTCGATTGATTTCATATTCTTTAAAGTCACTTTTTACAAAAGGTAATTTCTTCTTGTCTTTATATTTTTTTGGTAAAATATCATTGTAATAATGACCATTGTACAAGGCTATAGTAAGGATATTACTATTAATGGCACTTTTCAGCTCTCCAGATTCTGCCTTAATTACTGTATAGTTTCCTTTATGCTTCGGGTTTTCTTTATGAATGATAACATCTTCTAAGAATTCATCATTTTCCCCGTATTTCTTACTGACTTTAATACTTATATCTCCTAATTGATTGAATTGATTTGCAACAATAGCACGAGCTGGCTTCTGTTTCACTACACCCCTTCTAAGGTTAATAAACTCTCTATAAGAATATGGAATAACTGTATCTGAAAAAAAGAAGGTAGCAATCCCCAAAAGCACTATAAATATGCTTAATGATCGCATTGCTCTACTTAAGGAAATTCCAGAAGATTTCATTGCCGCAAATTCGTAATGCGCTGAAAAATCCCCAAACACCATAATCGACGATAACAAGATCGACAAAGGAATTGTCAACGGTACCGTTGTTGGAATCGCATAAATAATAAACTTAACAAAAACAGCAAACTCTAAATCCTTCCCCGCAAACTCTTCAACATACAGCCAAACTACTTGAAGTAACATGATAAAAGTCCAAATGACTAAAAGCACCAAAAACGTTTGTAGAAAGGTTTTGAATATGTAGCGATCAATAAGTTTCACTCACTATTTTTTGAATGGTTATGTGAATATACTTCAGAAAAAAATCTTTGTTGCAAATTCACTAAAACAAAGGTAAAACTAATACTTCGAAGAGTCTATTATTCATCTAAATTATTGATGTAGTAATGCTCGTATTTAGACTTATCAAATTGAAATAGCGTTGATGACAAAGGCTGGTTCGTTTTGAAACCTGTAACGGTAATAGTAACTTCAGAACCATTAGTCTGGGAAATGATTTGATTGTAAATATGCTTGGTCTCTTTATCTATTCCTAATAAGATAAACTTAAACTCATCCTTATTTTCTGTCGGCGTCAATTTCACATACTGAATTTTTCTTCCTTGCACATTCTGTTCAATATCCATAGCTGCATTATATCCTTTCTCGAAAAAGGTCAACATATTCGATGGTGTCAATGACTCCTCTCCTGAAGGAGAAGAAATATTAACCTCTTCATCTTCTGCACTTATTTGATAAATTTTAGTTCCGTCGAATAATATTTTACCTCCAAAAAGATCTAATACATATTTATCTCCTTGTAGCTTTACACTACCTCTCGTCTCTTCCTTAGAGCTTGTCTCATTGTTATTTAGTTCGTATTTAAAATCAATACTGATATTTTCATAAGACTTTACTTTTTCTGCTACTTCAGACAGTAATGTTTTGGCAGACTGAGCTTGAATGGTATTTCCAAACATCAATAAAAAAACTACACTACTTAATAACGTCTTCAACATTTTCATATATCTATTATTCATTTTCTAAAAATCGTTCTAACTCTACTAAATCAGGAACTAACACTTGTCGTGCTTTACTTCCTTCAAAAGGTCCTACAATACCAGCGGCTTCCAATTGATCGATGATTCTTCCTGCTCGATTGTATCCTAATTTTAATTTACGCTGAATTAAAGAAGCGGATCCTTGCTGTGCCGTAACAATAACCTCAGCAGCATCTCTAAATAATTTGTCTCGATCTGCTTTATCTATATCAAGATTTGTGCCACCACCTTCTTCACCTACATATTCTGGTAATAAATGTGCGCTGGCATATGCTTTTTGTGCTCCTATATAACTAGTGATTTTTTCAACTTCCGGCGTATCTACAAATGCACATTGTATACGCACTAAATTATTCCCGTTAGTATATAACATATCTCCTCGTCCTATCAACTGATCTGCACCTCCTGCATCTAATATCGTACGCGAATCAATTTTAGACATTACCCTAAAAGCAACCCTAGCAGGGAAATTGGCTTTTATCATACCGGTAATAACATTTACCGATGGACGCTGTGTTGCAATAATCAAGTGAATCCCAATTGCACGAGCTAATTGTGCTAGACGAGCAATAGGAGTTTCAACTTCCTTACCTGCAGTCATAATTAAATCGGCAAACTCGTCAACTACTAATACGATGTAAGGTAAGAAACGGTGTCCGTTTTCTGGGTTTAATTGACGCTTTTTAAATTTTTCATTATATTCCTTAATATTCCTTACATAAGCGTTTTTAAGAAGTTCATAGCGTGCGTCCATTTCAACACAAAGGGAATTAAGTGTATTGATAACCTTGCTATTATCTGTAATTATTGCTTCTTCGGAATCTGGTAATTTTGCTAAAAAATGGCGTTCAATCTTATTGTACAATGTCAATTCTACTTTCTTAGGATCAACTAATACAAATTTCACCTCTGCTGGGTGTTTCTTATATAATATAGATGTTAGGATAGCATTTAAACCTACAGATTTCCCTTGCCCTGTAGCCCCTGCCATTAACAAGTGAGGCATTTTAGCTAAATCGACAACGAAGGTTTCATTAGAAATTGTTTTACCAAATGATATTGGTAATTCCATCTCTGCATTTTGAAATTTAGATGCCTTAATTGCCGAATGCATACTAACAATAGTAGACTTTTTATTAGGAACCTCTATCCCAATAGTTCCTTTACCAGGCATTGGAGCAATAATACGAATTCCTAATGCTGCAAGCGATAAAGCAATATCGTCTTCAAGGTTTTTAATTTTTGAAATACGCACTCCTGCTTCTGGAACAATCTCATATAAAGTTACTGTAGGACCTATGGTCGCTTTTATATGCGCGATTTCAATTTTATAATTCTTAAGGGTCTCAACAATTCGGTTCTTGTTCCCCTCAAGTTCTTCTTGATCTATGGTAATATTATTCTGCCCATTCGTATAATCCTTCAGCAAATCGATGGTTGGAAATTGGTATTGTCCTAATTCTAATTTTGGATCAAACTCTCCAAAGTCTTCAACAAGTTGATCACTTAATTTATTTACTTCATCAACAGGAGTCGTATTGACTTCCATTTCTAAAGCAGGTTCTTCTTCCTGTGCTACTTCAATCTCTAAGCCACTATCTAACTTGGTTACCTTTTTATCTTCAAGAGAATGTACAATAGATTCTAATTGTAAATCTTTTTCTTCTACAATATTATGCTGTTCTTGATTTAACAATCCGTTTTGGGATGCTTCTTTCTCTTCAAATAAAGGCTCTTTAACTGGCACAAAATCATTTATCGTTACAGGAGTTTCAATTGGTTTCTCTTTTACAGCATTAACAGGGGGTTCTTGTTCTATGCCTGTATTTGTTTTTAAATCTGTTTTGGCACTATAGCTCCATGATTTAAAACGATTTGCTAGACCTTCCGGAGTAAAATCTAAACGCAATACCAAATACAGAATTCCAAAAAACAAAATGATTAATAATGTACCGAGTTTACCCAAATAACTTTGTAAAAAATCATTGATTTCAAACCCTATGGTTCCTGATAACAATCCATAAAAATGAGTAAAATATCCCATGACCACTGAACCTACAATCATTAGGTATATACCCCAAAACCATCTAGATTTCAATGATTTCTTCCCAATACCAAAAAAATAACTAATTCCTGTTAACAGTAATAATACAGGAATACTAAATGCCATCACCCCTACTCCTTTAAAAACTAAAAAGTCTCCAATATTAGCACCAACTACATTTATTAAATTTTCTGTTTCTATTTCTTTAGAAAAAGAACCTAATTCACTTTGATCTGCTTTCCATGTAAAAAAATACGATGCTATAGAAAACAGCACTAAAAATCCTAACATCAAAAAAGCGCCTCCAACTACCAGACGCTGTTTCGGCGAAAGTTTGAAGGATTTTTTCTGTACAGGCTTCTTGTCTAATTTAGGCGGAGTCCCTGGTTTTTTACTAGACTTTTTTCGAGGCATTCTTTTTTAGGCTTTTGGCTTGCGGCTAATAGCTAGCAACAATTCATTTAATTTCAAATATAAAATATTTAGAAAGAGTTTTGCAACTACACCTTCTTATTTACCAAAACAGATACCCGAAGGACATTATGTTTTTTGTGGTTTCTTTTTGGCTGCGGGAAATAACAAGTTATTAAGAATTAAACGATATCCAGGAGAATTAGGATGTAGTTCTAATTCTGTTTTCGGATCACCTACTCTATGTTTGTAATCTTCTGGGTCATGTCCTCCATAAAAAGTAAAAAAACCTTTCCCTTTAATTCCATGAATATATCGAGCTTCATTATTCAATTTATTTTGACCTAAAATCAACACATTCGATTTAACCTTGGTATGATCAAAAGCTGTTGTTTGCCCAAAAAATCCTTTGACCAAACTTGTGTGATTTTGACACAACATCGTAGGAATCGGATCCCATTTAGCTGAGTAATCTTTTAGCGTAAAATAATCTAAATCTTTTGGAACAACTTTATTACGCTTTGTGGTCATATCAATATCGGAAAACTCATAGCGCAAGGTCCGTTCTAACGTAAAGTTTTTAAATGCGAAAGTGCTCTTATAATTAATTTGGCTTTGATAATTAGGTGAAGTTGGATCTCCATCAAACATTGCTTGGCAAATATCAACTCCTTCGGCACTTAACGCAATATCAAAACTATCCGTAGCACTACACATCGCAAACATAAAGCCTCCACCGATTACGTAATCTCTAATTTTTTTAGCTACTGCCAATTTAGATTGTGAAACTTTATCATAGCCTAAAGACTTCGCCAAATCTTCTTGACGCTTCTTTTCTGCTATATACCAAGATGCCGCACGATAATTTTTATAAAACTTACCATATTGCCCTGTAAAATCTTCATGATGCAAATGCAACCAATCGTAAACGATTAGTTCGTCATTTAATACTTGCGTATCATAAATAACATCATAAGGAATCTCTGCAAATGCCAACACCATTGTTACAGCATCGTCCCATGGTTGTTTCCCATCAGGGGAGTAAACTGCAATTTTCGGCGCCTTCTCAAGTACAATGGCCTCCATATTAACCGAAGGGCTACTGATTTCTTTTAAGATACTTTCCGTTTCTCCATCAGATAAAAGCTCATATGAAACTCCTCGAATTTTACATTCTTTTTCGATTTCTGAAGTAAATGGTAACAAAAAAGAGCCCCCTCTATAATTTAATAACCACTTTGCCTTTTGATGTTTTTGAATCACCCAATAGGTAATCCCATAAGCCTTCAAATGGTTATGTTGGCTTTCATCATCCATCGGAAGAAGGATATAATTTGCCTTTAAAACAGTTGTAACTAATATAAATAACAGTAAAAACGCTTTTTTGATCATACAGCATTCGACATTAAAAAAAGAAAATTAATACTATTTATCTAAAAACAAACAACTAATAACTATTAAAATGGAACATCGTCATCTGGACTTGGAGGTGGTGTATTAAAACTACTTCCAAATGCTTGACTAGGATCTGCCGTAGGCGTTGAAGGATCGGTTTCAAATGGATTTTCATTCATCTTAGATTGAAACTCAACTGGCACGTTAAATTCATCTAAGTTATCGAACTTACCTAATTCTCCTACGAACTTCAATCGAATATTCTCTAATCCACCATTACGGTGTTTGGCAACAATAAACTCTCCTTGCCCTTTGGTTGGAGCAGCATCATCATCATCCCATTCGTCAATTTTATAGTATTCTGGACGATAAATAAAAGATACGATATCTGCATCCTGCTCGATTGCCCCAGATTCACGAAGATCCGATAGTAAAGGTCTTTTCGATCCTCCTCTACTTTCTACCGCACGTGATAACTGAGATAAAGCAATAACTGGAACATCTAATTCCTTCGCTAATGCTTTAAGGTTACGCGAAATTAATGAGATTTCCTGTTCACGATTTCCGTTTTTACCGGCACCACCTGCAGTCATTAACTGTAAATAATCGATCATTATCATTCGTATTCCATGCTGAGAAGATAGACGACGTGCTTTTGCTCGCAAATCGAAAATCGAAAGCGATGGAGTATCATCAATGAATAATGGTGCTTTTTCTAAATCTTTTACCTTAACATTAAGCTGTTCCCATTCGTGCTTTTCTAGCTTTCCTGTACGTAATTTTTCTGAAGACAAACCTGTTTCAGAGGAAATCAAACGAGTAATCAACTGTACAGATGCCATTTCCAGAGAAAAGAATGCTACTGGAATATTTTGTCCTACAGCTATATTTCGTGCCATAGAAAGCGTTAATGCTGTTTTACCCATACCCGGTCGAGCAGCAATAATAATTAAATCGGTGGGCTGCCAACCCGAGGTCAACTCATCGAGTCTTGTAAATCCAGAAGGGATTCCACTCATTCCTTCTTGATTGGCGATCTCTTCAATTTTCTTTTTTGCTTGAGTTACTAAACTCTGTGCTGTTTCTGAAGATCTCTTAATATTTCCTTGAGTTACCTCATATAATTTCGATTCTGCATTATCTAACAAATCAAAAACATCAGTTCCTTCATCGTATGCCTCTTCTATTATTTCATTGGAAAGTTTTATTAAACTTCGTTGAATATATTTCTGTAGAATAATACGAGCATGAAATTCAATATGCGCAGAAGACGCTACTTTTTGAGTCAATTGAATCAAATAAAACTCGCCTCCTACTTGTTCTAATCGTTTGTCTGTTTTTAATCTATTGGCTACAGTTAGTAAATCAATAGCGCTTGAATCTTCAAACAACTGAACTATAGCTTCAAAAATATATTGATGAGCCGTCTTGTAAAAAACATCTGGATTAAGAATATCAATAACCTCATCGATTCCTTTCTTATCAATCATCATAGCCCCTAACACAACCTCTTCCAGATCTACAGCTTGAGGTGGTATCTTCCCTTTTTGCAACGTGACTACGTTACTTTTAGCAGGTGATACATTTTCGATTGGGCGTACATTTTCCATACTTCGAATGTAAAAAAATTGTTAATTGTTGGCTCTTTTTAAGATACAATAATATCAACGTAAAGCTGTAAAGAAGCCTGTTAAAAACTTATTTTTTTTGTTAATAACCAAAAAATCCAAAGCCCAGTCGGCTTTGGATTTTTTTAATTTATAATTTTAGCCTGATATTAGTCTTTATAAACTCCCATATCGGCATACTTATCAATCCTTCTTGAAATCAATTGACTTTCTGTTATGCTTTTTAATTTCTCATATTCTTCTACAATCTTATTCTTAATAATTTCGAATGTAGCTTTTGGATCTCTATGAGCACCTCCTAGAGGTTCTTTTATAATTTCATCAATAAGCTTTTGCTTCATCATATCAGTTGCTGTTAATTTCAAAGCAGCAGCTGCTTGCTCTTTATACTCCCAACTTCTCCATAAAATAGAAGAACACGATTCTGGCGAAATTACCGAATACCAAGTATTTTCTAACATAAATACTTTATCTCCTACTCCTATACCTAATGCTCCACCACTAGCGCCTTCTCCTATAATAAATACTAAAACAGGAACCGTAAGCTGTGCCATTTCATATATATTTCGAGCAATAGCTTCTCCTTGCCCTCTTTCTTCTGCTTCCAATCCTGGATATGCCCCTGGAGTATCAACAAAAGTAATTACAGGCACTCCAAATTTCTCTGCGCTTTTCATCAAACGTAGTGCTTTTCGGTAACCTTCAGGATTTGCCATACCAAAATTTCTATACTGACGCGTTTTGGTATTATTTCCTTTTTGATGACCTATGAACATATACGTCTGATCACCAATTTTACCAAATCCCCCTACAATGGCCTTATCGTCTTTTACATTACGATCTCCATGTAACTCGATAAAAGTATCTCCACAAATTGCTCTTATATAATCTAATGTATAAGGTCTATTAGGGTGTCGTGATAATTGCACACGCTGCCATGGAGACAAATTTTTATATATATCTTCTTTTGTCTTTTTCAGTACTTCGTCTATCTGCTTACAAGTATCAGTGACGTCTATATTGCTCTCTTCACCAATTGAACATGCTTTAGAAAATTGCTCTTCTAATTCTTTAATGGGGAGTTCAAAATCTAAATATTCCATAGAATGTTGAATCTAGGTTTAGTTTGTTGTGGCTACAAATATAAAAAAACTTATACCTACGATATACAATCATCTACTTTTTTAGTTGTTAATCTAACTTGCTAGAGTACTAGGTAAAGAGTATGAAGTATTAAGCCCCATCATAAATACTAGATAAAGTAAATAATCTTTAAAAAATTATCATTAAACCACATCTTCTTTTAGAATAAGCTCACAATAAAATAAGAAAGGTTAAAAAATTTTAATACTGTACACTTAACACTTTAGCCTCTATGAAATTATCGTCTAGCTCTTGCTAATAGGTATAGTGCTAATACTGAAAAAAAGATATTTGGAAGCCACACCGCCAATAACGGTGAAAAATCGGATTGTATCGCTAGTGTACTAAAGATTCTATCTACAAATACAAATCCAAAGGCTACTGCAAAACCTAATGCTAAGTTTGCACCCATCCCTCCTCTTCGCTTCATAGAAGATACAGATACCGCTATAATCGTTAATATATATGCTGCAAAAGGAATACTCCACCTTTTGTAAGCAATTACTTTATAGCGGTTTAAATTAGAAGAGCCTCTTAATTCCTCTTCTTTCATAAATTTCTTTAATTCGAAATAATTCAAGGTCTCCGCAACGTATTCTACAGGAGTTAAACGATCAATATCTATATTTAATAAAGTATCAAGGCGATTCTTTTTGATAATTTCATCGTGATCTTTGCCTACTTTACGCATAACGAACTTTTTCAAACTATGCGTTGTATCTTTTTTTCTATAAATAAGTTCATCTGCACTTATTTTATACACTAGTTTATTATCCTCAAAATGTTCTAGAGTAAACTTGCTCGCTTTATTTTTTGAAGGATAAAAAGCATAAGCGTAGATGTAATCGTTTTCATTGAGCTGCCTATACAGATTAAAGGTATTTTGTTGCTTCTTCCTTCCTCTTAATTTTACTTGATCAAAATCTCTATAATTTTCACTTGCTTTTGGTACCGTAAACATTCCTGCTAATAAAGCTAATACTGAAATTACTGTAGCCCCTACAACGTAAGGTCTCAAAAAACGATTGAAAGAAACCCCCGAACTCAAAAAAGCAATAATCTCTGTATTATTAGCCAACTTTGAGGTAAAGAAGATTACTGATATAAAAAGTAAAAAGGGGAAAAGTATATACAGATAGTGTATCGAAAAGTCTTTATAAAAAACAATTACTTCCCAAAGGCCAAGATTGTTTTCAAAAATATTGTCAATTTTTTCAGCCAGATTTGCTAGAATCGCAATCGGGATAAACACTAAGATAAATAGCACTAGCGTTAATAAATACCGCTTTAATATATACCAATCTAATATTCTTATCATAAGAGTATTTACAGACGTTTATCCATTTGTTTTACCATCATATCTTTCCATTGACGGAAGTCTCCGGCTAAGATATGCTTTCTTGCTTCTCGCACCAACCATAAATAAAATCCTAAGTTATGAATGGTCGCAATTTGCTTTCCTAACATTTCATTTACTTTAAATAAATGCTTCAAATATGCTTTTGAATATTCGGTATCCACCCAAGTAATTCCCATTTCATCGATTGGTGACAAATCGTCTTCCCACTTTTTATTACGCATATTAATGGTTCCGTGTGCTGTAAACAACATTCCATTACGTGCATTACGTGTTGGCATTACACAATCGAACATATCGATACCTAATGCAATATTTTCTAAAATATTTATAGGAGTTCCTACTCCCATTAAATATCGTGGCTTTTCTTTTGGTAAAATTGCTGTTACCACCTCAGTCATCGCATACAATTCTTCTGCAGGTTCTCCTACAGATAATCCTCCAATAGCATTTCCAGGAGCATCTGCATTCGCTATAAATTCTGCTGACTGCTGACGTAAATCTTTATATACACTTCCTTGTACTATAGGAAAGAAAGTTTGCTCGTAATCGTATTTGAAAGGCACTTTTTCTAAATGAGTCATACAACGCTTTAGCCAACGATGCGTCATATGCATACTTTTCTTAGCATAGGTGTAATCACAAGGATAAGGTGTACATTCATCGAAGGCCATGATAATATCAGCACCAATCGATCGCTGAATCTCCATAACATTCTCGGGAGTAAACCAGTGTGTCGAACCATCGATATGTGATTTAAACTTTACACCTTCCTCTTTAATTTTTCTCGTTCCCGATAGTGAATACACTTGATACCCTCCACTATCTGTAAGGATATTACGATCCCAATTCATGAATTTATGAAGGCCTCCTGCTTTTTCGAGTATTGGCGTCTGAGGTCGCAAATACAAATGGTATGTGTTACCTAATATTATATCTGGGTTGATTTCCTCTCTCAATTCTCGTTGATGCACTCCTTTTACAGTTGCTGCTGTACCCACAGGCATAAAAATAGGCGTTTCGATAACTCCATGATCTGTCGTTATTTTACCTGCTCTTGCACTGGATTGCGCATCTGTTTTTAATAAGTCGAACTTCATAAATGCTTTCAATATTAGCGCACAAAGATAACGAAAGTGTATGCTTATTTTTCACCTATTATACTAACACCACTTTTCTTTTAAATAACAAACTAGAATTTCTTTAATTTGTTTCAAAATTATTGCCTTAAATGAATTCTTTGTTTGAATCTGCTTTTTACTTCTTATCTGTATTGCTTTTAGTGCCTCTGTGGCTACTAATTTATTTTACTAGAAAAGACTTACAGCAAAAATTAATTCGTACTGGATTCATTTTCGGAATTGCTTCTGTGATTTTAGGTCAATTTTTTACTCAAGATTATTGGAATCCTCCTTACTTAATAAGTCCTTTATTTCCTTTTGAAGATTTCTTATATGGTGTTTTTTTCGGGGGGTTAACCACAGTTATTTATCAATATATTTTCCGAATTAAATTTCTAAATACTACCACACCTTCCTCTAGAAAGATGACACTTACTTTAGGAATCTTATGTATAGGAGTCATGTTTTTATTTGTAAATATTCTAAACATCAATTCGATATATGGACAAACAGCCTGTTTAGTTTTTGTTTTTGTTTATACTACGATTAAACGTCCCGATTTAATAAAACACATGCTCATAAGCGGTTTTGCAGTTACTTTATTTACTTTTTTATGGCAGAAACTTGTTTTAGTAATTTATCCAAATGCCGTTATGGATTTCTGGGAAACGGAAGCTTTGCAAAGTATATTTTTCGCTGGAGTTCCGCTTGAAGAATTGTTGTTTGCCTTTGCCATTGGTCTTGGTGGAGCAATGTATTTTGAATTTTCTAGAGGACTTAAAGTTGGTTGATGGTTGATGGTTGATGGTTGATGGTTGATGGTTGATGGTTGATGGTTGATGGTTGATGGTTGATGGTTGA
>CANMML010000017.1 GCA_947499005.1 uncultured Aquimarina sp.
CGAACAGAGAAGTTAAGCCCAATCGCGCTGATGGTACTGCATTTGTGGGAGAGTAAGTCGCCGCCTTTTTTGAAACCTCTATCGTTTATTCGATAGAGGTTTTTTTGTTTTTATACTTTTTAGGAAAAAGATTAATTTAAATAGGCTAATTATTAATATAGCATTCTGCATAAAATCCCGATTTTAGTGGATATTTAATGTAAATGCGATTTATTTTTAAGGCCTTATTTTTAATTTCTTCACTAATTCATGTAGCATCATGGAGTCAAATTTCGTTGTTAGGAGATAACATTCCTTTTGAAAATATAAATGATGGAGATTTTGAACTCGTAAATGCATATTGGAGGCAAGCTAAACAATCTCCATTTTGGGAAACAAAAGCAGTTAAAGGAAAAGAGCCTTTAGGAATTCATTATGGAACATTGTTTTGTAGTAATGATATAGGAGAAGCAAAGTCAATAATTTTAAATACAAATGCTAATTATCCCGAATTAGGTAAAGGGGATATTTGGTATTGGGATTTTAGCGCATATTTAGAGTATGATATTAAAGCTTATATTTCTTTGAGCTTAGTTTTTGGTGAGGAAGAGTGTACATTGATAGAAAAAGCCTCTATCAAAATCTTACCTGAAGGCATTAGTAAATATTCGGGAGAATATAAGATCACAGCATCTAATGTAAAAAAAGGTTTCCCTTATCTTAAAGTTACATTTTATTCAAAAGACAATGTCAAAATATATCTTGAAGATATTTCAATCTCGGTGTCTGATAAAAAATTTGAGCGTCCTAAGAAATTAAGAGTATCTCAAAAATCTAATAATTTTATAGGCTTGCAGTGGGATGATGGTAATTTTAGTACAAATGATAGATTTCAAGTTTATCGAAAATCTGTGCTAGATAATACGTTTTTACTTGTTGATGAAACTAACAAGAAGTCCTTTGTTGATCGTAATATTGTTTCGGGTGTAACATATGATTATCTAATAATACGAAAGGGAAAATCAATATCTAAAGCCTCAAATGTCGTTACTTCAAGTATCAGAGATCTTATTCCTCCAGAGGCTCCAAAAAATATTTTATCAAGAGTAGAGAATGCAGAGGTAATCTTAAATTGGAAAGCTCCAAGTGAAGAGGATATTTATAAGTATTCAATTTATCGTTCCAATGATAATGAGCATTTTGAATGTATTGCTAAAAGTGTATACAAGACTTCGTATAAGGATGATGCAGCTTTAAAAAGTCAGTATAATTTTTATAAGGTTTCAGCTCACGATTTTAGTGGGAATGAGAGTATAACCTCCGAGACAACTCAAACTAGACTTTCATTAATTAATGGAGCATCATTTATAGATTTGATTGAACCAATGCCTATAATAAGTGAATTGACTACTGATACTTGGGGGGTAGAAGATGTAATTCCTAGAGACATAGAAAATGGAATAGAAGATAAAGACTGGTCTTATTGGGGAGGACATCCAATTTTAGGAGAAGATAATAAATATCATTTGCCAATTGTTCGATGGCCTGCTAACGATCTTAAGGGACATTGGGAATGGCCTAATTCTACAGTAGCTTATGCTGTTTCAGAAACCCCTATTGGACCTTATGTGCTAAAGAGAGATTTGGCATATGATTATAAAAAAGGGTTTGGCCATAATGCAGATGTTGTATTGTTAAATGATGGTAGTTATTTATTGTATTCACTAGTTGATTGGAAGCCTACATTGTTTAGCTCTAAAAGCATGAATGGACCATGGAAGTTAGAGGGGGAAATGAAGATCGAATATGATGCTAAATTGCTGGAAGATGATAGAAAGTATCAAGTAGAAAGGAATTTATCTGGAGTTCAATTGGAGGATGGTTCATTGCTTTTTATGACGAAGTTTGGTCGTGTAATTAAGAGTGACGAAGGCATTCTAGGGCCATATAAAGTATTGACTGATGTAATTCAAAAAAATAATACGATTCCTAAAAGGTATAGGAATCTAAACTACGAAGACCCAACAATTTGGAAAGATGATGTTCAGTTTCATTGTTTGATTAATGGGTTTTTAGATAAAAGAGCTATTTATTTGCGTTCTCCTGATGGGATTCATTGGGAATGTGATCCTGGGTTGGGGTATAACACTTCAGTAACTTCTTATGAAAATGGAGTTAAAAATCATTGGTATAAACTAGAGCGTCCACATGTGATTCAGGATAGATTTGGTAGAGCTACTCATTTATCATTGGCAACTTTGGATGTTCCGAAGAAAGAGGATAGAGCAAATGATAATCATAATTCTAAAAATATTATTCTTCCTTTGGTGGTGCATAAGCGTATAAAGCTTTTGGATGAATTCAGAATAAATGAAAGGACAAAGGATATAAGAATATTGATACAATCAGAAGAAGGTTTTGATGCTCAAAAGGATCTGGATATAGAGTCGTTAAGATTTGGCTCTTCTAAAGAAGTAAATATTGGCAAAGGAAGTAAAGTGAAATCTATAGAAAATAAAGACAAAGATTTAATAGTTACTTTTCATTATGAAGAAAGTGGAATTTCGATAAATGATTGGGTATACAAGCTATTGGGTAACGACCGATCGGGGAATTTAATCATTGCTTTTTGTAAGCCTTACAAGAGTAAATTAGCAGTTGAATAGTTATTATAATAAAAAAGGAAAGCCTATAAAACCTTGATGTATATCTTAAGCTTTTGAATTGCTTTTAGATTCGGTGTTATAAACTTTCCTTTTATTGACACCGCCAAAGGGTATAATACCCCAAGGCTTGCCTTGAAATTAAAATTTTATTTCATATAAATGCCTCTTGGGCTTGCCCCAAGATAGTTTACTTGGAAAAATAGATTAATCTATTTAATCACTAGTTTATGGTTTTTGCCATCTATGGTCAATAAATAAATCCCAGTAGATAGGCTAGATACATCTAGTGTAGTAAACCCTTCAGTACTTTCGACCGTAGTATTCAATACGATTGCTCCTGCTAAAGAATATACCGTAATATTTTTTAGACCATTAGATATTCCTGAAATTGTGATATCAGAAATGGCTGGTAAAGGATATATTGAGATATTATCGGAAACTGGTTTTTGAATTAGATCTTTGGATGCACTTATGAATTCTAATGAGAATTTATCCAGATTCCAAGTCCACATGCTACCAGTAGCTGTCAATCTAATAGTATGATTTTGAGCTGTGAAAAATACTAATTGACTGGCTTCCACTTTTTGAAAATCATCCCAACTATTATTATTAGGGACTGTCGTAGTATTAAAATCTAAGTCAGGTATGCCAAAAGTAATACTAGAACCTGTAACAGGAGAAGAGATGTAATAGGTAACTTTATAAACCCCTTCTTCAAGTATGGTAATAGGATAATCGACATAATCATTTTCATTTACGTAATTGATAATCGTATCAGCCTTATTAGCACCAAGACCCGAACCACCAAAAGCAGTATCGTTAAATGTTCCACTAGTATTGGAGAAACTTTCGGCTTCAATAACGAAAGTATCTACATTTACAGGAGTATCATTGCCAAGTGTATCATCACAGTTGTATTTAATAATTAATACAGGGCTATTGTTGCCTTCACTAGCAGAAAATGAAACATCATTCCCTCCTGTTTGTTTTACAATTAAAGATACTGTCTGTCCAGCAGGTAGGTTTTGCAACTCCCATGTGTACGTTTGTCCAATAACATAATTGGTGTTCAAACTTCCAAGTAGCCCATCTTCGGAAGGTTTATTGGAGTTAGATAGATTATTTTCATTCCAATTACTAGAACTTCCTTTAAAAATTTCAATAAGACCACTACCACTATCTGAACTGACTGTCAACTCTAACATGGTGCTAGAAATACTTCCTCCATTAGGTATGTTGGGTGTTTGAAACTGTAGATAAGAAACTCTATTGTTGCTCTCTACTCTTAGGTCATTATTATTCAATAAGCTGCTAGCACCACCTTGTAGATAAGCATCATTGATTGGATTAGCTAAAGTATCTTCACAATTATCGTTTCCAGTATCAGGATCTCCTCCAGTATCAGGGGTATCGTCATCATCATTATCACAAGTGTGTGTGATGGTCAATTTAGGACTATTGGTACCTTCGCTAGCAGAGAATGAAACATCATTTCCTCCTGTTTGTTTTACAATTAAAGAAACTGTTTGTCCTGCTGGTAAGTCTTGTAAATTCCAAGTATAGGTTTGTCCAATGGTATAGTTTGTATTCAAACTTCCAAGTAGACCATCTTCTGTAGGTTTATTGGAATTAGATAAGTTATTTTCATTCCAATTGCTAGAATTCCCTTTAAAAATTTCAATAAGACCACTACCACTATCCGAACTTACAGTTAATTCGAGTGTTGTACTAGAGATGCTTTTCCCATTAGGAGTATTCGGTGTTTGAAACTGTAGATAAGAAACTCTATTATTGCTTTCTACTCTTAGATCATTATTATTTAGTAAGCTACCAGCTCCGCCTTGTAGATAAGCATCATTGATTGGGTTTATAACAATGCCTTGACATTCATCATCATTTCCATTATCTGGATTTCCGTTATTACCTCCGTCATCAGGGTCATCATCACAATTAGCAATTATAGCATCTGTTCCTGTTCCTATTGGCTTAACAAAAGTCTTAGAAAGGATAAATTTATCCATTTCGAATCCATCTTCACGCATAGAAAAAGAAACAGTGTGTATTCCAGGAGTATTTACATTTAAGAAGATTTTTTGCTCTTCTCCACAGTGGTTAGCATCAGTACGTTGCTTGCTTTCCCAAGTCCAAGCATTTTTTCCTGCACACCATTGCATTCTAGCGCCAGAAGTAGGCCATTGTCCATCAATACCTACATGTACCCCATTATCTTCCGTTCCTGTTGAATAAGCGCGAACCCAAACAAAGTATTTTCCTGTAGTACTAAAGTTTACTTTGTAATTAACAATAGCTAATGCTCCAGGGGTATTACTGAAATTAGTTCCTACTGTTAAAGGGTCACCATGAGTAACACGAGTATCAGGAAGTATTTCTATATATTTTCCTCCGCTGGCGCCATTGCTGTTATTTGCATCTGGATCAGGAGTTGGCGTACCTGTAGTGCCATTTTCAATAACGAACCACTCTCTTACATTCGTTTTTTCTTGGTCAATAAAGTCTTCTGCTTCTACAGCGATAACTCCATTATTTTCTTCGAAAACTTTTTCTGAGCAATCACCAGTATCAGGATCATTTCCTGGATCAGTAACGTCTGGAACCGTATTATTAGTATTTGTTACTAATGCAACCCAATCATTACCTGTATTATTAGGAGGGTTTCCTATGTTTCTATTTCCTCCTCCAGAAATTTGTGTGATACTACCGTTTTTGAGGTTCCCTCCATTACGTGGATCAAACCATTTTATATTGTAGTTTCCATTAGCACCATTTAAATTTAAATTGGGATTGCCCCCTTTTTCTAAATAGATAACATAATATTTCCCTGCTTCTACTAGAGCGTGATTATTATTTCCACTGACAAGGTTATCATTGTTACGCATATTCCAATATGGAATTTGATTCCCTTTGAAGAAGTCAAAAGCATATTTAGACCAATCGAATAATATTTCAAATCGATTGAAGTTTTCAGTTTCAAAATCACCTTTACTTCCTCCGTACCACATGACACCTTGGCCACCAGCAATTAAGTTTTTCCATAAATAGTGCGTTCTAGCCTGTACACGTACTGATTTTGTCGAAATCTTTTCATCAGTAAAAACCCCTGTTTTTCCAGTATTTTGTTCATCCGAAGATACTACCCAAGGGATGTTCGCATTTCTAGATTTATTAATCCAAGTTAGAATTCCACTTCTTCCATTAAATGCATCATTTGCATTAGCGGCACTTTGTATAGAGGCCCCAGTTAATTTTGCGTTGAGACTTAACCAATCATCATATTTATCATGCTCTCCTGGATAGGTGTGTATTACTCGGTGATTTTGCCAAGGATCAATAGCTGCTAAAAAATCAATTCGTGAGATAGCAGATTGTGCCGATCCTCGATATTCTTCCGAGATATTCCATTCGATTGCCAAGTGGTGTCCAAAACGAGCTACCATTTCACGATATTGAACTCTTAATTCATTATCATTAAGGGCATCCCAATTTTCGTTTTCAGCCAATTTATAATGCATCATTAGACCAATTTTTTCAGCATGATCAAATACAATTTCCCATTGTTCTAGTTTAGAAATATCAAATCTGAATTTGTCACCGAGGTTTACCCAAGGAAATACGTTTTTATCGTCTCCTCCAAATAAACTCATCGAAAAAGAATTCATTCCTTGTTGCTTAATATAATTTAAAGCTCCAATAATGTTTTTTCCTTTGCCATTTTTCCAAGTAGGCCCATTATTAAATTGCGCAGCATGAGGATTGAAAGAATGGATTTTACATAGACCACAATTGTTTCGATTAGCATCAAAGTCAAAATCATTGAAGTCTAACATATTTTCTGGGGAATCAGGGCCAATTTTAAATAAGTATTCACCAGTTTGAGCAAATTGTAAATACCTTCTAGAATTAGCACTTCCCGAAGTGCGATATGTCAATCGACCTTTGGCTCTCAAATCAGGTTCAGACTTGTTATTGCCAGAGATGTTCCCCACACTTCCCGTGAGCCTTTTGGCAGGTGATGGGAGTTGATTTACATTTTGTAAAGCTACATTGTTACCAGTGTAGTATAGAATTTCATAGTTCCATGTTCCTGTCATGTAAGGCCTTAAATGTGCTTTAAAAGTTTGTCCTTGTTTGGCACTTGAATTCGCTGCATCACCATCTGCTGCGAAATAACCGGGAACTCTAATTTTTTCGCCATTAGGGTCCGTAAAGACGACATCCATTCGGTGGTTTCTGAAAGTCGAAGCCGATTCGTTGAGCGTAGTGTTGGGTAAATCGGCACTGATGGTAATTTTGTGCCATTTTCTTAATTCTCCTTCAATTTGTTGAGCAAAAAAAGAAGTTTGTATTGCTATAAAGAGCAATACTAGAAGTCTAGTTTTCATAGGGTTTAATTATTAATTGTTATGATGTATAACTTATTGGCATGTTGCATATTGCTCGTATAAGGGTATTCTTACAGGAAATATTGACATGTGTTAAATAGCTGTCTGTTAGCCGATATTTAGTGGTTTTGGTAAAAGGATAATAATGGCATGTAAGAATTGAAAGGAGAGAAAGGAAATATTGAATGCTTTTTAAATGATGATTTATAAAGCATTGAGTGTAATGTGTATTGTGGAATGATTGTGTTTAATTCAATTTTTGCTTAGCATCGAAATCTTTGATTTCAATCTAGGTTTTATTGAATCTTAATGGGAGGGTAGTTTTAAAAAGAAACAAGGTATATGCGAAATTTTTGTTCGCAAATCGTATGAAACTGTTTCTATAGGTCAGTTCTTAAGTAGAGCCCTTTCTTTAATCTCTAAAATTCTAAGATAAATGAAGTTTCTTCCTTGTTAGATTGAACGGATAAATTTCCTTTGTGCAATAGCATAATATGTCTAGAAAGACTTAATCCAACTCCAGATCCATTAGGTTTAGAAGTGTAAAAAGGAATGAATATCTGATTTTTAATTTCATTAGGGATTTCATCTCCATTATTGCTTATTGTGATCGATTTTACTTCGAAGTTTGAAGTTGTAGCACTTAGCGAAATAGAAGGGTTTATTTGATCGGAAAAAGATTCGCAAGCATTTTTAATTAAGTTAAGTAATACTTGTACGATTTGCTGCTCATCGGCAAATAAGGTTCCCATTTCTTCTGTAATGTTTACGTTTAGAAGAACGTCTTTTTTCTTTAAGAATTCTCTAGAAAGTAAGGCTACTTTTTCAAATAATGCTTCACAAAGAATGATCTTTTTGGTCGGTGTAGCAACATTTAGTAGCTCGCGATATGAAGAGACAAAGGCTTCTAAGTGGTTGCTTTGTTCTTTAATTACAGAAAGTCCTTTTCCTAATACTTGAGATTGTTCTTTAGTAAAAGATTTGATGTCCGTATTATTATATTGCTGTAAAAGAGAACTAGAAATAGAAGTCAAAGGAGCAATACTATTCATGATTTCATGGGTGAGAACCCTAATTAATTTGATCCAAGAATCAGCTTCATTTTTATTAAGAGTACTACCAATATCTTGTAATGTAATTAAGTGAACAGTTTCGTTGTTAATAGTAATAGTACTGGTCTTAACACTAATTTTTTTAGTTTGTTTTTCATCGGATAGACTAATAAGTTTTTCTTTAAAAGTCAATGTTTTTAGAGCTTGATAAAGATCTTTTTGAATTCTATTGAATTGTTCTACATGATTTAAGGGAGAAAAATTGAGAAGCTGTTCGGCTTTTTTATTGGCTAATAAAATGTGGCCTTTAGAATTGATTGTTAACACCCCAATTTCGGCTTGTTTTATAAGCTCTTTATAGTATTGCTCTTGTACTTGATTATCAACATATACTTTTTGAATTTTTTCGTTGAGCGTACAAAGCGTTTTATACAGTTCTCTTGCGGAGGTGTGTTTTCCTATTTTTTCAAAAGACAATGTAAAATCTTCATTGATCATTGCCTTTAGGTGATAAGCCATGTCTTTATTCGTACTGTTTAAAAAAGAGACTAATTTGAAAATCTGGATGAGAAGAATACAACCTAGTAATGCCGCCCAGATATATTCTTTTTTGACAACAAAATAAGTAGTAGCTGCCGTAACAATTACTAAAAGGGTGATGCGTACAATGAGCAAATAGTAGAACTTTTTACTAATCATTAGGGTGTAGCTTTTTTATTTTGTTGTACAGTGTTTGTCTGGAAATACCAAGCTGACTAGCAGCAGCGCTATAATTTCCTTGATGATCACTCAATGCTTTTTCGATCATTACCAATTCCATTTCACAAAGCGTAATGGGATTTTGAGCTGTAAAGTTAGTGTTATGTTCAAGGCTTAAATCTTCATCACGAATATAAGGCCCTGTGTTTAATATAATGGCTCTTTCTATACTGTGTTTTAATTCTCTAACATTTCCAGGCCAATTGTATTCAAGCATTTTTTGTTTTGCGGTACTGTGAAATTCTATATCGTTTTTAAGGTATTTCGTTTTAAATTCTTCTAAGTAATAATTGGCTAACTCAATAATATCATTGCCTCTATTTCTAAGTGGAGGTACATCAATACTAATGGTGCTTATTTGATATAGTAAGTCTTCTCTAAATGTTCCTTTTAGAACTGCAGCTTTTAAATCAGAATACCCAACACTAATTAATTGAATATCTATGGGGGTTTCTGTATTGGTATCTGCTCTTTTTATTTTTTTGTATTGAAGACAGTTCAATAATTTCCACTGTAAATTGAGGGGTAATTTTTCAATATTGTCAATAAACAAGATACCTTGGTTAGCTTTTTCTACTTTTCCAATCGGGTTATCGATGTCTCCAAAAAGTTCTTTCTCAATAGATTCTTCATTTAAAGCTCCCAAATCGGTTACGATGAAAGGCTTATTTTTTCTAGAAGAATTATGTTGTAATTCTTTTGCTAATAATTCTTTTCCAGAGCCTTTTTCTCCAGAGATAAAAACGTTTACATCTAGTTTACTTACTTTATGAATAATATTTAAGGTGTGTTGAAACACTTTACTACTACCTATAATGGATTGTTTAGCTTTAAGGTTAGACTTATTTTTAGCTGAAGATGTATTCGCCTTTTTTTGAAAATAAGCTGTTTTAAGTGTGGTAAGCAAGCTTTCGTTATTCCAAGGTTTTAATATAAAATCACTTGCCCCGTTTTTTATCGCTTTTACCGCAAGTTCTACATCACCATATGCAGTTATCATAATGATTTTGACTAAAGGGCTTCGTTTTTTTATTTCAACTAGCCATTGTAACCCTTCACTACCAGATTTAATCGAAGATGTAAAATTCATATCCAATAACACTAAATTTACTTCGTTTAAAGAAGTTATTGTATCTAGTTTATTAGGGTCATTTAATGTGATTACATTTTTATATTCTGGTAATAACAATATTTCTAATGCGCTAAGTACATTAGGGTTATCATCGATAATGAGTACTGTTCCGTTTACCATGATTGTTAGTTGATTTGTTGGTATTAGCTATAAACTTACAATGTAAATTCAATTAGTAGTATAAAACTAACCGTTAGAAGTTAGCTGATAATGAAAGTGTAAATTTTTTTTACACTTTATGTATATAAAATTTACACCGTCATTTTTTTGGAAACTTCTCTAGTATCTTCGATCGTAGTAAGATTACATAAAATTTTAGATGGATATAAAAATAGAAAAGAAAAAGGGTATACGTCCCAAGCACATGTTATGGGGATTTCTAGGTTTGGGGCTACTTTTTCTGTGTTGGAAACTTTTTACTACCGATTATAAAAAAACGTACTCTGTAAAGAAAGAGCGTTTATCAATTGGGGAAGTAACTAAAGGAGAGTTTCAAGATTTTATAACAATTACAGGTCACGTAGCACCAATACAAACCATTTATATGGATGCTTATGAAGGAGGAAGAGTAAAAGAAAAACTAATTGAAGAAGGAACTCATGTAAAGAAAGGGGATGTGATTTTAAAATTGGAAAATAGAGCATTATATGAGCAAATCTTAGCCAGTGAAAACAATTTGTCATTTAAACAAAATGATTTGCGCTCTACGAAGTTGTCTTACGATAATAGAGAAATCCAGGGTAGAAGGAATTTAATTGACGCAGAATATGAATATGAGCGTACAGAAAGACTTTTTAAACAGCAAGAGTTGTTATATAACAAGGATGTCATTTCAAAAAATGATTATGACACGGCAAGAGAAAATTACAATGCAGCAAAAAAACGTTACGAATTAACAAGCGATCAAGTAAAACAAGATGCTAAAGCTAAAAGTACGACGTTGGCAGATTTAGAAAATGATTTAGGCAGAATGAAGAAAACACTGGGGATGGTTTATGAACGATTAGATTATCTTAATGTTAGAGCACCTTACGATGGGCAATTAGGGTTTTTGGATGCCGAAATAGGTCAAAATATACAACAAGGACAGCGCATAGGGCAGATTAATGATTTATCCAGTTTTAAAATTGAAGCGGAAGTAGATGAGCATTATATAGAACGTGTTAGAAGAGCGTTGAGTGCTTCAATCGAGCGTTTAGATAAAAAATACCCGTTGAAAGTTAGAAAAGTATACCCAGAAGTTCGCAGTGGACGATTCAAAATTGATCTAGTATTTACGGGTTCGATACCAGAAACGATAAGAGCAGGGCAAAATTATACGATGCGACTAGAATTAGGAGCTTCAAATAAGGCAGTATTGTTACCAAGAGGAAGTTTTTTTCAAAGTACAGGAGGACGTAGTGTTTTTATATTAACGGAAAAAGGAAATGAAGCCTTTAAGAAAGACATTAAATTAGGTCGACAAAATTCTAGCTATTTCGAAGTGCTGGAAGGAATTGAGCCTGGTCAAAAAGCTATCATATCTAGCTACGATACTTTTGGAGAGGTAGAAAGAATTGTATTTAAATAGATGTTAGTATTGAGATATTAGACCACTTCGCTGTTAGAATATAGAAAAAAGAATATAGAAAAGAGAGAAGAGAAAATAGAAAATAGAAAATAGAAAATAGAAAAGAGAGAAGGGAGAAGAGAGAAGAGAAACAGGAGTCTATGACTCAAGAAACAGGATATCTTTTTTTGTTTCTACTGAATATGATTGTAAACTAGAAATATTACCCTTCGGCTCCGCTCAGGGTTCGAATGAATTGAATAAAAACAAAAACCAGCTTATAGCTTACTGCTTAAAGCCTAAAGCCATAAAGAATGATAAATATTAAATCAGTAACCAAAAAATTTAGAACTGAAGACGTAGAAACCTTAGCGCTAAATAATATCAACTTAGCAGTCAAGAAAGGAGAGTTTGTAGCCATTATGGGGCCGTCAGGTTGTGGTAAATCGACCTTGTTAAATCTTATCGGACTATTGGATAGTCCAAGTGAAGGTTCGTATCAGTTTGATGGAACGGAGGTAGGAAACAGAAGAGAAAGTGAACGCACTAAATTGAGAAAAGGGAATATTGGTTTTGTATTTCAGAGCTTCAATTTGATTGATGAACTTACCGTTTTTGAGAATGTAGAATTGCCATTGATCTATTTAAAAGTTCCTAAAAAAGAAAGAAAAGCAAAAGTATTAGCCCTTCTCGAACGTATGAAAATAGCACATCGTGAAGCTCATTTCCCTAATCAACTTTCTGGAGGACAACAACAACGTGTAGCCATTGCTCGAGCTGTTGTTACGAATCCCAAATTAATTCTTGCCGATGAGCCTACAGGAAACTTAGATTCTAAGAATGGTATCGAAGTAATGAATTTACTTACAGAATTAAATCGAGAAGGAACTACGATTGTAATGGTAACACATTCAGACCGTGATGCGAATTATGCACATAGAGTTATTAATCTTTTTGATGGACAAATTGTTACTGAGACGAGTAACGAGTATGCTTAATTTCTAAAAAATATCTATGGCTATATGCATTAAGCTTTAAGCAGTAGGCCTTATATAGATTCACGTAGCATATGGATTTAAGCCTATAACTTAAAGCTATATGCTAGAAAAAACAAAAGACTTTCAGTCGTCACCGAAACTATGGACCTTCAGTTCTTAGGGGCAATTATAATAGACTTGAATGTGATTAGCCTATATACCGCCTTTTTAGACGGCAAACCTTGTTGTAATATTATTTAACAGAAACATCATGCTTTTAATTAACGTAAAAATTGCTTGGCGAAACCTATTTAGTAATAAAGGCTATTCGTTATTAAATGTCTTTGGTTTATCGATAGGGCTTACAGTTGCTATTTTAATAGGACTTTGGATTTATGATGAAATAAGCTATGATGATTATTTTGAAAACAAGGATCGAATTGGTCAGGTATTACAGCAACAACTTTTTAGTGGTAAAATTGGTACAGGCCCATCAATACCTAGGCCGCTAGAAAAAGTATTAAGAGAAGAGTATAAGGATTATTTCGAGCATTTATTGATGTCTAGTTGGCAGCAGGGTGTTTTTTTAAAGCATGAAGAAATAAATTTAAGTGCGCAGGGTTTGAAAATTCAACCTGGAGCACCAGAATTATTGAGTTTAGAAATAGAAAAAGGAGTTTTAAGAGGATTGGAAGATGTACACTCTATAATGCTTTCAGCTTCATTAGCTACATCCTTATTTGGGGAAGAAGATCCTGTAGGAAAAACAGTAAAGGTTAATGCTAAGACGGATGTGAAAGTTACAGCAGTATACAAGGATCTTCCAGATAATACAAGTTTTAAAGATGTTAAATATTTATTGCCTTGGGAGTTTTTTGTTCGATCTACAAAGTGGGTAATAGAAGCCGAAAATGCATGGCATAATAATTCTTTTCAATTATTTGTTCAATTGGCTGAAGGAGTTTCGTTTGAAGATGTGGATATCGCGATTAAAGATGTCAAGAAAAACAAATTAAAAAGTATAGGGGATACGACTGATTTTAAACCAGAATTGTTTGTGCATAAAATGAGTGATTGGCGCTTACACAATGATTTTGAAAATGGGGAGCAAACAGGAGGGCTTATTAAATTAGTTTGGACATTAGGGCTTATTGGGGGGATGGTAATTTTCTTGGCATGTATCAATTTTATGAATTTGAGTACTGCTAGATCCGAGAAGCGAGCAAAAGAAGTTGGTATAAAGAAAACGCTAGGAGCTACACGAAAGCAGTTGATCTCTCAATTTTTTAGTGAAACTTTTTTTGTGGTCCTTTCAGCTGCGATTATTGCAATATTGATGGTTTTTATTCTAATAAAGCCTTTCAATATGTTAGCAGATAAAGCAATAGAGATGCCTGTTTTTTCGGGGTTATTTTGGAGTATTTTATTCATTGTTATAGGGGTTACCACATTGTTATCGGGTAGTTATCCAGCACTGTTTTTATCTAAATTCAAACCAGCTCAAGTAATCAAGGGCATTTTTACAGGTAAGAATTCCAATATAGTAAGGCAATTACTGGTGGTTTTTCAGTTTGTTATTTCTATTGTATTGATGGTGTTGGTGTTGGTTGTGAAAAATCAATTGCATTTTGTTCAAAATAGAGCAGTCGGTTATGATAAGAGTGCTTTAGTGCAGTTTGTTGGAGATACAAAACCTTTTTGGGGGAATTATGAATCTCTTAGGGGAGCATTTTTGAAATCAGGTGCAGTAGAAGTGATGACTTGTGGATCTAGTCCTGCTACAGCCGTATATTCTAATCGATCTTTTATCAGCTGGAAGGGAATTCCAGATGGTTTTAATCCTGATTTTGCTTGGGTTGAAGTTGGTTTTGAATATGTAGAAACCTTGAAATTAAAAGTGATTAAAGGAAGGGGGTTTTCAAGAGAACTAGCTTCAGACTCCAGTGCGGTACTTATTAACGAAAGTGCTGCAAAATATATGGGTTTGAATGACCCAATAGGTGAATTTATAACAATGGACGGTCAAAACATTAAGCTGAAAATTATAGGAATTGTAGAAGATATGGTAATGAGTTCTCCGTTTGAACCTGTTAAGCAAACGTTATATCCATTTAATAGATGGGGAGGAGGAAATTATATTCTTCGTTTAAATAAAGAAAATACCATAGCTGAAAATTTAGAGATATTAGAAGATGTTTTTAAAGAAAGATTGCCTGAAGTTCCTTTCGATATCGAATTTGTAGATCAGATATATGCTAACAAATTTAAACAGATGGATCGTTTGTTCCGTTTACTCTTCATAGGTGCGGGGTTAGCTATATTCATCAGTTGCTTAGGATTGTTTGGATTAACTTCTTTTATTACACAACAACGTACTAAGGAAATAGGGGTACGAAAATCGATAGGAGCATCGGTTTTCAAAATATGGAGAATACTATGTAAAGATTTTGTGGTGCTTATTATTATTTCAGCAGTGATTGCCATTCCAATAGCTTTTTTTATAAGTAGAAATTGGATTAATGATTATAAATACCGTGCCGATATTTCTTCATGGCATTTTATAATAGGTATTGTTATGGCGATTGTTATCACACTGATAACGGTAAGTTATCACGCCATACGAGCAGCAAAAATAGACCCTATTAAAAGTTTAAAAACTGAATAATCATGTTCTTAACGCATTTAAAAATCGCTTGGCGAAATTTAATAGCTAATAAAAGCTATACGTTTATCAATAGCTTTGGTTTAGTATTAGGTTTTTCTTCGGTACTCTTATTGGCATTATATATTCATGATGAATTTGCTTACAACAGTAATTTTAAAGCAAAGAATCGTATTGCTAGAATTATGCAGACTCAAGAGTGGAATGGGGAAACTTTTACAGGCCCAGCATTACCAAGGCCTATTGAGCAGGCTTTTAAAGATCAGTACAGTGATTACTTCGAGTATATTGTAATGTCTAGTTGGAATGATCAAGGTTATTTGGCTTACGACAAGAAAACTATTTTAACAGATGGTCAATACATGCATGAGGATGGGCCTAGACTTTTCGATTTGGATATCATTGATGGGACAATAGATGGATTAAAAGATGTTAATTCTATTATGCTATCTCAATCCAATGCTAAAAAACTTTTTGGAGAAGAAAACCCCTTAGGTAAAACAGTACGAGTAGATGATAAAGTAGATTTGGAAGTTACGGCCATCTATGAAGATTTACCTTACAATTCTAGTTTCAATGATTTAAAATTTATTATTCCGTGGAAATATTATGTGAATTCACAAGAGTGGATTCAAGAAGCCTTAAAATATTGGGATAGTAATTCATACCAGATGTACGTAAAGTTACGTCCTAATATTTCTTTCGAAGCTGCAGAAGAAGCTATAAAGTTTACAAAAAGAGATGCTATGGATTTAGGAGAAGACCCTTTCCCTATATTTAATGTGCATCAAATGGATGATTGGAAATTACGGGATAAATTCAAAAGAGGAAAAAAGGTAGGAGGGCTAATACAGATAATTTACTTTTTGATATTTATTTGTTTTATCATTTTAGGTTTAGCAAGTATTAATTTCATGAATCTAAGTACGGCTCGAGCTCAAAAGAGAGCGAAGGAGGTTGGAGTTAAAAAAACCATTGGAGGGCAGCGTCGAGATTTATTGAAACAATTTTTTGGTGAGACATTTATAATTGTATTTATAGCATTTGGAATAAGTATTTTAATTGTAAGCTTATTACTAGAGCCTTTTAATGTAATTGCCTTTAAACAGATTGTTTTTCCTTGGAGGGCTGTTTCATTTTGGGGAATGTCATTGTTAGTTGTATTGATGGTTACTTTTTTGTCAGGAGTTTATCCTGCATTATTCTTATCATCTCTAAGTCCTATTAAAGTATTAAAAGGGTGGAGTCAACAAGGGAAATCTTCGGGGATAATACGTAAGGTATTAGTATGTTTTCAATTTGTAATCTCTACAGCACTGATCGTAGTTACTATAGTTATCAATCGACAAATGAAACATTGTCGAGATCGTAATATGGGGTATAATCCATTAGGTCTATTTCAGATTAATGCAGATAAGCCACCTTTTGAAGGCAAATTCGAAGTAATAAAGGAAGCACTCCTCGCTTCGGGGGCTATTACCAATATAACCTGTTCGAGCAGTCCTGTAACAGATATATATTCTGCACGAAGTGGTTTTGTATGGGAAGGAAAATCAGAGGATTTAGAAGAGTTATTTGATTGGATAGAAATTACCCCAGGTTATATGAAAACGTTAGGAGTCGAAGTGGCTAAAGGACGTGAGTTTTCAAATAGCTTTAAAAGTGATACTACAGCCATATTAATCAATAAGAAAGCTGTTGATTTTATGAGTATTAAGGATCCTATAGGTTTAGTGATTAGAGACGGAGGAGATGAGGAGGAAGATGATGAAGTTTATAGAGTAGTAGGTGTCGTTGATGATGTGATATCTGCGTCCCCTTTCTTACCTAAAAGGCAGGCATTTTATACTTTCAATACAGATGCCATAGGGTATTATATAATGCGACTGAACCCAGATAGAACACCGAAAGAAAATATAGATAAAATCCAAGAAGTATACACTTCTGTATTTCCTAGCCTCCCTCTAGAGTATAGTTTTATAGAAGACGATCACAACAAGAAATTTGCAGAGTTTAGCAAGATTGCAAACATGATTTTCTTTTTTACTGTTTTAGCAATTTTTATTAGTTGTCTTGGGTTATTGGGGCTTACTTCATTTATAGCAGAGCAGCGTACCAAAGAAATAGGGATTCGAAAGTCGATAGGCTCATCTGTGTTTAGTATTTGGAAGCTATTAGCAAAAGACTTTATCATTTTGGTATTCATTTCTTTTTTAGTGGCACTTCCGATTGCCTACAAAATTGGAAACTTAATTTTAGAAGATTTCGAATATCGAACAACTTTAGAGCCTGCCTATTTGGTAATTGGTGCTTTAATTACACTTGTTATCGCAATGTCAACAGTTAGCTATCATGCGATTAAAGCAGCTAAAGCAAATCCTATTAAAAGTTTAAAAACCGAATAAGCCATGTTTCTAACACATTTAAAAATCGCGTGGCGAAACATAATTAATGACAAAGGTTATTCTTTTATGAATATTCTTGGGTTGACTATTGGGCTTTGTGTGGCGATTCTTATAGGGTTATTTGTCAGAAATGAACTTAGTTACGATAAAAATTTCACTAATTATGATAGTATTGGGCAAGTGTATCAAACCCAGACAACTAGTGATGATAAGGTTACATGGTCAGCAGTCCCAAGACCCTTAGAGAAAGAATTGAGAACTAACTACGGGAGCTATTTTAAGTATATCGTGATGGCTTCTTGGCGGAATAAAAGCTACTTAAAATATGAAGAAAATACAGTTTTTGAATCGGGTATTAGCCTTCAAAACGAAGCTCCTGAAATGTTCGATTTCGAAATATTAGCTGGTGTAAAAAGAGGTTTAGATGATGTGAATTCAATCATGTTATCAGAAACCTTAGCTAAGAAGCTTTTTGGAAAAGCAGAGTTAGCAATTGGGAAGGTTATCACTTATGATTTAAGGCATGAACTAAATGTAACAGGAGTTTATAAGAACTTTCCTAAAAACTCTTCATTTTATGATACACATCAAATTACTTCTTGGGAGCTTCATGTTATTAGTCAAGAATGGATAAAAAATGCAGAGGATTCGTGGCATAATAATTCATTCCAAATGTTTTTTCAAATAGTAGACGGAGTAGATTTTAAAGAAGCAGAAGAAATTGTAAAGTATGCAAAGAAAATAGCTATTAATAATGAGTTTGGATATGACCCTGTATTGCATTTAGTGCCAATGAAAGATTGGCATCTAAGAAGGGATTTTGAGAATGGTGTTCAAACTGGAGGAAATATAGAGGAAGTCATCCTTTTTGCAACAATAGGTATTATAGTACTTGTTTTGGCCTGTATTAATTTCATGAACTTAGCTACAGCGAGATCAGGAAAAAGGGCTAAAGAAGTAGGGGTAAAGAAAACGATCGGAGCCTACAGAAGTTCTTTAGTCAAACAATTTTATGCAGAGTCATTTGTAGTAGTAGGAATAAGTTTGGTGCTTGCATTAGTCTTGGTAAATATTTTCCTAGATAGTTTTAATTCGTTTGCTGATAGAGAAATTATTTTTCCATGGACAAATCTTAAATTTTGGTTGTGGATGATTCTTTTGTTGATAGTTTCAGGGCTATTTTCAGGAAGCTATCCTGCATTATACTTGTCAAGGTTTTCTCCAATTTCTGTAATCAAAGGAACTTTTGTAAAAAGCAAATATTCTGGATTAACGAGGAAGCTACTGGTAATATTCCAATTTGTATTATCTGTAGCCTTGATTATAGGTACTATTATCATCAAGCAACAAATGAATTATGTAAAAAGCCGTACACATGGTTACAACATGGACGCGTTAATAGAATTTGCAGCTTGGGCAAAACCTTTTCATGGCAAATACGATTTCATGAGGGAACAATTTATGAGTACAGGCGCCATTACAAATATGTCGGCATCCAATAGCCCTATAACTGAAGTGCAGTCCAACCAATCTTTTTTTGATTGGGAGGGGAGACCTGATGGATTTAAAGATGATTTTGCGTTTATAAATATTTCTATGGATTATGTTGCTACTACACAGATGAAAATACTTGAAGGGCGTGATCTATCTAGAGTATTTGCTTCGGATTCTGCTGCAGTACTGATCAATAAGACCGCTCAAAAATACATGGGGCTTAAAAACCCAATTGGAAAAAAAATAAAGAGAACTTTAGAAGAGCCAGAGCCAGATTTAACCATTATAGGGGTGCTTGATGATGTAGTCATGGGTAATCCTTTCGGAAACACTGAACAAACCTTATTTGTTTTTGATAGATCTGGGAATGGAGCGTTTTATCAAATGCGTTTAAATTCAGAAAATACAGTTAAGGAGAATTTAAAAATACTAAAAACGAAATGGGAAGAATTGATCCCTGAAATTCCATTTGGTTTTCAATTTGTAGATGAAAATTACGCCGAAGCTTTTGAAGATGAAGAAACAATGTCTGCTTTAGTAAGTATTTTTACAGCAATTGCCATTTTTATTAGTTGTCTAGGACTTTTTGGGTTAACATCTTTTATTGCCGAACAGCGCACTAAGGAAATTGGTATAAGAAAATCGATAGGTGCATCAGTTGTACAAATATGGTCACTACTTTCTAAAGAATTTATATTTCTAGTAGGCCTGTCAGGATTTATCTCGTTGCCCTTAGCTTACTATTTGATGTCGTACTGGCTAGAGAACTTTACATATAGAATAAGTCTAAGTGTGTGGTTATTTGTTTTAGGAATTCTTACGGCATTAATTCTTTCTCTAATCACAGTCAGTTTTCACGCCATAAAGGCAGCCAAAGCAAACCCTGTCAAAAGTTTAAAAACCGAGTAAAATGTAATGTTATGTTTATTTTATCAGTAGTACCAAAAAAAATAGTAAGCGCTCTAACCTTAATAGTAACTTTATTATTAGGGATTCAAACTACACACTCTCAAATAAAAGAATACGGAGTGTCGTCATTTGAGAAAGTGATTATTAATCCACATATACAGGTCGAGTTTGTGGAAGGGGGTGATTCCAAGGTTATTATAAATAGTTGTGAAGTCGATCCCGAAAAACTAGTTGTCGAAACTATTAATGAGGTGCTTCATGTGTATTTAAAAGATGCAAGGGTATATACCAAAACAGAAAAGGTCGATAACCAGCATCATAGAAAATCTATATACAAGGGTACGATTGCAAAAATCACTATTAATTATAAAGGGTTAAAGAAAATTTCTTTGAGGGGAGAAGAAGAAATAGTTTTCAAAAGCCCAATAGAGTTAGGCACTTTCAGAGCTTCGATTTATGGGGAACCAAAAATTACTTTTAATGAGATTACAGTAGAGAATTTTAAAGCTACAGTATATGGAGATGCTCAGATTCAAATTTTATCTGGAGATATCTCCAACCAAAAATATGTATGCTATGGATCGGGAAATATAGATGTTTTAGGTGTAGAAAATAGAAATGCTAAAGTGGTGAATTATGGAGATGGCAAATTTCATTTAAATGTATCAGAAAGTTTGAAGGTTACCTCTTTTGGAACGTCAAGTGTGTATTACCAGGGGAACCCTAAAATTCATAGAGGGATTAATATAGGTGAGAGTATTATAGCAACAATAGAGTAGTCATAATTTAAATATACGTCATGAAAAGTTTAAAAATTTTATTAATCCTAGTATTCGGGTTTAGCCTGATGAATTGTATTCCATCGTATTGGGGTAAGTATAAAAAGGTAAGAGGGAATGGTAATATTATTACCCAAACGATGACCTTCGATGGATATAAAGGAGTGGAAATTAATGGTGATATAGATGTTGAACTTGTAGAGGGAACAGAAGGTGAAATAACCATAACTGCGGATAGCAACCTCTATGAGTTTTTAGATGTAATTAAGGAAAGAGAAAACCTAATCGTTAGATTCAAGAAAGGCTATAATCTTCAGCCTAGCAAAACGATAAAAATAATTGTTCCAGTAGAAGAGATTTCTAAATTAGGAATAGCAGGTTCTGGTAGTATCAATGCATCGACAATATTAAAAACAGAAAATTTAAAATTAAGTATAGCAGGTTCTGGAGATATCAAAGCTAGTATAGAAGTAAATGAAATTAATGCATCTATAGCAGGTTCAGGGGATATTCGTGTTAGTGGAATTGCAAGAAAGAGTAATGTTTCTATCGCAGGATCTGGAGATTATAAAGGAGAAGCATTAAAAGTAAAAGAAGGGAGTGTGAAAATTGCAGGTTCGGGAGATGTTAAAATTGATGCAGAAGATTATTTAACTGTCGAAATAGCAGGCTCAGGAGATGTTAGATACAAAGGAAATCCTCAAACGAAATTAAGAACCAGTGGGTCAGGTTCAGCAAGTTCATTTTAATATAGATTTTAAATGATTTCTGGAGAAGTATAGTGTGACTAAAGGAGATTAAATATTATTGGAAATCAAAAAGATACATTGATTACAACCAAATAACAAACTAAAGAAATAGTACAAAGCATGATTTTTAATTATATCAAAATAGCCTTTCGGAATTTTAAAAAAAGGTGGCCTTATTTCCTAATTAACTTATTAGGATTAGCTATCGGAATGGCTGCTTTTTTATTACTTATTGGATATACCCATTTCGAAAGTAATTATGAAAGTAAGCACGAAAATCGAGATAACATTTACAGTGTACTAATGCATCGCTATCAAAATGGAGATTTGGAAACTACTTATAGTGATTGTCCTAATGGAATACAAACAACGATAAAGAATCATGTTAAAGGGGTAAAGCATGTAGCGAGATATAGGTCTACATTCACCGATACCTTTTTGCGTTTGGATTCGGTAGCAGCTACTGAGAAAAAAGTAGTTTATACGGATCAAGATATATTTAAAATTCTGTCAATAAATGTGTTAAGAGGAGATAGAGAACATTTGCTAGATGCTCCTTTCACTATGGTGTTGACCGAAGAAAAAGCCAAAAAGTATTTTGGAGCTGAAGATCCAATAGGAAAAGTAATTCGTATTGGAAATGATTTTAATAATAATGATTTTAAAATTACAGGTATCGTAGAAAATTTACCCAAGAATACGGATCTAGAATTCGATTTTTTAATGTCCTTTGAATCGGCATGGTATCAACAAGATTGGTTTCAAAATAATTGGACATGGTGGGCTTTTCCCACATTGTTAACTTTAGAAAAAGGATATGATATTACTGCTGTAGAAAATCAATTTCCAGCTTATATAGAAAAATATAAACCTAATGATATCGATAGTAATTACGATTGGAAATTTACGTTCCAACCATTAACTGAAAAGCACCTACATTCAAATTGGTTGAATAAAGCCATAAATCCTGATAAAGAAGCTAAAATGATTAACATGCTTCGATACATTGCGATTTTAATATTGCTTATTTCATGGATCAATTATATTAATTTATCTACTGCCAGTGCTACAGAACGAGCAAAAGAGGTAGGTGTCAGAAAGACTTTAGGTGGAAATCGACAGCAAGTTTTTATTCAGTTTTTAATAGAAGCTTTTTTAATCAATTTTATAGCTTCTTTATTGTCGATCACCATTGTATGGGGGGTGATCAAATATTTTAATGAAGTTATTATGATTCCTGGTGTTAGTTATTTCATTAAGGAAAAACAGTTGTTAGCTGTATTTTTATTGATGCCACTTTTAGGTGTATTGATAGCTGGTTTTTATCCAGCACGATTAATATCTTCATTCAAATCGTTGGAAGTACTAAAAACAAAAACAACGACTTCTCCAGCAAGTGCAATTACTAGAAAATTTTTAGTTGGATTTCAATTTTCAGTTTCAATGCTATTGATTTCAGCAACAGTAATCATGATGCATCAGAATAGATTTTTGCTTAATAAAGATATAGGGATTGCTATAAAAGATAAATTAATTATCAAAAACCCTCGTTTTCCAAAATGGGAAGATTGGATAGAAAGTTACCCTTCTTTTAGGGATCGTTTAGCAAAAATACCTGGTGTTACAAAAGCAAGTGTCAGTAGTGGAATACCTTCACAAGTTGCAGGTTACATGGCAGCATGGAGGGTGGAAGATGGAATAGAAACACAACAGAGTTTTAATCAAAATGGTATAGATCAGCATTATATAGATAACTATGGTATTAAAATAATAGCGGGAAGAAATTTTTCTCACGATCATACCATCCAGCCTAATGAAGTAATTCTTTCTGAAACTGCTTGTCGTCGATTAGGATATACATCCTATGAAGATGCCATTGGAAGGAAGATGGAAATGGAAGGCATGGACGGTAGGCAATTTACTATTGTCGGTGTTGTAAAAGATTATTACTATGGAAACTTAAAGAGAGAACAGCCAGGTATTTATTTCGTTAAAAATGTAGGTAACATGGCAGGTCCTAATTCTTTTTCATTAAAGTTAAATGGGCAACGCTCAGTAGCAGATATAACAGCCGATGCTAAAGTGATTTTCGATGAAATGTATCCAGATGATGTGTTTAATACTGCAATGTTAGAGGATATCTATCGAGAAGGTTATGAACAAGAAGTACGGGAGCAAAGTATTTTTAAAGCCTTTTCCTTAATTGCTATTCTTTTAGCAATTATTGGACTTATAGGGTTGACTTCGTTCATTGCTCAATTAAAAATAAAAGAAGTAAGCATTCGAAAAGTATTAGGCGCAAACTCTAAAGATATTAGTTGGTTGTTATCTAAAGAATTTTTAAGTGTAGTAATTATTTCAGTCATCATTGTTATTCCGTTGGTGATTTATTTTATGCGAAAATGGTTAATGGATTATCCTTATCGTATTGAAATTCAACCTTGGCATTTTATGATTGCTATTGTATTGGTAATGTTGATTACAAGCTTAGTAATCGTATTCAATATGTTGAAAGTAGTACGAATAACACCAGCAAAAGTATTAAAGTCTAACGAGTAAATATTACACCCTATGATTTGGAATTATATAAAAACAGGTCTTAGAAGTTTTTTAAGAAAACCCATTTATGCTTCCCTAAATGTTGTCGGGTTAGCCGTTGGTCTAGCTTCTTTTTTAATCATCATTGCGATAACAAAGTACGAAGAAAGCTTCGATAATCATGTTAGTGAAAGTAAGCACTTAGTAAGTCGAATCATCTGGGAGCGTAGTGATGCCGAAACCAAAGAAGTTTCATCGTATAGCCAAACGACGATGTTCCCATTTAGTACAAACTTTAAAGAGAGGTTTGGTGAAGATTTTAAGCATTATACTACCTGTACATTTACTTCAGGTATCATTGAAGTGGATGAAACTAAGATAGAGCAGGATGATATACTTTTTGCAGATAATGCCTTTTTAGAAGTATTTAGATGTCGTACGATATTAGGTAATCAAAAAGGATTATTAAAGGAGCCTAATACGATTGTCCTCACCCAAACTATAGCAGAAAAATTTTTCGGAAACGAGAGTCCTTTAGGGAAAATTATAGAGTATTATGCATGGAATTATAAAGGAAAGTTAGAAGTTACAGGAGTAATAGAGGACTTTCCTGTAAACACAACTTTCCGTGCAGAAGCTTTAATTTCTTTAACATCAGTAGTGGGAGAAAATAGTTTTTTTGCGAATGATGAATGGGCTGATAATTGGGTGTTCTGGAACTTTTTAGCTTTTGAGAGTGAAGCTAAAAAAGAAACTGTTCTCAGTCAATTACCATCTTTTGCTAAGGAAATAAAACCTTTAGTAAATGATGATAATAACTGGAGATTCTTTTTTCAGCCTATTGAAGAAATGCGTTTCAATTCGGATTTTCAAGCGCAACAAAAAGGGAATAATACAGCAAAATTATTGTTAAATACGATCAAGATTATAGGGCTATTAATCATTCTTATAAGTTGGGTGAATTTCATCAATATGGCTACAGCAACAGCTATTACACGCGCTAGAGAAATAGGAGCTAGAAAAGCAATAGGAGCTGTTAAAAAAGATATTATTATTCAGTTTTTTATTGAAGCTATATTGTACAATGTTCTTGCTTTATTATTGGCTTTAGGGTTAATGACATTGGTAGCGAAACCATTTGTAGCTTTTATACAAGCCGATTATACTTATGAAATGTTTTTTAGGCAAGAGTTTCTAGGGTATTTAATTGTTATTGTTCTTATCGGTATTGTGTGTTCTGGGTTTTACCCTTCTCTTGTATTATCTTCTTTTCAGCCTAGAGTAGTGATGAATACGAAGAAATCCTCAAGTAAAGGCTCTAATATTATTCGTAAATGGTTAGTGGGGTTACAGTTTTTTATTTCTTTAGCGATGCTAATAGGTACAGGGATTTTAATTCATCAAACGTGGTATTTAAATGGCTTAGAGAAAGGAGTAGATATAGAGAATGTACTAGCTGTAAATTCTCCTGTAATCCATTCACAAGATAAAGTGCAAAATACGTATCGAGATTTTGTGAGAGCTTTAAAAGATTTACCTATGGTAGAGAACGCTTCGGCAAGTACTTCGGTGCCGTCTCGTTTTAGCGGAGGGAATTCTATTCGAAGACAAAATTTAGGAGAGAATAAAGGGAATATTAGAACTACAGTAGGGATAGACGAAAATTATTTTGACTTATATAACATCCCTTTCGTGGTAGGGGAAGGCTTAAGATCGGGTACTGAAACTCAATCTATGATTTTAAGTGATAAAGCTAGAATAAGTTTAAAGTATGAAAAAGCTACAGATGTATTCGAAGATGAAATGAATGCTTATTTATATGATTATCGATTTAAGATTAAAGGAGTGGTCAAGGATTATAAGCATAATATTTTGCAAAGATCAGCAAATGAGAATGGAATGGTTTTTATACCTCTTACAGGAATTTTCAAACACCCAGAAGTTTTTTCAATTAAATTTCATGAAGGTATAAACCAAGAACAAGGTATTGCAGCAGTAAAAGCGATTTATGATAAATTTTATCCAGATGATTTTTTTAAATACGATTTTATAGAAGACTCCTTCAAAGACTTATTGGAAGGAGAAAAAATATTAGAACGCTTATTTCTTATTTTTTCAACCATTGCGTTTGTATTATTATTGATGGGGATTATGGGATTGTCATCATTTATGGCAAATATGCGTTCTTCAGAGATTGCAGTAAGAAAGGTGTTAGGGGCAAATCTCTCAGATGTATTAAAAGTAATGTCAAGAGAATTTGTAGTTATATTCTCAATTGCTTGTGTAGTTGTTATACCTGCGATATGGTATTTTATGAATCAATGGCTTCAATCTGCGTATTACCGTATTGATATAGGAATACAGCATTTTATATTACCAATGATTCTAGTATTAGGAATAACACTTTTAGTAGTGTTGTATAATACGTTAAAAGTATTTCGAATTCATCCATCTAAAGTATTAGGTTAATTAAGAAGAAATAATATATATCATATAATTGTACACATGGATTTAGAAAAGAGGCGAGAATTTATTAAAAAAATGACATTAATAACAGGAGGCTCTGCATTGTTGCCTTCAATTTTTTCCTTTAAAAATATCGAAGAAACCTTAAGTGATTTTGATGATAACAAAACATTGAATATCGCCCTTTGCGGATTAGGTCGTTATGCTAAGATTTTAGCAAAAGGTTTAGAGGAAACAAAACACTGTAAATTGTCAGGTTTGATTACTGGGACACCAGAAAAAGAGATAGAATGGGGTAATAAATACAATATCTCATCGGATAATATATACAATTATGAAGATTTCGATAGTATAAAAGACAACGATGATATTGATATAGTTTATGTGGTTTTGCCAAATTCGATGCATAAAGAATTTACCATTCGAGCTGCGAATGCAGGAAAACATGTTATCGTAGAAAAACCAATGGCCTTAAATGCTAATGAATGTTTGGAAATGATAGCTGCATGTAAGAAAAATAATGTGCAATTGGCAGTAGGGTATAGGTTACATTTCGAACCACACCATCAAGAAATCAAAAGATTAGGTCAGGATAAGGTTTTTGGGGGAGTAAGATATATCGACGCTTCGTTGGGATATCGAATTCAAGGTTGGCATAAAAATGCATGGCATTTAAAGAAAAGTATGTCAGGTGGAGGCCCTTTAGCAAATATTGGTATTTATTGTGTGCAAAGCAATCGCTATATTTTAGGAGAAGAACCTATTAGTGTTACGGCTCAGTTTGGCCCAATACAACGACCAGAATATTTTGCTGAAGTAGAAGAATCGATTACTTGGCAATTAGAATTCCCTAGTGGTGCTATAACGACCTCTTCAAGTTCTTATAGTTATAATGTTGACCGCTTATATGCTTCTGCAGATCATGGATCTTTTCAGTTAGAACCTGCTTTAAGTTACGGCCCATTTAAAGGGAAGTCTAGTCAAGGAGTTTTTGATTTTCCAACGATAAATCAGCAACAAGTTCAATTAGATGAAATTTCTAAATACATTCTGAATAAAGAACCATTACCTAGTCACATAACAGGAGAGGAAGGTTATAAAGACATGTTAGTAATTGATGCCATTTATAAATCTGCCGAAACGAATAAAAAGATTAAAATTTAAATATAGAGATTTAATCTATTTGTGTTTGATGGTAGAACACCTAAATATTAAGTTCAATTTATGAACGAAAATTCTGTTCTTTTTCAGTAATAAAATATTGTTTTTAGTCTATCAACGAATAAAAATGCATTTTGAACAGCTCATGTATTGTTGTAATTTATTTTAATAAATATTGTTTTTCTGGTTTGGCATAATCTGTGAAAATCTGATGGATATATTAATTATTTTGGTGTAAACTAAAACTTAAAACAATTTATTATGAAATTAAGAGTAACACTTTTAACCCTGTTCGGAGTAGCAAGTATGTTTGGGCAATCAATTAATCAAGCAAATGAAATTGGTATAAATACATACGGTGTTTTAGAAGTAAATGGGACTGTAGATATAAAATTAGTACATGAAAATGGTGGTAATTTGAGTACTACTCTTGGGAAACAGATTACAAGTTATGTGAAATCTGTTTTACAAAATGAATCATTAGTCTTAGATTTTTATGGAATTGATACTGCAGATCTTGACGATGATGAGGTAGTTGTACCTTTCAATCATTTAAGAAAAATAATCATCAATGGATCTGGTGATGTTAGTTGTGACGATCTTATTGAGTCGAATAATCTTGAAATTGTGATCAATAGTTCTGGTGATATTTCATTACCCGTAGAGGCCGAAAATTTAAACATTAGCATTAATGGGTCAGGAGATGTAGAGCTAAAAGGTGAAGCATCAAATACATCTATAAAAATAGCAGGAAGTGGAGATGTAAATGCAGAAGAATTGCAAACAGAAAATGCTAAAATAGAATCTAGAGGGTCAGGAGATGTAGAGGTTTATGTTTCTGAAAACTTGAAAGCTACTACTTATGGTTCAGGAGATATTAACTATCATGGAAGCCCAGAAAATATAAAAGCGAATGCTTCTGGTTCGGGAGATATTAATCATATTTAATACGCTTTGAGTTAAGAAGGTTATTCATAACTTTTTTAATCTCACATCATGAAGAGAATGAGGTAGTGCATTGAAAATTTTATAGAGGGAATTTCGATGCACTACCTTATATATTTATAATAAAGCGGCTATTTATTGCATTGAAATACAGAAATAAATGAAGAACGACACTCTTTACTTTTCTAAATATAGTATTTAAGTATAAATGATTCTTCTTTTAATGATTGATATGGTAGGGGGTTATATTACTTAAGCGTTTAATAGGTGTTAAAGTATTAGCGTTTTAACTTTTTAGATAGACGGATACTGTTAACTCTTAAGATTTGGAGAATAAGACTTTTAGATGCAGCAACTATAAAGCGAATAGAAGTGTAGTTGCTGCATCTAAAGGTGTTGTTTTATGAATCAAGATAGGTCAAGCCAAATACCCTTTATATCAAAAACAAAATAAAATGCTTGGCCTCATCTTGATTTTTTTAATGCTTAATTGCTATAAAAATTGTGGTGTGTTGGGAATTTGCGACAGATGAAAGATTGAAAATGCTACATTAGACACCCACCTAAAAAGTAGCTATTCATTGTTTAATAGTAGACTAATATCTTCTAGTAATTGTTGTACTTCTCCTAAATCAGTCCCGTCATAATAGCCTCGAATTCTTCTTTTTTGATCTACTAAAACAAAATTCTCGGTATGAATTAAATCATATTTAGAATAAGGTTGCACTTTAGCAACCAAATAAGATTTACGCGCTAAATCATAAATGGCTTTTTTATCACCCGTAACTAAATTCCATTTATCAATTTGCACTCCTTTTTTCTTAGCATATCGGTTCAATTGAGCCACCGTATCGATTTCGGGAGTAACCGTATGTGAAAGCAGCAGAACTTCTTTTTGGTCTTTCAGTTTATTTTGAAGATAGCCCATATGTTGGGTCATCTTTGGGCAAATGGTTTGACAGGTTGTAAAAAAGAAATCGGCAACATAAACTTTACCAGCATATTTTTCTTCAGAAATAGTATCTCCATTCTGGTTTACAAGTAGCCAATCTTTAACACGATGATATTTGCGAATTTCTTGTACAGTAGAATCTACCAATTCAGCATTCACTTGATTAGGCTCGTAGATAGGAAGTATTCGTTGAGGTTTCAATAACGAATAAATCCAAGTCACAATAATCGCAGAGACGATCAATAAACCGACAGCGAATTTTTTATATGGAGCGAAGAATTTTAAAAGAGTCATTAGTCTATAGTCATTAGATTATAGTTTGATACATTACCAAATTACTATTTAAAGCTTCTAGTGTTAGAAAATTATAAAACTTTAGTATTTGATAGTGAGATTAAATAACTAAGGACTAACTACTAAATACTAGAAACTTTTTTAGCTCCCTCAATCACCTTAATCTTCAACCCCTCTTTGTAAGCGATAATACGTTCTTGTACTTCCTCGTTTTGAGAACCGATAATTTGAGCTGCTAAAATACCAGCATTTAACGCACCATCTAAAGCAACAGTAGCTACAGGTACACCACCAGGCATTTGCAAAATCGATAATACCGAATCCCAACCATCGATCGAGTTACGAGACTTTACAGGAACTCCAATAACAGGAAGTGGAGATAAAGAAGCCACCATCCCAGGTAAGTGGGCTGCTCCACCAGCACCAGCAATGATTACATTAACACCACGTTTGTGAGCATTTTGACTGTAATCAAATAATTTTTCAGGAGTACGATGTGCAGAAACAATATCTACTTCAACATCAATTTTTAGTTCCTTTAAAAAATCTACAGCTTGTTGCATGATTGGCAAGTCACTTGTACTTCCCATGATAACTCCTACTTTCATATTTTATAGCTTTCGGCTGTCAGCAACGAGCTGCCAGCTTTATTTTTTTGAATTATAATTTAGAACTACTATCAAGCTTAGAGCGGGAAGCTCGTAGCCGGTAGCCTATTCTGAAATAACTTTTATAAACCCCTTAACTTCTCCTGCAATACGGCGCGCTTCGTTAATATTTTCATTAACAATAGTAACATGTCCCATTTTACGGAAAGGACGTGTTTCTCGTTTCCCATAAATATGCGGCGTTACACCAGGTAGTGCCATGATTTTTTCAATATTTTCATAAGCAACTTGACCCGTATGACCTTCTGCACCAACAAGATTTACCATCACAGCACCAGCTTTTGTAGCGGTATCACCCAAAGGTAAATCCAACACCGAACGTAAATGTTGTTCGAATTGATTGGTATAACTTCCTTCAATACTAAAGTGTCCACTATTATGTGTACGTGGAGCTACTTCGTTCACCAATATTTCATCCTCTTGAGTTTGAAACATCTCTACGGCTAACACCCCAACATGCTTAAAGCTTTCAGAAACTTTCTTTGCTACAGCTCTTGCTTTTGAAGCGATTTCATCATCAATCCTTGCAGGACAAATGACATATTCCACTTGATTTGCTTCAGGATGAAATTCCATTTCCACAACTGGATATGTTTTAACTTCTCCGCTAGCATTTCGAACCACAATAACAGCTAACTCGTTTTTAAAATCAATCAAGTCCTCAGCAATACATTCTGCATCGGGAAGCTTATCAATCGCTTTTTCATCACGAATGATACTCACTCCCATTCCGTCATATCCTCCTTCAGTACATTTCCAAACAAAAGGGATTGTTACTTCTTGGTTAGTAATTGCAGCGATTAATTCGGCTTTAGTAGAAAACCTTTTAAATGCAGAAGTAGGAATTCCTTGTTCTTTATAGAAAACTTTTTGTTTTCCTTTATTCTGAATTTGTTTTAGGGTAGCAGCAGAAGGGTAAACCGTCTTTCCTTCAGTTTCCAGTTTTTCAAGAGCAGCAACATTAACAGCTTCAATTTCAAAAGTGAGAACATCGACCTGTTTTCCGAAATTGTAAACGGTATCAAAATCCATCAAATCTCCCTGCACAAATTCATTGCAGGCAATTCTACACGGTGCTTCAGGACTAGGATCTAGAACTGTTGTGGCAATATCATATTTGCGTGTTTCGTATAATAACATCTTTCCTAACTGACCACCTCCAAGAATTCCTAGTGTAAAGTCTGATGAAAAATAGTGCTGCATTTATGTAAAAGTTTGAGGTGCAAAATTAGGTTAAATTTTGGCTATGAGCAACGGGCTTTCAACGGCTAGTTTTTCTAACGCATAAACAGGTTTAATGCAAATGGTATTCAATTATAAGAAAATCGATGCTGTGTGTTGTGAATCAGAGGCTTAAATCATATCATATTGTTGTGTAAATTCACTTGATAATAAATGATTTATACTGAATTAGATCGATTACCAATAGTCGATAGCTGATAGCCCATAAATACTTATATTTGCATCTTTGAAATTAAACAAAGATTACTATGATTAACCTAGTACTATTCGGACCTCCAGGTGCAGGAAAGGGAACACAAGCTGAGTTTTTAAAAGAAAAATATGAATTGGTACACATTTCGACAGGAGATGTTTTTCGTTTCAATATTAAAAATGCAACAGAACTTGGTGTACTAGCAAAATCATTCATTGATAAAGGGCAATTAGTACCAGACGAGGTAACAATTAATATGTTGAATGCCGAGGTTGAAAAAAATCCACAAGCAAAAGGATTTATTTTTGATGGATTTCCTCGTACTTCAGCTCAAGCAGATGCTTTAGGAGAACTATTATCCTCTAAAGGAACGGACGTAAGTGCTATGGTGGCATTAGAAGTTGAAGATGAGGTTTTAGTAAAGCGTTTATTAGAAAGAGGGAAAACATCAGGACGTGCAGACGATGCTGATGAGGGAGTAATTAGAAATAGAATTGCGGTATATTATAAAGAAACTGCGATCTTAAAAGATTATTACCAAGCGAAAGATAAATATTACGGAGTAGACGGTGTTGGAAGTATCGCCGAAATTACGGAACGTATTAGTGAAGTGATAGATCAGCTGTAAGCTGAATTCAAGATTTAAGATTCAATATTCAAGGTTCAGAATTTTAAATTTTGAACCTTGTTCTATTAATAAATAATTGCCGATAGCTGATAGCTGACGGCTCAAAGCCCTTGTAATGACAGAAGGAAATTTTGTAGACTACGTAAAATTGCACCTCTTCTCTGGGAATGGAGGTAAAGGTTCTGTGCATTTGCATAGGGAAAAGTATATCGATAAAGGTGGCCCTGATGGTGGAGATGGTGGTCGTGGAGGTCATATCGTTTTACGTGCGAATTCGAACTTATGGACGTTGTTTCATTTAAAAATGAAGCGACATGTTAAGGCAGGACATGGAGCACACGGAGGTTCTTCTCGTAGTACAGGAGCTGATGGTGAAGATATGTATATTGATGTACCTTTAGGAACTGTGGTTCGTGATACGGAAACAGAAGAAATACTATATGAGCTTACCGAAAACGGTCAAGAAATTATCATTGCTGAAGGTGGTAAAGGAGGAAGAGGTAACTGGCATTTTAAAAGTTCTACCAACCAAACACCAAGATATGCACAACCAGGTATTCCAGGGTGTCAAGTAGATGTTACTTTAGAATTAAAAGTATTAGCCGATGTTGGTTTAGTAGGATTCCCAAATGCAGGAAAATCGACTTTGTTATCGGTATTGACAGCTGCAAAGCCAAAAATTGCAGATTATGAATTTACTACACTAAAGCCTAACCTTGGAATTGTAAAATACAGAGATTTTAGAACTTTTGTGATGGCAGATATTCCTGGTATCATAGAGGGAGCTGCTGAAGGAAAAGGGATTGGACATCGTTTCTTAAGGCATATCGAACGAAACTCTACCTTATTGTTTTTGATCCCTGCAGATGCCGATGATATTGTAAAGCAATACTATATTTTATTAGACGAATTACGTCGATACAATCCCGAGATGTTGGATAAGCAGCGATTTATTGCTGTTTCTAAATCCGATATGTTAGATGATGAATTGAAAGAAGAAATTTCTGCAGAGATCGATGAAGGTATTGGACTTCCATTCCTATTTATCTCATCAGTAGCTCAACAAGGGTTAACCGAATTGAAAGACAAGCTTTGGGCAATGCTTCAATAATCTAAAATACGTAGAAACAAGAATCAAGATTTAACACATTGATAAAGCCTTGATTCTTGTTTTAATACTTCTGGTATCATTTTAGTTCATACTACGCACTTATTGAATTACAAAGATATATACTCTTTTTGTGCTGTTTTGAAATAATTCCTCTTCTGTATCTGTTAACTACCTTTCTTAGTTTAAATTATGTTTTTTTATCAGATGATCAACACTGATTTTTCCACTTCCAGTGAAGAAGAAACAAGCAAATAATAAGAGTAAATAAAATGATTCATTTGTGATTTTCCCTCCAAGCATAATAAATGTGATAACAGACATGGTTATCATAAGTGGGATTGTAGATAAACGAGTTAAAAAACCGATAGAGAGAAATAAACCAAAAGTAAGTTCTGATATTTTTCCTAAATAAACCATTATTTTAGGGAATGGCATTCCAACATCATTTAACCATTCTACATATCCTGCTATTTGTTTTGGGTCCGTGATTTCTAAACCATAGTACATAATGATTCCACCAGTTATTATTCTTATGGTATCAAGTCCTTGATAAAATGTCCCATGTGATAGTGATTTTTGTATCATATTTCTTTAATTTAATTTATGATCGAAAAGTACTAGCATGCTTTATTTATGTACTAAAAGGATTTGTAAAAAAAGATTAAAATGAATGTAAAAAAAGAATTTAATGCTTTTAGTTTGTTGATAATAATTGCTTTGTGTTTTGGAGTGTTGTTTGTATATCTTCTTGTCGATTTCTTCAAGCCAGTAGAAATATATAACCCAGAGTTAAAAGAAAAGCAATCTCAATTAGTAGTAAGATCAATAGGAGATGCATTGTTACATTCGTTGGGAAATGATTACGAACCTCTTCTACCCGTTAAAAAAGTTGATTCAGCAACTTATAGATTAGCATTTACTTCTCCCTTGATAATAAAACCAGATACTTTAGTGAAAATAGCTCTAAAGCATATAAATACGAGTTTGTCTAATCAATCTATTATTCATGTTTTAGATGCAAAAACTCAAGAAATTGTATATGGTTTTGAAATCAATCATTTTACAGAACATAAAATTCCCTGTTTAGGAAGAGTGCTCCCAAAATCTGATTATTTAGTAGATGTAAGTTTTTATAAGACTCATAAAGTCTCATCAAGAAGTGTAGTTTATAGTGCATTCATAATCTTCATCTTATTTCTAGTAATTATAGCTGTCTTTCTTTTTCTTAAGAGAAATAAATTAAATGATTTGGACAATGTGAATACGATTAAAGGAATGAGAATTATATCAAATCTCAACCAGATAGCCTTTAATAATAACATTGTACAGTTAACAGAAAAAGAAATGCAAATTTTTGAAATTCTTTTTAGAGAAGAAGGTAAACTCGTCACTAGAGAATACTTAACAAATGAGGTTTGGTTTAAGAAGGGGGTGATTACAGCTAGAAGTTTGGATATGTATATCTCTAGGTTAAGAAAAAAAATGAAAAAGATTTCAGGATCTAAAATTATCAATCATCACGGGAAAGGATATGTTTTAGAAATTTAGTAGGTTTTATATTATGAATTGCTGCATACTAATCTCTATCTTTGCTATTTCAAATAAATCTAAATAAATTGATAGTTTCTTTAGCAGATTTAAAACAAGGGCAGAAGGGAAAGATTGTATCATTGATTACAAATAATATTCCACTAAAATTATTAGAAATGGGTTGCTTGCCAGGTAATGATGTTACATTGTTGCACACAGCTCCTTTTCAGTGCCCTATGTACTTAGATGTCAATGGATCTCATTTGGCCATTCGTCGAGAGGTAGCTAGAGAAATTGAAGTAGAAATTCAGTAGTTTTTTCGAGTTCTTATGGCAAAGCATATCAATGTATCATTAATCGGGAACCCAAATACAGGAAAAACTTCCGTTTTTAACTTACTAACCGGTTTAAACCAACAAGTTGGGAATTACCCAGGAATAACAGTTGAAAGAAAATCAGGAGTGTGTAAGCTTCCAAGAGGAGTTAAAGCACATATTATAGACCTTCCAGGAACGTACAGCCTAAATGCTTCTTCACTAGATGAAAACGTAGTAATTGAAGTACTGCTAAATAAAAAAGATAAAGACTATCCAGATGTAGCTGTTGTAGTAAGTGATGTAGAAAACCTGAAGAGGAATCTACTGTTATTTACACAAATTAAAGACTTAGGAATCCCTACCATTTTAGCCATCAATATGGCAGACCAAATGGAGCGAAAAGGGATTTCATTAGATATCCCAGAATTAGAAAAGCGGCTCAATACAAAAATTGTATTGATGAGTGCTCGTAAAAAGAAAGGGGTTGAAGAGTTAAAGCAATGTATAGCCGAATATAAAAAAGTACCAGTAGGTTCATGCGTAGATATATTTACAATTGACCCTCCTTATTTTGAAAAACTACAGAAAGCTTTTCCAAAGCAATCACTATACAAATTATGGTTAGTAATTACGCAAGATGTCAATTTTGCGAATATCAATCGTAATACGATACAAGATGCTTCAGAATTTCATACCAAAAAGAAAAGCGAATTAAAGCGTCTTCAGCAGAAAGAAACGATTAAGCGATTTCAGTTTATCAATGATACCTTAAAGGAAACACAAATAATTGATTTAGCGCAAGCCAAAGGTTTTAGAGCACAATTAGACAAAATATTGATTCATAAAGTTTGGGGGTACGTGATCTTTTTTGCTATTCTATTATTTATTTTTCAAGCAATCTATGATTGGTCAGGGTATCCTGCTGATTTAATAGATAGCGCATTTGCTTGGTTGGGAGAGAAAGTGAAAAGTATAATGCCTTCAGGAGCTTTAACTGATTTATTATCGGAAGGAGTGATTCCAGGAATTGCCGGAATAGCAATATTTATCCCTCAAATTGCATTTTTATTCTTGTTCATATCCATTTTAGAAGAAAGTGGTTATATGAGTCGCGTGGTATTTTTGATGGATCGAATCATGAGGCGTTTTGGCTTAAGTGGAAAAAGTATTGTTCCTTTAATTTCAGGAACAGCTTGTGCGATTCCTGCAGTTATGGCAACACGAAACATAGAAGATTGGAAACAGCGTTTGATTACCATTTTAGTAGTTCCATTTACAACTTGTTCTGCGCGTTTGCCTGTGTATTTGATTATCATTTCGTTGATTATTCCAGATGAAAGAGTGGCATGGATATTTGGATATCAAAGTTTAACATTAATGCTATTGTATTTAATAGGTTTTGTAGCAGCTTTGGGATCTTCTTGGCTATTAAGTAAGTATCTTAAAATGCCTTCCAGTAATCTTTTTGTAGTAGAAATGCCTAATTACAAAGTGCCGTTATGGAAAAATGTCATTATTAATGTATACGAGAAAACAAAAGACTTTGTAACAGAGGCCGGTAAAATAATATTAGCGATTTCTGTAGTATTATGGATGCTGGCAAGTTATGGTTCTGGAGAACAGTTTAATAACGCAGCAGAGATAGTAACAGAAGCAAATCCAGGCGTCGCCGGAAAAACACTAGAAAATAAAATAGAGAGTCACAAATTAGAGCATTCATATATAGGGTATGCAGGGAAATTTATCGAACCCGCAGTAGCTCCATTAGGATATGATTGGAAGATAGGGATTGCCTTAATTAGTTCTTTTGCAGCTAGAGAAGTTTTTGTCGGAACCTTAGCAACTATTTTTAGTGTAGGTAATGAAGCGGAAACCACGATAAAAAATAGACTACTTACAGAAGTAAACCCTAAAACAGGTAAGTACCTCTTTAATTTTGCGACTGGTATATCACTACTGTTGTTTTATGCATTTGCAATGCAATGTATGAGTACTATTGCTATTGTAAAACGAGAAACCAATGGTTGGAAATGGCCGATCATTCAAACCGTTTTCATGAGTGGATTGGCTTATGTTTCAGCATTAATTGCTTACCAAGTTTTGATTTAGAAATAAAATTATGAATGACCTTATACAACATATTGCTGTTTTCCTTCTACTAGGGTATTCATTGTATTTCTTATGGAATAAATTCTTAAGGAAAAATAAAAAGGCAACAACCAAAGGTTGCGGGTCAGGTTCTTGCGGTTGTCCATAAATTTTACACTCGATTTTTGTACATTATACCTCTAAAATAAATTGTATGCTATACGGAGGTACGGAAGCCAATCAAAAATTAGTATTAGGACACCCTTCAGGGTTATTCGTATTGTTTTTTACCGAAATGTGGGAGCGTTTTTCTTTTTATGGAATGCGTGTGCTTTTGGTTAATTTTTTAACGATGGCTGTAGTTCAAAGTGCCGATGTGAAATTCCCTGGTTGGGGATGGAGTTCCGAAAATGCAGGTGCCCTATTTGGTACTTACGCGGGCTTACTTTATTTAACTCCTATTTTAGGAGGAATTATAGCCGACAAACTAACAGGGTATCGTTGGGCAGTGGTTATAGGAGCATTCGTCATGACCTTAGGGCATGTTTCTATGGCTTTTGAAACGGAAACTTCGCTATATGTTGGTTTGGCTTTATTGGTTATTGGGACAGGTTTTTTTAAACCCAATATGACTTCAATTGTTTCTGAAATTTATGCGAGAGTCCCAGAGAAAAAAGATGGGGCTTATACCATATTTTATATGGGAGTTAATGCTGGGGCATTTTTTGGAATGATGCTTTGCGGGTACTTAGCAGAAAATTTAGGATGGGCTTACGGTTTTGGTTTAGCAGGGATTTTTATGTTATTAGGAACCTTGCAATTTTGGTTAGCGAAACCTCTTTTTGGAGAAATAGGAGAAGTACCTAAAAAGGATAGTATTCAAAAAGTAGATCAAGAAGGGCCTAAGAAAAATCACTTTACTGTAATTGATAAAATTTTAATTGGTGTAACCTCTGTAGTAGGTTTGTTATATTTATTGAATGACCCAAGTTCAAAAATCGGAGGAGTACATTTATTACCAGAAAAATTTGATGTTTTTAATAATGCATTTTTATGGCTATATAATATAGGTGTTGGTTTTTTTGACTTCACATTATCTGGGCCTGTTCAAATTATAATCATAGGACTGTTATTGTTTCTTTTCTTAATCATTACAAGAATAATTAGATATGAAAAGATAGTAAGAGACCGTATGATTTCATTAATCATATTTGCCTTCTTTACAGTATTCTTTTGGATGGCATTTGAACAAGGAGCTACATCCTTAGTGATTTTTGCAAGAGATTTTACCAATAGGAGCCTTGTAGGTGCTGCTGCAATTACTTTTAAGGTAGTAAATACAATACTAACAATAGTGCCACTGTTTATCTTAACATGGGTACTCATTAAACTATCCAAGCAAACGAAAAGTGTTATCCAAAATTCAAATATTGTATTAGGAATAAGTTTCTTAGGATTATGGATTATAGGAGGGTGGATGCTTTGGAGAGATTTTTCAGCAGAAACCGCAGAAGTAACAGTTTCATGGTTTAGTATTTTGAATTCCTTTTTTATTATTGCTTTTGCATCTTATTTTTCAAAATGGTGGGAAAGTAAATACAATCCAAGTTCTGCTTTTAAATATGCTTTTGGGTTAATCTTGTTAGGTGTTGGTTTTGGGTTTCTAGCCTTTGGTTCTTTGTCAATTCCTCAGGGAGCAAAATCAGCTTCAATTAGTATGTTTTGGTTAATCATGGCATATTTATTTCATACGTTAGGGGAATTGTGTTTATCTCCAGTAGGTTTATCCCAAGTAAGTAAGTTAGTGCCAGCACGCATGATCGGCTTTATGTTTGGAATGTGGTATTTAGCCATTGCCATAGGGAATAAGCTAGCAGGTTCATTAGGAGGGATGATAGAAGAAGTAACTTCTAAATATGATATGACCACATTTTTCTTGATATTTACGTTTATACCCATAGGAGCAGGTTTAATTATTGGATTACTAAATCCCCTGCTGAAAAAATTAATGCACGGCATTCGATAATTATGTAATTTTAGGAATAGTCTTTGCGACTGAATAAAAAAATATAGCTCATGAAAATATTCATAACCTCTCTACTTACTTTTTTTTCTTTAATAACACTTAGTGCTCAAGAAATTAATTGGATGAGTATGGATGAAGCCTTAGCAGCACAAGAAAAGAATCCAAAGAAAATATTCATGGACGTATACACCGATTGGTGTGGCCCATGTCGTTTACTAGATAAACAAACCTTTCATAACCCAGATCTAGTAAAATATGTTAACGAACATTTTTATGCGGTAAAGTTTAATGCAGAAGGAACTGAAACATTTACTTATCAGGGGAATGCTTTTTCTAATCCTAATCATGTAGAAGGGAAAAAAGGTAGAAATTCGCAACATCAGTTTGCTACAGCCTTAAAAGTAAGAGGGTATCCAAGTATGGTGTTTTTTGATGAAAAATCCAATTTGATCTTTCCCATTACAGGATTTTATAAAGCACAAGAACTAGAGGTGTTTTTAAAGTTAATGGGTACTGATGATTATAAAAGAATGAAGTCTCAAGAGTTGTTCGATGAATATCAAAAAAACTTCGTAGGTACATTTAAAGGATAATGATAAAAGCACTTTCGTTGGATGAGTTTAAGGCTCATTTAAGTATTCCAGATACTGTGGTACTTGATATTCGCCATCAAGTAGAAGTTGTTAAAGGTTATATCTCAGATGCAATTTTTATAGGAATTGATGGTTTGTTTGAACCTTGGGCAGCATTATTTATAGAAAAACAAATAAAAATTCTTTTAATAAGTCCAAAAGACAGAGAGGAAGAAGCCTTTGAGAAATTATCCGTAGTGGGTTTTGAAAATATTGTCGGGTATTTGGAAGGAGGTTTTGCTACTTGGGAAAAAGCAAATTTAGCTATAGAAACAATTACCTCTATTACTGCGACTGAATTGGCTTCATTAAAGGGAAAATCACCGATATCCATTTTTGATATTCGAAAGCAAAATGAATACGATGCTGGCCATTTGCCTAGAGTCTACTTTAAACCTTTGGCTGAATTACAGTCAACCATTCAAGATTTTAATCTTAAAGGAGAAACGGCATACATTCACTGTGGAGGAGGATATCGTAGTGTCATAGCATGTTCTATATTAAAAAGAAACAATATCCATAATGTAGTCGATATCGCTGGCGGTTTTGGAGCTATTAAGAAAACCGATTTGAAAATAGAGTAGTAGTAAGATGATAAGGGAAAATGATTTTGTAAAGAGAGAGCTACAAAGATTACAAATTCTATTAAATCACTTGATTGGTTTAGTCGTAGATAAAAATGAAGTTGATGTAACACTTCAAGAAACGACTGATTTGGCTTTTCTAGAAAACTTTGGTATCAGTTTCGATCTAATGCTAAAATTAGAGAAAGACGATTTTTCACAACAATTAGCATCTTGGGATGAAAGTCACCTTGATTTACTAGTCAAATTATTGTTGAGCTGGCATGAAAACCAAGAAAATAAACAATCCCTATTTTCCCAAAAAGCACTTTTGGTGTTAGAATATCTTGAAGTCAATTCTAATACTTTTTCATTTGAAAGATTGCAGTGGAGGAATCAACTTTCAAAATGTTAATACATAAAATAATTATTTTATGGAAATTAGGCAAGCCACCCCATCAGACCACAAAAATATGTTAGCACTGTTTGTTAAAACAGTAAGATTGGTGAATACTAAAGATTACTCGCCTCGACAAATAGAAAAATGGGCTTCTACGGCTAATGATTTATCAGTTTTAAAAAAATTATCTAAAGACCATGATTTTTACGTTTGTGAAAATGAAGATGAGCTCATGGGATTCTGCTCTATAAATGATAATGGATTTATACATTCTTTTTTTGTGTCATCATCTTTCCAAAGAAAAGGTGTAGGGTCTTCTATGATGAAATTTATTGTAGAATCTGCATTATTTAGCAAAATTGAAAACCTCGAAGCTGAAGTCTCTATTACAGCAAAACCTTTTTTTGAGAAGTATGGGTTTGTAGTTGTTACTCCACAAATTGTATCAATTAATGATGTTCCATTTAGGAATTTCAAGATGAAATACAGTATTAAGTAGTTGTAAGCAATCTGTTATGTATTTTAAAAGATAATTCTTACATGCTATAATTAGTGTGTGGTGTTTTTTTAGATTCGTTCCCATTAACAACTTTAATTATTTAACAATGAAAAAATTAAGAAGTATTCTTAGTGTATTAGTACTAGTCTTTATTGGTCTAAATGCTAATGCTCAAAAGTTACCTAAATTTAAAAGCTCAATTAAGAAAAAAGTAGGGCCTACTGAAATTGCAGTTCCTTACACCGATGTGAATACGTATCTAGGATATGCAAAGCAAGGAAATGAAGATGAGGTTAAGGAAGGTAAAAAATTCTATTACATATATGTTTGGGTACCTGCAGTTGCACCAGAATTAGGAGTGAGAATGATGTCGCCAGCAGGAAATGGAAAATATAAGAATGCTGTTGTTTCGGATGCTTACACTTCTAACAAGTCTTCAAAAGACTTTTTCGATACTTATGTAACATTAGAAAAATCATCTATTTTATTACAGTCTAAAATATCAGAAGACGCAGTTAAGAGTGCTACTTGGACAACATTAGCTAAGAATGACGATAGTAGCGAAATGCCAAAAGATCCTAAGGGGAGAAACTATAACTCATTGTTACGTTACAAGAGTGAAGCAGCGAATCCTTTAAAAGCATTAACTGCAGGTTTATACCGTATTGGATTTACAACTTATAAAACAGGTGAAGTAAACGGAACTTTTGTAGCTCAAGTGGCTGCTCCGGTAAAATTACCAGGTGTAGGTGTTGCTAAAACGATCGACGCGTTATTAAAGCAGATCAAGTAAATTGAAAATATAATAGTTTTACACACAATTGGCTATCCGATAATTACTTCGGGTAGCCTTTGTTTTTTATAGATATCACCCAATTCTAAGTCCGTTTTCAATCGTTTTTTCAGGTTGAATAAGTACAATGTCATTTTCCTTGCCCATAGCTCCTAATATTAAGCACTCACTCATAATATTAGCTATTTGTTTGGGAGGAAAATTAATAACAGCGATTACCTGTTTTCCAATTAATTCATCTAGTTGGTATAGTTTCGTGATTTGCGCAGAGGTTTTCTTAATTCCATAAGTGCCAAAATCTACTTGAAGTTTATATGCAGGATTTTTAGCTTCTTTAAATATTTCAGCAGAGATTACTGTACCGACTCTCATTTCAATTTTAGAGAAATCATTCCAAGAAATAGTCTCATTAGGTAGATTCATTATATTTTACTTTAACGTAAATGAGAACAGTAGTTAGTTGACTACTTCATCCCCGCGCAGTTTTCTGTATTTTTTGCGAGCTTCGACAAAGTGAATACTATCTGCATGGTCGAAAATAATTTTTTCAAAAGATTCTTTAGCCTTCTTTTCATTTTCCTGACTCAAATAAATATTACCCATCATAAAATGAACATCATCTAATAAAAAACTAGAAGGAAAGAAGTCGATAATTTTCTCAAGATTTTTAATGGCCTTTTCAGGTTCATTTCTCTCAACTAACATTTTTGCTTGCGCCAAAAGCGCTTCATCTTCGATACTGGTACTGCGGTAATCATCCAGAATTTTTTGATAGGTTTCGAAAGCCTTTTCAGGTTGTTCTTGAAATTTATATAAATCTGCTTTAGCAAAAAGTTTCAATGCAGTATGAGTCGTATCTTCTTTCGTATTATCATCTATTAAAATGGCCAATTGCATGGCATCATTCGCAATTAATTGACTTGTCGCCGTTTTTAATACATGAAGTTGACTCTTAGCCCAATAAAAATCGCCCTTGTAATAGCTTGCTTTAGCTACCTTAAATCGCGCTTCTTGGCCAATAGGATTATTTTCCATTTTCTTCTGTGCCCGAGTATAATAAATTAACGCTTTATTGAATTTATCTTCCAACACAAATAAGTCTGCCATCAAGATTTCGATACGAGCCTTATCTTGTTGATTCATTCGATCTTTGGGTAATTGTTTTAAAAACTTTGTAGCTTTAGAAGTATCATCTTGGTAGAAGCCGACAAATTTTCCATAGTCTAGTAGCAAATCGATAGTCTTTGATCTTTTGCCAAACTTTTCGATTAACGCTTCATATTCATTTGAAATACTAGCATATGCTTTTTTATTTCCCTCTTCGATTTCCATCAATAATATTTCGCGATGCGCCCCAATTAAGTAGCTTTCTACAAGAGTATTTTCAATCACAAAAGTTAAGATTTCAATCGCCGTTTCATTGTCTCCTCCATCTCTAGAAGTCTTCGCCAAGGAAATTATTTGAGGAATTCCCTCGCCAGTTTTTTTATAAATAGCACGCTCTTGAGCAAAGGCTTTTCGATATTGCTTTTGTTGAACAAATAGCCAGCTTAAAAAATCATTGTAAATGATCAACGGTTCTTGTTGGTTTTTCTTTAATAATGTCTTTCTAAAAGCAATATTGGCTTCATTTTCGGGATCATCCGTAATGAAATCATCTAGACGTCGTTTGATAATGTCAATGTAGTTAGGTTTGTTGATCAGTACATCAAAATAACTAGAAAACATATTTTCCAAATCTCCAAGCTGTCCATAAAGCTGCCCTACCTCATAAGAATAATTCAATAAAGGATTATTTTTCATACCTACTTTATAGCAACGAATAGCTTCTTTTAAAAGATTGTATTCTTTAAACTGTTGCCCAATAAAACTCGCATAATTAGGGTTGTTATTTAATAACTCGAAAGTATTTTCAAATTGAGCCTTAGACTCCTCGTGTTGTTTAGAAAGGTGATGTGTAATTCCTAATTCGACCGAAATATTGATGTCTTCAGGTAGCAGAGTCGTTCCTTGTTTTAATACCCCAAAAGCTTCGTCAAAACGATCCAATTGGCGATAACAGCGAGCCATTCCCAAAATAGCAGGAGCATATTTTTGATTCCGCTGTTGGATGGTTTGAAAAGTATACAGCGCCTTTTCAAATTCACCACTATTATAGTAACGATTTGCAATATTTATATTTTGGCCATACAGCCAAGAACTAGAAATTAATAAACAAAATAAAATAAAAAAACGCATACCACTAAGATATGCGTTTTTTCAGATTTTATAGTCTATGTGCCAATAAGCTATCCACTATTTTTTCTTTTTTTGCCAACAAGCCTTTTTATAGCGTTTTAATCGTATGACGATGCGCTTTTAAGTTCCTAAATAATTCATTTAGTCAATAATGTCAAAACCACAATAAGGCACTAAAACTTCAGGGATTTTAATACCGTCAGCCGTTTGGTAGTTTTCCAAAATACCAGCCAATACACGCGGAAGTGCCAACGAACTTCCATTTAAAGTATGTGCTAATTGATTTTTTCCTTCCGAATTTTTAAAACGTAATTTCAAACGATTCGCTTGATAAGTTTCAAAGTTCGAAGCCGAACTAATTTCTAACCAACGATCTTGACCCGCAGAAAATAATTCGAAATCAAAAGTCAACGCAGCAGTAAAACCAAGATCACCACCACAAAGACGTAAAATGCGGTAAGGCAATTTTAATTCACGAAGAATTTCCTTGATATGTTCAACCATACCATCAAGAGCCACATAAGAATTTTCAGGTTTTTCAACACGAACAATCTCTACCTTGTCAAATTGGTGTAGGCGGTTTAACCCACGAACATGTGCCCCGTAAGAACCCGCTTCGCGACGGAAACAAGGCGTATATCCTGTATAGGTAACAGGCAAATCACTTTCCTGTAATAATTCGCCACGTAAAATATTCGTTACAGGAACTTCAGCCGTAGGGATCAAGTACAAATCATCACCAGTTACATGATACATTTGTCCCTCCTTGTCAGGCAATTGACCAGTTCCATAACCACTAGCTTCATTTACCAAATGAGGTACTTGCACTTCCTTATAACCAGCTTCTGTATTTTTATCTAAAAAATAATTGATTAAAGCACGTTGCAATCGAGCCCCTTTTCCCTTATAAACAGGAAAACCAGCCCCAGCAATCTTAACTCCAAGTTCAAAATCGATTAGATCGTACTTTTTCGCTAATTCCCAGTGGGGTAATGCTCCTTCGTGCAATGTTGGGATATCACCCTCCACAAAAATTTCCTCATTATCTTCCTCCGAATTTCCAGTAGGAACCGTATCATTAGGAACATTAGGGATCGTATACAATAAAGCATTTAACTCCTCGATAGTAGTATTTAAAAGCTCTCCCAGTTCTTTAGTTTCCTCTTTAAGTGTTCCTGTTTTTGCTTTTAGCTCATTAGCTTCGGCACCTTTTCCACTCTTAAAAAGCATTCCAATCTCCTTCGAAAGCTTATTCGACTCAGCTAACTTTGCATCAAGCGTAGCCTGTGTCGATTTTCTAGTCTCATCCAAAGCAACAGCCTTTTCCAATATAGGAGCAGCTTCAATATTTCTTTTTGCTAATGCGGCAGTATACGCCTCTAAGTTTTCACGAATTTGTGCTACTTGTAGCATAGTCTCTCTTTTTTACCCACAATGTGGGACGAATTTACCGAGGCTTACCTCGAAATTTAACAAACTTACTTTTAACTCCATAAAAGATAGTACTCTTATGAAGTTGATTTTTTTGGCGTATCCCCTCCTAAGGTCGGGGTCGGGCTTTCGGCTATATCTTTTTTTGCCACACAGAGCACAGTCGAGTTGTCAAACAAAAAAAGGATGCCGCCTCTATCCCTTACGCAAATCGAAACAAAAATAGAGAAACGAACATTAAATTCTAATGGAAACTTCTTTAAAATAAAGAAGAATTAAAGAAGAGTAAAAATGATCAAGGTAAAGACATAACTATTTTTAGCTTAGAATTTTCATTTAAGGAAAACTTAGCATCTTCAAATTTCGGAGGGCCAAACCTCCCTTTGGCATTATTAGAAGTACCAACAGGCTCTTTCGGGATAAAGAAGAACCTAGTATCTAATTCGCCATTATCATTGACATCGTGATAAGCCGAAACAGCATAAGTGCCTTCGGGGATACCCTCAAGTGTTACAGATACTTCTAAATCATTTACGGGAACGGCTATTTCTTTAAAACGATGATTTAAAAAATTTTCTTCAGAGTCATAAAGACCAACAAATAAAACACCTTCTTTAGTGGTAAATCCCGAAAAGTCAATGCTTATAGAATGTTGTTGTTGCGCTGTTAGAAAATGAAGACTAGAACTCAATAAAGCGATACAGAAGATGATTTGTTTCATGATATTTTTTTTTTTGATGATTCAAATGTGTACATAAAACCACGTGAAATATTTTATTATTGACCGAACTGTATTTTTTACTAGATGAATTGTTTTATGAGATATAAAGAAGTACCTTATATTGTAAGAATTCTCTGAATTAAAAATGTAGATTTTGGCAAAACTGATAAAAATATATCCTGATAATCCTAACGAAAAAGCTATTGAAGAAGTCGTAGCAGTACTTCGAAAAGGAGGTTTAGTTATTTATCCTACAGATACTGTTTATGGATTAGGGTGTGATATCACTAATCAAAAAGCACTAAATCGTTTAGCCAAGCTGAAGGGGATAAAATTAGATAAGGCCCGTTGGTCATTTGTTTGTCATGACCTTAGCAATCTTTCAGATTACGTACGTCAAATAGATTCGTGGGTATTCAAGATTTTGAAAAAATGTTTACCAGGTGCTTTCACCTTTGTTTTACCAAGTAATAATAGGTTGTCAGGAGCTTTTAAAAAGAGAAAAACAGTAGGAATCCGTGTGCCAGATAACTCTATTTGTCAAGCAATAGTGGAACGCTTAGGAAATCCATTAGTCAATACATCGATCCATGATGAAGATGAAATTATAGAGTACACCACAGACCCCGAATTAATTTATGAAAAGTGGGAAAAGCTAGTCGATGTTGTAATTGATGGGGGATATGGAGGCAATATTCCTTCTACCGTGGTCGATTTCTCTAACGATGAAATTGATATTCTTCGAGAAGGAAAAGGAGATGTTTCGTTGTTAGGTGCTATGGGTTCTTAGTGCATTTTAATGATTATACACCAACAAGCAGAATCGTTAATGTAATTACATATATAAAAATACCAATCAATATCTTTTTAGGAAATTTAGGAATTTGAATAGATGATAGGTTTAAATAAACAACCAATATCATAATGAGGTATAGACTTCTTGGGGAAATACCCACATTTAAAAAATGTTCAATTAAAAAGAACAAAGACACGATAAGGCCATTATAATCGACAGCCAAACCAGTATATGTCTTACCATTAGTCAGCCCATAAATATTGAAATAGCTAAGTCGAATAGCACAGGCAGCAATAATTGCAAACGCACCCGGTATAAACCAAGGATTGTAATTAGAATAGCTCAATAAAATAATTGCAGGCAAGACCCCAAAACTAACGATATCAATCAAAGAATCTAATTGACCTCCAAATGCCCTATGAGCATCAGTCCTATTTTTCATCTTACTAGCAATTAAACCATCTAGCCAGTCAAATATTACTGACCAAGCACCAAAAACAGCAGCGATATAAATCTCTCCTTTAATCGCACTATAAATCCCCAGTAAGGCACTTAATAGACCTAATAAAGTGCACATATTAGGAAGGTCGAAAATAAAGCGATGCATACTTAATTGATATGCTAGTTTCGTCTTTTCAAGATGTTCATCTTCTGTTACGATGTTATTTTTATTATTCAATTGCATAATCGGGTTTAGGTTTTTTAATCTCTGTAAGTAATCTTTTTAGAGGAAATAATTTAATAGCCTCCTTCAGATCTTTTAGAGTGTCTATTTCATACCAAGGTTTTGCGTCAAAGGAAACCGCTTTTAATGAAAGAAGGTTTTCATCTACTAATTCGGCAAAAACAGTCTCATAATACCCATTGACTTTTTCTTCTCTAATATGCTTGCCAAGTCTTTCTAAAATCACATTCCACGAAGCCGAAGAAAAACTGTAGATATTAACTGTTTTGTATTTTATATCACCTTCACTATACTGAGTGTCTTTTTTAAAGCCTACTATTTTTTTGTTTTTATCGATGGTGACAGTAGTTCCGTTCATCCAATCTTTAATTCCAGCAACTGCCATTCTATCTGGGTACATCATTTCGTTTAAAAGAGAAGGATCAAAAACCAAATCACTTTCGATAAGAATAAAAGGCTCTTTCATAATTTCTCTTGCCATCCAAAGAGAATATATATTATTTGTTGTTTTATAAAGAGGGCTATATATGTATTCTATGGCAATGCTTTTATAGTTGTTTCCCAAAAAATCCTTTATCGAATTACTTAAGTGTCCAGTAACGATCACTAATTTTTTAATTCCTTTTGAAGCTAAATTTTCAACCAGCCTTTCCAGTATAGAAATCTCATTGACGAGTGTTAAACATTTAGGTGATTTGTTGGTTAGCGGTAAAAGTCGACTCCCTGTTCCAGCGGCCAATAATAATACTGTTGTAATACGATTATTACTTCGCATAATTTTCGAATTTCTCTTCATATAATGATGAAATTAAAATGGTTAATAGATCGATAAGCTTTAACAAACTGCTCAGGAGTTTGTTAATGGTGTGTTATACGGAATCCTTGTCAGTGAATCGTATTAAAGGAGTGGTTACTGATAATTCAACTTTGTGTATGAAGTCTGCTTGCGAATGATAAATTACTTCGAATAGTTTATCAACAAAAAAGATAGTGAATGATTGATATCATTAGATATGTAGTCCATAAGTAAAGGTACTCTATATAATTCGGGTATTATGGCTTAGGCTACTTATAATTTGATTAATTGGTATAATAAGTAAATGTTATAGTCTTAATAAAAGTTTGTGAACTTATAGCGAGCTAGAAATCATTGAAGCCTAACATTATGAATGAAAGTAGTGTGATTGTTGTCTAATTGGTACCACTAAAAGGTATAATACCTCCAGGCTTGCCCCGAGGTAGTTTACTATTACCATTCAATCTCTAATTTTCCAATCGATTTTAAATAATCATTCGTTTGACTAAAATGTTTATTCCCGAACCAATACCCACGATTTGCACTTAGAGGAGATGGATGTCCAGATGTTAAAATATGATGTTTCTTTTTATCGATTTTTGCACCTTTCTTTTTGGCAAAACCACCCCATAATAAGAAAACTACATTTTCGCATTGTTCGGAAATTGTTTTGATAACAGCATCAGTAAAGGTTTCCCACCCTTGCTTTTGGTGGCTTCCCGCTTCGTGAGCTCGAACTGTTAATGTCGCATTTAATAATAAAATACCCTGCTTTGCCCAATGCGATAAATCACCACTTTGCGGATAAGGTTTCTGTACGTCTGTTTCAATTTCTTTAAAAATATTGACTAGAGAAGGAGGGGGGGCAATACGATCTCTTACAGAAAAGCATAATCCATTTGCTTGGTCAGGCCCATGATATGGATCTTGACCTATAATAACTACTTTAATTTTGTCTAGAGGACAATGATCAAAAGCAGCGAAAATTTCATCATTAGGAGGAAAACAAGTTGTTGTATGATATTCATTCTTAATAAATGAGGTTAAGTCTTTGAAATAAGGCTTTTCAAATTCATCCTTCAAGGTAGCTTTCCAACTTTCGTGTATTGTCACAGACATTGTTTTTTGGACATAATGGTTAGGAGTACAAAGTAAATAGTATTAAGTATAAAGACAAAACAAGTAAATTTAAAATTGCACGGCAATTTTAAAACCCTCAACCCATTTAAAAGAAACTTAATAATATGATATTCCATAGCTTACAGGAAAATAGTAACTTCACCATTCTAAAGAATTTAGAATGAGATTGAGAATTTTTATAGCCTTGTTGTCGCTTCTTTCAGCTGTACAAGCGCAGGAATATGCTGCTAATCCTAAACTAGTAGTTGGCGTTGTAGTAGATCAAATGAGATATGATTATATATCTAGATTTTATAGTCGATTTGGTGATGATGGGTTTAAGAGATTATTAAATGAAGGTTTTGAGTGTAGAAATCATCATTACAATTACATGCCTACATATACAGGGCCAGGTCACGCGTCGATTTATACAGGAACAACTCCCGCAAACCACGGAATTATAGCGAATGATTGGTATGACAAATTCAAGAAAAAATCAGTGTACTGTGCCAGTGATGATAAGGTAGTTCCCTTAGGTACGACAAGTGAAAAAGAAAAAATGTCACCAAGACGTATGTTGGCTATGAGTTTTGCTGACGCGAATAGATTGCATACCCAGTTTCAGGGAAAAACGATAGGTATTAGCATAAAAGATAGGGGAGCCATTTTGCCTGCTGGACACACCGCAAATAGAGCTTATTGGTTTAGAGGAAAAAAAGAAGGAAAGTGGGTCTCTTCAGATTTTTATGGTCCATCATTACCTACTTGGGTGAGGAAAATAAATCAAACAGAGCCAGGAAAACAATACTTAAAAGCATGGAATCCTTTATATCCTATTAATACTTACGAGGCAAGTGGGGCAGATTCTAACGATTATGAAAAAGGATTTAAAGGTAGAGAGATTGCAACCTTGCCTTATGATTTGGAAAGTTTAAGTGACCAAAATGGAGGATATGATATTATAAAAGTATCTCCGCATGGGAATTCGTTAGTTACGGATTTTGCCATTGAAGCTATTAAAAAAGAAAAATTAGGAATCGATAAGTATACAGATGTATTGACTATAAGTTATTCGAGCCCCGATTATATTGGTCATAATTTTGGAGTAAATTCAGTTGAAATAGAAGATACTTATTTGAGATTAGATAAAGAGTTAGCAAAACTCTTGGAAGTTTTAGATGTCAATATTGGTGCAGGAAATTACAGCTTGTTTTTAACTGCAGATCATGGGGCGGTGCATGTACCCTCATTTTTAAATAAAAAGAGAATTCCATCAGGATATATAGATGGTAGTGATTTAAAAAAGCGAATTCAAAAAATGTTGAATGAGAAGTTTAAAGTAGATGGTTTAATGTCGAATTTTTCTAATCAACAATTATTTTTAAACTCAGAAGCGTTAGAAAATCATGATATTGATAAGGAGGATGTGCAAGAAGCATTAGTGCATTTTTTAGAAGCTCAACCAGAAATTCAATATGCTTTTACACGAGAACAGTTGTCGTCAAGATCAATGACTGACCCCATGGCTCTTTTAGTTCAAAATGGATTTCACCAAAGATTAAGTGGTGATGTGGCAATGATTTTTAAGCCATCGTCTATTATGTATCCAAAGAAAGGATCTACTCATGGAAGTCCACAGGTATATGATACACATGTTCCTCTTATTTTTTATGGAAAAGGAGTACGAAAAGGAAAAACATATCAAAAAACAGCTGTAATTGATATCGCTCCAACCATGTGTGCTATTATGGGGATTGCAAACCCTAATGGAGTTACGGGTGAAGTAATTGGTGAGGTGATTGAATAAGTTTTTATTATAAATTACGAAACCTCACAGGTCTTGAAGACCTGTGAAGTTTGATATAAAATTAGTTTTTTTGATTGATTACATTGTATTGGAAGTAACCTCTTTAAAAAGAGACTCAATATTTAATTCTTTTTCTTTTAGATGAATCAATTTTAAGTCGTGTTGTGTTGCAAAATCAAACAGAGCTGTTTGCTGTTGTTGCGAAAATTCAATTTCGAAATGGTTTTCTGAATTCGATTTGAAAGAAGAAAAATGAGGTAAAGACTTCAATAATTCAGTATTAAAATGAGTGTCGAATGCGACTTCGTAAATAGTGTTTTCTTGGTTTGTATTCAGTAATCGATCACCAACTAGATTCCCTTTATTGATAATCAATACCCGATCACACATGGCATTTACTTCTTGCATGATGTGTGTTGAAAGTAATACGGTTTTGTCTTTTCCTAGATTTCTAATCAAATTACGAATGTCCTCTAATTGATTAGGGTCTAACCCTGTAGTTGGTTCGTCAAGTAACAATACCTCTGGGTCGTGAAGTATGGCAGCGGCGAGTCCCACACGCTGACGATATCCTTTTGAAAGGGTTCCGATTTTTTTTGAAATAACATCACCAAGCCCCGTCAATTCGATAACTTCATCAATACGAGATTTCGGACTGTTGTAAATAGTAGCATTGAAACTTAAATACTCTTTAGGATATTGCTGTAGATACAATGGATTGTGCTCAGGCAAATACCCAATATGTTTTTTTACATCAAAATGATTTTCAGTTATGTTTAAATCATTAACCCATGCTTCTCCTTTATCTGCTTTTTCATAAGTGGTAAGAATTTTTAATAGCGTAGATTTTCCTGCTCCGTTAGGGCCAAGAAAGCCGACGATTTGACCTTTAGGAATCTCAAAAGAAATATTATTCAAGGCTAAATGGTCATCATATGATTTAGAAAGTAGATCGACTTTTATGGGCATGTTTTGTTTTTTGTTTTAATAATTTTCAGAAAAACACTTTTGTAATACGTTAGAGGAATACGGTCTACATATTTTTAACCTCCAAAGTATAGACAAAATAGGGTGTTGAAATTAAATTCTAAATAAAACTTATCTAATAGCTTCAAAAATACACTCTTTTTATTTTGTAGTTACAAAACTTTAAATACATTTGTGCCATACAATAACAAGAGATGAATAATTTATTTTACACTTTCTCATTTTACTTCTTCTACTTTTTTAAGTAAGAAGCGGGATGTTGTGTAATATAAATTCAAAATAAATTATATGAAATCCCGATTCGCTAAGAGTCGGGATTTTTTTTGAAGTAATATGAAGAAAGTCATAGGAATTCAAGGAGTAAAAGGGTCATACCACCACCAGGTAGCTTTAAGTTATTTTGGGAATGATATCGAGATCGATGAATGTATGTCTTTTCAAGAGCTAGTAAAAAGTATTGAAGCGGGTAGATGTACCGATGCAGTAATGGCGATTGAAAATTCAATTGCAGGTTCGATTATCCCTAATTATGCTTATATCGATGAACATAATTTAACCATTAGTGGTGAGTTTTATTTGCCAATTCATCATTGTTTGATGGCTTTGGATGGTCAAGAAATTTTGGATATCAAAGAAGTATATTCACATCCAATGGCATTATTACAGTGTAAAGAGTTTTTTAAAAACCATCCACACATCAAATTGATAGAAGATGCAGATACAGCAGAGGTAGCAGATCGAATTGCTAAAAATCAATTGAAAGGAATTGCAGCTATTGCTGGTAAAACAGCCGCTGAAATTTATGGATTGAAAGTCCTAGCAGAAGAAATTCAGACGATCAAAACGAATAGCACCCGTTTTTTTATTCTGAATAAAAGATCGGAATCGGGAGTAGAGGAGGCTAAAATCGATAAGGCATCTTTGAAATTTATTTTAGATCATAAAAGAGGAAGTTTGGCAACGGTCCTTAATGTAATGAGTGATTGCAGTCTCAATCTAACGAAGATACAGTCATTACCTGTTATAGATCAACCTTGGAAGTATGCCTTTTTTGTGGATACGACTTTCGTGAAATTAGAAGATTATAAAAAAGCGCTTGCCATTTTGAAGATCATGGCAACGGAATTAAAAATATTGGGAGAATACCAAAATCAAAAGTAAATGGGGATTGTTACTGCAAAACGTTTAGAAACGGTTGAGGAATATTACTTCTCGAAAAAGTTAAGAGAAGTAAGACAATTAGCTTTGGATGGGAAGCCTATTATTAATATGGCTATCGGAAGTCCCGATTTGGCGCCGCCAGCAGAAGTGATTGAAAGTATCACACAGGCGGTGTTGGTAGATGGGGCTCATAAATACCAAAGCTATCAAGGGTTGCCAGAATTGCGAGAAGCTATAGCTTTATTTTATCAAAAGCAATATGGCGTAACGATTAATCCAGAGAATGAAATATTGCCTTTAATGGGGTCTAAAGAGGGGATCATGCACATTTCGATGGCATACCTTAATGAAGGAGATCAAGTGTTGATTCCTAATCCTGGGTATCCTACCTATACTTCGGTAACGAAATTAATTGGAGCAGTACCTGTTTATTATGAATTAAATGCCGAAGGAGGTTGGTTTCCTAATTTAAATTTACTGGCAGAACAAGACTTGTCCAAGGTGAAATTGATGTGGATTAATTATCCCCATATGCCTACAGGGGCTGAAGCTACGGAAGCACAATTTAAAAAATTGATAGATTTTGCTAAAGCGAATGACATCCTTTTGGTAAATGATAATCCTTATAGTTTTGTGTTAACGGATAAGCCATTAAGTATTCTAAGTGTTGAAGGAGCAAAAGAGGTGGCATTAGAATTGAATTCATTAAGTAAGACGTTCAATATGGCAGGGTGGCGTGTTGGAATGGTGTTAGGAGATTCAGAAAAAATTAATGCAGTACTTAAGGTAAAGTCCAACATGGATAGCGGAATGTTCCAAGGCTTGCAAAAAGGAGCAATTGCGGCCTTAAATGTAAGTGATTCTTGGTATCAAGAAATGAATGATATTTATAGAAAACGCCGTGAGTTGATTTGGAAAATGGCAGATCATTTTGGATGTGTCTATGATCGAAATGCTACGGGAATGTTTGTTTGGGCAAAATTACCCGAAAGCATAACCGATGCAGAAGCATTCATCGATGGGATTTTGTATGATAAGTCAATTTTCATTACCCCAGGAAGTATTTTTGGATCACAAGGAAAAGGGTATATCCGTTTTTCATTGTGTATTAGTGAAGATAAAATAGAGGAAGCAATAAGTCGACTTTAGTCGATGGCTTCAAGCTTCGAGCTACCAGCTCCAAGCTTTTATTAAATTTTAAATAGTGAAGCGTAAGCTCGTAGCCTGAAGCTCGTGGCTGATAGCGCTTGCAAAGCAAGCAAATGAACGTATTTGTAATAGGAGTAGGATTAATAGGAGGTTCGATAGTAACCGATATCAAGGCACAATTTGAAGATGCCATGATCTATGGGGTGGATAAAAATGAAGCTCATTTAGATAAAGCTATTGAACTAGGTTTTCTTGATAAGAAAGCGCATTTTGCTGAGTTATCGTCTGCCGATGTAGTGGTGTTAGCAATTCCTGTTGATAAAGCGAAAACTTTGGTATTGAAAGTTCTAGAGGTTGTTACTGATGAATGTTTAGTATTTGATGTAGGTTCTACTAAAGAAGGAATTTGTACCAATGTAGCAAATCACCCAAAACGAAAAAGTTTTTTAGCAGCACATCCTATAGCCGGGACTGAGTTTTCGGGACCAACAGCAGCATTGAAAGGATTGTTTGAAGGGAAGTCGAATATTATTTGTGAAGCAGAAAAAACAGGAGATGCCCAGTTGAAGTTAGGACAGGAGATTTTCGAACGTTTAGGGATGAAATTGAGTTATATGGATGCAGCTTCTCATGATAAGCATATAGCTTACGTGTCTCATCTCTCTCACGTGAGTTCTTTTATGTTAGGGAAAACGGTCATCGAAAAAGAAAAAGACGAGAAAGCCATTTTTGATATGGCAGGCAGTGGTTTTGCTTCTACGGTACGTTTGGCAAAGAGTTCACCAGCAATGTGGACACCGATTTTTAAACAAAATAAGAAGCATGTACTAGAAGCTTTGGATGAATATATCGAGAATTTGAGTGGTTTCAAAAAATTGATAGAAGAAGGGAATGATACAAGTATTTTTCAGGAAATGGAAGACACGAACAGGATTAAAGAAATATTAAAAGGAATAGAGAAATAGTAATTAGTCCTTAGTCAATAGTCTTTAGTAGTTAGCAGATAGCATTTAATAAATAATAAAAATACTATTGACTAAGGACTGAATACTAATGACTAGATGATTAAAATAACCTATCTTTGGCGTCGCTTAGAGAATCCAAAGAATAATAACTTAAAGCATGGAAAACAAGAAGGAACTTAGAAATTGGTTAGATGCTTATCAGCTAGACCATCCATTAGTAATTGCAGGCCCTTGTAGTGCCGAGACTGAAGAGCAAGTTGTGCGTATCGCAAAGGACTTAAAAGATACTGATGCGAACGTATTACGTGCTGGTATTTGGAAACCTCGTACACGACCGGGGAACTTTGAAGGAGTAGGTGCTTTAGGTTTAAAGTGGTTACAAACGGCTAAGCAAGAAACAGGAATGTTAACAGCGACGGAAGTAGCTAATCCTAATCATGTAGAATTAGCGTTAGAACACGATGTTGATATTTTGTGGATTGGAGCTCGTAGTACAGTTTCTCCTTTTATTATACAAGATATAGCTGAAGCATGTCGAGGTATCAAGCAACCTGTTTTAGTAAAAAACCCTATTAACCCAGATTTAGCATTATGGTTAGGAGCTGTAGAGCGCTTCCATACATGTAATGTGGAAAATTTAGGGGTGATTCATAGAGGATTCTCTACTTATGAGAAAACAAAATATCGTAACATTCCAGAATGGCAAATTCCTATTGATTTGCAAGCGAAGTTTCCAGATCTTCCATTGATCTTAGATCCTTCTCACATTGCTGGACGTCGTGATATCATTCAAGATTTATGTCAAACAGGTTTAGACTTAAATTTTGATGGAATGATCATCGAAACGCATTACGATCCAGATAATGCTTGGTCTGATGCTAAGCAACAAATTACTCCTGCTACTTTAGTGCAAATCATGAAAGATTTGAAAGTACGTAAAGAAAAAGGAGGATCAGATGCTTACGAACATGCATTGACTGAATTGCGTTCTAAGATTGATATTACTGATGAGGTAATTATCCAACAATTGGCGAAGCGTATGAAGATTGCTGATGAGATTGGTAAAGTAAAAGCTGAAAATAATGTTCAGATTTTGCAAAATGATCGTTGGAATTCAATCCGTGACAGATCAATTTCTGAAGGAGGTCAAGTAGGTCTAAGTGAAGAATTTATTACTGAGGTATATAATGCGATTCACCAAGAATCTATTCGTCACCAACATAATATTGGTAAATAATAAGATTTATATCTTTTTTGAAATAAGTAAAATGACTTTCCAGAAGTGGAAAGTCATTTTTTTTTTGTTAAAGCTGTAATATTTTAATATAGATAACGTCTATAGAGATGTGAAGAAAAAACAATAGAAAAAATTCATAAATAATAGTTTAGTTAGTTGGTTGGAAAAACCTCGATTTCAATTGAAATCGAGGTTTTTTTGTTTTAATACTTAATTGGTATTATTTAGAATGTAGATTATTTTAAATCATCAATCGTAAATCCGTTATTAAATTTTATTTGACTAGAAGAATATACTCCGCCGATTTCATATTCACCTTTTTTGTTAGGAGCATAAGATTTTCTTGTAGTCGCAATATAAACACCATCAATATTTTGATATTCTAAAGTCATTTTTAGTATCGGTTTTTCAACTCCAAAGTCTACAATATTGAAGAAAAACAAGTCAACCAAATGAGTCTCTGGATTGAAATATAAAATATACTCGTCATTTGTTTTTTTAGTGATTCCATTATCATAAGTAAGACTTACTTTGTCATAAGTAATTCCTTCGTGATCTTCGGTACCTAAATGTTTATAGATAGTCCCAGGGTCATGCAGTTTATACATCATTGTAAACCAAAAAATATTTACCCTCCTTAAAAATGCAGCAGTTCCTACAGCTTGTTGGTCTGTAATCGTTTTTCCGTTTAAACTAACCGAAGGAGCATTGTTGACTAAGGCTTGAATTGCTTCCCCTTCTTGTTTAGGTAACACATGTATTTGATGTGTAGAATAAGCTCCATACGATTGTTCTTGATCAAAAATATAGCGCTCTACAGATACGTCTTTTCCTTTTTCAAAATTGTCATAGACATAATTGAATTGTACGTCTTTCTTTTCAGAGAGCTTTTCATAGCCTCCGATAGTGTTTTTTAATGATTGTAAAAGACTTGCCGATTTTGCATCTGTTTTTTGTGCAGTAGCAGAGATTCCTAGAAGAAGAGAGATCGCTAGGGCAGCACAATTTTTAAATGATTTCATAATTTATTTTAAGTGTTAGAATTAAGAAATAAAGTTATGCTGATGGCCTAAAAATATCAGATATATGTGCTTTTTTTATAAAAAATATAACATTTCAAAAGAATTTTGATCAAAATTGTAATTGTACGATCTCTTTCTCGTCTATAATAATGTAAGCGAAACAGTAAAGCTTATAATAAATAATAGTTTAGTTAGTTGGTTATCTAAAAAGCCTCAATTTCGAATTCGAAATTGAGGCTTTTTTAGTGAAATATCTCGTGGAGATTAAAAGTTTATAATCGTTTGTCGAATTGCTACTAAATTTTGCAATACCCCTTTTAGATAGTCAAGGTGTAACATATTAGCTCCATCGCTTTTTGCATTTGCAGGATCAAAATGTGTTTCTATAAATAATCCATCTACTCCAACGGCAATACCCGCACGAGCAATAGTTTCAATCATATCTGGTCTACCTCCAGTTACTCCACTGGATTGATTAGGTTGTTGTAAAGAATGTGTAACATCTAATACTGTTGTTCCATACTCTTTCATGGTAGGAATTCCACGAAAATCTACAACCATATCTTGGTATCCAAACATGGTTCCACGATCGGTAATCATGGCATTTTCATTACCGCTATCTTTTACTTTGCGCACAGCATGTTGCATGGCTTCGGGACTCATAAATTGTCCTTTCTTCAAGTTGATTGTTTTCCCTGTGTTTGCTGCGGCAACCACTAAATCTGTTTGACGCACTAAAAAAGCAGGGATTTGTAAAATATCTACATATTCAGCAGCTTTGGCCGCATCTTCATTGGTGTGAATATCGGTTACTGTCGGGATATCAAAAGTCTCACCAACTTTACGTAAAATTTTTAAAGCCTTTTCATCTCCAATTCCTGTAAAGCTATCGATACGACTACGATTTGCTTTTTTAAAAGAACCTTTAAATACATAAGGAATCTTTAATTCTGAAGTAATTTCGACTACTTTTTCTGCAATTTGCAAGGCCATTTCTTCACCTTCTATGGCACAAGGACCAGCTAATAAAAAGAAGTTATTGCTATTGGTGTTTTTTATGTTGGGTATATTATTGATGTCCATCAAATTCAAGGTTTAAAGTTCAAAGTTATTCTAAATGTTATAATTGAACTAATTATTGCGTCAACACTACATAGAATAGGTCTTAATACTATGTACTTAATACTTTATACTGAATAAACTATTCTATAACTTTAATTTCAAATAGTGATTTCCAATATTTACCTGTGATATATAATTGATCCGTATCTTTCTTGTAAGCAATACCATTCAATACTTTATCATTATCTTCAGAAGAAACGCCTACTTTTTCTCTTAAGCCTTTACAGTTAATAATTCCTTCTATAGCTCCATTTTCTGGGTTAATGATGGCTATTCCGTCTTTCATCCAAGTATTAGCATAGATCTTACCATTAACCCACTCTAGTTCATTGAATTTTTTCTTAATAGACTTATTAGTAGTGATTTGTATGTATCCCTTTTCTTCTAAAGTTTTAGCGTCTAATTTCCATATTTTGGTGGTTCCATCACTCTTGTAGATCGTGTTTTTACCATCAAAGCAAATACCCCAACCTTCTTTGCTTTTATCATATTCGAAACTTCCTTCTTGTTTTAACGTCTCTAAGTCAAATGTAAACCCTAGGTGTTGTTTCCATGTTAAAAGGTGAAGTTTATCATCAACAATAGTAATGCCCTCTGCAAAATATTTTTTTTCGAAAGCATGTTCTTTTATTGTTTTTCCAGTGACCAGCTCCTTTTTAAGTAATTTCGATGCACCGAAATGCCCCGCACTCTCATAAAGAATTCCATTCTTAATTTCTAATCCTTGAGTATAGTGTTTGGTATTGTGAGGATAGGTATTCACTATTTCATAAGAATATACTTTAGGTGTTTTGTTGTTTAATACAGTGATGTTAGCAATGCTAGTAAAATTACCACCTTCAGTAAATACCGTTGCTTTTATAGGGTGTACTCCTAGTAGAAGGTTATCTAGTTTTAATGATAACGATTCGGAAGCTTGTACTTCTTTGTTGATTCCTTGAAAATTATAGATTACTTTTTGGATTGGGCGTTTGTCCTTTGTAATAATATTAGCAGTTAAGGTCTCTCCTAGATGGTATTTATGGTCTTCTTGTCCCGTTTCAATCGTAAATTGAAATGGTTTTTTAGAGCTTCCACATTGGATAAAAGAAAGTGCTAAAATGCATGCTATTAAGAAGTTTTTAAATTTCATCTTGTTTTTTATTTGGATGTCCAAGATATTAAAATTTATAAAAGATTTAGAAAACTGAAGTTCGTTGTTTATAAATTTGAAAAAGCATCGTATATTTGCAGCTGGCAAGTCCTACACAACTAGCTCCTGTAGAATCCCCCAGGGTGGGAACGCAGCAAGGGTATATGGTCGTAGCAGTGTGATGTAGGTAGCTTGCCTTTTTTTATGCCTTTTATTTACGTCTCCACTTCCAATTTTATTTCTAGAACATTACTTTTGAAAGTATTAATAATTTCTAAAATGCTTAGTGGTTATTGCTAGGCGAAGAAAGCATGACAAAAAAAGTTATTCTTATCACAGGTGGTTCTTCAGGTATTGGTAGAGCTACTGGTAATTATCTAAAGTCTAAAGGGCATACGATTTACGGGACTACACGTTCTTTAACTAAATATCCAGACTTTACAGATTTTCCACTATTAGAAATGGATGTAACAAAATCGGCAACGATTTTACAAGCAGTTGAAGCACTAATAACCAAGGAAGGACAAATAGATGTACTTATCAATAATGCGGGTGTTGGTATTACAGGGCCTGTTGAAGAAATTCCAGAAGAAGAAATAGAAAAGCATTTTCAAACCAATTATTTTGGTGCCTTACGAGTGATCAAAGCAGTATTGCCGCAGATGCGTAAACAGCGAAGTGGTCTTGTAATTAACACAACTTCAATTGCAGGGTATATGGGATTGCCTTTTAGGGGGATTTATAGTGCAGGGAAAGCTGCATTAGAAGTTACTACTGAAGCTTTGCGTATGGAAACTAAAAGTTTTGGTATTAAAATTACCAATTTAGCACCTGGAGATTACGCAACTAATATCTGTGGAGGTAGATATCATGCGCCTGTAATTAAGGGCTCGGATTATGAAGCTAAATACCAGATGTCATTAGATTTAATGGATGAACATGTGGATGAAGGAAGAGATCCTATAGAAGTAGGAGTCTTGATTGAAAAGATCATGAATAAAAAATCTCCTAAGATTCATTATAAATCGGGAGCATTTATGCAGAAAGTTTCTGTGTTATTAAAACGTTTACTACCCGATAAAACCTTCGAAAAATTATTGCTTAATCATTATAAGTTGTAATTTTGGTGGCAATAGTAATTATTCAAAATTAGAAAAATGAAATTTTTTATTGATACAGCTAATCTTGAGCAGATTAAGGAAGCTCAAGACCTTGGAGTTTTAGACGGTGTAACTACTAACCCATCTTTGATGGCTAAAGAAGGAATCACTGGAGAGAAAAATATTCTTGATCACTACAAGGCAATTTGTGAGATCGTAGAGGGAGATGTTTCTGCAGAAGTAATCGCTACAGATTATGAAGGAATGATCAAACAAGGAGAAGAATTAGCTGCATTAAACCCACAAATTGTTGTAAAGTTACCAATGATTGAAGCTGGAGTAAAGGCTTGTAAATATTTTTCTGATAAAGGAATCAAAACAAACGTAACTCTAGTATTTTCTGTTGGTCAAGCGCTTTTAGCTGCTAAAGCAGGTGCTAGTTATGTTTCTCCATTTTTAGGACGTTTAGATGATATTTCTACTGATGGATTAAACTTAATCGATGAGATTCGTACAGTATATGATAACTACGGATTCGGAACTGAAATCTTAGCTGCATCTGTACGTAACACGATGCACGTTGTAAACTGTGCCAAGTTAGGATCGGACGTAATGACTGGACCTTTATCTTCTATTAAAGGTTTATTAAAGCACCCTTTAACTGATATCGGTTTAGAGAAATTCTTAGCAGATTACGCTAAAGGAAATGCATAAGTAAAAGTTTACTTCTTTTTTAGGAGTACATAAAATATTGAAAACCTCTATTCTTTCTGAATAGAGGTTTTTTTGTGGCTTTAGGTAATTAGCTTAGGGCTTAAAGCCTATAGCTTACAGCAAAAATTGCGCTAGCAATTTTTAAGTAGTATTTTTGCATAAATTTTCCACACATGTACAAAAGTCTAATTAGACCTATACTTTTTAAGTTCGACCCTGAAAAAGTACACCATTTCACCTTTAGTCTTATTAAATTCATTCATAAAATACCAGGTGTTGCAAGCTTGAATAAGGCAATGTATAAGGTAGATGATGTTAGATTAGAAAGAGAGGTTTTTGGACTGAAGTTTCAAAATCCAGTTGGGCTAGCTGCTGGGTTTGATAAAAATGCAGTGTTGTACAATGAGTTGGCAAATTATGGTTTTGGGTTTATTGAAATAGGAACGGTGACACCTAAAGGTCAAGTAGGAAACCCAAAGAAAAGACTCTTTCGTTTAGTTGATGATCAAGGAATCATCAATCGAATGGGGTTCAATAATGAAGGCTTAGCAGCAGCTATTGAACAGTTAAAAACGAATAAAGGCAAACTTATTATTGGTGGGAATATTGGGAAAAATACCCAAACAAAACCAGAAGATTATACCATCGATTATTTAGAATGTTTTAATGGCTTGTACCCTTATGTAGATTATTTTGTATTAAATGTCAGCTGTCCCAATGTTTCTAGTCATGCTAAGCTGAATGACAAGGATTATCTGGAAGAATTAATTGCAGCGGTACAAGAAGCCAATCAGAAATTTAGCCTGCAAAAACCAATTTTATTAAAGATTGCTCCAGATTTAAATGAAGGGCAGTTAGATGAAATTGTAGAGTTGGTGAAAAAAACAAAACTCGATGGAGTCATTGCTAGTAATACTTCAACGTCAAGAGAAGGACTAAAGACGTCAAGTGAACGGCTTAATGAAATAGGTAATGGAGGTTTAAGCGGTAAGCCTTTAACAGCAACGTCTACGAAAGTAATCAAGTATTTATCAGATAAGAGCAATGGAACCTTCCCTATTATTGGAGTAGGAGGAATTCATACCGCCGAAGATGCTTTAGAAAAATTGAATGCTGGCGCTACACTAGTTCAGGTATATACAGGGTTTATTTACAGCGGACCCAAATTAGTTTCGGATATAAATAAAGCGATTTTAAAGCAAGCCTAAATGCAACCTTTTTTTCTACAATTACCTCCTAAAGCGTCTAGCTTTCCAATTACATATGATTCGAAAGTAGCATTTTTAGGTTCTTGTTTTGCAGAAAATATAGGAGAAAAGTTTAAGGATCATAAAATTCCAAGTCTAGTTAATCCTTTAGGTATCGTTTTTCATCCATTACCATTGATGAAATTGCTTAAGCGATGTATAGAGAGAGACTTATTTGAAGAGCAAGATCTTTTTTATGCCAATGAACGTTGGCAAAGTTTCGAATTACATTCTGACTTTAGTCATATCAATAAAGCGGTTTTACTGAAGGCTATTAATGACCAAGTAATCGCTGCAAGTCAGTTTTTAAAGGAAGCGACTCACTTAGTCTTAACTTTAGGAACCGCATGGGGATATAAACATAAGGCAAGTGAACAAATTGTAGCAAACTGCCATAAGGTATCTCAACAGGTCTTTCAGAAGAGGCTGAGTAGTCAAGAAGAGATTGCGTCGAACTTTAGTGAAGTATTTAAAAGATTGAAGCGATTTAACCCTTCTCTACATATTATCCTTACGGTATCTCCAGTGCGTCATATCAAAGATGGGTTAATTGAGAATAATAGAAGTAAGGCTCAGTTATTATCTACTACAGCTCAATTAATTTCTGATATGGAATTTGTTGATTATTACCCTACATATGAATTAGTGATAGATTGCCTTAGGGATTACCGTTTTTTTAAGGAAGATATGCTTCACCCTAATGAGCAAGCGATAGACTTTGTCTGGAAACATTTTACAGCTACTTTTTTATTCAAAGAAGAGACACAGCAAACGCTTAAGAAAGTTTCAGAAATTCAAAGAGGACTAATGCATAGGCCTTTTAATCCTCAAAGTGAAGCACATCAAAATTTTGAGGCTTCACTTCAAGGCAAAATTGAAAAGATACAGCAACAGTATCCATTTATGAGTTTTTAGGATCACTAAGTAATAAGATTTCATCACTAACGATTTCCATAGTGTAGCGCTTTTCGCCAGAAGGAGTTTCGTATGTTCGAGTGCTAAGTCTTCCTTCTACAGCAATTTCTTTTCCTTTATAAAGATATTTTTCTGAAAAATCGGCTTTTTTATTCCAGTTAGTAATTGTAAACCAATCTGTTTTTTCTACTCGATTTCCTTTTTGATCTGTATAACCAGAATTTACAGCAATAGAAAATCTGCTTAATTTTTTTCCGCTTTCTAGAGTAATAATTTCAGGATCCTGTCCTAAGCGACCGATTAATTGTACTTTGTTTTTTAATGTACTCATGGTATATTGATTAAAAATTGAACATTGCAAACATCATAATTGACAAGAGTTTTAATCGGTAATTACTTGTTTAATGATGTTTGTAGTCATTTGTTGTCGAATATGAGTGAAATAAATTGCACATCCATAGATTATATTTTTAGTAATTTTCGAAAGAAGGAAGCAATGATTCGTTATGTAAATAAGCATTTTGAATTATTTGAACTGTTATTAGAGGCTTCTTTGAATTTAGAATACTCAAATGCTTGGCGAAGCACTTTGTTAGTTGGACACTTGATGAAAAAGGATGATGTACTAGTAAAACCTTTAGTTGATGACTATATTAATATTTTACTTGAGTTACATCACGATGGGCATCAAAGACAAGTTCTAATTGTGTTAGATAAAATGCAATTAAATGAAGAACAAGAAGGAAGGTTATTTGATAAATGCATGACATTATGGGAAGATGTGAAAAAGATACCTTCTACAAGGACTAGAGCTTTTTGGATGTTGTTGAAGATTGCAGAACCTTATCCAGAAATTCAACAAGAAATTAAACATTTCACAACGGAATATTATTTAGAAACCTTAAGCCCTGGGATTAGAGTGATCATAGAACGTGAAATAAAGAAGTTAATCTAGTTTTGTTAATATATGCTTTAAATTTTTAATGAATTAGAAGTAGATTCTATAAATTTATGTGAAATAGGGAAATATTATGGATGTGTTAAATGAAATTGCAAATGTCAATTTACTGGAAAATTTAAATCAAGTTTCTGATAAGATTTTTATCTGTTTGGGTACAGATCAATTAAAAATAAATTCAAATGGAATTTTAAAATACGAAACTTTGGGTCAAAAGGTAAAGGATCAACTAAAAGAAAAACTCCAGTCAACAAAAGACTTAACTGTTTTTGCTTCGTCTGAAAAAGAAGAATTGCTTACTATTGAAAAGACGAAGCTAGCTATAAAAGAACTTATAGAAGTGGAGATGGTAAATGTTGTATTACTTGAGGAGGAAAATAGAGGAAGTGCTACGAATCAAAAATTTAAAGTAGTTTCGGATGGTTCTAAGACTATTTTCTATAGTGATGGAAGTACTAAAGAAATACCTTATTTTAAAGAAGAAATAATCTTTGCGAAAAAGTAATTCTCCTTTTTTAATACATACCAGTACAGCTATTCTGTTTTCTGTATTATATCTGATAGTTGGATTGTATTGTCATATGAATTCCCCCAGCTATTTAATATATAATTCATTACATCTGCAATTTGTTGATCAGACAAAGATCTAGGTTTCATTTTTTCATTATAGGAAACGCCATTTACTATAATTTCACCTTCAAGGCCATATTTAATAGCTTCTATTGCTTTAGCAGGATTTTTAAATAACCAATCTGAATTTGCTAGAGGAGGGTATTTATTTGATTTACCTAATCCATCGGGTTTATGACAAATCTTACAGTCTTTTTTGTAAACGTTATAACCTCGTTCGATACTTTCTTCTTTTTGAGAGATCGTATTCATGTCTTGTCCTATCATTTGAAAAGCTGAAAAAAGAATAAAAAAGTAAAGAAAAATAAGTTTGATCATGAAGTTGCAATTTATTTCTAAAATTAGCCATTATTCATTAACCTAATAATTGAATAACTCAAAAGCCAATTATTATCTTTGCCATCGATTTGCTTTTGTTTTGATGATATAAAAGTAAGTTAAAAAGTTATGAGAATGATAGCTTCGAATGAAGCTTCAAGAATCGTTACCCTAATAGGGGATTAAATTTTGAATATGCAATTATCAGAACAAGAAATCGTACGTAGAGAGAAGTTAAATATACTTCGCAGTAAAGGTATAGAACCATACCCTGCTGCATTATACCCAGTGGATTCTTCCTCGAAAGACATTAAAGAGCAATTTGAAGAAGGGAAAAAAGTGATAATTGCAGGACGTTTGATGTCGCGTCGTATTCAAGGAAAAGCATCTTTTGCCGAATTACAAGATGGTAAAGGACGTATTCAAGTTTACTTTAACAGGGATGAAATATGCCCAGGAGAGGACAAGGAATTGTATAATGACGTTTATAAGAAATTATTAGATATTGGTGATTTCATTGGTGTAGAAGGAGAGTTGTTTACAACAAAGGTAGGAGAGAAGACGGTAATGGTAAAGGACTTTACATTATTAAGTAAAGCCTTGAAGCCGCTTCCGTTACCGAAAACAGATAGTGAAGGAAATACATATGATGGTTTTGTAGATCCAGAGCTACGTTATCGTCAGCGTTATGCCGATTTAGCTGTTAACCCTCAAATAAAAGAGATTTTTGTAAAGCGTACGAAGTTATTCAACGCAATGCGTCAGTTTTTTAATGATCGCGAATATTTTGAAGTTGAGACACCAATATTACAACCTATACCAGGAGGAGCATCGGCACGCCCATTTATAACACATCACAATTCATTAGATATTCCTTTATACATGCGTATTGCCAATGAGCTATATTTAAAAAGGCTTATTGTTGGTGGTTTTGAAGGGGTTTATGAATTTTCTAAAAACTTCCGTAATGAAGGAATGGACAGAACTCATAATCCAGAATTTACGGCTATGGAAATCTATGTAGCTTACAAAGACTACAATTGGATGATGGAGTTTACCGAACAATTATTAGAGTATTGTGCTCTTGCCGTTAATGGTACAACAGAAGCTGTTTTTGGAGAACATAAAGTTGACTTTAAAGCTCCGTATGCTCGTGTGACTATGGCAGACTCTATAAAGCATTTTACAGGTTTTGACATTACTGGGAAATCTGAAGATGAGTTAAGAGAAGCTGCAAAAGGTATGGGCATCGAGGTAGATGATACCATGGGAAAAGGGAAATTAATTGATGAAATGTTTGGTGAAAAATGTGAAGGAAACTACATACAGCCAACATTCATTACAGATTACCCTAAAGAAATGTCTCCATTGTGTAAAACCCATAGAGATAACCCCGAATTAACGGAGCGTTTCGAATTGATGATTTGTGGAAAAGAAGTAGCGAATGCTTATTCGGAGTTAAATGATCCTATTGATCAAAGAGAACGTTTTGAAGAGCAACTAAAGTTATCGGAAAAAGGAGATGATGAAGCAATGTTTATTGATCAAGACTTCATTAGAGCCCTTGAGTATGGTATGCCTCCTACCTCAGGATTAGGAATTGGAATGGACAGATTAATAATGTATTTGACCAACAACCAATCCATTCAAGAAGTATTGTTTTTTCCTCAAATGAAGCCAGAAGTAAAACAAGTCGCAATTAGTGATGATGCTAAAGGTGTTCTAGAATTGTTGAAGAAAGAAGAACAGTTGCTTTTAAATGATTTAAAAGCGGCATCAGGGCTTTCTAATAAAAAATGGGATAAGACTATAAAAGAATTAACTAAAAGCAATATAGCTAAAGTAGAAAAGAAAGAAGAAGGACTTTTCGTAAGTATCGCTTAATAAGATATCAGTTAGCATAAAAGCTGCCTGAAAATATTTTATCCTATTAGTTTTAAATTGAGGGATTCAATATTTTAAGGCAGTTTTTTTATTTCCTAAAAAATAATTCAGCATATTAATACGAAATTCTTATCAGCAAATCGTATTATATAGATTCATGCAGCCTATAGCTTATAGCAATAAGCTAGAAAAAAGAAAAAGGCTTTCGACGTAACCGAAACTATGGATCTTCTAATCCACAGTGATTCATTTAATAAAAGCAAAAAGCATTCATTTTAAAATGAATGCTTTTTGTTTATAGAAGGGTATTTAAATAAATTCTTTGTTACAAACGGCTAGGAGAGGATAATGTTACTATCGTTTCCGGGCTTTCAGGATTAAACATAAACTTGGTGTAGTTTGTGTGTAATCGTGCTAAGTGAGTTTTTACTAAATCAGTATTTTTTACTCTACTAGCATTTTTATAAAAACTAATTGCCATATGAAGGTCATTGTCTTTAACATATTCTAAAGCAATTAACTCTATTTTTGATATGTACTTGTACTTTAAAATAGGGTGATCACTTTTGAAAGATTCTGCTGCATTTCTATATTTATTAGAAATAGAAACAGGTACAATTTGAATATCAGTAAAGTGAAATTCATATTTAGTTCCTGCTTTATCAACTTTTAATTCTTTGATCGTATTACGAGCATCATATCTGTTTTTCGCAACACCAACGAACAGTCCACCGCTTTTAGTTTGTGCTTGCCATACTACAGTGTTAACCATACGTTGTGCGGAAACACTAGTGGTTAACATTAAAAAAATAGATACAAGCTTAAGTAAATTCATCATCATTGTTTCATTGACGGTGCAAAGATAGGATACAATAAAGAGTTTTCCATCCTAAGTACCTATGTTTTAGGTGAATTACTTAGATACTAGTTAAAGTGTATAAAAATAGTGCTAGTTTCTTGTGTTTTATATGTTATATAAGTGTTAAATGTAGGAATTTATGTTAAATTTTGTGTCATTAACAAACAATACTTAAGTAGAGTGGTTGTCGATTTCTTAACTTTATTTTTTCCTAAAATAAATCTGAATAGGCACTCCCGTAAAATCGAATTGTGTTCTAAGCTGGTTCTCTACGTACCTTTTGTAAGGATCTCGAATGTATTGAGGTAAGTTACAAAAGAATACAAATTGCGGTTGCGGTGTTGGGAGTTGCATACAGTACTTAATTTTTACAAATTTTCCTTTATATGCAGGTGGAGGGTAATTTTCGATAATAGGTAACATAGTATCGTTCATTACACTTGTTTTTATCTTCTGAGATCGGTTTTGATATACCTCAACAGCTGTTTCAATAGCCTTAAATATGCGTTGTTTAGTTAATGCAGAAATAAAAACAACAGGGATATCAGTAAAGGGTTCTAGCTGTTTTTTAATGTGTGCTTCGAATTCTTTAGGGGTGTTACTAGATTTTTCTTCGATAAGATCCCACTTGTTTACCAAAACAACAATCCCTTTTCTATTGCGTTCTGCTAACCAAAATATGTTTTGAATTTGCGCATCAAAGCCACGTGTAGCATCAACAACTACTAAACATACATCGGCATGTTCGATAGCTCGAACAGATCGCATTACCGAATAAAATTCTAAATCTTCTTTTACCTTAGATTTTTTACGAATTCCGGCAGTATCTACAAGATTGAAGTCAAAACCAAATCGGTTGTATTTAGTGTCAATAGCATCTCTAGTTGTACCAGCGATATCAGTAACGATATTTCGTTCCTCGCCGATTAGAGCGTTAATGAATGAAGATTTTCCCGCATTTGGTCTTCCAACGACAGCAAAACGAGGTAAATCAATTTCTTCTTTTTCTTCTTTTTCAGGTAGCGCTTTTACTAAGTCATCCAATAATTCGCCTGTACCACTTCCGTTGATACTAGAAATACAATAATATTCCCCTAAACCTAGGCTGTAGAACTCAACAGCATCATTGACACGCATTGCATTGTCAACTTTGTTTACCACAAGAAAAACAGGCTTTTTAGCTTTGCGTAGTAAATTTGCCACATCTTCGTCCATACCAGTAATACCCGCTTCAACATCTACTACAAAAACGATGGCATCCGATTCGTCAATGGCTAGTTCTACCTGTTTGTCAATTTCAGCTTCAAAAATATCATCGCTACCGAGAACATATCCACCAGTATCGATAAGGGAAAATTCTCTACCATTCCACTCACTTTTACCATAATGGCGATCACGAGTAACACCACTGACAGCATCAACGATGGCATCACGGCGTTGTATCATTCTATTGAAAAATGTAGATTTTCCTACGTTTGGTCTACCTACTATGGCTACAATGGTACTCATGAAAATGGGTGTTTGAAAATAGGGAGCAAAATTAAGGCTTTTTTGGCTCTTATCTCAAAATACATTATAAAGGTTGGCTTTTCAATGTATTTTAAGAAAATATTGAGTGCTAGTGGTATAGTTATTGATTATATTATAGTCAAGTAATTTTAAAGCGTTGTATTATGAGATTTATTTGTTTTTCAATGTTAGCAAGCCTTTTTCTATTAACATCTTGTGCTACAGTACAAGTAAAATCGGATTATGATACCAAAGCTGTTTTTGCGAATTATAAATCTTTTGGTTTTTATAAAACAGGTATTGATAAAGTAGATATTAATGATCTAGATAAAAAACGTATTCTAAGAGCTATAGATAAAAATTTAGCAGAAAAGGGGTTAGTTAAATCAAATACTCCTGACTTGTTGATCAATTTTACGACTAAGGCAGAGAAAAATGTACAGGTAGCTCCTAATTACGGATATGGATTTGGGTGGGGCTGGTGGAGTCCATTTTGGTATGGAAATAACTTTTACAATACATACGAAACCATTGAAGGAGTACTTGTAATAGATTTGATTGATGCAGAAAAGAATGAACTTATTTGGCAAGGAATAGGGAAAGCACCTCTAGCTGATGGCCCTGAAGCAAAAACAGAGCGAATTAATGAAATTGTTACAGCAGTCTTAGCAAAATATCCTCCTGAGATAGAAAAATAAAAGTTTAGAAGTACCTTTATGAAAAACAATTCATGAAAAATTTGTTAATAGGTATTGGGATAGGCTTATTGATTTTTTATCTAATTTTTAAATACCAAGAGCCGAAGGAAGGTTCAGATATAAATTCAACAAATCTAATTCAAGAACAGTTAAAAAATGTTAGTGAATTGATTGTGACCGAAGGGCATTTCTCGGATGTGATTACTTATAAAGATGCTAAAAAATACTATGTAGATTGGTTAACAGCCGAAAAGAAAGCTGTCGTTTTAGTAAAGGCAAAGGCAACGCTATCTTATGACTTAAGAGCACTTAATTATTTTGTCGATCAAACGACCAATACTATTGTATTGACAGATATACCCGAAGTAGATTTAAATATCTATCCCTCTTTAGAATATTACGATATTGAACAAGGATACTTAAACCCATTTAAAGCTGAAGATTACAATAAGATAGATAAAGAAGTCAGGAAACGAATGCATAATCAGATTTCAACGTCAGACTTTATTGATAATGCAGAAAATAGATTGATTTCAGAATTATTCTTTCTTTTAAATAAAGATGAAAACCAACAATGGAATATTATCATTGAAAATGAAGAAGAAACCCTAGAAAAGCTTATTGAATAGTTTATACGATTTTCGGATAAGAATTTCGTATCAATAGATTGATTTATTTTTCGCTAGACTAAGGCGAAAAATAAAACAATAGCATTTGCTATTGTTTTATTTTTTAACGCAAGAATAGTAGAAAAAGAAACAAGGTATATGCGAAATTTTTGTTCGCAAATCGTATTATTGCCTTTAGGGATAGTTAAAAGGACGTCCTTTGGTGCATCTCACTTTTAGTTTCTAGAAATTTAATCTATGGTTATATGCATTAAGCATTAGATAGATTTTTTAGCCTATAGCAATAAGTTAGAAAATAGAAAAAGACTTTCAACCGTAACTGAAATTATAGATCTTCTGATCCGTAGTGATTCATTTAGCGCCTAATTCGATTACTTCTAGATTTTTAATTTCAGCTTTTTCTATTTCAAATCGTAACATAGTTCTCATTTTATGAAACCCATGTTTGCCGCATGCTCCAGGATTCATATGCAATAACCCTAATTTACTGTCAGGTATTACTTTCAAGATGTGTGAATGTCCACAAATAAAAAGCTTAGGAGGATTTTTTTTTATCTCATCACGAGTATTGACATTATATTTAGGAGGATATCCACCAATATGAGTGATCCAAACATCTACACCTTCTATTGTAAAACGATTGTTAAGCGGGAAAGAAGCTCGAATCTTGTGGTCATCAATATTACCATATACGGCTCTTAAGGGAGCTACTTTTTGTAATTGATCTGTTACAGACAAATCACCTATGTCACCAGCATGCCATACTTCATCGACTTCCGAAGCATAATGTAATATGCGTTCATCAATATAACTGTGCGTATCGCTAAGTAATAGGATTTTCATTCAAAATAAAATTTGAGCTAAAGTACATAACACAAATTTTGAAAAAAAGGCAGAAGTTCTAATATTCCCCATAAATATAGAATCTTCTGCCGGGAAGTAATTTTGTTTTCATACTTCCAAATTGCATGTCACCTAACCCAAGTACTTCATGCGAATTTAGAATGTGAATAAGGTTACTACTTCAAATCTAATGAAGCAGTGTAGTATGATTGTCTTTAAAAAAGTAAATGGCAGTCATTTTTTAGTGAATGACTGCCATTTATTAGTAAAGTGTTTTTTAATAGACTAATTGTTATCCCAAATTAACTTACTGTCCAATTGATCTCCGTTGCTGAGTTTTTCTACGGCACTAGCTCTATTATCACCATTGGAGTTTTGAGTGGTACTAGGGTATGTTAACCTCGAAGGAACATCATCAATATTTGCTGAAGGTTCAAAAATATAAGTTGGATCTAATTCGAATCCAAAAAAGAAAAATACATCGTCAAGTTGAATAGGGTCATGAGCGATTTCATCTCCAGGTTTAATAATTGTTTCAGGGAAACCTGTACGTCGATACTCTGCCCAAGATTCCCAAGGTTGCATAAACAGTGCAATATACTTTTGGGTAAGGACTGTTTCTTCAGATGCTGGTGGTAATGTGTTTACAAAATCGATAATTTCTTGCCCCGAAATACCCCAGCGTTCCATAGATGCTGTGACTCCCTGTTCGTAATTAGATTGATTCCAGTTATTTAATTCAGAAAGAATGAATGCAACTTCTGCATATTCCATAATTACTTCGCCATTATCTGGTGATAAAACGTCAATACTTAATTCAGAATAAAGGTCTCTGAAAAATAAAGAAATATCATTATCTCCTTCGTCATAACCATAAGGAATACCGATATAATCTTCAGCAAATTCAGCAGGAAGTTCAAATCCGTCCACATCAGCATAAATACCGTCCGATAAAATACTAGATCTTCTTGCAAAGGTCGGAGCAGCAAATTTAAATAGTCTAGGATCTAATGAAAACCCGACCTCGCCTTTTAGTAAATTGATGAAATTGTTAGTTACAACTATGTTGAATAGTGGGGTTTGTACAAAGTTAACAAACAGAGGGTTGCCTGTTTCTGCGGAAGCCTCAAATGCTTGTATAGCATTATCTTCGTTAGATTCGAATACTCCTGATGCTAGAGCAGTATTAATTGCCTCCATAGAAATAGTTCCATCTACAGATTTGTAACGATTGGCAATCCGAAGTATTAATGAATTTGCTAATTTTTTCCATTTAGCGGTATCTCCATTATAGATATTATCACCACCACTACTAAATACAGGACTATTTATATCTATTTGATCAGCAGCTTCTCTTAGTTCTTTTAGTAAATCTTTATAAATAGCATCTTGATCGGCAAATACGGGAGCCAAATTATTAATTCCCTGTAATGCTTGGAATTCTGAAGTTGAATTTCCAAAAGAATAATAAGGCACATCTCCATAGGTATCTACTAATTGATGGAAAATATAAGATAACATGATACGACAAACCGCAATTTGGTTTTCATTGCTTCCGTGGTCTATGACAATAATTTGATCGTCTTTTGTACTTGCCGACGTGTTTATGTCAATAATAGTTTTAAAGTTATTGGCAGCTAGATATAGACCTTCCCATAAGTTGATAAGGGATACATCATCAAATCTGTAACGATCTTGAAAATTATTAGTAGGTTGCCCTGTATACTGAGATAAGAGGAGGCCTAAAGATCCTGAAGTTGACGCATCTCTACTGTTGTTTATTAGAGTTCTTGTTGCACTGTTAAATATCGTATTGGTAGGAGCAATTGTCGGTTCGTTGTCATTGGTATTGATTTCTTCAAAATCATTATCACAACTAGATGAAAAAGCAATGATGCAAAAACAGTATATATATTTTAGAAGTGTTTTCATTTGTTAAAACTGTATTTTTAAGTTAGCGCCATAAGTTCTTGTAGAAGGAATGCTTCCTCCTTCAGAACCTTGAATATTTCCACTACCTGTAGATGCCACTTCTGGATCTACATGTTTATTATCAAGTCCCCAAGTCAATAAATTCCTTCCGTATATACTAAATTGTATTCCATTGAAAGGCAATTTGTTTTTTATAGGGAAATCATAACTAATACTCACTTCGCGAAGCTTTACATAGTCAGACCTAAATACATTCTGAGCTTTAGGCCCATTGAAGAAGTTTTCGTTATAAGACCTTGCAGATACTCTAGTTGTATTTTGTCTTGTATTAGTGACAGTGTATGTACCATCATTATTAAAAGTGACATCTCCTTGAACTCCATCAACGATCAGTCCGTTTTCTCGAATACCATTTGCAGCGGTTTCTTCTAGAAGTCCGCCATTTCGTCCAAATTCATGAGTTAAAGACCTGTAATGGCCACCTTCTTGTACATCTATTTGTGTTCGTAGATTTAGATTCTTATAACGTATACTGTTTATGAAGCTCATGTTATAGTCAGGTAAAATACTTCCCAAGTTTTCAAAGTTTTGAGTAGCTAAGTAATTACCGTCTTCACCAACGACTTTATTTCCTTGGTTGTCAAAGACAAAGTTAGTTCCCCTGATCTGTCCATAGCTAAGGCCTTCTTCGGCTGTTAGAAGGACATCAAAAGGTAAGAAACCTAGATTGTGCGATTTTACTTGGTCGTTCAGTTTCTCCAGTTTATTGGTGTTTTTAGAGAAATTCCAAGTAAGATTATAGGTAAAGTCTTTAGTGTCTATGGGTTTAAAATTGACAATGGCTTCTATACCTTTGTTTGATAAACGCCCAGTGTTAGCAATTTGAGAAATAAACCCCGAGCTTCCATCAACACCAAGAGGAGTAATTAGATTTTCTGTAATTTCTTCATAATAGGTAAGGTCAAATCCGATAACATTTTTTAAGAAACTCATCTCTAAACCGACTTCATAGCTAGTTTTTTCTTCTGGTTTAAGAAAAGGGTTGGAGTTTTGAGAAGGGACCGAAAATCTAGGAGTTCCTAAGAAGTCGTTACTTCTTCTAAAAGTATTTTGTGTCCTAAAAGGTTCTGTTGCGTTTCCAACAAGAGCTGTAGCAAGCCTAAGTTTTCCAAAAGAAATCCAAGGAGCATTTAGTAGTTTAGAAAATATAAAACTAGTAGATGCTGAAGGGTAGAAATAAGAGTTATTGTCCGTAGGTAAGGTAGAAGACCAATCATTTCTCCCCGTTAAATCTAAAAACAAGAAATCATTGTATCCCAAAGTTACTCCTCCAAAAACACTATTGATGACTTCGGGACTTTCTATAGGTTGATCTCTAGAGAAGCCCTCTACACCATTTTCAAGAGTGTATATATTGGGGGCTTGTAACCCGCCAAGTGTTGTTGCAAAATTAGATGTTCTAGTGACATCTCTTCGGTTAACACCTACAAAAGCATTTACTTTAAAGAGATCTTTTAAAGTTGTTTTGTAATTAATATTAGCTTCGTAGTTATATTCTTCAAACTCTTCTTTTCGTTCTTGATATCTAGAAAGTGATACAGATCCGAGAGCTATTCTATTGTCGATATCTGTGGTATAGGTATCACTATATAGTTTAGCGTTGATAGCCCAGTGTTCATCAAATTCATAATTAAGATTAATGTTTCCAAACCAACGTTTTCGAGTGTCTTCAGCAGTGTTTTCGAATACTGTCCAAAAAGGGTTGTCATAAAATTGAGGAGAACGATCAAAAGCAGAAACTCTATTCCAAGTGCGTTGAGTGCCGTCGGGATATAAATAATTTCTTAGCCTGCTGTAGTCCAATTGAGTGTGGCTAAATAGAAGCATTCTTACCAGTAAGCTATTTTCGGTGTCGTAACCCGATGTAGGTCTGTTAAACCCATTTGTTCTTGTGAAATTTATACCGGCATTTAATGTAAGTTTTTTGGTGATTTTAAGGCTTCCTTTTAATCCAACATTAGTTTTGTCTAATTTACTATTAGGGAAAATACCTTCTTGTTCTATATGTCCTAGCGAAAATCTAAAATTTCCTTTATCATAAGCTTGGGAAATAGCAATATTGTTATTTAATGTTTTTGCAGTTCTGAAAAAAGAAAAGACATCATTTTCTGGATATACCCATGGGCGTGCTTGCAAATATTCATTAGGGAATTCGGGATCTACATTATCCCAATGCAATACATTTCTATTAGCATCATATCTTGGACCCCAAGATACGTCATTAGCATAATCAACTACTTCAAATTCTTGTCCATCTATAATTTCTGTTCCAAAGGTATCTGTATTTCCTCCTCCATATTGAGTCTGGAATTGAGGAGTAACATTCAATTCAGTAAAATTAATTCCTGAATTGATCTCTATGCTAAGTTTTTTAGATGTAGCCTTTTTTGTGGTTATCAAGATCACTCCGTTATTCGCTCTAGAACCGTATAATGCAGCTGCTGCACCTCCTTTCAAAACATTAATGTCTTTAATGTCATTGGTTGGAATGTCAAAGCCTGTGTCGCCAAAATCTCTACCACCACTACCTTCTTGAGTAATAATATCGTTAAAATTACTGTTGTCAAAAGGGATTCCGTCAATAACCAGTAAGGGTTGGTTATTTTGAGTAATAGAACCAGGGCCTCTTAATAAAATTCTTGTAGAACCTCCTAAATTTCCAGAGGCATTAGAGACTTGAAGTCCCGCTACTTTTCCAGCTAAAGCGTTTAACGGATTTTCGTTTCTAGTGGCTTCTATAACAGTGCCATCAATTTTTTGAGAAGCATATCCTAGCTGTTTCTTTTCTTTAGGGATATTTAAGGCAGTAACAACTACTTCTTCGAAAGTGCTATTAGTTGCTATTAATTTGATTACGATTTCCTCTTTAGAAGTAATCGTAATGGACTGCTCTTTAAAACCATATGCTAGGAATGTTAATTGACTATTAATAGGAGTGTCAATAGAGAAATTTCCGTTAAAATCTGTGGCGCTTTTATTAGCATTGACGCTGGAAGTTACAGTTACTTCGGGGATGGGTATGTCATTTTGGTCTACTACTTTTCCTGAGATTAAAGGAGAAGTTTGAGACCAAGAAGGAACTACTACACCAAAAAAGCAAACGATTGTTTTTAGGACTAAGTAATAGTATTTCATGAAGTGTGTTTTAGCTAGTTAAATTGTATTAAATAATTTAAAGACGTTTTCTTTATGCGATTTGCTGATAGGGATTCTGTGTGGCCCAATAAATAATTGGTTTCCCTCATAACCGTCAATTCTTCGAGTATTAACAATAAAACTGCGATGTGTTCTCATGAATAATTCAGGAGGTAATTGCTGTTCTACTTTTTTCATTACTACAGAGTATAGATATTTCTCGTTTTCAGTATATAAAGTAGAGTAGTTATTATCAGCTTCAATAAATAAAATATCTTTTAAAAATACTTTGTTATAGTGATGATCTTTTTTTAGAAAAAGACAATCCTTTATCTGCAATACATTATTTGTATCGGCATTGGTTTCTCTTTCAATATTAAAATTAGTCTCGGGCGTACTTTCTGCATAATTAACCAAAGCCATTTCAATAGCAATCCCAACTTGTCTGTCGTTAAAAGGTTTTAACATGTAAGCATAAGGATTGACACTTTTGGCTCTTTCTACCATATAATTGTCTGCGTTGGATGTCAAAAAAATAAAGGGAAGCTGGTATTTTTCATTAATAATTCTTGCGAGCTCGATGCCATCTAATCCGCCTTTGATGATTATATCCAAAAGGAGTAAGTCTATAGTTGGATTATCGTCTAAGATTTTGATAGCCTCATCCGCGCTTGTGGCATGACCTGCAATATTATAATTCATTGCAGTTAGTCTGTCAATGATATCTTCGGCAAGAAGGAATTCATCTTCGACAACAAGAATATTTACTTTGTGATTAGTGTTATTCATTGATGGAGGTAGTCGTTAGAATGTTGTTTAGTCTATTAAGCTAATTTATAATTATTTTAAGACAAATGCTTCAAAATTGTCAAAGAATTGTTTCATTCGTGATGAATTTGCGAAGTGTTTAAAATTATCATGATTTTTAATGTAAATATTTAGTAATCAAAACACTGTATTTTTTGATATTATGGAAGGTATACTTTTGTAGAGAGGTAATTTTGTGGTAATCATCTTGAAAATATCAATTTATTTTAGAATTCAATTTTATTCGTAAGGTCTACTTGTTGTCTATATTAAAAGTATTCATTTCTGTTGTTACAGGATGTCCTGACGTAGATTAGGATACAATAGGGATTTTAGGGGTGTTTCCTTTGCTAGAAGTGTAGCATGATAAAAGTGTTTTTGTCCACTATTACCGTCACACCTGGGCGAAGCGGAAAGGTGTCTCCATCACTAAAAGAGTCAAATGATCAAGGTAAGTTGAAGTTTGTTGCTTTCTCGGAGGGGATGCCGTTCTTCAACGGCATGATGGTGGGTTGAAGAAAATTTTTCCGATTAGGAATTGTTTCCATAAAGAAAAGAACTATCAAAAAGAAAATAATTTAAACTTCTACCTTCTACCTTCTACCTTCTACCTTCTACCTTTAACATAAGTTTCAGGTGTCATTACTACGAGTTCACTTTTCTTAAAGTCTTTAGTATTTCTAGTAAGTATTATTGTTATTGAATTCGTTTGAATAGCAGAAAAGTTTTGCAGCGCATCTTCAAAATCTTTGAAATGAGAGTTTAAAGCATTAATCACTGTATTTTTATTCATTTCTATAACATCTATAAAACTGAGTAGTTGATGGAGTTTATTAACGATAATTTCATGCTTTGCTGTTTTTCGTAATAGATAATAGGTATTTGCAATAATTAATGGAGTAGTGTAGCCTAGTATTTTTTTTTGCTCACATAAACTAAATACATTGGAAGAGAATTCGGAAAAGGGTTGTCTGTCGAAGAAAAAATCTAAAATGACATCCGTATCAATTAGTATGTGATCCATTATAAATATTTTTCAGACAAACGTTTACCAAGCTCTTCTTTGTAATCGAAATTTTCGGGAGCTTTAAAAGAGCCCTTTAGAGAATTTATTAAAGAAGAATGTTTTTTCTCACTAGCGTCTGAAGTCAACTGCTTTAAATAGTTTTCGATAATGTCCGATAAGCTACGGTTTTTTGTTTTGGCGTAGCTTTTGGCTTTTTCTATTATTGTTTGCTCTATGGTAAGGGTCAATTTTGTATTCATCACCTATGGTTTTTAACTCAACTGTATACAAATATAATCAAAAGCACGTGTTTTTTTATTTTGAGAACACGTGCTTTTAGTTTAAGTAGATTTAGAATCTTAAAAAAGCTAAAAAATCAATTATAATAGCAATTTTATCTATTGTGTAGGCACTGATTGCAAATCAGCGCTATCGGGTTGTAAATTCAACTCCTTTTGAAAACAGAAAAAGTTACTTGCGTTTTCTTCGAAGTCTCATAATAGGCGAAAAAGTCTCAGCATCACTTACATTTTTTGTATTATTTTGTTGTGTTTCTACATCAGCAGTGTCAGGAGAGCAGCTGATTGTAGCGAATGATAGTAACAGTGCTGTGATGGTAATTTTAAAGATTTTCATGTGTTATTTTTTTTAAATGATTTTTGTTTTAAAATTCTTTAAAATTCAAAGTGAAATTGTGTTTTATTTTATTGTATATCATCACACCACGAATTACGATAGTAATTGTAGTGGTGTCTCCATCACTAAAAGAGCAAAATGATCAAGGTAAGTTGAGATTTAGTGCTTCTTCGGAGGGGATGCCGTTCTTCAATGGCATGACGGTAGTTTGATTATCATATTAACTAAGATAAATGATCGCAAAATGCTATTCTATTTTTTTACAGCTCATGTTTATGGGTTTTAAAGCTCATTTTAAACCTTATTTGATCTATATTTATATTTTAAATGAGCTTAAAAATAAATGAACGATAAAGAAAAAATAATTGTAAATTACATAAAAGAGCATTCACAGAGTTCTTCTAAAGAAGTTTTTGATAATACTAACCTTGGTGTAAGTTACGCAACTTTAAAACGTAGTATATCAAAACTTCTAATGGAAAATGTTTTAGAATCCATTGGGAAAGGGAAAGGTACAAAATATGCTGTTTCAAAGGTTTTTGATTTGTTGTACCCTATTAATATTGATGTATATTATCAAAGAGAAATCGATGAGAGGATCATTAATGACTCATTTAATTTTGATGTTATTAATGAGATTTTACCCCAATACGATGTGTTTAACCAGAAAGAGCTAGGTGAATTAGAAAAGTTGCATCAAAAATACCTAAGAAATATATCAGAGTTAACGCCAAATCAATACCAAAAAGAATTGGAGCGTTTAGCCATTGATCTTAGCTGGAAGTCTTCTCAAATAGAGGGGAATACCTATTCCTTATTAGAAACAGAAAAATTATTGAAGGACAAACAAACAGCTTCGGGAAAAACCAAAGACGAAGCCACCATGTTATTGAATCACAAAGATGCTTTAGACTTTATTATCGAAAACAAGGACTATTTGCATCCGCTTTCAGTATCTAAGATCGAAGATATCCATAGTATCTTGATTAAAGAATTGCAAGTAGATCGAAATTTAAGAACTAGGCGAGTAGGTATTTCAGGAACTAATTACAGACCCTTGGATAATGAGTTTCAAATTAGAGAAGCATTAGGAAATAGCTGCGACTTGATCAATACAAAAAGAAATGTCTTTGAAAAAGCATTGCTAGCACTAGTGTTAGTGTCATATATACAGCCATTTATGGATGGTAATAAAAGAACAGCACGAATCGTTAGCAATGCTATTTTAATCAATGATAACTATTGCCCTTTGTCCTTTAGAACAGTAGACTCCATAGACTATAAGAAAGCTATGTTGTTATTCTACGAACAAAATAACATACATAGCTTTAAAGAAATTTTTATCGAACAGTATCGTTTTGCTGTTGATACTTATTTTTAACAAAACCTCCAAGGGATCAACCTTAAAGGTTTAATGAAAAATGATTTTATCTACGTCTTCTTCTTGCTCTAAAAAAAGGAGAAGAAGTCTCAACATCACTTACATTTTCTGTAGTACTATTTTGTTGTGTTTCTACATCAGCGGTATCAGGTTTTATCTATTGTGTAGGCACTGATTGCAAATCAGCGCTATCGGGTCAATTTTGTATTCATCACCTATGGTTTTAATTCAACTGTATACAAATATAATAAAAAGCACGTGTTTTTTTTGTTAAAATAACACGTGCTTTTGGTTCAAATGCATTTAGAATCTTAAAAAACTAAAAAATCAATTATATATTAATTTTATCTATTGTGTAGGCACTGATTGCAAATCAGCGCTATCGGGATCAACCTTAGGTGTTTAATGAAAATGATTTTATCTTCGTCTTCTTCTTATACTTAAAAAAGGAGAAAATGTTTCCACTTCACTTACATTTTCAGTACTATTTTGTTGTGTTTCTACATCAGCAGTATCCGGAGAGCAGCTGATTGCAGCGAATGATAGTAATAGTGCTGTGATGGTAATTTTAAAGATTTTCATGGGTTATTTTTTTAAATGATTTTCGTTTTAAAATTCTTTAAAATTCTTTAAAATTCAAAGTGAAATTGTGTTTTATTTTATTGTATACCGTCACACTACGAATTACGATAGTAATTGTAGTGGTGTCTCCATCACTAAAAGAGTAAAATGATCAAAGTGAGTTGAGGTTTAGTGCTTCTTCGGAGGGGATGCCGTTCTTCAACGGCATGACGGTGGGTTGAATTTTTTTGTTCACTTCTGCCGTCATACCTGGGCGAAGCGGAAAGGTGTCTCCATCACTAAAAGAGTCAAATGATCAAGGTGAGTTGAGGTTTAGTGCTTCTTCGGAGGGGATGCCGTTCTTCAACGGTATGATGGTGGGTTAAAGGGAAATTTTCCGATTAGGAATTTTTTCCATAAAGAAAAGAACTATCAAAAAAATAATTTCTACCTTCTACCTTCTACCTTCTACCTTCTACCTTCTACCTTCTACCTTCTACCTTCTACCTTCTACCTTCTACCTTCTACC
>CANMML010000018.1 GCA_947499005.1 uncultured Aquimarina sp.
CAATATCTTTTTTTTAGTGACGATAGGAACGTAAAAAAGTATTGGCATTGGTGGGGTGACGACGAGACCTTTGATAGGTGAATGACCGCTCGAACGATTAGTGAGTAGGACATGATTATTAAATTCCGAGCGGCAGCGAGTCCTATTCTATTATATCGAGACTAATACGTTCTTGAGTGTAAAATACTTGCTCTAAAATTACAATTTGCCAATATAGACTTAGCTTTCTATCGGGATGTTCGTTTAATATTTTCAAGGTATTGAGTAGACTTAAATGGAAGCTGTTAAATACTTCTTGGTGTTCAAATTCTATCGTTAATGTTATTTTTTCCATGGTGTTATAATTGGGTTTCGGTTAGATGATAAGTGTATGCCATTTCTTTTTTGCCTGTAATCTTTACTAGTTCTCGATCTACGAGTTCGGTTAAATGACGGTAACAGGTGCTTTTACTTTTTCTAAACGTTCTACTTACTTCTCTACTCGTAAAATCTAACCCTCCAAAGTATTGTTGTAATTGACTGTAAAACCAACGAACAGAAGGTGACAGTATACTAGGTTGGTCTTTTAAATCTAATTCGTTTTGAAGCATAACAATAGCGTTTATAACATCCTCGCGTGTGGTATAAATACGGTCGAACTTATCTTTATCTCGATACATTTCGTTGATGATTGTTAGGCTATGAACCGTAGCTTTTAATAGTTCTTGTTGTACTTCGGTAAAACTCATTTGATCGAGTAAGCAACTAAATTTATTGATCGTTTGACGATAGGGATATAGGAGTTTAACAATGATATTTAAGTCTTTAATGTGGTAAGTTCTCCGTGCTAATTTTTCAATTTTGATGTAGCGTTTAACATGCATAATATTTGATTTTTGGGTATAAAAAATGCTCCGTTTGGAGCAGTAGTATTTTTTCTCTAATTATTCTTGTCTTGGAATTCTGGAACACTAAAACTATTTCAGTTCATTTTCAGTACTTTGACCGTTCCGTGACTGTTCCATAATTGTTCCTTAACCGATTCAGGGGTTACCTTTATAATGATCTATTTGAACATATAAATGTTGTTTCAACTCTTGTCGAAGCTTCTCGATATTATCCCAATAACTGATCTTGTATCGGTGTATGTTTCTAGCTCCAATACTAGAACGCTGGATGTATTCAAGCTCTTCTAATTCCTTGATATATCTAAACATTTGGGTTTTACTTACTCTAAAATATTGACGTATTTCTCGTTGCGTAAACTCGTATTCTTTTCCTCGTTTTTCGATGTAGACTTTTAAGTCTTCGTAGAACTGTCTAAGGATACCATCTAATTCATCGGTCTTTAAAACAATACTATTGAACATCAGCTTTACGGCTAATTCTACGTCTTGAAGTTCAGTAACTAATAATCCATCTTCTTTTTGTCTTTGGTGTTGGTAAAGGATAGTTACCTGTTCAATAAAATCATGTAACATTTGGGTGAGCCTTCTACGATGATGCGTCGTTTTAGGGAGACTTAAACGATAAGGATTTCGAACTCTATAAGGTTTCAACATGTAGACCATGTCTTGTATTTGCTCACGTATCAGCTGTTCTACTTCTGAAGTAATTTCCTTGCTGGCCTTCTTAGCCATATACTCCAATACTTTCTCGGTTTGCGTTTCACTTTCATCAATAGCAATCACAAAAACACGAGTCTCGTTATCCTCGTAAATCCTAAAATTCGTTGTCGCAACTACACTGGCAATAGGGCCATAAACGTATTTCTCTCCAGTACTGATGTCTCCAGTCTGTTCATTTTTTACACTCACACTACTGCTTAACATATCATTACTCTGAAGCTCTCGCCATGCTAGTTCGGCTTCTTCTCCTAGTCCGTCGTAATCCTCTAAAATGATGGCACAGTTACATAAATCTCGCTCACCATAATTGTAAAAACTCTTGTCGGTAACTCTTGTAAATCGCTTCACTTTGTTTTGATTGTACATGCAATCAGCTACTTTTTTAATGAGGTGACTCTTACCACTTCCGCTAGTTCCTTGTACCATAGCATTAAGTGGTCTGTGTGTTTTTCTACTCATTAAAATGATCAGTAAAAACATGGCATTGAGTTCTTCTCCTATAACTCCTGTTTGATGAAGCTTTTTGCGTAGTATATCACTTAGGTTAGGATCTTGTAATATTTCTAATGCTTTTTGTCTAGCGGATTGTGGGATGTCTCGAAGTGGGTAGCGGACTTTTTTGTCGGGTATATTGTCCTGGTGTTTGAGTCGGTATTCTTCTAAGTCTTTAGTGACCTTGTCTAAAGATTTCATTACGATACTGCGACCTAGTTGTATTTTTTCGCAGACCCTTCTAATGAGCTTTTCAACTCGCTCGTCATTATATAGATCTACATTGTTTCGACTCGGAGAGTATTCTTTGATAGCAGTATTTTGGATGATGATCGTAACTCTAAGTTTACTAAAGTCTTTTAGATCAATCTTTCCCATGAGCTCGATCTTAATTTGATCAGTTTCATAGATGGCGTAGTTAGTTTTGATCTCTAGTTTTGGCTGTTTGGATAAGGCTTTTGTTGGAAGTTCTTTCATTACTGCAGCTCCATTGATTGGATTGTATGCCTTGCGTTTCTCGAACAAGTGTTTATAAATATTAGGCTCGTGAGATTCTAGTAAACTATTGATGTCTTCGCCCTCGAGCATGTCAACGGTACTGATCTTAACACTTGGTAGTAGTTGTTGTAACTCAGATGCATATTTTTTAGATGCTGCTTTTCCTGCTTGGTCGCCGTCCATCCACAAGGTAATCTCCTGAAGGTTTTTCAATTCTTTGATGGCTGCAGTATGTTCTGGAGTCAAGCCATTTGTGCCGTACAAGGCTAGTACAGATGCTCTTTTCTGTGAAAAAATAAAATGCTGCTTTAAGGTTTCGGCATCAATAATGCATTCAGTAAGTATCAGCTGTCGGGTTTGTGGATTTGGATAGCAAGGATATAATCCTTTTCGGTTAGTAGTGTAAAAGTGTTTCGCTTTAGCTTGGGGCAAAATGCTGCGACCGTAAAAACTTACAATCTCGTCTTTCTTATTCTTTAGGGGGAACACTACACAGTACTTCAATTTCTCGAAGTCCTTACCAGGATTATATCCCGCTTCCATTTTATTGTGATCCAGATGTCTATATTCTAGATATCCTTTGACTTTCGTACTTCTTTTTAGTTTTTGAGATAGGGTGTTAAAGATTTCAGGATAGTTGATTGTTTTAGGTTGGATCGAAGCTTTGGGGGTTTCAATAATATTAGCATGTGACTTTAGCCATTCGATGGCTTTTGGTAATTCCCAACTGTAGAACTTTTTTACTAGATCAATCACGTCCATTGTACCAGCATCGCAGTTCGCACTAAAGCACGTTGCGATCTGTTTTTCCTCACTAAACTGTAAACTTGCCGTCTTTTCTTTATGGAATGGACACAGACATTTCTTATTTCGATCTAGTTGTAGACCTAATTCATGAGCAATATCTATGATGTTTACACTTGATTTTAGCTGTTGGAGATCCATTTTGTAAAAAAGTTTAAAATATTTTTTTGTTACAGTTTGGTAACAAATATATTCAAATGGTATTATCTAACAAAAACTTTTGGGTTTGTTTTAATCCGAACTGTGCCATATTTTTGAATAAAATAGCACACAACGTACATAAATAGCATATTATGGTTATGGATTTTGGAAGCAGATTAAAGATTGTAAGAGAAGAGAAAGGACTTAAAAGAGAAGATATTGCAAGTAAGATTGGTACTTCTGCCGCTATCATTGGACGTTACGAAAGAGGGGATAGAACACCATCTATTGATATTGCCAAAAATATTGCTGAAGCGTTAGAGGTTTCTCTTGATTATTTAGTTGGTGATACTACAGTGCTATTGAAAGATAAAAAGATGTTGTATCGATTAGAGGTATTGCAAAAGATAAATCCTAATTATAAAGATCGTATTCTGTACATGTTAGATGTAATGCTTAAAGATGCTCAAAATAATTCGTTGACTGAAAAACTCGCCTAAAACAAAAACCACCTCTAACATCAATCGCTAGAAGTGGCTTTACTTTTTAGTGACGTAATCGCAAAGTCAGGAGACGTTTGCGAAGCTTTTCCTTTTAGTTTTATTCACTCTTTGCAGAGCGGGGTAGCAGGCTATGTAATTGTTTATCAGTTCCTCTTTGAGGAACATGGAAATTTATAGACTTATAATTTTCAAAATTTCACCAATACCTAATTCTTCATTAGATTCAAAAAAAGCAAACTTTTTACCCACCCTAAAATCGTTTCCTATTAAATCTTTATTAAGAAAGTCAATTTCAACTATACCTTCCTCTCCTGGTTTAAAATTCTCTTGACCAATTAATCTTATTCTCCCTGATGTTTTTGTTGATTTGATTAATTCAAATAGAGGTCTATAACCAGAAACAAAAGGAGTTTCTCTTTTTCCTTCTCCTTTTAATAATTTTATTTTAGCTTTAATTGTTATCATTTTTATAATCCTTTAATTAAACTTGGGCTGTAATTTAGCGGAAGTGCTTTTAACAAATGTAATTGATTCGCAGGAATAGATATAGCATTCATACCGTCCGCAGAAAACTTTAAAGATTTGCTGTATATACTTTTAGGTACACGCACTTCCATAATAGTATTGGGTAATTTATCCCAGCCAAAATTATTTTTACCGAATTTTGCAGCTTCACTAATAGTTGGAGCAAACAATTTACCTGTCTCATATGTTCCTACTCCAGATCTCAAGCCGTAAGAAGCAATATCATCCAATTCAGCCCGAGAAACAGCTCTATAGACAGTAACAAAATCATCACTATTTTTTATTCCATATTTTAAGGCTTTAGCTTGAGATAAACCTGGTATAATAGTTCCAGCGACGCTTAGACTAGCTGCTGCCCATTCGCCTTGAGAAGCAGACATTCCAGCACTTACTAAATCAGCTACCCAAGATGCAATAGGAATTTCAGAAGAACCTACAGCATCTGCACCTATCTGAAGTTGCTCAAATGTAATTTCATAGGTTCCCATGCCAATATTTTCCTTTTTCTTTTGTCCTAATGTTTTGTTTACAGAAAAAGCATTTATTTTTTTACGAATATCTTCTTGAAAATCTCGTTGCTCTTGGATAAAAGAATCTTTAATAGGTGCTGGACCATTTTCACTTGGAGAACTTGCAGAACTACCACTATAACTTACTGATCCACCAGATGATGACGAACTATAAGAACTGTTTGAAGTACCTGTACCAACACCTGCACCAAAGAAATACATAGGTGCCATGCCGTCAGGATCTATAAATGCTATTGGATTATCGAAAGCATAATTGTAAGGCGAGTGACTTCGCATTGCTTCAGCAAGTGGATCTATATTCATCCACCTACCAAGAGCAGGATCATAATTTCTGGCAGTAAAATCTAACCATTCAAGTCCTAGTTCATCATTTTCTTCAAAACCACCATAGCCGTAGTTGTGTTTTCTACCTCGGATTGTGGAGTTATATCCCTTATGCGTGAGTCCAAAAGGATAATAGTTCTTCTCCTCCCTGATCTCACTTACACCAACCTGTCCATCTCCATTAGCATCACTATATGAGAGCCTTATGTTCCCTAAATGATCCTTATACTGGTAAACATAATCAAATCCATCTTCTAAGTTAGCAATATTTTTTGGTTCTATATAGCCTTCTGATTGATGTATAAATTTTAATTTCCCACCATTCCAAGGCAAATTATAAATAAAATTACCTACATAGCGGTTACCGGCTACATTTTGGGGAATTAAATAACTTCCGAAAGGAGTATGTTGGAAATTATAGTTAGAGGCTTTTTTTTCGATCTTGTTACCCAATGCATCATAAATATACCTTATATCTGTTACAGTATAATTAGGATCACTAATTTGTATTAATGTCGGTAAGTTTAGATGATTGTATGCTATGTTGGTAATCTTTTTATTTTTATCAGATTTTAAATTACCATTATTATCATAAGTATAATCATCTCCAGAAGTATTTCCGTCTTTAAAACCAGTGTTTGTACTGGCATTATCGGTTACACTTTTTAATCGATTTCCTTGATCGTAAGAATATTCTAGATCATCCATAATACCGAAAGTTGTAGCGGTTTCATTGGTAACACCTATTCTTTTAAGACTTAATATATTTCCCATTTTATCATAGGTTACTCCACTAAGATCTAATGATGGAAGGCTACAGGAAGCAGATGTTATCCTATTTAAATTATCATAGAAATATCGGTAACTTCTATGATGGCTATTATAGTTTGCCGTTTTCCAATGTACTTCACTTATATTTCCGTTAAATAAAGATTTTGCAGTTCTAAGAAAAGGATATGTAGAAGCATTACTGGTTTGGTAATTTATTTTAAAAGCGAATAAATCATTGCCTAGATTTGATAGTGGATCATTTATTTGCTTCAACCAACCTCGAACATTATAACTATAATCTATTTCTTGTAAAGGGTTTTGTTGTGTGTTACCTACAGACTTCTGTTCTAATTGTCCTAATTCATCATAAGTATTAGATGTAATTAATTGGTAGGGTTCATTATTGATTTTTTGTTTTTGAGTCAAAACCCTTCCCATATGATCATAGGTGAATTCATCAATTGTTATGATTGTAGGTTTGTTTTGATAGGTATGCCTGTGTTCTGTTTTTAATACTTTTCCTGCAAAATCATATTTAGTAAGTGTAATATCTTTACTATTCAAAAATTCATTTTCACTGTAGATGTAAATAGGTCTTTGTTTTGTATCATAATAGGTTGTCGTTGTAATCCAATGATTAGTTTGCAATACTTTAACCTTATTCCCTGTGGAAAGTCCTTTAACTTGATTTCCTTTTTGTGGGTGGTTGTCTTTGGCTACTGTTTGTCCAAAAACTGATGTAGGGATAGTATGTGTAGGTTGACTAAATGAATAATTATCATAATAATTGATAGTATGCACTTTTATGTCATTTGCTTTAGGTAACGCATTATTAGAATAGTTTATTGAAACTCCATTGATTGTAATTGGATTTTCTAGATGCTCTTCAAACATAACAAAGGAAGGGTTATTTGTACTTTCAGAAATAAAAGAGCTAGGTACCGAATTATCCCAAACGCCGGTATAAACTACTCTTCCAAATACATCATACTTCGTGAAAACCCAAGGCTGTCCACTTTGTTTTGTCAATACAGGTTGATCTAAATAGTTATAGACGATATATTCTCTATCCTTACCAGGAATTCTTTTTTCTATTAATCGATTGTGATTGTCATATCGATATTGATAGCACAAGTCATTTAAAATGTTAGATGTTATGGGGAGAAATGTATGTACTTTTGGCGGGATGACATAAGTTAAATTTCCAAAGTCATCATACACGTAATGTGTATCGTGAGGGGAATTATCTTTAAAGGTTCTTTTTAGTACGACTCGATCTTGTAAGTCTTTATATTCATGAGAAGTATGATTGTTTAAATCTGAGGGTTTCCAATTTTCATCTTTGATTATTGTTTTAACTAATGTATTTGGTTGATAGTTTCCATTTTTTACTAAATTAGGCACACCACTGCTATTCTTAGAAACATTAAAAAGGATGACATTGGTATAGGAATTAGTTCCATAGTCAAACTTTATGGTATGATCACTATCAGATGCGGGGTTTGCTTTCCAATCTTTACCAGGTGCACCTGTTTCCAATACACGATTAAGTGGTGAGTCTTCAAATACTTGTTCTGTATAGGGATTTACCTCAGCTGTGGGAATATTAACAAAATCCTCGGGGTATTTGTTTTTGTAAAATCCTTTAGTAGCATTTTTTAAAGCATCGTGATTTCTATAGCTTCCTACTGTATGGTTTGATTTATATGGTAAAAACTGTTTTGTTTGACGTCCAAACTCATCATATTCGATATGAGTCACTAAATCTTTTTTATCTGGTGAAGCCTTAATCGCTATTTGCTGTTTGGGTCTTCCTAGTCCATCGAAATAGGTAACACTTTCAATGACATCGGCATTAGATGTTGGGGTGCCTGCTTTTTGATAGGCTTTGGTGTGAATATAGTTTTCACTATCACTTAGGCTTGGCGCTTGATAATCATTTTGTGCATTAAGGTTCGAAAAACAGAACAATGATAGTGCTAGAAATATTAATGAATTTTTCATGGCTCTTAGTTTAGTTTTTGTAATTGTATTGGTTTTCCGAAATAACATGCCCTTCATTATCTTTTACTTGGTGTAATCGATTATGGATATCATAGGTATAAGAGGTTTTATACCCACTAGGATCTGTCATTGTTGTCATCCCAATTAAAGGATCGTAGGTATAGATAGTAACCATAGCGTCTTTTAAAGCAATATGATTTCTAATTTCATCTAGTTTGGTTAACAAAGGGATTTCTGCAGCGACGTTGGTGTCATCATCAGAAAGGTTTATGGCTTCATTGAAAAGCCCAAGGTGACCATTGCCACCTTTTAAAGTAGTAGGTAATGAATTATAAGTGGCATTCTCAATCTTGGCAATTAGATGTTCTCCCTCGTAACCCCAAACATAGACGACATGAATGCCATTTTCTCGTTTTAGTTCTCGGGGGTTGCCGTAATTGTCATAGTGAAGGTATGTTACTTGTTTCTTTAGCCCATTATTATTCGTTGCTGTACTGATACCACTCAATTGGGTGATTCCTCCAAAAATCCCATAATGCAGACGCTCGATGGTAGTACTACCATTATAGGTAGTTTCTGTTTGTATAGGAGTAGCAGGTTGGTAGTCTTCTCCTTGAAATTTTAATCGTTCAATGGCATTAAATTCAGCTTCTGTCAATGGGCCTCCTAAAGGCAAAGTATTTTCATCAGTAATATCATCGGGGTAGTGCACGACAGTTTCAATATTATCACCTTTACTAGTGGTTACCGTTGTTTTTGTAGGTTGGTAACTTTTGTCGTTATTATACTCATAAGAAGTGGTTGTTACTATTGGGTTTTCTCCATTAAGGTCATAAGTAGTATTTGTGGTTAGATCCATATGCCACCATTCACTGTGGATTTTGTAGTCGGTGAATTTAGTTCTTCTTATATCGTGTTCTCTAGTTCCATCACTGCCAAAAGTGGGCATATCATTACCGTTAAATCTCATGTTTAAACCGTAGGTGTAAGTATCTCTATTATTACGAGAATAAAGGTTTTCAACGCGGTGAATTGTATCTCCATTAGTATTGAAACTTTCTTGTAATTCTAATTGACCATTTTCTAAATGTTTATCATTAGGTGAATTTCTAGGATCCGAAGCTAATGTTTCAAGTTTGTTTTTATAGTGATATATTGTTTTTCCTAAATTTTCCCCGTCACTATTTTCAGTCGTTACTGTTACTTGGTCATATCCTATAGATTGACCATTAGCAGAGGATCCCATAGGCGTAAGAGGTCTTGGCCATGAAAATAGCTTTTCTACAGAATAGTGATCATATATTCCATTAATACCTATATCAGACGTAGGAATATTATTATAAAAATGATCATGTTCATAATTATAGAGTATCGGAGCGAGTAATTTCCCTGAAGACTGTTTCGTAATGCCATTGTCTCCTGTATTAGGTATTTTATATTCTCCGGTGTAATCATATATTCTTCTTGCTAGTAAATCATTATTTGTATCATAGCTAGAGATTGAAGCTATTCGAAGTCCACCACCTTTTTTAAAATAAGGGTTTGGCTGAGTTACTTTAGCTATAGAATAACCTAAACTAGCACTATTATAGTCATAATTTTGGTTATTAAAATTTTCTATTTCTAAGTAATAAGTCCCAGGTAATAATAAGATTTTTTTACTTGGCTTATAAGTTCCAATATTAGTTGTATGGTTGTAAATAATATAGCCTATTTCATCTCGAAAATTTTTATTATAGCTAATGGAAAAGATAGGTTCCATATTTGCATTTTTCAAAACCCCTTTTACTGTATAAAATTTAGAAAAATCATTAGTGCTAAAAGAGAAGTTTAAAGAGACTACACTTGTTTCTGAAATATGGAACATTTGTATTGGTATCTTTGAATCATTTGGTGGAAGTATTGTAAATCTTGATTTTGTAGAACCTATTTTATTATCTATTACAAATGTACCTGAATAAGATCCATCAAATTCAAATTTTACTTTTCTTTTATCAGAACATGGAGCTTCCGAACAATTAGAATTATAATAACCTAAATGCATTGACTTGAAGATGTCGTTTGAATCTACATAATCTGTAAAAAAATTATCATAAACGTTCCTGTAGTCATTAATTTCAAAATCGAAAATTGTTTTTCCTTTAGTAGGGTATTTTATTTCTTTCAAGCAATATTGCTTAACTCTGTTACTGTCAGCTTCATGAAGAAATTCTTGTATCTCGTGTGTTGGGTATGTAGAATATTGATCACTTTCAGAATAAGAAAATGATTTAATATCATTGAAATCTTCAGCGAACCAATTAGAATTATTTATAGAGTATGTATAATCAAGGTTACTAGTTATGGAACGTTGATCTATAAAAATATTAGGGTTTACAGCATTATTAAAATAACCCCAAGAGTCAAATTTTTCAGTCTCTTTACTATAAAAAGGACCAGCATCTTCTGTATAATAGAATTCATGTGCAGGTTTGTATAAGGTATCCTCATCTACTATATTGTATTCTCTGAGGCTAGTTAAGCATAGTTTCCAATATAGATATCTTTGTGAAGAAGGTATGTTCGTTTTTTTATTCAAGTATTTGTAAGAAAACTTGAACCCTTTTATAAGCCTATCATGTTTGTTATAAATTTCTAAATAAGATAGTTTATTTGAGTTATTAGACTGGAGGTCATCTCTTTTACTGGTCTTAAATATTACTTTACTTCCTTTAAAAACAATACTATCAAGTACTTTTGGGTAGCTTATACTTTTTGACCATATTTGGGAAGCATTACCAGACCCAGCTAAAAGATGCTGAGCAACAAATATAGAACTACAATTATTATTGGGGCTAAAAGGAGAAGGGCAATCTATTGTGGGGTTTAACAATTCACCTTCTTGATTTTTGACAACATGTCCAGTAGCCATGGATAATGAAGAATTTATCTTTTTTGTACTCGTGATAGGCCCTTCTCTTGAATAATAAAAATCTACTTCATGACCAGTACTAGATTTTATATTGGATAAATTGTATCCATTTATTGAGTTACTAGAATTTTGAAAATTGTTAGTTGTCTCCCCCCAACGGTTAGTTATTTTTTCTTTTTCATTAAAAGTATATTCCAATCCATTTATATCAAAGGATTTGAACCCTTCGTTATTTGTTGTGATTTCTTCTTTATTATTTTCAATATTTGATAAAAATTTTAAGCCATCCGTTTGTTTAACAGAAACACCCCATGGGAAATCATTGAATATAAATTGACCTGAATAATTCAAGAAATTAAAAAAATAAAGATCTGGATGGAAATCACGATAGATTTTATGTTCCCCAGTTTTATCTATGTATTGATTTTTTTGATTTTCAGTGAAAGAACTATTCTGTTTATTCGCTTGGGTTAACTCTATTAATTCTTCTGCAAAATGAAGCCCTCCATCTCTTAATCGTGCATCAGAGCCGTAGTCATCGTAACCTTTCACTTGTTTACTAATACTACCTCCCGCATTCAATGACCATCCAAGCCCAACCCAAGTAGCTTCTTGATCTGTTTTAATACCTGAAGCATGATAACTAAGACTAATGGGAACTTCTATATCTCCCGATTTTATAGTGTAAAGAGGTATCGAAATACTTGGTACTCCCGTGTAATGCCCGACTGGGTAATCACCGTATTTTTGAAATTCTTGAGTATTGGGCGCTAATGGAGTTAAATTTTCAAAAGCAGTGTGTTGTGCATTTAATACAGACGCTAATACAAGAAAACTGAGGATAGTTAGAAAATGCTTCATAGTTACTTAAAAATATAATATAGTTAATATTACGTATAAGTAATTAGTTATGAAAACATATGAGCTTTAAATCGATGTATTGCGTAAAATACACATGTAATACTAAGCTTTGGTTTTTTTTGAAAGTAGAGTTATTATTGAACTAAGTTTATATAAGTAGAAAGTTGTATTGTTTTGATAACTTCTCTTCGGTAGTAAAGATCGTTGAGTTCTGATGTGTTATGAAGAATAGGGCAGAGGCTATAATCATAAAAATAAAAAGGTCGCAATATTGAAATTGCGACCTTTTTTATATCGAGATATTATATGAATTGTTGAAATAAAATTACTTTACTTGGTTAACGATCGCTTTGAACGCCTCTGGGTTGTTCATCGCTAAATCTGCAAGTACTTTACGGTTAAGCTCAATATTATTGGCTTTTAATTTCCCCATAAATACAGAGTAAGACAATCCTTCTTGTCTAGCACCTGCGTTTATACGAGTAATCCATAAAGCTCTGAAAGTTCTCTTTTTATTTCTGCGGTCTCTATAAGCATATGACATTGCTTTGTCCACCGCATTTTTTGCTACAGTCCAAACGTTTTTACGACGTCCGAAGTAACCTTTTGCTTGTTTTAAGACTTTTTTTCTACGTGCTCTTTTAGCAACTGAATTTACTGATCTAGGCATAATTTAATTTTTTTAGTAGCAGGCGATTCTTAAAATAGTTAAGAATTCTTTTAATTAGAGCCCGACTCCTGGGTTTATAAAATTTTAACCGAATAGGTATTAAATAATTACTTTAAACGTAATTGTTGTTTAATACTGTCTTCATCGCTTTTGTGCACTAATGTTGAGTGCGTTAAAGCTAGCTTACGTTTTTTAGACTTCTTTGTTAAGATATGACTTTTAAACGCGTGCTTTCTTTTGATTTTTCCAGTACCTGTAAGCTTAAAACGCTTTTTGGCACTAGATTTAGTTTTCATCTTAGGCATAATATCCTTCTTTTTTTATATATAAATCTCGATATATATTGTGTGTAAACAGAATTATTTCGCTTTTTTAGGCGCAAGAAACATAATCATACGTTTACCTTCTAGTTTAGGCATTTGTTCAACTTTACCAAGGTCTTCTAATTCTTGAGCTAATTTTAACAACAAGATTTGTCCTTGATCTTTATAAATAATTGAACGTCCTTTAAAGAAAACATAAGCTTTTAATTTGGCTCCTTCTTCAAGAAATTTGATAGCATGCTTCTTCTTAAATTCGTAATCGTGCTCATCTGTATTTGGACCAAAACGAATTTCTTTAACAACTACTTTCGAAGCCTTTGCTTTTAGCGCTTTATCACGCTTTTTTTGTTCGTAAAGGAACTTTTTGTAGTCCATTATTTTACAAACAGGCGGATCGGCCTTAGGGGAAATCTCAACTAAGTCGAGTTCCTGTTCCTCGGCCATTGTTAATGCTTGGCGGGTTTTGTATATACCTACTTCAACATTATCACCAACTAAACGGACTTCAGGCACACGAATTTTTTCATTAATTCTGTGCGGATCTTCCTTAATTTCCCTAATTGGTCTCCTGGTTCTTTTTCTACGAATTGCTATGGCGTACTATATTTTAAGTTAATATTTGATTTTAATGTTTAAATAAGAGCATATTTAATCTCTACTGTTTAAAATTAAAAACTTTTTAATGTTTTATTAATTTCTTCGTTAATTAATTTTGAGAAATCTTCAATGGTTAAACTTCCAATTTCTTCCTTGTTTCCATGTTTGCGTACTGAAACTTTACCTTCTTTCTCTTCGTTTTCTCCAATGATGAGCATATACGGGTATTTGTTCATCTCAGCTTCACGAATTTTCTTACCTATAGTTTCATTACGATTATCTACAAGGCTGCGAATTTCGTAATTTTCTAATTGATTTAAAACTTTTTCCGCGTAATTTTCGTATTTCTCACTCAAAGATAGTATAATTACTTGCTCCGGCATTAGCCAAAGTGGGAAATTACCTCCAGTATGCTCTAAAAGAATAGCAATGAAACGTTCTAAACTTCCAAAAGGAGCACGATGAATCATTACAGGGCGATGCATTTCGTTGTCTGAACCTTTATAATGAAGGTCAAAACGCTCTGGTAAGTTATAATCGACTTGGATCGTACCTAATTGCCAGCTTCTTCCAAGGGCATCCTTCACCATAAAGTCAAGTTTAGGTCCATAGAATGCAGCTTCACCAGATTCGATTACGTAATCTAATCCTTTTTCTTGTGCAGCATTAATAATAGCTTGCTCTGCTTTTTCCCAGTTTTCAGTATCACCAATATATTTTTCTGGTTTTTCTAAATCGCGTACAGATACCTGTGCTGTAAAATTATCGAAACCTAAAGATCCGAATACATATAATACAAGATCAATTACATCTTTAAATTCTTGATCTAACTGATCTGGTGTACAGAAAATATGTGCGTCATCTTGTGTAAATCCACGAACACGAGTTAAACCATGTAATTCTCCACTTTGCTCGTAACGGTAAACGGTACCAAATTCAGCATAACGAATTGGTAAGTCACGATACGACCAAGGTCCACTCTTGTATATTTCACAGTGATGTGGACAGTTCATTGGCTTAAGTAAAAACTCTTCACCATCGGCAGGAGTACTGATAGGTTGAAAACTATCCTCTCCGTATTTAGCATAGTGCCCCGAAGTTACATACAATTCTTTTTGACCGATATGCGGAGTGACTACCATCTCATACCCAGCCTTTTTCTGTGCCTTCTTTAAAAATTGCTCTAAACGATCGCGTAAAGCAGCTCCTTTTGGTAACCATAACGGTAATCCTTGACCTACACGTTGTGAAAAAGTAAATAAGCCTAATTCTTTACCTAGCTTTCTATGGTCACGGCGTTTAGCTTCTTCCAGTAATTCTAAATATTGTTTTAACTCTTTTTGCTTAGGGAACGAGGTTCCGTAAACACGAGTCAACTGCTTGTTATTTTCATCACCTCGCCAATAGGCCCCGGCAATACTCATTAATTTTACAGCTTTTATATATCCTGTATGAGGTAAGTGTCCCCCACGACATAAATCGGAAAAATCATCATGATGACAGAAAGTAATGGTACCGTCTTCAAGGTTTTCAATTAATTCAACTTTGTATTCGTTTCCTTGTTCTTGATATTTGGCTAAGGCGTCTACTTTAGAAACAGCTTCCAATTTAAACTCATGCTTACCTCTAGCGATTTCTAACATTTTGTCTTCAATTTTCTTGAAGTCTTTATCAGAAATAGTTTGTTCGCCGAGGTCAACATCGTAATAAAATCCATTTTCAATAGCAGGACCTATACTTAATTTTACTCCAGGATATAACTGTTCTAATGCTTGTGCTAATACGTGAGCTGATGAGTGGCGAAAAGCTTCCTTTCCTTCTTTATCATTCCAAGTAAATAATGTCAAACTACCGTCTTGGGTTAGGGGAGTACTGGTCTCGACAATGGTATTTTCAAACTTTGCTGAAATTACGTTTCGCGCTAGTCCCTCACTAATGCTTTTGGCTACATCCATTGGTGTAGCTCCATTTTCAAATTGTTTTACCGAACCGTCTGGTAATTTAATATTTATCATAAATAATCTAAAAAATTAGCTTTCGACTACAAACTCGAAGCTATGTTTAAAACGAAGACAAATATAGAGTAAAGTTATTAGTAGTTATAGGTTTTTTTGCATCAGAAAGTCCTCTGTTTTTAGGGGATTTAAATATAGTAAAGAGTTTAAGCTAGATTACTATGATTTATAGTAATGACTTTAATTATTCAATAATTAGTTTTGTTGTTTTAAATTCATTTTTAATAAAATAAATACCGCTGGATAAATTAGTAATGTCTAGTTCTAATTCAGAATTAGAAACATTTTTTGTCTCTATTAATTGACCAAGAACATTAAAAATATGAATAGAACCTGCTTTTAGATTTTTTAAAGTTATAATAGATGTGTTTCTAACAGGGTTAGGGAAAATGATAATGTTGTTATTGCTATTAGCTTCAAATTGGTCATTGGAAAGGTTATTTGGACTTTCAATTTGCCAATTGAAGGTCTCCCAAATATCCACGGCATTACCTTGAGGAAATAATTTGGTATTATCGATGCGCCATGGAGCATTTACCCATTTATTTGTCAAATAGCTAAACAAAGCCACTTGACCATTACCAAGGTCTTCCCATTTGAATCTATTACATGCTCTAAAACCATTGTTGTTAGCTAATAAAGCTTGATTAGTTGAAATTCCATTGGGGTGAATAAATTGATTTGTTTTTAAAGAAAACAGCATGACTCCGCCTTTAGGGTGTCGTTGTACCATAAATTTTTCATCGTTTTCTACAGTAGTTTTGTTTGCAATTAGCTCATTATCATCGTTAACACTAACAAAACGTTGATCTCCGCCAGATTTTTGCAGCGAAATAAGTTCTCCTATTGGAGCATTATCCGGATTTGAATCTCCGCGTTCAAAGACACTGATTTGCCCCATGTGAAGTTCCTTGCCTTCTCCCTTTAGCTGAATTCTAACTACGCTACCTTCGGTATCTATATCATAAGTACTTCCTAAGGAACTAACTTCTTCAAATATGGGAATTGACCTAAGCAGGTTACCTCCACGTTGATCATAAATTTCTATGTTAAAGTCTTTTAAGCGATTTTGACAACAATCTTGTCTGTTCCATATTTTTATTTGTCCAATATTCACTTGGTTTTCTAAATCTACTTCCCACCATGGATCTGTTTCTTCTGTTGTTTGATTAAAGCTAGTGACGTTATTATCTAGAGCTCTTTCAGCTCCTCTATCTGATACTAACGTACTAGATTGGAAAGCTGGTTTACCATTAGCTATGTCTGTTCCTGAAGGGAATATTAAAGGAGCATCCTCTAAGATGACAGGGTAAAAAGTATTTCCACTGGGAGGAGTAGAGGTCAATAACCTTGGCTCAACATACTGATCAAAGACAAATACACTTCTTCTAGATGAAAATAATGAAGAATTTCCTCGACCACTTGCTCTGTTATTAAAAATGATATTGTTTTCCCCAGGTTCTTCATGTCCAAATCTTATGTTTCCAGTCGCAAAAGCGGCCCATGATCTCCATTGTTCACTTTTGACATTGTTGTTTTCAACAAGGTTAAATCCATCATCACCATTGTGAAAATTGACATCGACTTCAATATCACATTGAGTAACAACATTGTATTTTGCTCCTAATTGAATTGCAAAATGTCGTATACGTCTAACTCTTTCATTTGTGATTAGGTTGTGATTTCCTGTTATATCGTAATAAGCATTACCACCTCCGCCTCGGTTGAAAGCTCCATCAATAAAATTATTTCGAAATGTATTGTGATCGGCTCTGATTTCTACAGGATCAGTACCTGCATTTTTGAAATTACAATTATCAACCCAACAGTTTTTTGTGGTTCCTAGCATTTCTACAAAGGACACATACATATTATCTATACCATTAGGATTGTTATTGAAACACATATCTCCACAAAAGGCATTACGTGGGACATTACTGTCATCATACAATTTGATATCCATTGGAGGTAGATATTCGAAGCTTAAATTTTCTAAAGCAGCGTTTTGAATATTAGTAAATTCTGTTGAAGTAATAGTATTGTTACCATTAGAGCGAATAGTTACGTTAAGCTTAACCCCTTCTTTACTTTCTCCTCGAAGAATGATATTTGATTTCATCCTTATAGGTTTATCAATATCATATACACCATTTTTGAGAAGAATAACAAATAAATCATTATTGGTCAGACTATTATCGATAGCTTGTTGAATTCCATCAGTATCAGTAGGATCAATTTCTATTTGAGGTTGATTGATGCATTGTAGTGGAATTCCATCTTCTACACCAGCCTTTTGCCATTCAATCATAAAAGGGTAGGCAGGGTCATTTTTAGTGCTATCAAATTGTATACCTTGGTCCCCAATCTGTTGCGCTTTCAAAGTGTTGAAGCACACTACGATTACAAAGAATCCAAAATATTTTATAAGGGAATACCTTTTTTTTATTGATCTTTCCATGATATATAGGGGTTACAAAGCTTTTTACAAACAAAGAGATAATAGCTATTACAACTATTACCTCTTCAAGTAATTATAACATTTAGAGTTATATTGGGGTTAAATTTTAGAAATATTAGTTTACAATAACCTTTTTGGTAGCAGTACTACCTGTAGAAGATGTAATTTCTAATAAGTAAAAACCAGAAGGTAGACCGCTTACATCTATAGTATCTACATTACTCGTATTATTAATATATACTGTTTTACCCAAGGTGTTTTTTAAACTTACACTAGTAATATTTATATCTGAACTATCAATGTTTAAAACATCACTAGCTGGATTAGGGTAAATTTTAGTGCTGTTTGCTAATTCAAAATCTTCTGTAGATAATGTACTCATATTTCTGGTTGTAGCTCTAAATTCTACTTCTCCAATCAAGTCGAAATTACTATTTGGTACAGTCCATGTCTCTGCAAGTATCAATCTGTACTCTCTATAACCTTTCCCATCATTTCCAGATGAATTTAAAGGTACAACAGTTGGGTTTAATTCAGTCGCACTTTGATCAGCAAAAGAGAAATTAACAGTACTTACTGTTACCCATGGATCAGAACTAGTTGGTCTAGCTTCAACCCTCCAAACAGAAGTGAAATTAGCTTGTACATAGAATGTTATTTGATCAAGGTTTACAGGATTCAATCCAGACTCAACTACAAAATCAAACCAAGAATCTCCTTCATTCAATACCTCTCCACCAGTATGTCGGGCAGCAAAAATATCAGTAGTATTCCTCATGGTAACACCATTAAACCATCGTTGGTAAGCAGTTGCTTCCATATTTGCAATACCTCCTTGACCAGGCAATTCAAAAACAGTCACATTATTTGTGTCTTGATTTAATAAAATAGGCCCAGGAGCGATTTCTATCTGTGCAAAAGATGAAAAAGAAAGAAAGGATGTTGTAAAGAGTAAAAATAATTTTCTCATAATAATAGTGTTATTAATTAGATTTTTTTGATTTTAAAAAGTGTAGTTAATTTCTATATGCTGTCTAAAAACAGTCAATGATAAACGAAATAGTCATTCGTTTTTCTCTAGAAAATAATTCACTTTTTTTCTTTCAGTAAATCTATAATTAGAATATTTTTTTTGTGAGGGATGGAAAGATCAAAAAGTAGGGGGAAATCGTTTTATTTTAAAATTAATTGTGTAAGTATTTGAAATACAGTGTGTATTTTGTCTGAAAGATTAGGGGAGGAAATGATATATATCACTCAAACTCTTTTTGATTTTGCTCTTAAAGCAATCAATCTTGTAAATTTCCATAGGATAAAAAATGATTTCCCCCTACTTTCTGGCGTATTTGCACCAGTGTAAAAACACATTATCAGAATATTTTTACATACTATAAATTTTATGTAAAATGAATTATACCAAACGCTACGCTTCAAGTCCAGAAACGATCAAACGATATACTACTGATGAATTGAGAAATGAATTTCTTGTCGATGATTTAATGATAGAAGGAGAAATTAATATGACTTATTCTCATTATGATAGGTATATAGTTGGATCTGCTGTTCCTGTTAACTCGCCATTAGTATTGGAAACTATAGATCCTTTGAAGTCAACATATTTTTTAGATCGTAGAGAGTTAGGAGTCATCAATGTTGGTGGAGATGGAAAAATTAAAGTAGATGGTGAAGTGTTCGCAATCAACTTCAAAGAAGCACTATACGTTGGTATGGGAGCTAAGGAAGTAATCTTTGAAAGTGCTGATAGTGCTAATCCAGCATTGTTTTATATAAATTCTGCACCTGCACATACGGCTTTTCCTACAGCAAAAGTAGATAAGGAAAAAGCAAACCAACTAGAAATCGGAAGTTTAGAAACTGCGAATCATAGAACGGTAAATCAAATGATTGTTGGTAAAGTAATTCCATCCTGTCAATTGCAAATGGGAATTACAGAATTGAAAGTAGGTAGTACATGGAATACCATGCCTGCGCATGTACACGATAGACGTATGGAAGCATACTTTTATTTTGATGTTCCTAAAGATCATGCAGTATGTCATTTTATGGGGCAGCCTAATGAAACAAGAAATCTTTGGATGCATAACCACCAAGCAGTTATCTCACCGCCGTGGTCTATACATTCAGGTTCTGGAACTTCAAATTATAGTTTTGTTTGGGGGATGGCTGGTGAAAATCTAGATTATAATGATATGGATACAGCAAAGATTACCGAATTAAAGTAATTAATAAATAAGTGCCTCGATGTTCACTATTTATGTCTTGTGAATATTGTAATTTTTTTCATAAAACCCTTTGCATAGTATAGAGTGATATATTGCTTGGTACTTGCTAACTCGAATTATAGTAGAATTTGAGTTTAGCTACATACTATGTGCGCAAGTATAGGAATTGTTGATATGGATGAGGCACTTTTATTGGTCTAAGGATTAGTTAAAACTATGCACTTTAGTGCATAGTTTTAACTTCTAAAAATTTTATTTAGGTCTTAGGTCTAGGGCTATAGGCATTAAGCTTTAAGCAGTAGGCTTAAAGCAATAAGTTAGAAAAGAAGTAAAAGACTTTCAGTCGTAACCGAAACTATGGATCTTCCAGTCCATAGTGGTTCATTTATTATTAAAGAATGTTTTCTAGGTTTTTAAATAGTTACAATACTTCTGTAATTATATTTTTTACTTAAAAGTATTTAAAATCTATTTCAATTGCCTGATACAAGTTTCAAAATATAAACAATGATATTTAAGTACATTTCAGTAATAGTAGTGCTAATTACATTAATAAGTTGTGGGAAACCTAAAAAAGCAACTACAGCCTCTTTTGTAAAGATTACTAATAATTTAAATGTCAACAGAGAAAACGAAACTGTTGAAATTATGTTAGATTCTCTTTTTGCAGATGTAGCATTTAAGAACAGTGATCATTTTTCCATTTTTGATGTCAAAAATAATACTGAGTTAATCTCTCAAAGTATTGATTACAATAATGATGGTGTTAAAGATGTAATTCTTTTTCAACCTGTAATTGAGGCACAATCTTTTTCAGAATTTAAGGTCGTTAATAAACCTACAGCACTCGCTGTTAAAGAAGCTTGTTATTCAAGGTTTGTACCAGAGCGAACCGATGATTATGCTTGGGAAAATGACCTCGTTGCTTTTAGAACTTTCGGTCCTAAAGCCCAGTATATGGCAGAAAATAATATTAAAGGAGGGACACTTTCTAGTGGTATTGATGCATGGTTAAAACGAGTTAATTACCCAATAATTGATAAATGGTATAAGAAAGAGTTAGAAACCGAAGGTACTTACCATAAAGATACAGGAGAAGGTTTAGATAATTTCCATGTAGGAATTAGTAGAGGAGTTGGAGGTTTGGCTAAAAAATATAGTGATTCAGTATATGAATACTCTAAAAATTTTACCAAATGGAAATTACTATGCAATGGTCCAATCAGAACATCTTTTGTTTTGAATTATAGTTCTTGGGGTAAGGATAAAAGTATAAAAGAGATTAAAAAGGTATCACTTGATAAAGGTTCATATCTAACGAAATACAACACTTCCCTAACAAATACAAATACTATATCGGTTGGACTCACATTACACGAGAATGATGGAAAAGTAAACTTTAATATTGATAAAGGGTTTGTTAGTTATTGGCAGCCTCACGGAGATTCGAAATTAGGAACAGCCATTTTAGCTGATGTTTCAGCTATTGTTGATTATAAAAAGTTTGTTACGGAAAGAAAGGATGAAAGTAATATCTATTTAGACCTTCTAGTTAAAAATAGTAATGTTATTTATTATGCAGGTTATGGTTGGAAAAAAGAGAATCGATTTTCTTCAGAGAGTGATTGGATAAATTATTTATCTGACTTTTCCACAAAAATGAAGCACCCATTAAAGCTTGATTATTTGAAGCGTTAGTTTGTATTCTCGATTATTGAATTCAAAACAAATGAAGTTTTTAATTCCCCTTAGTTCTTTTTAGTAAAGTTGTTATGTAAGTAAAAAAGTTAAGTTTTAAATCAGATGATATCTGATAACAATTAATGCTCTAATAGATTAAATATTTATAGATAGAAACAAAAACTAAAAATAGTTTAATCAATCATAGTCGATACTTGTTTTTATCCGTTTTTGGAGCAAGATATTCTGTAGTGAATAGTCTTAAGAAATATGATTTATAATCATTAATCGTATTGATCTTGTAATCAGATAATTAATGAGTTTTTGTTATTTAAAACTTTGTTTTGTTAATTTTAATTCAATTTTTTAACTTTTTTTTGACATATTTATAGAATTTGTTTTACGGAATTTATTCAAATAAAAACGATCAACTTACTAATTACTGGCTTTTTATGACAGCAAAACGACTAATAATACATTTTTTTGTAGTGTTTACATTACTACAATCTAATGCTCAAGATGCTACATTAAATTTTAGACATTTTTCAACAGATAAAGGTTTATCACAACGATCGGTAATAGCAATATTACAAGATGAATATGGGTATATGTGGTTCGGAACTCGATATGGATTGAATCGATTTGATGGACATTCGTTTAAGAATTATTACTACAACGCTAATAACGAAAACAGTTTAAGTGATAGCTGGATTAGATCGCTATTTAAAGACAGTAAAGGAAATCTTTGGGTAGGAACAAATAATGGATTATGTAAATACGATTACAAGAGTGATCGATTTACTAGATTACAAGAGAGTGGTAAATATTTCAAAGGGAAAATTTTTGATTTAGAAGAAGATACTAATGATAACATTTGGATCTCCTCAGATAATGGTTTTTGGAAATATGATACTAATGAAGCTTCTTTTACAAAAATTTTCGAGGAAAATAGTTCAGATTGGTCCGAGATCATTTTATCATCTATTCAGATATCCAATAATCATTTTATGTTATCGACAGATCAAAACATCGATTTGTATGATATAGAAAACAATACAATTAAGCACTATTCTTATCCTCAAGGCAAGTCCCCTAAAAAAGTTAAAAATAATAATACCGAATTATTTGAAGACAAAAGTAATAAGGTATGGCTTGGGTATAGCGGAGGCTTAGCTTATTTGGATAAAGAGAAGAATGAATTTGTTGATTACCTTTCAAATGATGATCAAAAAATAGTGAATTCATCTGTGAGGAGTATTTATCAAGACGATGATTATAACTTATGGGTGGGTACTTACGAAGGTTTGTATTTAATTGATATCGAAACGAAAACGTTTTCGTTGTATCAACACGATGTTGCAGAAGATAAAAGTCTCAGTCAAAATAGTATTTATGATATCTATTCTGACACCAGAGGTGATTTGTGGATTGGAACATGGGCTGGAGGAATAAACTATTTAGATCGTAGTGATCTCGTTTTTTCGACAATTAAAGAAGGAGCAAGTAAGGGCAGTCTCAACTACCGAGTAGTTAGCTCGATTTTAGAAGGGCAAGAAGGTGATTATTGGATAGGAACAGAAGGAGGAGGTATTAACTATTACAATGCTTCTGAAAAACAGTTTATTTATTATACACATGATCCTTTTGATAAAAATAGTGTTAGCGATAATAACATAAAAGCATTACTCAAAGATTCAAATGGAGCTATATGGGTTGGGACTCATAATATGGGAGTAGATAAGGTGACATTGGGTCAATATGGAGAACTTCACTTTAAAAACCTGAATTTAAATTCATTAAGCGGAGGCTTGTCAAGCAACAGGACTACTGCATTATTACAGGATTATAATGGCAACATATGGATTGGAACCAGTAACGGTGGATTGAATCTATACAATCCAAAAGAAGAAAAACTATACCCTATAGATGGTCAGGGAATACTTGGAGTGTCGGTATCTGTAATTGAAAATTTAGATGATCAATCTATTCTCGTAGGTAGTGATAAGGGGCTTTGTAAAATTAATATCAATACCAATGTTTTAGAAAAAGTAACTTTTAAGAAAAAGCTTTCGTCATCATATAATTTAGAAACTGTAATAAGTTTAAATGTAATGTCAGCATCGGAAATTTGGATTGGAACAGAAGGTGTGGGGCTTTTTAGTTACAATATCCAGAGTGGTACATCGAAACGTTTTGGTAAAAATGAAGGCCTTCCAGATGAAGTTATTTATGGTATAATGCCAGATTACCAAAACAATATCTGGGTTAGTACTAACAAGGGTATTTCTAAACTAGATACTAAAACATTCACGATTAAAAGTTTTGATGTTTCTGATGGTATCCAGGGGAAAGAATTTAATTATGGAGCTTCTTTAAAAACAAACAAGGGAGAAATAGTCTTTGGAGGTGTTAATGGATTAACTTCTTTTGATCCAAATAATGTAAGAGAAGATAGTTTCGAACCTCCATTACTGATTGAATCTTTAAAGATTAGAAATAAAGGAATCTTAGATTTAATCGATAATTCATCTACAGGTTTAGATTTAGAATACAATCAAAATGATATCGTATTTAATTACATTACTTTGGATTTCTCGAGACCAACTAAAAATCAGTATGCATACAAATTAGAAGGTTTTGATAGTGAATGGAATTCAGCAGAAAATAAAAGGTCTGCTACTTATACTAATTTAGATCCAGGTTACTATACATTTAATGTTAAAGCAACTAATAAAGATGGTATTTGGTCTCAGCATCAAAAAAAAATAGAAGTGTACATTGCAAAACCCTATTGGGAAACTTGGTGGGCATATTTACTCTATTTGATATTGGCAACAATAATTCTATTGGTTATACGCAAGTATAGTATTATTAGAATACGTCAAAAAGCCGAGTTAGAACAAGAGCGCCTTAATCGAGAAGAGGCCGATGAAGTCAATAAGCTAAAACTACAACTGTTTACTAATATTTCACATGATTTTAGAACACCTCTTACATTAATCATTGGGCCTCTTAAACAAATTATTGACGAGGGATTAAGGGATGAAATTTTGCAAAAGCGATTAGTGCGAATGTACAATAATGCTAGTGTAATGTTGCAGTTAATCAATCAATTACTAGACTTTAGAAAAAGTGAAGCAGGACAATTAAAGTTAAAACCGAGAAAAGAAAAAATTGTTCCTTTTTTAGAAGAAGTTTATGCTCTATTTGAAGAACTAGCCACAGTTAAAAATGTGAATTACATATTTAATACAGGAACAGTAAAGGATACTGAGATTTGGTTTGATGCTATAGAAATGAAAAAAGTAATTATTAATGTATTGTCTAATGCATTCAAATTTACACCAGAAGGCGGAGAGATTAGACTCCATATTTCTTCGAAGCAATATGGACTTAATCGAAAACTACAAATACAAATTTCAGATACAGGTAATGGGATCAAACCACAAGATATGCCTTACATCTTTGATCGTTATTATCAACTAGGCCAACAAAAAAAAGTACAATCAGGTACTGGTGTTGGTTTAGCTCTAGCAAAGGATATTGTAGAGTTACATCAAGGAAAAATATTTGCAGAAAGTAATGAAGGCTTGGGGACTAAATTCATTATAGAATTACCCTTGGATAATAAGACAAATAATTATAAAGAGGATGTCGAAAATAATGTAGTAGGTAAAAACGAATTGTACACAAAAAGTGTTAATCCAATGCCAGTAGTGAAATTTGAAAACAATGGAGAAGAGGAGATTTCGCAAAGCATTATAGATGAGTTTCTTAAAACATTACTGGTTGTTGAAGATAATCAAGAATTGAGATCTTTTGTGAAGAGTGTATTTATTGATATTTATAATGTATTAGAAGCTCGAAATGGAGAAGAAGGTTTGGAAGTGGCTAAAGCTTATGCTGTCGATATTATCATAAGTGATGTAATGATGCCTAAAATAGATGGAATGGAGTTTTGTGAAAAAATAAAACTGAATCCTATAACAAGTCATATTATTGTCATTCTTCTTACGGCAAGAACTTCCATGAAAAGTCAAAAGGAAGGATATAGAAATGGAGCAGATGCTTATGTAACTAAACCATTCGATGTTGAAATCCTAAAAGATCAAGTACATAATTTATTAAAATCTCGTGAACGATTTATTGAAAGATATCGCAAGGAATTTATTTTAAAGCCTAAAGAATTGGATTTAAAATCGCCAGACGAAATCTTTTTGAATAAGCTTATTGAGATCGTAGAAGAGAATTTTCTAAACCCAGATTTGAACGCAACATATTTGGTAAGTAAAATGAATATGAGTCAATCTGTTGTATATAGAAAAATAAAAACGCTAACAGATTTATCAATTTCTGGCTTTATTCGTTTGACTAAATTAAAACGTGCAGCTCAATTGTTAAGAGAGACAGATATGAATGTTTCTACCATTGTTTTTGAAGTAGGATTTAGTGATTTGAAGTATTTCAGAAAATGCTTTAGAGATTATTTTAATGATAATCCATCTGATTTCAGAAAAAAGCATCAAAAAGTTAAGTAATACGCCATAAAATAAGGCTTTAGAATGTTTTGCCCCTCTCATTTGCACGCTCTGTTACTCTTCAAAAACAGTTTGCAAAGTAATTTAGCCACAGTATAACGATTGAGTTATACAATTAATTGTTACAAAAAGCATACAAGCCAATCTCTTACACTTCGTTAATAAATAGGTCTTGTATGCTTACCTAAACTAACTGAATACATAAATATTTAACTATGAAAAAGAGCTTACTTTTTTATTTTCTCTCATGTTTACTTTTTATAGGTATTTCTTGTACTGATGAAGAGTTTAATGAAGGAACAGTCTTAGGGGTTTTCGAAGAACCAACAGGACTTAATTACCCGACACAATCTAATGCAAATGAATTTGGAGCATTTAGAACAAGCCCTCCTACAGTAGATACAAATGGTTTTACACCTTTTTTTGAAATTATATCGATACGTAATGCAGCTGGTGAGACGTTAGATGCTTCTTTTTTGGAAGGTGTAAATATCAGTAACCCAACAACAGAGTTTGTGATTCTTAACGAAGAAAATACATTTGTGGTTGATGGAGAAAATATAAATCTATTCGAAACCGAAAACTCTTCCCAAGCAGGAGTAATAACTTTTGAAGATAAAAATATGTTTGGTTTCGATCAATATTTTTTTACGATAAGAGTAACCATAGAGAATGATGGACAGGTTTTGTCAACTACATTTAATGATGCGTTACAGGTAAATTTTAATCCAGAATTAGTAAGAGTACTAAGGTATTTGCCATTAGCTCAGAATTTAGTTCCAGGTACCACTACTTCATCTACTATTCCAGAAGTTATTCGAGGAAACCCAGATGTAACTTATTCACTAGGAGATAATACAGATTTATTAACTATAGATGCTAATACAGGGCAACTATCATTAAGATCAGATATTACAATTACAGATAACGTAACAATTCAACCAACTGTAATAGCAACAAATAATACACTAAATGAGTCAGTCTCATTTTCTGGAGATCAATTTTTATCATTAGTACTTTCAAATACTCCTGTAGAATTAATGCCAAGAAGTATTTTCTTCTTTCAACCAACATTTGAAGAGAGAAGCCCTCTATTTGGATTTGCTGTAGATGTGATAACGCCAGGGGGAGTACCAGATAATAGAGCATGGGAAACAGTAGCGCCATCGCCATTAGCAAATCAAGACGATAATTTGCCAGAGATTGATAATATGGCAATTCAAACGAATGCTGTAGTGGCAGGAATGTCTTTACCTCATGAGTCCGATGCTATTTTAACTACACAAAACTTATCTGATTTTGAAGGTGATTTCGATTTGAAGTTTGTCTTCTACTATCAAAATAGGTTTGTTGAATACTTGAGTGATGGTCGTACACCTACTGAATTAGAAGTTTTTTATGCAACAGATTTTGATGGAACCAATAATGGAACTGCTAATTGGATGGGAATCAATGAAATTTTATCATGTCAAATTGAAAGTTTAGACGCTACACCATTTATTGGATTACCATACCCTGGAGATCAAAGAGGCGATGATCCCGATAATAGAAAAGACAGTACAAGAAATGCAGATGGTAGATGGGTTCGCTGTGAACTAGATGTAACGCCTTTTGCAAACGAAGAAAATTTTACAATCAAATTTAAATACAATTCATTTTTCGAAGGTTCTATTTCTGGAGCAACAGGAAGAGCAGGTAGGTATTTGATTTCCGATGCATATTTCGAAGCCACAGAAAGATAATAGACAACTAACTAATTAGATAGCATTTCAGATGAAAAAAAATATAATAATAGGTTTAATTCTGTACTGTATGTCATCGCTAATGTCGGTGTTCAGTCAAGATTTAATTACAGTAAAGGGAAAGGTGACCGATTCCGATGGGTTTGAATTACCTGGGGCAACAGTGATCATCGAGAGTACAAACGAAGGAACAATATCAGATTTCAATGGGTTGTTCATCGTAGATAAAGTGGCGGGAAATAGCACATTATTGATAAAGTATATTGGATACGAAGATGTTAAGGTAGCAATCGATAACAGAACTTTCATTGATATAGAAATGAAAGTATCAGAAAGTCAGTTGAATGAAGTTGTTATTATCGGTTATGCCGAAGAAAGCCGTAGAAATGTAACAGGTGTGGTGGAAAAAGTAGAAGCACAGGATTTAGTGAAAACAGCGACTACAAATTTTGATCAAGCACTAGCAGGAAGGATTTCTGGGGTACAAGTTAGTAGTACAGATGGTCAGCCAGGGGAGAGTTTAAACATTGTAATACGAGGAGGGAACTCTATTACAGGAGATAATTCACCTCTGTATGTAGTAGATGGTATTCCTTTAGACGATTTTGATCCGGCTTCGATAAGTACTAAGGATATAAAAGACTTTCAGGTACTTAAAGATGCTTCTGAAGCAGCAATTTATGGTTCTCGTGGAGCAAACGGAGTTATTATAATAAATACTAAAGATGGTGCTAGCGATAAAAAAGCAAAAGTAGAATTTGGAACTAGACAGAATTTTCAATGGATACCAAGTACATTACCCGTTTTAAATCCTTTTGAATATGTTACATATCAGCGAGATATAGCATTGGCTAACGATAATTATAATCCAGGCCAAGCCTTAGGACAATTTACAAGAATTTGGGGAGACCCAGAGTTTTATAGAGGAATAGAAGGAACCAACTGGCAAGAAGAAATCTTTCAATTAGGAGTTACTAATCAGTATAATTTTAGTGTTAGTGGTGGAACCAAAAAATCGAGCATCTATTTCTCTTCAGAGTTTTTAGATCAAGAAGGAACTCTATTAAATACAGGTTTTAGAAAATTCACAAACAATTTCAAGATTAACCATGAAATTAATGATAAGACAAGTTTTAGAGGACGTATTTCATATAATTCTAGTACGCGTTCAGGATTAGCAGTTTCTGCAGGTACAAGGAGGGTTAGTGTCATAAGAGATGCGATACGTTTTAGACCTGTAGAGCCTTTAAATGATGATGGGTTTTTAATTGGAGGTATCGATCCAGATAATCCTAATCAGCGTTTCAACTTTAGTCCAGTATTAAACTTGGAAAATACAGATCGAAAAGACCGTAGAGATGTAATACGAGGAGGTGCTGGTTTACAACATAAATTTAATAAGAGCTGGACTTTAAAATTGGACGCCAATTACCAAATTGACAATAGAAAAGAGAGCACTTTCTTTGGTAGAGATACACAACAAGGTACTAATGGAAATGATGGGATCAATGGTAATGTACGATTTAGAAAGTTTCAAACAGTAGGAGGTACAGGAACATTAAATTATAGAAAATGGTTTAATAAGAATAGTGTCAATGTATTAGTAGGGTCAGAATTTCAAGACCGTCGTGTTGAAGATGCAAGACTTCAAAACAATCGTTTACCAACGGATATCTTTGGAATAGATAATTTAGGGATAGGAACTTCTCCTTCTGTGCCGACTACCAATTTGACAGCATCAACCTTGTTATCTTATTTTGGGAGATTCAAATACAGCCTTAATAGGAAATACATTTTCACAGCAACTTTTAGAGCCGATGGTTCATCTCGTTTTCAAGGAGATAATCAATTTGGATATTTCCCTTCATTATCAGCAGCTTGGCAGTTAGGAGATGAAGAGTTTATTAAGAATATAGATGCGATCTCGTATTTGAAAATTCGTGCAGGTTGGGGATTAGCAGGTAATAATAGAATTAGAGATTTTGATGCCTTAACACAGTTAGCAATTACATCTAGTAGCGGAACGGTGTTTGGTCCAGGACAAGATTTTGCACCAGGAGCTATAATTTCAAACTTAGGTTTAGATGATCTTAAGTGGGAAACAACAGAACAAATAGATATTGGTTTAGAATTAGGACTTTTTGATGATCGTATTAATCTAACATCAGATATTTATAGAAAAAGAACTACAGATTTATTATTAAACGCAGAAGTAGCTCAACATACAGGGTTAAGTAGAATTCAACAAAATATAGGTGAAACTGAAAATAAAGGTTTAGAAATTAGTGTTGATGCGAAAATAATTGACAATAAAAAGTTTAAGTGGAATTCCGCATTCAATATTGCTTTTAATAGAACTAAAGTGATATCATTAAATAGAGGTCAAAATGAAATCTTGACAGATCCGTTGTGGAGTAGAGAAGCTCCCGAAAACCAGTATATAACTAGAGTAGGAGAACCTGTTGGACAAATATATGGACTGCAATTCGATGGTATTTATCAATCAGACGATTTTAATTTTGATGCAACAACAGGGGTTTTCGAATTGAAAGATGGTATTCCTGATAATGGAGCTTTACCTGTGGCACCAGGTAGTGTAAGATTTGTGGATCAGAATGGAGATGGAACCGTTAATGATTTGGACAGAGTAGTAATAGGGAATCCGCAGCCCAAACATATTGGAGGTTGGAATAACTCATTCCAAATAGGAGCATTCGATGTTTCTGCATTACTTCAATGGTCCTATGATTTTGATATCCTAAATGCCAATAGAGCTGATTTTGGAGTGCCAAGATCAAGTGTAAATAATGGTTTTGTTGAGTTGGCCGATGCGTATACACCAACTAATACAAATACGAATGTCAATGCAACACGTTTTCAAAATGTATTTGGAGCACCACCAGTAGGGAATTCAATAGACGATCGTTATGTAGAAGATGGTTCTTATTTGCGTTTAAGTACAGTAACTCTAGGGTTTACATTTCCTAGTGACTTGATGCAAAAATTAAAACTACAGCAAATGCGAGTTTATTTATCAGGTCAAAATTTAGCCCTATGGACCGATTATTCTGGGTTTGATCCTGATGTGTCTGTTGGACCATTTGGAGCGTTGACACCTAGTTTAGATTACGCAGCCTATCCAGCTAGTAGAACTGTATCATTTGGTTTAGACGTAACATTCTAAAAAATTAAAAAAAGAATAATGAAAAAGAATATAAAATATATCGTAGTAGGACTTCTAGGGTGCTTTGCATTCTTAAGTTGTGATGAGTTTTTGGAAGTTGAACCAGAATCTACCATTGGGGTCGACAATTTTTATCAGAATGCAGAAGAAGCAGAAATCGCTTTAGCAGGAATTTACTCAATATTAGCTGATGATGATGTATACGGGGAAGTATTAGGTATTGTTATGGATTCGGGTACTGATGAGGCTTTTTACAATAGACGTTTTAATGAAGCATGGACTGTAGGTTTGTACCGACATACTACCGCAGATCGATTTGTCGAACGTTTATGGACTGGATTATATGAGGCTATAAATTTGAGTAATCTTTTTATAGAACAATTGAACCCTGGTACTTTCGAAGAGGGAGGTGAATTCAATAGATTATTAGCAGAGGCTCGTTTTTTAAGAGCACATTCATATCAAATATTAGCCAGTCGATATGGAGAAGTGCCAATGCCTTTGTCATCAACGAAAGGATTAAGCGATTCCGATTTAGCAGCATCGTCGTTAGAAACGATATACGGACAAATTGAGTCTGATTTTTTATTCGCAGCAGAAAATTTATTGAATATTGATGATGCAGAGTATGTTGAAGGGAGAGCAAATGGAATGGCAGCTAGAGGATTATTAGCACGCATGTATTTGAAAATGGCTGGATTTCCATTAAATGATACAAGTAAATATGAATTAGCAAAACGTCAATGTCAAATTATTATTGATTCGCAACTACATAGTTTGAGTCCTACGAATTTCGAAACCTCAGTAGATGAGTTTGGAGAAGAAACGGTAACAGTAACTACCGATGGTTATCGAACTCATTTTTTGAATTATATCCAAAATACTTACGATACTAATGAGTCTATTTTCGAAATCTCATTTCGATATTTAAGAGATCAGGGATTATTTACAGATGGTCGTTTTGGAGCGATTAATGGTGTTCCTTTTGGTTTTGGAGGAGGTGGTCCAGGATTTCCATTCTCATTTGCATTAGTTAGTGCTACTCCTTTAATGAGAGATGCTTATGAAGATAACGATGTTAGAAGAGATTGGAATGTCGCTAATTATTTATATAACAATAGAGGGGATGCAATAAGACCTAGAAATGCACTTTCTAGAGATTTTACACCAGGGAAATACAGAAGATGGGAACCTGCAAATTTTGAAGATTTAGAAGCTGGTGTTTCTCCCGAAGAAGGAGAAGTAGAACCTTTCATTCTTTTAGAAGCGAATTCTAATCCTAGTAGAAATTTCACAGGGATTAATATGCCAGTGTTACGCTATGCGGATGTACTACTAATGTTTGCCGAAGCAGACAATGCTATTAATGGTGGTCCTACTTCTGAAGCTATAGCTAGGCTGAATGAGGTAAGAAATAGAGCAGCATTAAAACCAATAGCAGAAGCTAAGCCAGATGTATTAGATTCAGAAGAATCATTTTTTGAAGAACTAGTAGATGAACGATTTAGAGAGTTGTGTTATGAAGGTTTACGTTTTCATGATCTAGTTCGTTGGGAGCTTTTAGATGATAAACTAGAAGACTTGCAAAACAGTATTGTGAACGATGATGCTTTTTCTCCAACAAATGCAGATCATCAAGCGTTTCAACGCTCTCAAATTAATTTTGATAGTACAAGGCATCTATCATTGCCTTACCCATTACAAGAGGTGAATTTAAATGATTTGCTAGATCAAAAGCTAGAATGGCAATAGAAGAATAAGAAGAAAATATATATATAAAAACATAGTCTATTTATTATGAATAAAAGTAGAAGGAATTATGCAATCTTTCTAGGGTTTTTAATGATGATGGTGGTGTCTTGTAAACAAAAAGATGCTGAAGTGACAGGAGAAGAAATTACTTCATTAAATATTCCAGAATTACTTAGTCATGCAGAGCAACAATTGAATTTGCAGTTGCAAATGGCACAAAAACATAATCGTATTCCTAGGACATTGACAGCCGATGGAGAAGTTCATTGGACGAAGCCAAGGTTCGATTGGACAGAAGGTTTTTTCCCAGGAAGTTTGTGGTATTTATATAAACATACGGGTGACGAAAAATGGATGGAAAATGCAGATGCGTTTCAGTCTCACTTTGAAGAACATAAGCTGAATACAACAAATCACGATTTAGGTTTTGTATTTAATTGCTCGTACGGTAATGGTTACGAGATAACTAAGAAAAGCAATTATAAAGATGTATTAGTAACTGCTGCCAAGTCATTAACTTCTAGGTTTGATGAGAAAACAGGATGTATTAAAAGTTGGGACACCCATTTAGGATGGCAAGCTAAACGAGGATGGCAATACCCAGTTATCATTGATAATATGATGAATTTGGAATTATTATTCAATGCTACAGAAATTACTAAAGACACTACATATCGAAATATCGCTATTAAGCATGCGGACACCACATTAAAAAATCATTTTAGACAAGATAATAGTTCTTATCATGTGGTAGACTATGATCCAGAAACAGGGAAGGTTAGAAAAAGACAAACTGCACAGGGGTTTTCTGATGAAAGTGCGTGGGCAAGAGGTCAAGCTTGGGGACTTTATGGATACACGGTTTGTTATCGATATACGAAAGATGTTAAATATTTAAAGCAAGCGGATAAGATTGCGAAGTATATTATTAATCAGTCTACCAAAATAGGGAATACTATTCCGTATTGGGATTACGATGTCAATGATATTCATGCACCAAAAGATGTTTCGGCTGCGACTATTACAGTTTCTGCTCTTTTAGAATTGGATGAATATTCTAAAACATCATATAAGAAATTCATAGATCAGTTGATATTTGATTTGTCTTCGGATAAAAATTTAGCCAAAATAGGTACCAATAAAAATTTCGTATTAAAACATAGTGTTGGAAGTATACCTCATGATAATGAAATTGATGTTCCATTAAATTATGCCGACTATTATTTCATCGAAGCCTTATTAAGGTATAATAATAAATACTTGAGATCATGAAGATTAGAAAACAAATTATATTAGTTGTTACTCTAATCATTGGTCTTGTAGGTTACAGTCAAAGTGCGTTATGGGAAGATTTTAAAAAAGCCTCTAAAACAGGAAAAGAGTCGATTCTGCCCGATTTTTCTTATGCAGGCTATATGCACAGTGAAGTGGCAATACCAGAAGTAGATTATAAAATTTTTAATGTTTGTGATTTTGGAGCAAAACCAAATGATAAGAAATCTGATAAAAAAGCCATCCTAAAAGCACTTAAAAAAGCTGAAGAAAATGAAAGTGGTATAATTTATTTCCCTAGGGGTAAATATATTGTTAATGGACGTAGAGATAAATTAGAGCCCTTTTATATAACAAGTTCAAATATTGTATTTAGAGGAGAAAAGGATAATAGTTCTGTGTTATTCTTTCAAAAAGATTTACCAGCAGCGAATCCAAGACAATTTTGGACTTGTCCATATGCTATTAAAACAAAAGCAAAAGGGAGAAATAGATTGTTGACAGAAGTAGCATCTAAGGCCAGACGCGAAACTAAAAAAGTAGCAGTTAAAGATGCTAGCGAAATTAGTGTTGGTGATTGGATTGAACTTTCTGTATTAAACAATGATCCAGAATTGGTGAATGCAGATGTCTCTCCTTTAAAATTAGAGCCAAAGTGGACTAGTTTGATAGAGAAAGGAGTAAATATTTCTTTGAAACATCAAGTAGAAAAGATTGATGGTAATATTTTGACATTAAAAGAACCTATTCATTATGACATAAACCCTAAGCATAATTGGAAGGTCTATTCATTCAAACATTTAGATCATATAGGTTTCGAAAATTTAGTTTTTGAAGGTAATTGGACTAGAGAGTTTAAACATCATGAGTCAGCTCAAGGTGATGGAGGATGGAGTATACTTCAGTTATCTAGTCTTGTAAACTCTTGGGTTAAAAATTGTGTTTTTAAGAATGTGAATAGAGCACTTAGTATCAAATCATCAGCCGCATCTACCGTTTTAAATGTTAGTGTCGAAGGAAATAAGGGACATAATTGTGTTCAAGCAGGTCACAAATCAACAGGAATATTATTAGCAAAAATAAATGATAAAGCCGGTACACATCACAGTACAGGTGTTGAAGGAAATGCTATAGGAACTGTTGTTTGGAGATCAACCCATGCAGATAATACATCATTCGAGGCTCATGCTTCACAACCACGTTGTACATTATTTGATTGTGTAACAGGAGGATTTCAAAGTGGAAGACTAGGAGGGTCAAAGAAAAATTTGCCTAACCATGGTAGGTATTTGGTGCTTTGGAATTATAAAGAAACAGGTAAACCTGAAGTAAATTTTGACTTTGTGTCAAAAAGAAGTGAATGGATGCGTGTAGTACCACCAATCATCGTAGGATTTCATGGTGTGGGTTCTACATTTAATGAGAAAGAGGTGCAGTTTTTAGAAAGTTTAGGTAAACCAGTTGAGCCTCAATCACTTTTTGAAGAGCAATTGAAATTAAGATTAGGGAAATTACCTGATTGGATCATTCAAGAGAAAAATGCAGTTGAAGAGTTAGCAAATTAACTATGGCGATCAAACATAACATACTATTTTTTCTAGGAGCACTGTTACTTTTAACAAGCTGTACTACTTATAATAAAGTAAAGAAGTTGAAGGTTGCTCATGGTTTAGATACCAATCATTCTGTGCATTTAGCGATAGAGGAAATGGGTAAGAAGTTAGAATCTATTTCTAATGGTAAGATGTCCATAGAAATTTATCCTAATCAACAATTAGGATCCGAAAGGCAATGTTTAGAACTATTACAGCTAGATGCGTTAGATATGACCAAGGTTTCTGTAGGGGTGCTAGAGAATTTTGCCCCCAAAACAAAAATCCTTAGTCTGCCTTTTATGTTCAGAAATAGAGAGCATGCTTTTAAAGTATTAGATGGGGATATTGGAAAGGATTTATTGAAAAGTACCGAGCAATATTGGTTAAAAGGCTTAGGGTTCTATGATGCTGGAAGTAGAAGTTTTTATACTAAGACAAAAGAAATAAATAATCCTGAAGATCTAAATGGAATGAAAATTAGGGTTATGGAAAGTGTGACGGCTATGAATATGGTAAGGAATTTAGGAGGTTCACCTACACCGATATCATCTGGAGAAATTTATACAGCATTGCAGCAAGGAGTGGTCGATGGAGCAGAGAATAACCCACCCACTTTTTACGCTTCAAGGCATTACGAGATCTGTAAATTTTATACGCTAGATGAGCATACAGTAATACCAGATGTATTATTGATAAATACTTATAGATGGAATACGTTTTCGAAGCAAGAAAAAGAGTGGTTAAAAGAGGCCGTAGATCATTCGGTGAATTACCAGAGAATTTTATGGCAAAAAGCCGAACAAGAAGCTATAGCAGCTATAAAAGAATCAGGGGTTAAAGTGATCACTCCTGATAGAAGTTTGTTTTCAGAAAAACTTACATCGTTATACGATGCTTATAAAGAAGATCAACAAGCGTTTGATTTGATTGAAAAAATTAAAAATGATTACTAATCATGGCATTTAGATTAAAATTAGACAAAGTGTTGAAGGTAGCTATTGTGATCATTATGGCAATCATGGTATTAAATGTATTGTGGCAAGTGATTAGTAGGTATTTTTTTAATGAGCCAAGTTCGTTTACAGACGAATTATCGAGGTACTTAATGATTTGGTTAGGTATTTTAGGAGCTTCTTATGTTTCGGGACAAAACAAGCACGTGGCTATAGATTTTTTTCCAAAAAAGCTTAGTGATGTATACCAAAGAAGACTAAAGAATTTTACAAAAATATTAATTGTTGTAGCTAGTATTAGTGTTTTTGTAATTGGTGGAGGGCGTTTAGTGTATGTTACATTTCACCTACAACAGCTTTCTCCAGCGCTGCAATTACCATTAGCATTAGTTTATTTGGTATTACCACTAAGTGGTTTGATCATAGTTTATTATAAGTTACATGATTTATTGGCACCACCAAAGGGTATAATACCTCAAGACTTGCCTTGAAATTAAAATTTTATTTCATATAAACAGAGTAGTTTACTAAAAAAATAATTATGGATGTATTACCAATCATTGTGTTAGTGGTAAGTTTTGTTGTATTACTTCTTTTGGCAGTTCCTGTTGCGTGGAGTATCGTGATATCTGCTTCATTAACACTTTTAGTAGATGCTTCTCCGCTAAGTACAGCTGCTGTAATGGCACAGCGAATAGGTGCGGGTTTAGATAGTTTTGCTCTTTTAGCGATTCCCTTTTTTGTATTATCAGGAGAACTTATGAATAAAGGTGGCATTGCTAATCGACTGATTGCTTTTGCCAAAACATTAGTTGGTGCTTTGCCGGGAGGTTTAGCGTTAATTAATGTGTTTTCAGCAATGTTAATGGGATCTATAGCAGGATCAGCGATGGCTTCAGCCTCAGCAATGGGAAGTATACTAGGTCCTGAAATGAAAAAGCAAGGCTATTCTAATGAATTCGGTGCAGCAGTCAATATTACATCATCAACTACAGGTTTATTGATACCTCCTAGTAATGTGCTTATTGTATACTCACTTGCAAGTGGAGGGGTTTCTATAGCGGCACTATTCTTAGCAGGTTATATACCAGGAATTATTACAGGTTTGTTATTAATGTTAGTTGCAGTAATATGGGCTAAAAGTAAAGGATACCAAAAAGCAGAACGTAGTAGTTTTCGAGAAGTTATAAAAACATTTGTAGAGGCTTTACCCAGTTTATTCATGTTATTTGTAGTGATAGGGGGTATTATTTCAGGAGTTTTTACAGCTACGGAAGCATCGGCAATAGCTGTGTTTTATAGTTTAGTTTTAGGATTTATATATAAAGAAATAAGAATAGATTCATTGCCAGAAATTCTTTTTGATGCTTCTAAAATTACTGCTGTTGTAATGTTGTTAATTGGTGCATCAATGGGAATGTCTTGGGTACTTTCATTTGAAAACTTACCACAAGATCTTAGTCATGCACTGTTAAGTATAAGTGATGACAAAATTATATTGCTATTGCTTATCAATGTTATATTATTATTTGTAGGCATATTTATGGACATGACTCCTGCCGTATTAATTTTTACTCCTATTTTTTTACCAATAGTTAAAACGTTAGGGGTAGACCCAGTTCATTTCGGAATTATAATGATATTGAATCTTTGTATTGGTCTATGTACGCCACCAGTAGGTTCGGTGCTTTTTGTAGGAGTTGGGGTAGCAAATACAACTATTGAGAAAGTCATTAAGCCCTTATTACCCTTGTTTTTTGCAATGGTATTAGCCTTGGTTTTGATTACTGTATTTCCACAAATTAGTTTATGGTTACCAAGCTTATTTGATTTATAAAAACGTTTTAAAAGAAATGAAATTATTAGTTGCCATATTAACATTCTTAATGACGATTACATCGTCAGTTAGTTGTGCACAGCAAATAGTTTATTCAAATACAAAAGAGAAGGAAATAAAAAAGCCAAATGTGTTAATTATTTATCCAGATCAATTGAGAAGGTATAGTGCTAGTTTTTGGTCTGAAGAAAAATACAATAGTTATGCCCAAGGTAGTCCAGATCCTGTATTAACTCCTACTATGGATAAGTTAGCTAATAAAGGTGTTGTTTTTACAAATGCGATCAGTAACTATCCGCTTTGCAGTCCAGCAAGAGGGATGCTATTAACAGGGCAGTATCCATCACAAACTGGGATTCAAAATAATTGTAAAAAAGGAAGGGAAGATAGTTTGAAAGATGATGTAGAAACATGCACAGATATCTTTTCGAAAATAGGTTATAACACGGCTTATTTTGGTAAATGTCATTGGCTTAAAAATGAACCTTTATTTAATGAAGTAGGAGATTATATAGGTGATAAAAGAGCACCAGGAGGACATTTTGTGAATAATTACGATACTTATATTCCTCCAGGAAAGTCTAGGCATCATATAGATTACTTCTATCAATCAGTTCGAGATAGTCATTTCAATCCATTAGTGTACTCTAATGACCCTAATGCAATTGAGGGGAAGAAAGATGGTGAGCTATACAAACCTAATACGTTTTCGACTAAAAATGAAGCAGAAAAGATTATTGGATTTTTAAAAAATAAAAATGGTGTTAGAGATACCAACAAGCCTTTTTTTATGGTATGGTCTATAAACCCACCTCATAGTCCATGGGATGATAAGAACACAGATATGAAAGTATTGGATAGCCTTTATGGAAAAGAACAGTTTGCATCGATCAAATCTTTATTAACAAGGGATAATGTTGATGTAGGTGTAGCTGACTATGTGCGAAATTATTATGCGAATGTAACGAGTGTTGATGGATATATAGGTAAAGTAATAGATGCTTTGGATCTTATCAATGAATTAGATAATACACTAATTGTTTTAAGTTCCGATCATGGAGAAATGCTTGGTAGCCATGCTAAAAAAGGGAAGAATACTTTTGAGACAGAAGCAATTGCTATTCCAATGATTATGCACTATCCCAAAAAAATAAAAGCGGGTATAATCAATCAAGTTTTGTTTAGTGTACCAGATGTATTACCCACAACATTGGGTGTTTTAGGCTTAAAAGATTTTATTCCTAAAGCTACACAAGGTTATGATTTGTCAAACAGCATATTGTCAGGAGATAAGTCGAATGCTTCTAATGAGACTATATCAAATCCTAAAGCAGCACTTCTTATTTTACGTAATGGAAGAGGTGTTTTTACAGAAAATTATACGTTGTGTATTCTAGAAAAAAAACAAAAAAAAGAAGTAGAGATTTTTCTTTATGATAATAAAAATGATCCATATCAATTGGAAAAAGTGAAAGCTTCTGTAAAGCCTATAGAGACTTCTCGTTTGTTAAAATTTTTAGGAAAAGAATTACAAAGAACCAATGACAGTTGGTTTCGAAAAAGAAAACATACAGATTTAATAGATTATGATAGTTAAATCTTTCAGATGAATAATTAAATAAAATTGAATTACTATAATGAAAAGAATTAATATTTCAATATCCCTACTTATTGTTGCTTGTTCTACAGTTTTTAGTCAAGAAAAGGAAATAACATACCCTTACACGTGGACAACAGAACAAAATCCTGTAGTTGAACATGCATATTTATGTGATCCATCAGCGAAAGTGTTTAAAGATGGTAAAATATGGGTGTATTTATCTCATGATTCAGATACAGCTGTTGATTATAGTAGTATGGCTGATTATCATATTCTTTCTACAGAGGATTTGAAAACATGGACAGATCATGGGGTAGGATTAAGTTTAGATGATATTTCATGGGCCGATTCGCACCTTTGGGCACCTGATGGTATTGAGCGTAATGGTAAATATTATCTCTATGCTCCTGCAAACTTTCATATAGGTGTTTTTGTCAGTAATTCACCTGAAGGGCCTTATGTAGATGCTCTCGGGAAACCTTTAGTACCTATTGATAGAGCTATAGATCCGATGGTATTTATAGATGATGATGATCAAGCATATTTATATTTTTCTAGAAATGGAGAGGATTGTTATGTGGTCAAGTTAAAAGATAATATGGTTGAGACAGAAGGGGTAATTCATGAACTAACGAATTGGTCTATTCGAAATACTGTAGACGATGATTTCAATTTTGTAGAAGGTCCTTTTATGCATAAATACAATGGAACATATTATTTAACCTATCCAGCAAAAAGATACAAACATGGTACTCGACGAAATAAAGAAGGAGATGAGGTAATCTGTTATGCAACTAGTGATAGCCCTATAGGACCATTTAAATATAAAGGCTTATTGGCTACAGAGAGTGGAGTTCACACAATTCATCAATCGATTATAAAATTAGACGGAGAGTATTATTTCTTTTATCATAATGGAGGCTTAGCAAAAAAGAATGGACATCAAAAACATAAGATGTATAGACGAAGTCTTTGTGTCAATAAATTGCATCATAATGCTGATGGTACGCTTAAACTAATACAGCAAACAGGAAATATTTTTGATTAACAAAATATCTTTTAGATAGTGTGCTGAGTATTTATACTAAAGGTGGTAGTCGAAAAATGTATAAATGATAGTACTTGTTTTTCCATAATGATTTATCAATAAATACTAATTAAAAAAAATGCTATGTTTTTTATTAAACAAATAATTTATGTTTTGACTATTCTAAGTTTAGGAATAAGTTTTACTTCTGCTACTGTAGATACAGGAAAGAAAAAGAAAGAGTTTGTTAAATATGAGGGAGGAGATTCTTATCAAATTAATGAAAAGGGACAAATACAGATTCCACTTTCTTATAAAGTAAAAAAAGATCGGCTGATTGCTACTTCATTAAGGGATAGTGATGGAAAGTGGATTGTAGGAGGTAGATCTATTGTAAAAAAAGGTACAGGGAAGGTATTGATCACACTAGGTTATGTTGGAAGAGAAGTTAGAACAGGAATGGATTATCAAATTGAATTTCACATACGAGAAATAGGAGATCAGTTTACATGGCGTGATGCTATTGATCATGGACTAGTCAAGCATATTTCTGCAAGAAGAAAATTTAATTAACAATATGATTCAAGGCCGTAAAGGCAAGCTTTAGATAAAGTTGAATCACAATTATCGAGTCAATTATTTATAAAACAAAATTTTTTACTTATGAATTTTATTAAAAAACTTATTTATGCGCTACTATTCATTTCGTTATCATCTACATCTGTAATGATAGGTCAGAAAAGAGTTAAAGCACCAGAGACAGTGAATTTTGAAGGAGAGGAAACATATAAAATAAATTACAGAGGGCAGATTAAAGTACCCTTTTCATATAGTGTAAATAAGAGTAGGGTAGTGAGTGCTTCGTTACATAATAGTACAGGCAAATGGCTTGCTGGTGGAACAGAAATTGTAGACAAAGGAAAAGGAAAAGTAGAAGTTTATTTAGGGTACAGTAAAGCGAATATCGAGCCTGGGAAAAATTATGAGATTAGGTATCATATTAGAAAAGTTGGAGAGCGATACACATGGCGTGATGCTATTGTCCAAGGAAATAAAAAAGGCATTCGTGTTAGAAAGTAATGTAACGTATTTATTAAACTATTTATAATAGTTTGAGTGGATTGTTGATTTATTTAATAAGGGTTTAGTGTTATAACTAAGCCCTTTTTTTTGGTCTCAGGAATAGTTGAAACGGTGTATGTACTTTAGTGCATCCCACTTTTAGTTTCTATAAATTTCATTTATGGCTATAGGCATTAAGTGGTAGGCCTTATGTATATTAATGTAGCTTATAGCTTAAAGCAGCCTATAGCAATAAGCTTGAAAATAGTTGCAATTTACTAAAGGATATTACTCCCTAAAACTAAAAGCATCAACAGCTATAGGTGCTTCTTTTTTTTCATTAAAATGCTCTCCGGTTATACGAAGCTCGAGCTTGTGAAGCCCTTTATGCATAATTGGCGTTTGATAGATTACGGTATTATGGATATCAGTACCAAAAAAACAATCAATTTTTTCAACAAATTGATTGTCTATATATACGTCACACATTCCCATAGCTTTGCTAATGTTGCCAATAGATCGAGCTTGAGTACCATTAAAAAAGAAACTTACAGCTGCTCCTTTATCATAAGAGATCTGTTCTTCTCCCATGTATATATTCTCTCCGATATTGTTCTTTTCCCATGTTCCAGTATAACTTACAGAAAAATGTTTATCATCAACTATATTCCATGAAGAAGAAGTGTCTATAATGACTTCATATTCTGATAAGGTATCTTTAGGAGTAAAATATAATTTATGTTGTTCATAAGGAGATAACTTAGGAATTTGATAAGAGTTTACTAGATTTCTAGAGTTTCCTTGTTTTGAAAATATATTAACATTGCATGCTTTTGAACTATGTAAACCAATATTTTCAATAACTGTATACAGACGTTCTTTTTTATTTGGATTATTAACATCTATAGGAGTTGAAATTAGAGCAGCAGGATCTTCTTCAAAATTTGGCAATAACGCGTAGCCATGAAATAATTCGTTTGAAGTCGTCTTACCAATAAGTTTTAGATCGTAATGTGTAGATGGAATATTAAGACTTTTTTTGTTGAAAGTGATTATCAAATCGTTTTTATCAATAGTATGTTTTACTACTTTACTTCCTTCACCATAATTTACAATATTGGATGATCCAAGAGTTAAAGTGCTTATATCAATATCTTTTATGGCATTAAATTTCTTTTCAGATTTTATTCTAATTTTTATTTCAGTGTCTTTTTGTAGCGTTTTATGATTTTCTATTTCAATAATCCTTTCGACAGCTAAAGGAAGAATAACATGTTTTGAGTTATGGTTGTCATTACCAAGGTCTTTTCTTTTGGCAACATCAATAACACCAAAAGACATATAGGTAGCTCGACCATATTCATCTTGGATTACTTTTGGACGTTCAATTTTTACCCATTCGTTAGTTGTTCCATCAGTATACTTAAATATGGTTTTATCATAAGCCAATCCAGGTTCAATAATCCAATCTATACCATTCAAAGAACGCATATGTACCGATTTTTTTTCAATAGCATGATTATAGACTACATGATATTGATGCCTGCTTTTCCAAATAATAGGATCTTCTGGATACCCACTATATCTACTATAATTATGTGCCGAAACAATATTAAAAGGGCCTAGAATACCATTATTAGAGATCATTACATCTCCTCTTTTTGTGAAAAATAAAAAGCTGCCATCTTTACGTTCTAGTCCTGTTAGGTTGGTTTTTAAATGCGATAAACCTTTATATCCTCGAGTGTTGATATTTAGTTTTCCTTTAAAATTCCATGCTCCATTAAGCGTGTTTGAAGCGTAAACATTAGCATCACTTGTATGTAATATATAAGAGCCATCTTTTAAAGCTATAATTTCGGGATTATGTCCTTTTTCTAATATAGTGTTTGTAACCTTATAAGGCCCCATTGGGTTATCACCAACAGCATGGGCTACTTCCGATTTAGGCCAACCCCAATGACCTGTGCTCTCTTTCCATCTACAAATAGCAATATGATATTTATTATCTGTCCCTTTAATCGCATTTCCACCCCAGTATGACCAAATATGGTCTTCAATTCCATGTTCAATATCTCTTGGGAGTACATTAGCTGCACCCCAGATTTCTTTTGTGGTTAATTTTCCATAAATGGGTATTGGTAAAAAATAGTCCTTAAACTGCCCTCCATCAATTAATTTTCTATTTGCATCATAAGGCTCCTGAGATAAAGCTATGGTAGCGATCGTATTTAAAATAAAAAAGAACAGAAAATATTTTTTTTGAGGTTTCATCAGTATCACCATTTTGTCTTGAGGAGCACCCATTAATAGATATTCAATATCATATTTATTCTGAATGTCTAGGGCATTATTAAATAATACTACAAGGTATTTATAAAACAGATATTTAAATGGAATTATATAGCCATATTTTGTTATTTTTTAACTTAATTTAGTTTTAAATATGATTAATTTGGCGTAATGAGTGTGTTTTTTGTTTGATAAAATAAATACTTTTATAAATGCTGGATCATATCCATTATTAATAACACACAAATAGTTTTATCGCTTTTTTAAGTTAGAATAATAACCAAGAAACAAGGCTGTTTATTAGGCGATATATGTATTTCTAACGGTTCATATTTCACAATGAACTTATGTTTACGCATTGTGTACTCAACAACTTAAACTACTCAAAATATATCATTATGAAGACAGGTAAAAGTATCGGACTTATTTACGTGCTGTTTTTTTTAAGCTCATTTAATTTTTATGGACAAACTAAAAAACAACAACCAGAATATTCTAAAGGGGGGTATTATGAATTACCAAATTCAGGAAGGGCAGTTTTAGATTTTAATGTTGGTTGGAAATATCATAAAGGTAGTGTAGCTAATGCAAACAATAGAGGGTATGATGATGCTTCTTGGGAAATAGTGAATACACCTCATGGGTTAGAATTGAATCCTTTAATTGCAAGCGGGTCGAATAACTATCAAGGAGAGGCTTGGTATAGAAAACATTTTACAATACCAGATAGTCTTACTGAAAAACGTTTAGTGATCCATTTTGAATCTGTTATGGGGAAATCGAAAGTCTGGTTAAATGGTAAGCTTTTGACCACGCATTATGGAGGATATCTACCTTTTAGTGTTGATATAACGGATGAAATAGAAGAAAACAATGTTATAGCGGTATGGACAGATAACAGTGACGATCCTAATTACCCTCCTGGTAAACAGCAGAAAGTATTGGATTTTTCTTATTTCGGAGGTATTTATAGGGATGTTTGGCTTATAGCTACAAACAATGTTTTTATTACCAATAGTAATGCATCAACAAAAGTAGCTGGAGGTGGTGTATTTGTACATTATGAGAACTTATCTAAAGAAAGTGTTGATGTCAAGATCCAAACAGAAATAAAAAATATCGATTCATCTAGCAAAACTCTTAAAGTACATTATGTGTTGAAAGATGAAAATGATAAGCAGGTATCAGAACAATTTAGTACCATAAAAATTCCTAAAAATGCATCAAAGCAAAATAAGGTATCTATCAAGTTAAAAGATCCTTTGCTTTGGTCACCTAAAAGGCCTTATCAATATGGACTTGAAATAAGTATTCTAGATACATCTGAAGGTATTATAGATGGAGTAAAATTAAAATTAGGTATTCGTAAAATAGAGTTTAGAGGTAGAGAAGGCTTTTTTCTAAATAATGAGCCTTATGAGGGAAAATTAATGGGGGCTAACAGACATCAAGACTTTGCATATATTGGCAATGCATTACCCAATTCGGGTCAATGGCGAGATGCTATTATTTTAAAAAATGCAGGGTGTGAAATTATTCGCGGTGCACATTACCCAGCAGACCCTGCTTTTATGGATGCTTGTGATGCACTGGGAATATTTGTTATTGTTGCCACACCAGGATGGCAATTTTGGAATGATACTAATCCGCAGTTTGAAAAGCTTATATATAATGATATAAGGCAAATGGTTAGACGAGATAGAAATCATCCCTCGGTAATTCTGTGGGAACCTATTCTAAATGAAACAGAATATCCAGATTATTTTGCTGAAAAAACACACAATTTAGTGCATGAAGAGTATCCATTTCAAGGAGCTTTTACTGCTTGTGATGCCAGAAATCACGAAGGTTCCGAATTTTTTGATCTGGTTTACAGTCACCCTCGGTTTGATCGAAAAATTCCAAAGAGTGAATTCAATTCTAAAGAGAAAAAAATACAGCCTTCTCAATTCGATTATAGTACAGAGCATAGGAGTATTTTTACAAGAGAATGGGGAGATAATGTAGACGATTGGAATTCACATAATTCGACTAGTAGAGTAGCTAGAGGTTGGGGCGAGTCGGCACAATTAATACAAGCAAATCATTATGCTAATACAAAACATCGATTAACCAATTGGGAAACCATCTACAGTACACCTAGACAACATGTTGGTGGGGCACTTTGGCATTCATTTGATCACCAAAGAGGGTACCACCCAGATCCATTTTATGGGGGTATAGCAGATGCTTTCAGACAGCCCAAATACTCCTATTATTTGTTTGAAGCACAACAAAAAGCCTCAGAAAGTAAGCCAATGGCATATATAGCACACGAGATGTCTCCTTTTTCAAGTAAAGATGTTAGTGTATTTACAAATTGTGATGAGGTTAGACTTATTGTAATGGGAAAAGATACCTTAAGTATCAAGAAAAACAAAGATGCTTTTAATATGCCTAATCCAATTATGGTTTTCGAAGATGTATTTGATTTTATGGATTTAAAAAAGCTTTACAGAAGTAAACGACATAAAGAGGCTACCATTGTAGCAGAGGGCATTATAGATGGGAAAGTGGTAGTTTCATCAACAAAGAGGCCAACAAATAGAAGGACAAAAATTAAATTAGAATTAGCGGATAATGATATTGCACTTGTTGCCAATGGATCCGATATAATAACTGTTATAGCCTCGATAGTGGATGATAATGGAAATGTGAAACGTTTGTGTAATGATTATATAAAATTTGAGATAGAGGGAGAGGGAGAAATTGTTGGTGATGCTAGTATAATGGCTAATCCTAGAAAAGTAGATTGGGGTACAGCTCCTGTTTTAATTCGTTCTACTACGAATGCAGGGAACATTAAAATTAAAGCTTCCGTATTAAAAGAGGGGATACATACACCAATTTCCGCAGTGTTATCGTTTGAATCGATTGAACCCGATATTTCATTATTATTTGAAGATATACCTGCTTTGATTTCTAGTTCAGAACCCGAAGTTTTGGCAAAAACTAAAATATCTAATAATAGAGTTGGTATTTTAGAAAGTAAAATTTTAAAACTAGAAAAAGAGTTAAATCGTTATAAACTTAAAGAGGTAGAGAAACAACAACAAATTTTTGAAGGGAATGATTGATTTTCCACTATGTACATTACGCTAATCGTTTTAAGAAAAGCGATTAGCGTAATGTACATAGTGTATATCAGAAGAGGATAATTTTAATCAACTTTCAGTTTGAATCAAAACCGAATAGATTTTTACTCGAAGGAGTATTAGTTCCAATAATCAAAAACAAATGCATCTTTAATTAAGGGTTTTACATTTTTAAGAAGTTCAAGATGAGCTTTATGGTGTAAATAGGTTTCTAAATCTTCCTGAGTCTTAAATGTTAAGGTAAAACAGTGAGTGAAACCTTTGTCATGACCTTCTTTACTAGTATTAGTTCCCCATTCAAAATCTTCAATAACAGCAATTTTATTTTTCAACTCAACAAAATTATTGACTGCATCTTCTACTTCTTCTTTTGAAGCCTCGTCTTTATAAGTAAGACAGACTAAATGCCTTAAAACATTAGATGCTTTGGTTTTTGTTTCTGAATTTTTAAGTACTTGATAAGAGAAAAATTGCTTTAGACTTTGATCCACAGAACCAGCTAAAAAGAAATAGTTATTCTTAATTTTTATAGATGACATTCCATAATATATAGGATACTTAACAGGTAATGTTGTTAAAGGTTCCAAAATACCAGATGCATTTAATTCTAATATTTGAATACTATGGTCATCTTTAGTGGCTACAGCTACATAAGCTTTTTGGTCATCAATTTTTAAAAGATCAATTTTAGTTTGTCCTGCTAATAGTGTCTTTTCATTATTTACATAAACAAAGTGAGGTTGAATTTCCCCTTTTTTAGATATTTTAAAAACACTAACTCCGTCTCCATGGTAGACAAAATCTTTTTTCTTGATAAACTCTATTCTCTTGTAATACTTATGATGTCTGTGTCCTACAATAACATAGTGATTACCGTTTAATGTAACTCCATTTACAGGATAAGTTCCAGTTAAATATCTGTCAGTAGTATTGTCCGAAATATTGCTTACATTTTTAAATGTTCCATCCTCATAAACTCTAAAGCTGCTGATGCCATTATCATGGAATCCACCTGTAAAAAGAAATGTTTTCCCGTTAATTAGGTGGGTATACATCCCTATAATTCCGTCAGTATGAATGGTGTCATCATCTTGTAGTGATGTGACATGAGATAGAGACCCGTCTTTAGATATTTTAAAAGAACTTAAACCTGGAGTACTTTCTAAGCCTCCAACAAAGAGGTAAGAAGCTTCTTGCATATGAATTACTTCTAAAGTAATGACAGTACCTAAATAAGTCTCAGGAGTATCTTTAAGGATAAAAACACGGTCTAATTTACCTGTTGTAGCTATTTTAAAAACTTCTACAGAATTATCTCCTTTGTTACCAACAAATAAGAAATCATTACCCTCAATACGATCAGCGATTAAACCTCTAGAAGGGCCAGTTTCATTATTTAAACGGTAAGATTCTATTTTTGAAAGTGCTCCTTTTGGGTTAATTTCAAAAGCATCAATAATTCCACCATCTCCACCCGAGTATGCGAAATTTTTATCTCCAATACTGTATGTGGTAGAAGTAACAGTATTATGAGAGGTAGTTTCCGTTCCTACTTCTAGAGAAGTATAATGATCTAAGTTAGGTAAAGACTGTGCTAGGGTAGAATACGTTGTTGTCAAGGCAATTATTCCACCTATAAGGATGTTTGTGTAATTCATTGTTATAGAGTCGTGTAAATAGGTGTTAGTTTCTTATTGTAATAGGAATTTGGCAGCGAAATAAGCAATGTCTTCATCCTCATCGATTGTAGCTCCACTGATTCCAATAGCTCCAATGATGTCGCCATTTTTATCTTTTAGGGGTATCCCACCAGGAAAAGTAATAAGGCCTCCATTAGAATGTTCTATGTTATAAATTATTCCTCCGGGTTGAGTTAATTTTCCTAAATCACGGGTTGATACATCGAAATAGCGTGCTGTTTTTGCTTTTTTTATAGCAACATCAATACTCCCTAGATAAGCTCCATCCATTCGCTTAAACGCTTTTAAGTCAGCGCCTTTATCTACAATGGCAATATTTACTTTAACTTTCAATTCATTAGCTCTTTGTAGGGCTAATTCCAATAGTTTTTCAGCTTTTTCTAATGTTAATTCATCCGCTTTTTGTCCATAGGTTGTTATTGAAAAACTACAAAGAATCATCAATAATGCCTTAATTGTTAGCTTTTTTAATATCATAATGTTTCAATTTACATAAGCAAATTACAACAAGAATTTTAAAACAGTGTTGAATAAGTTCAACGGCATTATTTTTTTATTTTACTTAAGAATTCGTGTGAGATCCCTAAATACTTTGCAATTTGCCTGTCGCTTAACCTTGAAACGATTTTAGGGTAAGTGTTTATGAAATGTTGATGGCGTTCTTTTGCTGTTAGGCAATGATTGCGAATTAATCTTTTTTGCCAAGCTACAACCGCTTTTTGTGACATGATCCTGAAAAGCTTATTGGTGATTGGGAGGGATTCGTATAAGAAGTCTTTATCGGTTTTCGATATCACTAGAATATCACTAGTTTCTAGGGCTTCGATGTTTAATTCGGAAGGAGATCCATTCATAAAGCTATCGATGTCCATTAGCCACCAATCTTCAATGGCTATGTATAGATTTTTTTCGTTTCCTTTTTTATCGATGCTGTAGATTCTAAAGCATCCATTGATCACGAAGCCTTCAAATTTACAAATGTCATTCTGTGTAAGTAAAAATTCACCTTTTGTCACAGAGAGAGGCTTAAAATATTTGCAAATAATATTCAGGTCATTTTCTGATAATGAAACAAATTTTCGGAAGTGATCTCTTAAAAGACTATGAGACATTATTTTATTGAGTTGTATTGGGTAATTTATTTAAACCCACATTATGCATTAGAAAATCTATTTCGTATCGAAATCTCTGCAAAATCAAACGCTTCGCTGTATTTTTTATCCGATAGCTATCAGATTAACCATAACGGGGTTATGCTGCAATCAAGAAAATACTTGATTTTATAGAACTTTCAATACTTATAACGAAGTTCTAATGCATAATACGAGTTAAAAATAAGGAAAATGTAGTGATGTGAGACGTAATACGATTTGCGAATAATAATTTCGTTTAATAGAAAACGACTCAAAAAGAAAACCTTAATGAGCCGTTTTACACTATTAACTTGAAAATTTTTCTCTAGATTTCTGCTAGAATATTGTTTAAAGTACTACTAGGTCTCATTGCAGCATCTATTTTTTCAACAGATGGGAAATAGTAACCTCCTAGTTCTTCGCTGCTTCCTTGTGCATCATTTAATTCCTTGATGATCACTTGTTCGTTACGGATTAGTTTTTTAGCGATAGGAGAGAACTTAGCTTTTAATTCAGCGTTTTTATCTTGATTAGCTAATGCTTCTGCCCAATAAGTTGCTAAGTAAAAATGACTACCTCTGTTATCTAATTCATTTACTTTACGAGAAGGAGATTTGTCATTCTCTAAGAATTTTGTAGTAGCAATATCTAAAGCTTCGGCTAATACTAAAGCATTGTCGTTGCTAGTAGTATTTCCTGTATGTTCTAATGACACAGCTAATGCTAAAAATTCTCCTAATGAATCCCAACGTAAGTGACCTTCTTTAACAAATTGTTGAACGTGCTTAGGAGCAGAACCTCCAGCACCAGTTTCAAATAAACCACCACCATTCATCAAAGGAACAATAGATAACATTTTAGCAGAAGTTCCTAATTCTAAAATTGGAAATAAATCAGTATTGTAATCACGTAATACATTTCCAGTTACAGAAATAGTATCTTCTCCGTCTTTCATTCTTTCTAAAGAAACTCTTGTCGCTTCAATAGGAGAAAGGATGCGGATATCTAAACCATCAGTATCGTGGTTTGGTAAATAAGTAGTTACTTTTTTAATCAACTCACGGTCGTGAGCTCTTTCTTCGCTTAACCAGAAGATAGTCGGTACATTAGTTGCTCGAGCACGGTTAACTGCCAGTTTTACCCAGTCTTGAATAGGTAAATCTTTAGTTTGACACATTCTCCAGATATCACCTTCTTCTACATCGTGACTTAGTAACACAGTTCCTTCGGCATCAATTACTTCAACTTTTCCATCAGCAGCGATTTCAAAAGTTTTGTTGTGAGATCCGTACTCTTCTGCTTTTTGAGCCATTAAACCAACATTAGGTACCGTACCCATAGTGGTAGGATCAAAAGCACCATGTTGTTTACAGAATTCGATAGTTTCTTGATAAATACCAGCATAACTACTATCTGGGATTACCGCTTTAGTGTCCTGAGATTTTCCTTCTGCATTCCACATTTGACCAGAATTACGAATCATTGCAGGCATAGAAGCATCAATAATGATATCACTAGGTACATGTAGATTTGTAATTCCTTTATCTGAATTTACCATGGCTAAATCAGGGCCATTTTCTAAAGCTGCTTTTATGTCAGCATCAATAGCTGCTTTTTGATCTGCTGGTAAGCTCTCAATTTTAGCGACTAAGTCACCAAAACCATTATTTTCATTTACACCTAATTGATCTAAGGCCTCAGTATGCTTTGCGTAAACATCTTTAAAGAATACTTTCACAACATGTCCAAAGATGATAGGGTCAGAAACCTTCATCATCGTTGCTTTCATATGTAGAGAAAATAAGATTCCTTGATCTTTAGCATCAGCGATTTGCTCTTCAATAAAACTTAATAAAGCTTTTTTGCTTAAATAAGTAGCGTCGATAACTTCACCATCTAATAAAGCCAATCCACTCAATAATTCAGTTTTATTTCCCGATGTGTCGGTATGTTGGATCGTAACCGTTGTAGCAGAAGCTACAGTTACTGATGTTTCATTAGCTCTAAAATCACCGCTAGTCATAGTAGATACATGAGATTTAGAATCTGATGACCATGCTCCCATACTATGTGGGTTGATTTTTGCGTACTGCTTTACTGGTTTAGGTGCACGACGATCTGAATTACCTTCACGTAATACAGGATTGACAGCACTACCTAATACTTTAGCATAGCGTTTTTTGATATCAGCCTCAGCGTCATTTGAAGGTTCTGCTGGGTAGCTAGGGATATTGTATCCAGCTGCTTGTAATTCAGCAATAGCAGCTGTTAGCTGAGGGATAGAAGCACTAATATTTGGTAATTTAACGATATTAGCTTCAGGAGTTTTTGCTAAAGCTCCTAGTTCTGCTAAAGCATCACCGATTTTTTGATCTTCAGTTAAAAAATCAGGGAAATTAGCCAAAATTCTTCCAGCTAAAGAAATGTCTTTAGTTTCGATTTCAATATTAGCGGTTTTTGTAAAGCTTTTAACGATAGGTAACCATGAATATGTTGCTAAAGCCGGTGCTTCGTCCGTCTTTGTATACATTATTTTTGAAATCTTAGACATAATGCTTTCTATACTTTTAAATTATATTATTTCGTTTGCAAAAAAATGCATGCGAATATACTAAATAAACCCCTTTAGTGTTTACTCGGTTGCGAATTTACGCACCTAATAAAAAATGAGTTAAATTTTGAGATTATGAGAAAATTAAGTTCTTAAATTTAAGAACATTTTATTTTTGGATATAAAAAAAGCCATTTGCATTGCAAATGGCTTTATATTTAAATAAGAAAAAATTATCTTCTTTCTTTGATACGTGCTTTCTTTCCTGTAAGCTCGCGGAAATAGAAGATACGTGCTCTACGTACTTTACCGCGTTTGTTTACTTCGATTTTTTGGATAGAAGGTAAGTTTACTGGGAAGATACGCTCTACACCAACAGTACCTGACATTTTACGGATTGTAAAAGTTTCAGAAGTACCAGTACCTCTTCTTTGTAATACAACACCACGGAAGAACTGAGTACGACTCTTTTCACCTTCCTTAATTTCGTAATACACAGTGATTGTATCACCAGCTGAAAAATCAGGTAATTCGTTTCTTGTTACGAATTCATCCTGAACAAATTTGATTAAATTTTCCATTTTGGATAAAATAAAGTTCTTAGATCAAAACAACATTCACGATCATCGTCAGAGGTTGATTCAATTCGGGTGCAAAAGTACTCTAAAATATTATAATTGCAAAGTATTAAGTATTAAGTTTTGTGTTTGAATACTGGTTTTTAAGAAAAAAAGAAAGTCTTTATACTTAATACTAGCTACTTAATACTTTTTTTCACTCTTTTTAAGTACAAAAAATCCTGTGCATTATTAGGTAGACCGATGATATTAGGTTGAGTGAAACGAACTACTTCGTCGTAATACAAAGGAATGATTGGAGCTTCATCTATTAAAATAGAATCCATTTTTTTATACACCTTTTCTCGATTTATAATATCTGGAATCATAAAACTTTTTTCATACAGTTGGTCAAATTCTGTATTGTTAAAATGGGTGTAGTTAGGGCCGTTGGGAGTATGGTTTTTACTATAATAAGGAAGCATGAAGTTTTCTGCATCAGGGTAGTCTGCTATCCAACTGGCTCTAAAAAGAGGGAGTTCTCCAATATATTTTTGTTTTCTTAATTGAGGGGCGGGTAACACATCAATTTCAATAGTAATTCCTGTTTTTTCTAATTCTCTTTGGATGAATTCACAAAGATCTATATAATCTGCATTTGTAGATAAGCTTACCATTGGAGAATGATCGCCAGTTTCTTCTATGTATTTTTTTAAATAATATTTTGCTTTTTCAGGATCATAGTTATAACCAATATTAGGAGAGTGCCCAACAATACCTCGAGGGATAAATCCACCTTCGGCAGGGAAACCAATATTGTTTCTTAGGAAAGTCATCATTTTAGTGCGGTCGAAGCCATAATTGATAGCTTTGCGCAAATTTTTATTGGCTACAGGTGTGTTTTCATGATCCAAATAAATACCTATGTATTCTGTATTTAATGAAGGGCCTTTCTGCATATTGAATTTCCCGAGATATCGTTGTTGCAACTTTCCTTCATTCGTCAATAAATCATCCTTATAAGAGGTGTCAACATTGGGAAGCAAATCTAATTTCCCCTGAACAAACTGCAAGAATTCACTATGTTTATCTGGTAAAAAGCTAATGGCTACAGCTTCTAAATAAGGTAATTGAACTCCATTTTCATCTTTTTCAAAATACAAAGGATTCTTACGTAGTACTAGTTTTTCATTTTCAGTCCAAGCTTTTACATAAAAAGGCCCAGTACCGATAGGTTTTTTTCGATAATCGTAGCCATTTTCAAATTGTTCTTTCGGGATAATAGAAAAATAACGCATTGCTAATAAGCTTAAAAAAGCAGGAAATGGTTGTTTTAATTTTATTTGAAATGTATTGTCATCAATAGCTTCATAGCTTTCCACCTGATCTAAAGTCCAACTTCCTGGTCCAGCAACTTTAGGATCTTTTAGTCGATTGATGCAGAAAGTCGCATCGGAGGCAATTACCCTGCGTGTTTTGTTAGGGAAAATAGTATTGCTGTGAAAAAAGGCATCGTTTCTCAAATGAAATGTATACGTCTTCAAATCTTCACTAATCTCCCAGTGAGAAGCAAGATCTGGCATTACCATTAGGTCATCATCCAGTTGCACTAGACTATTGTAGATTTGATTCGTCGCCCAAATGATTTCCTTTTTACTCGCAAAAGCAGGATCTAATGAGGTAATGTTATCCGTTTCATTGTATCTAAAGACTAAATGTTCTCTTTTTTTGGATATAGGGGAATTACAATTGTAAAAGCATAAAGTGCTAATGACAATTAGAAATAATGATTTCAATTTTAGTTGGTATCTTTGCATACCTTTTTTCGATCTTGTGTTAAAGATAATTTAAGGTATAAAAGTAACTATATTCATTTGATATGGCTTCCATAAAAAAAGTAGCATTTTACACATTGGGTTGTAAACTCAATTTTTCTGAAACATCAACTATTGCTAGGAATATAGCAAAAGAAGGTTTCGAGCGTGTTGACTTTTCGGAAGTAGCAGATTTATACGTCATTAATACGTGCTCGGTTACAGAGAATGCAGATAAGCGTTTTAAGACCATTGTAAAACAAGCGTTAAAAGCAAATGAAGAAGCTTTTGTAGCGGCAGTAGGGTGTTATGCGCAATTAAAACCAGAAGAATTAGCCGCTGTTGATGGTGTAGATTTGGTGTTAGGAGCAACAGAAAAATTCAATATTACCAATTATATCGATGACCTTACGAAGAAAGAGGGAGGTTCGGTACATGCTTGTGAGATAGAGGATGCCGATTTTTATGTAGGATCTTACTCAATAGGAGATCGAACACGTGCTTTTTTGAAAGTGCAAGATGGTTGTGATTATAAATGTACATATTGTACGATTCCTTTAGCAAGAGGGATTTCTAGGAGTGATACCTTAGAAAATGTATTAAATAATGCAGCAGAAATTAGTGCTAAAGGGATTAAGGAAATTGTACTTACAGGGGTTAATATAGGTGATTACGGAAAAGGAGAGTTTGGAAATAAAAAACACGAACACACTTTTCTTGAATTGGTTCAAGCATTAGATAAAGTTAAAGGTATTGAGCGTCTTCGTATTTCTTCGATTGAGCCCAATCTATTAAGAAATGAAACGATTGATTTCGTGGCACAATCGCAAACCTTTGTGCCTCATTTTCATATTCCACTACAATCGGGGTCAGATGAACTTCTAAAAAGAATGAAACGTCGTTACTTGAGTAATATATACGTTAATCGTGTGACTCAAATTAAAGAAGTAATGCCACATGCTTGTATTGGAGTAGATGTTATTGTTGGTTTTCCAGGGGAAACAGATGAGTTATTTCTGGAAACCTATAACTTCTTAAATGAATTGCCGATTTCTTATTTGCATGTGTTTACTTATTCTGAACGAGATAATACCGAAGCAGCAGAAATGGATGGAGTAGTGCCTCAACATGTGCGTTCTAAAAGAAGTAAAATGCTTCGAGGCTTATCTGTTAAGAAGCGATATGCTTTTTATGAATCTCAAATAGGATCGGAAAGAACCGTATTATTTGAAGGGGATAACAGGGAAGGCTATATGTTTGGGTTTACTGAGAATTATGTTAAAGTCAAGACTCCGTGGAATCCAGCATTAGTAAATACGCTTCAAAGAGTGCGATTAGAAAAAATTGATGAAGATGGTTTGGTGTCTATTTCTTTTCTTAAGAAGCAAGAAGAAAAGGAATCAATAAAGAAGGCATTGGGTTTTTAATTTGAAAATAGTGCTTTGCTTTTGAAATTCTTCATTCTGAATTCATCATTCATAATTCTAGTTTACTATTTTTGCCGCGAATAAAACACTTATTACATGTTATCAGTTTCTAATTTATCAGTACAGTTTGGAAAACGTGTGCTTTTTGATGAAGTAAATACAAAATTTTCTCACGGGAATTGTTATGGAATCATTGGAGCCAATGGGGCAGGGAAGTCTACATTTTTGAAGATTTTAACTGGAAAGATGGATGCGACCTCAGGTCATGTACATCTTGAGAAAGGAAAGCGTATGTCGGTGTTAGAGCAGAACCACAATGCTTACGACGAACATACGGTATTAGAAACCGTGGTAATGGGAAATAAAGATCTGTTTAAGATTAAAACAGAGATTGATGCATTGTATGCTGATTATACAGATGAAAATGCCGAAAAAATTGGAGAACTTCAAGTAAAGTTCGAAGAAATGGACGGTTGGAATGCTGATAGTAATGCAGCTCAGTTGCTTTCTAGTTTAAATATAAATGCAGAATTGCATTATACCGTAATGGGCGATCTAGATGGAAAGCAAAAAGTACGTGTATTGATTGCGCAAGCCTTATTTGGTAATCCAGATGTGTTAATCATGGATGAGCCTACCAATGACTTGGATTATGAAACGATTGTTTGGTTAGAGCATTTCTTAGCTAATTATGAAAATACGGTGATTGTAGTTTCGCATGACCGTCACTTTTTAGACGCAGTATGTACACATATTTCGGATATTGATTTTGGGAAGATTAATCACTACAGTGGAAATTATACGTTTTGGTACGAATCTTCTCAGTTAGCAGCTAAACAAAGAGCTCAGCAAAATAAGAAGGCAGAAGATAAGAAGAAAGAATTGCAAGAGTTTATTGCAAGATTTAGTGCTAACGTTGCGAAATCGAAACAAGCGACTTCTCGTAAGAAGATGATCGAAAAGTTAGATATCGAGCAAATTAAACCTTCAAGTCGCCGTTATCCAGCGATTATTTTTGAGCGCGAGCGTGAAGCAGGAGATCAAATTTTAAATATAGAAGGATTAGCGGCAAGTATCGAAGGAGATATCTTATTTAAAGATATTGATATCAATTTGGCTAAAGGAGATAAAGTAGTTGTGTTCTCAAAAGATTCGCGTGCGGCAACCGCTTTTTATCAAGTGTTAAATGAAAAACAACAAGCTGATGCAGGAACTTTCCAATGGGGGGTTACTACAACGCAGTCTTATCTTCCTTTAGATAATAGTGAATACTTCAAAGAAGAAGTAAACCTTATTGATTGGTTACGTCAATATGCGCAAACCGAAGAAGAGCGAGAAGAAGTAAATATTCGTGGATTCTTAGGAAAAATGATTTTTAGTGGAGAGGAAGCCTTTAAAATGGGTAATGTCTGTTCTGGAGGAGAAAAGGTACGCTTGATGCTTTCTAAGATGATGATGGCAAAAGCAAATGTGCTAATGTTAGATGAGCCAACAAACCACTTAGATCTGGAATCTATTACAGCATTTAACAATTCGTTGAAAAAATTCCCAGGTACCGTTTTATTGACTACTCATGATCATGAGTTTGCGAATACTGTGGGTAATAGAATTATGGAGTTGACACCAAAAGGGATTATAGATCGTTATATGACTTTTGATGAATATATGAGTGATTCAAAAATTAAAGAGTTGAGAAGTAAAATGTATTCTTAAGAATTTATTGCCAATTAAGGGTATCTAATAGGTCTTAAAATAAAGAGGTCTAAAAAGTCAAACCTATGTCATTGAAATTGCAATGATGGTTTTTGGACTTTTTAGACCTTTTTTGTTTTATCTATACTATAAATTGTTTTGTATTACCTATAAGGAGGCCCAGATACCCAACCCACAATAGATTGACGAGTTCCTTTTGTGATAGGAGTAACTCGATGCATTATAAAAGAAGGGAACACAATAACGGTACCTTTAGTTCTTGGGGCAGTCACAATCTTTTGGTTGATCATAAATTGTAAATCACCTCCCTCATACTCATCTGGATCTGATAATTGAACAGTGACACTTAATTTTCTTGCGGAAATTTCTCCGGCTCCAAAATCTAAATGCCAATCAAAAAAATCACCTTCAGAATATTTTGTTAGTTGTAATTCTTGATGGAACCCTAATAAATCGAACCAATAGCTTTCGTTATTGGTTTTTATAGCAACAGAGCCTAATTTGTGATATAGCCAATCATTTTCGGGGGTATTATCAATAAAGATTACAGAGCTTTTCCTTATTTCATCATTGTATTTTTGATCTCCGCTTATCGTCGCTTTAATTGCTTTCTCTTCTTCCCAAAGATTGTGTATTCGATCAATTTCATGAGGAAGTACTAAGCCTGAATAATAAATGAATTCAGTGAAATTATGCTTTAAAGGGAGTCCAAAAGAATAGTTTATTGACATTTTGATGAGGTTAATTACAATTCGTTGATCTGTATAGGTTACAATATAATGTTAATCGTGCAAAAATTATTAAGTGTTCTAGATTTTTGTTGAGAGGTATATGATAGGTGCTATATCAATTTTGATGATTTCGGTTTTAGTATAAATAGTGTATATTTAATTAATCAATAACTAAAGAATTATGATTGTTTACGGAACTAGAACTCCGCATGTAGCTACAGAAAGAGTGAATAATTTGGTATGTGAAAACTGCGAAAACCAAAATACATTAAGAGTGAGTGTGTTTAGAACACATGCGCATGTTTTTTGGATTCCTTTATTTCCAATTTATAAAAAAGTGTTTTCGGAATGCGATCACTGTAAGCAAGTCTTGAAAGAAAAGGAAATGCCTGAGCGATTAAAGCGAAAAGCTGTAGCATTTAAAAAAGATGCTAAAGGGCCAATATGGCAATTTGCAGGATTATTGTTAATTGCTGTTTTAGTAATCGCTGTAAGTGTTTCTAAATAGGTAAATACTGAATTAGTAATAGTTTGTTAAGAAACTACATCTTATTAATAATCTCAGTAATATTTTTGGTTAGAAAGTCGAAGTATATTCCATAGGAATGCACAAATTGTTCTTCGGTGTCAGGAGTGTTGAATTCTCCAAAAGGAGGGACTTCGTCTGTTATTGGAGTAGAGATAAATGTAGGAGATACACCTTTTCTAATATTAATAATTTTTCTCTCTTCGTCCATAAGGAAAATACTAGGTAATCCTAAAGAATGTTTTAGGATAGGTATTACTGTTGTATGTGAATTGTCCAATTCATTTACATACAATATTGTGATATTTTCATCAAACTCTTTTCTGGATTCTCTAATGACTTCAGGAGAATTCCAATATAAGATCACAAAGTCTATGATATCTCCAAACTCAGCAGCCACATCATTTAGGGCTTTGATTTCTGAATCATTGGGCTCAGCCCAGATAGCAGAAGTTTTTAGATATATAGGTTTGGTAAACTCATCAAACTCAAACTCTCGTCTGGTTTTGTAATCATTTACTTTAAAATTATCAAATGTAGTTCCTATTAATACCTTTCCTATTAGCGAGTCATACAAAAATTGAGCACGCTCCAAATCTTCTGTTTTATAGGCTAAACTGCTATTATTCCTGTATCTTTTGATATTAGTAGCAATAGCTTCTGAAAATGATCTGGTTTCAGAAGTAGGAAGCCGAAGTTCTGCAGACTCTTGCCCGTAAAATAGATGTGTAGAAAGAAATAAAAAGCAAATAATGCTAAATAGTTTCATAAGTAGTATTTGAGTAGCTTATCAAATGTACAATTTTCTGTTAAAATCTAAATTTTAAACTTAATTATATACTTAAGTATAACTTTTGTGAGTGCTTATTATTACAATAGAAAACAAAAAAAGCGAATTATATTCGCTTCATTTGTTGTTTCATCATCGTAATTTGGTCTTTAAGTACTCCGTACTTATCTAATTTTTTGGCTTCAGTCAATAAAGTCTGAGCTTCACGTTTTCTGCGTTTCGTCATCGCAATTCCGGCAAGATTTAATTTAGCGACCGCTATATCTTGGTTCATGCTTAACCCTAATTTTAACGCTTTACGTAAATGTTTTTCAGCTTGCGTAATGTTAGTTTGCGAAAGAATAATTCCCTTTAAGTAGTTGTAATACCCGTGTTGCTTCTGGGTAAGGGCTGTTTCGGGGTTCTTTATTTTATCTAGTAATCGACTAGTACCATCCATGTCCTGTTTACGCAGTTTAAGAAATGATAATAGAATGATCTCGTTTTTAAAATAAAGAAAAATAAAAATTCCGGCGATTAACAAAAGAAAAATACCATTCCCAATAAAGCTTTCGATAAATTGATAAACAGCTAATCCTATAAGGGCTACGGCTAAAACAAGTTTGATGTTTTTATTAAACATATAGTGTATATTAAACTAATGTTTGCAAATGTAAGGATAAGTAAAGAAAAAATTAAATTTTCCTACTTGTTGAAACAAAAAGTCTTTGTATATTTGCACCCAGCTTTTGGGAAACCATAAAGCGAGTAAGTAAACACGATTTTCGATAGACTTATAAAGATACTAAAATGAGTAAAAGAACATATCAGCCGTCAAAAAGAAAAAGAAAAAACAAGCACGGTTTTAGAGAAAGAATGGCTTCTGCAAACGGAAGAAAAGTACTTGCTCGTAGAAGAGCTAAAGGTAGAAAGAAACTTTCTGTTTCATCAGAAATTAGACACAAACACTAGTTGTGGGTTGTGAACCATATATAGGTGTTACTTTTTTTATAGGTAACGCCTTTTTTTATGCCTAATTAAGCCAAGTTTAAGTTTAGACAATTGAGAGTGTAGACTCTTATTTTTTTCAAAATTATTTACGATTTTTATAGTTCGTGAGTTTACTTACGAGATAGACAAAGAAATAAAACCTTTTTCCGATGCCAAAAAATAAAGATTTAAAATGTGTGTTGCTTATAGGTTCTGGGCCAATTGTTATTGGACAAGCCTGTGAATTTGATTATTCAGGATCACAATCCTTACGTTCATTACGTGAAGATGGTATCGAAACTGTTTTAATTAATTCGAACCCTGCGACTATCATGACTGATCCCTCTATGGCAGATCATGTTTACTTAAAGCCATTAAATACAAAATCTATCATCGAGATTTTGAAAAATCACCCAAATATTGACGCTGTTTTACCTACAATGGGTGGACAAACTGCACTTAATTTGTGTATTGAAGCTCAAGAAAAAGGAATTTGGGATGACTTTGATGTGAAATTGATTGGTGTTGATATTGATGCAATTAATGTTACAGAAGATAGAGAGCAGTTTAGAGAATTAATGGAAAAAATTGGAGTTGGAATGGCTCCACAAGCTACAGCAAATTCTTTCCTAAAAGGTAAAGAAATTGCACAAGAGTTTGGTTTCCCATTATGTATACGCTCTTCTTACACTTTAGGTGGAGCAGGTGCAGCAATCGTTCATAAAGAAGAAGATTACGATAAATTATTAACTCTTGGTTTGGAAGCATCTCCAATTCACGAAGTAATGATTGATAAAGCATTATTAGGTTGGAAAGAGTATGAGTTAGAGTTATTACGTGATAGAAATGATAATGTAGTTATCATTTGTACTATCGAAAATATGGATCCAATGGGAATCCATACAGGGGATTCGATTACTGTAGCTCCTGCAATGACTTTATCAGATAAAACGTTCCAAAGAATGCGTGATATGGCTATCCATATGATGCGTAGTATTGGAGATTTTGAAGGAGGGTGTAATGTGCAGTTTGCTGTTAGCCCAGATGAAAGAGAAGAAATTATTGCGATTGAAATCAACCCACGTGTATCTCGTTCTTCTGCATTAGCGTCTAAAGCGACGGGATATCCAATTGCAAAAGTAGCTACCAAATTAGCTATAGGATATACCTTAGATGAGTTAGATAACCAAATTACAGGAAATACTTCTGCGTTATTCGAACCTACATTAGATTATGTAATTGTTAAGATTCCTCGTTGGAATTTCGACAAGTTTGAAGGTGCTGATCGTACATTAGGATTACAAATGAAAGCAGTAGGAGAGGTAATGGGGATTGGACGTTCGTTCCAAGAAGCATTACACAAAGCTACGCAATCATTAGAAATCAAACGTAATGGATTAGGGGCAGATGGTAAAGGTTATAGAGATTATGATACCATTATCGAAAAGCTAACTAATGCTAGTTGGGATCGTGTATTTGTATTATATGATGCGATCCAAACAGGTATTCCTTTAAGCCGTATTCACGAGATCACTAAGATCGATATGTGGTTCTTAAAGCAATATGAAGAATTACATTTCTTAGAAAAAGAGATAGAGAAATACAATATTTCATCACTCCCTAAAGAATTATTGTTGGAAGCAAAACAAAAAGGTTTTGCTGACAGACAGATAGCTCATATGTTGCGATGTGTCGAAAGTGAGGTATATAATAAGCGTCAAGAATTAAAAATTAATCGTGTTTATAAATTAGTAGATACGTGTGCTGCAGAATTTAAGGCGCAAACACCTTATTACTATTCTACTTTCGAAAGTGATGTTGAAAGTCCAGCAGGAGTTATTTCTGTTCACAACGAAAGTCGTGTAACGGATAAGAAAAAGGTAGTTGTGTTAGGTTCTGGGCCAAACCGTATCGGACAAGGGATCGAATTTGATTATTGTTGTGTTCATGGAGTATTAGCTTCAGCAGAATGTGGTTATGAAACGATCATGATTAACTGTAACCCAGAAACGGTATCTACCGATTTTGATACAGCCGATAAATTGTATTTTGAACCTGTATTCTGGGAGCATATCTACGATATTATTCAGCATGAAAAGCCAGAAGGTGTAATTGTTCAGTTAGGTGGTCAAACGGCATTGAAATTAGCTGAAAAATTAGAGCGATATGGTATTAAGATATTGGGAACTAGTTACAAGGCATTAGATTTAGCTGAAGACCGTGGTAGCTTTTCAACTTTATTGAAAGATAACAACATCCCTTATCCAGAATTTGGAGTAGCTACAAATGCAGACGAAGCTTTGGCTTTGGCAGATGAATTGGATTTCCCAATTTTAGTACGTCCTTCATATGTATTAGGTGGTCAAGGAATGAAGATTGTAATCAATAAGAAAGAGTTAGAAGCTCACGTTATTGATTTATTAAATCGTATTCCAAATAACAAATTATTATTGGATCATTATCTAGATGGTGCGATAGAAGCAGAAGCAGATGCAATTTGTGATGGTGAAAATGTTTACATTATCGGTATCATGGAGCACATCGAACCTTGTGGAGTTCACTCTGGAGATTCAAATGCAACATTGCCTCCATTTAATTTAGGAGAGTTTGTAATGCAACAAATTAAAGACTATACGAAGACTATTGCTTTGGCATTAGAGACTGTAGGTTTAATTAATATTCAGTTTGCGATTAAAGAAGATAAAGTATACATCATCGAAGCAAACCCAAGAGCTTCTCGTACGGTTCCATTTATAGCAAAAGCTTATGGAGAGCCTTACGTAAATTACGCTACGAAAGTAATGTTAGGAGAGAAAAAAGTAACAGACTTTGATTTCAATCCTCAATTAGAAGGCTATGCAATCAAACAACCTGTATTCTCGTTCAATAAATTCCCTAATGTAAATAAGAAATTAGGACCAGAAATGAAATCTACAGGAGAGAGTATCTTGTTTATTGATAGCTTGAAGGACGATGCTTTTTATGAGTTGTATTCAAGAAGAAAGATGTACTTAAGTAAGTAGAAATTAGATTCTTATAATATTAAGGTCGGTAATTGAAAAAATTGCCGACCTTTTTCATTTTTTTAACATATTCTTTAACATATTCATTTATTTTTGTTATGATATCGATAAACATATGTTAAGTAAAATCTTTCAAATACTATTATCTACCATTTTGGTATTGTCTGTAGTGAGTCCTACGGTACTCGAGTTGGTTGATATTGAACATGAAATTTCTTTTTCAGAAGATATCGAAGACGATCAAAAGGAAGGAAAGAAAGAATTAGAACTTAATGATTTGTTTTTTTTAGTGGATAAAGAAAATCCTTATGAAAGCATTTTGTTAGGTATAGAAAAGAGTGTTTTTATAAAACAATGCCCAACACTCTTTTATTTAGAAATTACTTCGCCTCCACCTGAAGTATAAGTAGCCTCTTCTTGTAAAGGATTTGTAATACTGCAAATTCTTCCAAATTACTTTTAGTTTAATAACACATTACATATGTGTGTAATAAAAAATAATCATGTTTAAATATTTAAAGAATGACTTGCCAGCGAGTATCGTTGTGTTTTTCGTGGCTTTGCCTTTATGTTTAGGAATTGCCTTAGCTAGTGGAGCACCACCATTTGCCGGAATGATCGCAGGTATTATAGGAGGAATCGTTGTTGGAAGTCTTAGTGGGTCTCAAATTGGGGTTAGTGGGCCTGCAGCAGGGCTAGCAGCTATAGTTTTAACAGCAATTACTAGTTTAGGAGGGTATGAAAACTTCTTAGTAGCTGTTGTAATTGGAGGTGTTATACAGATACTTTTTGGGATTTTAAAAGCAGGAGTTATTGGATATTATTTTCCAAACTCAGTAATTAAAGGGATGTTAGTAGGTATTGGAATTATCATCATTCTTAAAGAAATACCATACTTTTTTGGATATGATAAAGTATTAGGTGGGCAGTTTTCCTTTTTCAAAGTTGAATTCAAATCATTATTTACACCCATCATCAATTCCTTAGGGAACCCTTCTTTAGGACCTTTGTTTATAGGAGTAGTTTCATTACTGCTAATGATTTTTTGGAGCAATGTTCTTGCAAAGAAAGCTAAAGTTTTCACATTGATACAAGGGCCTTTTGCAGCAGTAGTTTTAGGAGTTCTTTATGCCGTTGCTACTAAAGGAAATGAAACTTGGGGAATTCTTTCGAATCACTTAGTAGAAGTTCCTGTGCCAGACAGTTTCGACTCGTTCATAGGGCAATTTAGATTTCCTAATTTTGAGGTGATAGGAAGAACAGATATTTGGGTTACAGGTTTTACGATTGCTTTGGTAGCTAGTTTAGAAACGTTACTTTGTGTTGAAGCTACTGATAAGATTGATCCTAAAAAACGTGTTACACCTACGAATAGAGAATTGTTAGCTCAAGGTGCTGGTAATGTATTGTCAGGGTTTATTGGAGGTTTACCTATTACTCAGGTAATTGTTAGAAGTTCAGCTAACATTCAGTCTGGCGGGCAAACCAAATTGTCTGCGATTGTACATGGGTTTTTATTATTAATTTCTGTTTTAACAATTCCTTCATTATTGAACTTGATTCCGTATTCAGTGTTGGCAGCAATTTTATTGATTGTAGGGTATAAATTAGCACACCCTTCTAAATTTAAAAAAATGTTTTCTTTAGGTTGGAAACAATGGTTGCCTTTTTTGATAACCGTAGTTTTAATTGTTGCTACCGATTTATTATTAGGAATAGGGGTTGGACTAGCTATAGGTATTTTAATCGTATTGATAAAAAGCTATCAAAACTCGCACTTTCTTCATATAAAAGAAACAGATACAGAAGTTCATAACGTTAAAATGGAATTGGCTGAAGAATTAACGTTTTTCAATAAAGGGGCAATTATGCGTGAATTAGAAGCGCTACCTAAAAACACCCAATTAGAAATTGATACAGTAAAAACTAGATATCTAGATAACGATATTATTGAAGTATTGGAAGACTTCTTAGATAAAGCTAAGAATAGAGATATTAATATCAAATTGATATCTAAAAGAGGAGTTGTTGAAAATCCGGAAAGTTTTATAGAATTTTTCAGAAACAACCCTAAAAGCAATATATCATTGAGTTAAAGAAATTAAAGATGAAAGCACATACATTAGAAACACAAGCTTTAATGACGCCAGATAGTGCATTAGAAGCTTTATTAAAAGGAAACCAACGTTTTGTAACAAATACTTCAGTTAATAGGGATTTGATTGAACAAGTAGAAGATACTGCTGGAGGGCAATACCCTTTTGCAACTATATTGCATTGTATAGATTCGCGTGTATCAGCAGAATTATTATTCGATCAAGGCATCGGAGATGTTTTTAGTATTCGTATCGCAGGAAATTTTGTCAATGAAGATATTCTTGGTAGTATGGAGTTTGCTTGCAAATTGGCAGGGACAAAATTAGTCTTAGTGCTTGGGCATACTGCTTGTGGAGCTGTTAAAGGAGCTTGTGATCATGCACGTTTGGGTAATTTGACTGCTCTTATAAATAAGATAGAACCTGCTGTAGAAGCGGTTAGTGAGCCTAGTGACGAAAGCAAGCGTAATTCTAAAAACATTGATTTTGTAAATGCAGTTGCTAAACAAAATGTATTAATGACTCTTGACAATATCCGTTCCAAAAGTCCAGTTTTAAAAGACCTTGAAAATGATGGGACAATTAAAATTGTTGGAGGAATGTATGATATTGCTAGTGGAGTTGTAGAGATTTATTAGATTTCATAACTGCTATAATAAATACTTATAGAAAGTATATAATTAAAGTATCCTAAACCTGTAATACATTTTAAAATAGATTAAAATGTATTACAGGTTATTTTTTTATATCCATCATTTTATAGAAACATGACTTTTATGACACCTATATGATTATTAGTGTTTTATTATCCTATTATTAGCTATTTAAGCCTGCAGAATGCATGATATGACCCTTATCTAAATTGAGATTAGCTGTTAAGTTTGAGTATCATTTGATCAGATGACAATTTAATTACCAATCAAATTTTAACAACTAAATTCTCAATTATGAAATTATCTAAATTGACAATGCCAGTTCTAGCACTTAGTATGGTATTGTATTCATGTCAAAACGAATCTTCAGAAGAAGTAGAAGTCATTCAAGATGAAGTAACGTCACAGGCAGAAAGTCCTACGAATTCAGTGGAAGAAAACACAGAAGAGGTAGGATTAAAGTTTACTAATGGTAGATCTAATATATCATTTAATTGGCCTCAAGGTCGTTATACTAGAGATAGAGCTAACAGAGACTTTAGAGACACCGGTTCTATAAATAATACAGAACTTAATAGGTTAAGTATTACATCAGGTAAGCAATTAAGTGTAAAATTGTTGAAAAACTCGACAGGATCGAATGGAGGGCAATTTGCACAAATACCGATCCAACGATCATCAAACTCTTATACATTAAGGTATAATGTTAAATTTCCAAATAATTTTGAATTTGGTAAAGGAGGTAAAATTCCTGGTTTAGCTGGGGGTAGAGCATATTCGGGTTGTAGATCTGAAGAGACTAAAAGAAATGGAGATGGCTGGTCTTCTAGAGTGATGTGGACTGATGGAGGTAATAACAGACCATTCTTTTACCCTTATGTTTATTACAATGGAATGCCAACTCGATGTGGTGATAGCTTTAATAAGAAGTACTATATCCAAAAAAATAAATGGTATACGGTAGAAATGTTTGTAAAAATGAACACAGGAAGCAGTAGTAACGGGGTTTTACGAATTAAAGTAAATAATCAGACGTTAATACAAAAAAATAATATGAAATGGGTTACTAAAAATGCAGGTAGAGAAATTGATAAATTTATGATGGGTATTTTTAGAGGTGGTAATGACAGTTCATGGCATGTGTATAAGGATACAAATATTCTATTTGATAATTTTACTTTAATCAAAGGCTAGTATTTTTCGTCTTTATCTAAAGTCACCTTTTTTGGTATGAAAAATAAGAGATATAAAAAAGCAGGCTTAAAGCCTGCTTTTTTTGGGTAATTATCAAATAAAATGAACCTATTTGATTATAAACTTAAGGGTTTTATTAGTGTCAACTTGAATGAAATAAACACCTGAATTAAAATTATAAGTTTCAATGTTAATTAATGAATCTTCTGCATATAGCTCTTTAACTTTCTGTCCTAAACTGTTGAAGACATAAATGCTATTTCCTCCCGATAATCCTTCAATAGTTACATTTTCGCCACTATTTAATACAGTAGGATAAGCAATTAAATTATCGGTATTATTCACTAATGCTTTATTTCCAAGTCGAACAATACTCCATACCTGATTTGCATTATTAGGATTTGCAGCCCATAAATGAATTTCTCCATTTCTTTGACCTCCTGCCACATCCATTGCTCTAGATAAACAATGAGTAGGTTTTAATGTGAAATTAGAACCATTTCTTTCTACTCTCCATTTTTTATGATCTCCATTAGAGTTTGTCCATGTCTTCACATTTGCACCATTAAAACATTGTGCACTTTGAACTTCTAAATATCTACCAGTTCCATTATTTTTTATGGTGTAAACATTATTTCCTAGGTGTTGAAAACGCCATTGTTGGTCAGCAAAATTACCAGTATTAACAACTCTTGCATCATGATTTTCTAAAGCACGAGCTAGTAAACTTTGATTCAATCTTGGATTTGTAATTCTATATAGACCATTCTCTATAATTTGTCCAGAAGAATTTCCACCCGTATTACCTCCAGTGTTTCCACCTCCATTAAAATTAGGACGGTAGGTACGTACCCATTGTACAACCATTCCGTTTCTATTTTGGTTGTTAAGTGCACTTGCAGGATCTACAGTTCTTCCATTATGTGATTCTTGATCTAAAATAAGAAAAGTACTATCGTCTAATCCTCTGTTAGGATATCTAGATCCACCAGCGCTTTGTCCTTGTACATTTGCTAAGGGTTGCTCAGTAGCACATCTTAAGACAGAAGCGTTTGGACATTGAAAAACACCATCTTCAAAACTACCATTTAAACCGAATGCTTCTCTTCCTGTTACATAATGTGAACCATTAAATCGAGGCTGTCCGTCGATGTAGAATGTACATGATGTCGGGCTAGCCCAGTATACACCAAAGTTGTGAAAATCATTTCTCCAAAATTGTGTTGCTGAAGAGTTAAAATCAGCACTATTAGGGTTAGTAGTAAAAAATGTTTGATATGTAAAATCGGTAATGTCTAATCCACCACAATTGTCTAAGTCATCAGTACCAGGGATATTTTGTACCCCTTGTCTATGCCAAATATGAAAATTAGTTGACATTTGTTTTGCATAAAAGTTATCAGGATCTCCACCATAACACTCTAGCATATCAATCTCTTCGTTATCACATTCGTTTAAAGCCCAAAAGTTAGAGGAAGTTCTCAGATTTGAAACGCGAATACGTGCTTCCGTATATATAGGGTATCTAACAGTGTTTTTACTACTGATTATACCACAATTCACCGTTCCGTTTTGTCCTGAAGCAGTTCTAATAATTAAATTTCCATTGTTTACAGTAACTAACCCTGCATCAAAGTCATTAGGTGTATTTCTAATAAACCATCTAGTCTGTCCTGGTCCTTGAAAACCTGGGTCTGGATTGTATCGTTCGTCCCAAACGTTACGAAATTGAGCACTGTTTTTATTGTTATGTTCAAAGTCATCTGAAAAACCAGTCAATAAGTCCCAAGAAGCAATTCCTTGAAGATTTGTAGGTAATGGAGTGTTTCCGAAATTGAAACCTCTGTCATTTCTTTGAGCGTATATTGAGAGTATACACCAAAATAAAGCTAAAAAACTAATATTTCTCATAATTGTTTTTGGTTGTTGTTATAGAAACAAATCTATGTCAAAAAGAAGTCGAAAACGTTATAGTTTCTAGCTGATCTATGCAGAGTCTATATATAATTATGGGTCAATTTTTGTTTGTATAGTGAAAATCTATGAAACAAATGTTCTGATGTGAGTAATAATAAGAACTCAATTTTTATTGACACTACCAAAAGGCATAATACTCAAGATTTGTCCCAAAAATCAAAATCTTATTTTATAAATGACTTATAGGCTGACCTAGAGGTAGTTTAGATTTAAACCTCTTTCACTTTTTCTTGTAACATTTTAATTTCGTCCCTAATCTTAGCAGCATACATAAAATCAAGATCTTTGGCGGCTTTTTCCATATCCTTACGTAGTTGTTTGATTTTAGCTTGTAACTGATCTTTGGTAAAGTAGGCAACTTCTTCTTCAGCTGCTTTTAAAGTTTCTGCAACTTCATATTTATAGGATTCTTTTTTGGCAGTATTTAAGCTTTCCTCAATGGGTTTATTTAAGGCCTGTGGGGTAAGGTTGTGTTTGGTATTATACGCTATTTGTTTAGAACGACGATAATCTGTTTCATCTATTGTTTTTTGCATGCTATTTGTAATTTTATCAGCATACATAATGGCCTTTCCATTTATATTTCTTGCAGCTCTTCCAATAGTCTGTGTTAGAGAACGTACATTTCTCAAGAAACCTTCTTTATCAGCGTCTAAAATGGCTACCAACGAAACTTCGGGTAAATCTAGACCTTCTCTAAGTAAATTAACACCAATCAATACATCAAATAAACCCTTTCGAAGATCTTGCATGATTACAACACGTTCTAGAGTATCAATATCACTGTGAATATAGCGACACCTAACATTAATTTTCGTTAGGTATTTGGCTAATTCTTCGGCCATACGTTTGGTAAGTGTAGTAACCAAAATGCGCTCGTCTTTATCGATACGTAATTGCATTTCTTCTACCAAATCATCAATTTGATTTTGACTGGGTTTTACTTCAATAATTGGATCAAGTAGTCCAGTAGGTCTAATGATTTGTTCGGTATAAACACCTTCACATTTTTGCAGTTCATAATCCGCAGGAGTCGCACTTATATACAATACTTGATTTTGAAGACTTTCAAATTCCTCGAATTTTAAAGGACGGTTATCCATAGCAGCAGGTAATCGGAAACCATATTCGACAAGATTTTCTTTTCGAGATCGATCTCCTCCATACATAGCATGCACTTGCGGAACCGTTACGTGACTTTCATCTATAATCATTAAAAAGTCATCAGGAAAATAATCTAACAAACAGAAAGGTCTGGTACCGGGTGCACGTCCATCTAAATATCTAGAATAATTTTCAATACCCGAACAATAGCCTAATTCTTTGATCATTTCAAGATCAAAATTAGTACGCTCTTCAAGACGTTTCGCTTCAAGAGGCTTCCCTATTTCTTTAAAATATTCAACTTGTTTTCCTAGATCTATTGCAATTTGATCAATAGCACCATTTAATACCTCTCTAGAGGTCACAAACATATTTGCTGGGTAGATGGTTAATTTTTCATATTCTTCTAGAATTGCATTTGATATTGGATCAAAAGATTCTATTAATTCAATTTCATCTCCAAAAAAATGAATTTTGAAAGCATGATCAGCGTAACTAGGGAAAACATCTACGATATCTCCTTTAATTCTAAAGTTTCCATGTAAAAAATCGGCTTCAGTCCTAGAGTATAGAGCTTGCACCAATTGTTGTAATAATTGTGTTCTAGAAATGACTTGATCTTGTTCTAACTGAATTACATTTTTCTGAAATTCTAAAGGATTTCCAATACCATATAAACATGAAACAGAAGCGACAACCAATACGTCTCTACGACCAGATAATAATGAAGAAGTCGTACTTAAACGTAATTTTTCTAATTCATCATTAATCGATAAATCTTTTTCTATATAAGTTCCAGTAGTAGGAATAAATGCCTCTGGTTGATAATAATCATAATAAGACACGAAATATTCTACTGCATTATTTGGAAAAAACTGTTTAAACTCTTGATATAATTGAGCGGCTAAGGTTTTATTATGAGCTAAAACTAATGTAGGTTTTTGTACGGACGAAACTACATTGGCAGCAGTAAAGGTTTTTCCTGATCCAGTTACTCCTAATAAAGTTTGATATCTACTACCGTTTTCTATACCAGAAACGATTTCAGATATAGCTTGAGGTTGATCACCCGTAGGTGAAAATTCAGAAACAAGTTGAAATTCCATAATGTAAAAATAGCAAAGATTATGGCTGTTAGCTATCCACAATAGGCTTTTAGTTTCTCAATAAATATCAAGCTCTAATTGAGTGAAATAAATCAATGCCTCTTCGATGATTATAGATATAAAAGTTCAGAATAAATTGAGAGTTAAAGCTTAATTAAAAGCTAAAACTATTGAAATCCAGGACAATTACAAGCCCTTCTACCATTACGTAAATTATTGTTATCGGGAATGTTGTAACCAAAAGTTACTTGATGAAAACCTCCATTTGTAAAGTTTACCTCATTAAATTGATTGCTATAGGTGTACGCAAAAATAAAATTAGCATAATTAAACCCTAAAAAAACGGTTCCGATACGAGTTCTTTGTGTCTCGGTATTGGTACCATCAATTGAAAACCGAACACCATCTAGATTGGCACGCACCGAAGCTCCAGTCCATAGGCTAAGATCTTCATGTATATTATAATAACTCTTAAGATTAAAATCTACTTGATGATCTCCAATGCTAAGTATCGTAGTATAATTAAATGAAGGTTCGATACTAAAAGGTGTGTTAACGAAAGGAAATGTATTACCCGCTGTAAAAACAAGTCGAGTTTGATTGTCGGGTTCTATACCACCATCCAAAAGAATTTCGTCTCTATTGATGGGAAGTATATTTTTTAATGTAGCCGAAGTGAAAAAGTTTTGCTTGAAATAAGAAATCCCAAAATCACTATTAAGTGAAAGATCGTTGATGACTTGACCTTGAATGGCATTGTCAATAAAATTAGGATTGGTCAATCTTCTTTCATCAATCCTTCGCTGTAGTATTTGAAGATTAAAACCAAAAGAGAGTTGATTTAACTCGACATCTCTGTGACTAAGGTTTAAGTGATAAGCAAATGTTCCATAAAAACCACTTTGACTAAAATTTCCATTAGTATCTGCGAAAGCAATTCCACCAACACCTACTTTTTTGTTTAAACGGCGATTGTAACTAGCCGTAAATAGAGTAGGGGCATCGTTAACATCAAACCATTGAGTTCTTCCTGTAATACGAATTTGATCAGTTAATGCAGCACCTGCATATGCTGGGTGTAATAGGTACCAGCTACTCGTAAGATAGTCTTGAAAGACAGGAAGTCCTTCCTGTGCCTGTATTTTAAAGCTAAGTATAGATACGATAACTAATAGTCGTAAAAATCGCATGTTGGTTGTTTTGGTTGGGCAGTCTAAATTTAAGTAAATTCATCTACTTAAAGCTTTTTTTTAAGGATTAAATGCAAAATAAATAGTTTAAGTGTAGGAATCGTGTAAGAATTTCAAAGTATTATATTTGTCTATATGGAGAAGGAACGCCTATTATCTAAGAAGAAACCAGCATTTCATATCAATGAAAAATTGCAGAAATATCTAAAAAAGTACAATCGTGCTTTGAAGATTCCTGTGTTCTATGATGACTTATTACGTTTCTCTGGTTGTATCCCAGTTTTAGATAAAGATGATAATGATACATTATGGGTAAGTGTGTATTATGAAGAACACGAACGTCGAGAGATTGATGAGAATTTGAAACATGTATACACGATTCTGCACTCCGATGGAAATTCGGATACTTCTGATTTTTTAAGTATTGATACCATTGATTTTTGCACATTCGGAAACTCTAAACCCTTTCGAGTTAAAATAAGGAATGTTTTAAACGATAATTTCACCTATTTCTATGTTAAAAAAACAGATGCTTCACGAGTATATGGATTGGAATTAGAACACATCTTTTCACCACATCGCATCAATTTTTTAATTTGTGGCAATACATTAATTGAAGCACATATTGCTGGAATTCCAGGAGATTTATTTATAGAAAGATACCTTCCGTCATTAGATAATCCTTCTAAGTCTCAAATAGCAAAAGAGTTTGTGAAATTTAATGAGCGTTGTCAATTACGCTTATTAGGAGACATGCGAGCTTATAATTATGTTATTATTCCAACACATGATTTTGATCATGTAGAATATAAAATAAGAGCGATTGATTTTGATCAGCAGTGTTACGAAGGAAAGTTGAAAGTATATCAGCCACAATTTTTCAGCGATAACTTGGAGATGGTAAAATTAGTTCAAGATCGATTAGATTTGTCTTCAGTACATCAATATCAAAAGGAAGAGCGTTCCATTTTAGCAAGACGGATATTAAATACGCATAAAAGAACAGAACGTTTGATCGACTGTATGAAGAAAGATGAGATTTCTAGTCCAGAGAAAATCGAACATTTGAAAAGTGATCTTTTTAATTTTTCTTACAATACTAAATTCAAAAGGTGCAAAACTATGGGGGAAATCCTAGAAACGGGTTTCGATTTTGTTAAAAAAACATACTTAACTCATAATGAAAATGAAGCTTTTGATTATTAATATTTAATGATTGATAATTAATATAGGGAGTATTGGATTCGGTTACACATATATCTTTATGTGATTAGATGGTATTTTTAAATTTACTACTTCCTATAATAATCTATTTATCCTTAAGTGAGGAGACCCCTTCAAAATCAAGACTAAAGCTTTTGATTGGTAGTATTCGCGTAAATTTCTTTAGATTGATCGTTTTGAGTAAGAAACAAGAATTTTTCAAAAGCAAGAATATTATCTAGTTTAGCAGTCATCATTTTTTTCTTTTTAAATTTGATTGCATTACTGTAGTATTCTTCACAATTATATCTTCCCCATTGTCTATTGATCTTAATTGCTTTTAAATCCTCTTTGGTTAAGAAAACATATGAGTTAGTACTTAGGTTAAGAGTTTTGAATTCATCGAAAATACTTTTATTCGATGCTGTTTGTATAGGAGAAAAACGAATTTCAAAATCAACAACTCCTTCATTCCCTTTTTTTATTTCCATTAAATTTTGAATTTCGAGAAGGGCTTCTCTTCTCGTTGTGGAAATGCCTATATAAATTCCGCCTGTAATTGTCGAAGCCTCCCATTTAAAAGCATGTTGAACTTCTTGGGCTTTTAATTGAGGTACTACACTAATAAAGGATAGAAAAACGATTAAATTTAGCAGGGTTTTCATAGGTTCAGGTTTAGGCAATTAGGTTAGCTAAAGATACTAAATAAACGCACTTAATCCCGATAAAAGTGTATTTCAGCCTATTTTTTAACGTTTTGTCCAAATAAGCAAGGTAATAATCTTAATTGAATCCTATTTGCTACAGCTATGATTCGATTCTCTTAAAATGATTTGAAATTTCAGCAATGAAAAAAACGTTATTGTTAAGATTTAGAATTGAAAACGATATCCAAAGTCGGGAAAGAAGCCAATTTGATTTACTTCATCTACACTATTTGTCAAACGATTATAACGACGAATGAATAAATTTTCATTGTTCGTGACATTTTGAATGTCCACATAAAATTGATGAGATTGTTTTTTGGTTGAATGATTGATTTTATATCCGAATTTTAAATCCCATCGTAAATAGGCATCATTTTTTTGACTGAAAGCTATGTCATCTTGTAGTATCTCAAATCCAGCATTTCTAGAAGCTGCTAAATCTACGGGAGTAACAAACCGTCCTCCAGCATAAGTTATTTTTGTATCTATGGAGAAAATATTCTTGTTGTTTTTTCCCATTTTAAATTCTTTTCCTCCTAAAATATTGAATACATATTCATTATTAAAAGGCGTATTTCTTTCAATACCATCACTGCCTTCGTATTTGCTTTCAAAAATCGAGGTGGTTAATAGCCCGTAATATCCATGACTAAAGAATTTTTCGATGGTGAGTTCGATCCCTTGATTAAATCCAGTCCCATCATTGACTAGAGAAACTCGATCTGTATCAAAACCAAAATTTGCCCCTTCTGTAAGAGACGAATAACTCGAAGGGAAAGGTTCTACAGCAGCATTTGAAATATCTTGATAATAGACTTCTAGTTTTGCTCTCCAATCGTTAGCAAAATTATAATCATACCCCAATACGAAATGATTGCTTCGTATAAAGTCAAGATTTCGATTGGTTTGAACCAGTCTTTCATTAACATTTTCATTTAGGAAGAGAATAGGTAAAGCAACAGATTGATGGTGTAATCCATATCCAAAGTTGATACGATGTTTCTTATTGAATTTATAAGAAATTCCTGCACGTGGCTCTAAAACAAATTGATCACTAATCGAAGTATACTGTCCGTGTAGACCAGCATTGATAGTAATTTCCTTCGTCAATCGATATTGTCCTTGAAGGTAAGGTTGAGCTAAAAATGTTTTTTCATCGAGATCAAGTAAAGTAAATAAATCAGGATCTCCATCTCCATCATTATCCAATTGTCTAGAACGTGTTTGTTGAAAAGCATCTATTCTAAATTGCTCTAATAAATTACCAATGCGTAAAATACTTTTCTTATTCAATTTGGTATTGAATACCGATGAAAGTGACACTCTGCCTTCAGTATTATCTACATTCCAAAATTTTATGGTACGTTCATTAGGCGTATTTTTTTCTATGAATCGATCTGCATTAAATTCATTTTTATTGAAAGAAAACCCAACTACATTTTGCAAATAACTATTTTTCCCAATATTCAATTTGTGTTTTAGGCCAATAACACCTACGCCCGAATCAACAAACGCATTTTCGTCTTCCGCAGCAAATAAGTCGTCAGCATCGATATCATCTCCTAGAAATTCAATATCGCTAAAACCTAAAATTCCGAACAGAGATAAAGAACCTAAGTCGCTATTTCCAAAATCGATATTAAAAGAAATATCACTGTAGTTAGGAACTGCTGACGTTCCACCAGCACCTATACCTAATAGTCCTACCAATGAGTATCTACCAGTAATTAAGAATGAACCATTGTTTTTACCTAGTGGCCCTTCGGCATTCGCTTCGAGCCCTGTAAAAGCACCAGCTTGAAAGCTATACTCGTAATCTTTATTATTTCCTTTTCTAAATCCAAGATCAAAAACACCTCCGATGGCATTTCCATACTCGGCAGGGAAAGCAGAGGTGAAGAAATCAGAATTTCGAAGCATGTTGGGGTTCAAAGCAGAAACAGGCCCACCTGTAGTTCCTAGCGTAGAGTAGTGGTTTGGGTTCGGAATGGCAATTCCTTCCAATCTCCATAACAATCCAGTAGGAGCATTCCCTCGTACAACAATATCATTACGGCTATCATCGGGAGCAGAAACTCCGGCATAATTTGCAGCTAATCGTCCAACATCGCTTCGCCCTCCAGAATAACGGGTGACTTCTTCTAATCCAAATTGACGTGCAGATACTGTCGCAAGTTTATTAATCGATTTAGCCTTAGTATTTCCTGTAGCAATAATAACTTCGGATAGATTATCAAAAGACTCAATCATAGCAATATTTACAATAGCTGTTTTTCCAGAATCGATAATAATATTATCAGCATACTCTGTATCATAGCCCACATAACTGACTTTTAATGTTTGTCTTCCTAAGGCTACATCCTGAATTTGAAAAAATCCCTCAATATCCGAAATGGCTCCTTTGGGTTCAGAAGCATTCAAAAGCTCTACAGTTGCCCCCATTAAAGGTAATTGAGAATCTTTATCGATAACCACTCCTTGTAATGTTCCTGTTTGTGCCCAACTGATAGAAAAAAAGAGTAGTGCAATTGCAAAAAATAATTTCATAGTGCGTTGTTTATACCAAATGTGAGTATAAGAATACATTATATAAAAAGAGATCATTTATATTGTAGTCTAAATATCATGAATTGTAATATTATATACTTCAATTGAATATAAAGTTAATAAGGTCTTTTTAACAATTAAAGAATCTATATGACAACTCAAGCCTAGATATGTCAATTGAATTGAATTCATAATATGAATTAGAATAGGAACATTAGTTTTGATTATTATATTTATTTCATGATCACCAAACAGACAATAAAAAAATATGGGTTTCGCTTTTTGGTAGTTAATGTCATTTATGTAATGGTAAAGTTAACATTAGAGCACAAGGAAACTTTTTTTACTTTTAATTCGACGGCTGTTTTTTATTACTTGAGTGCTTTTTTTCTTATTTTTTATACATGGGGAATTAATGATTGGTTGATTGATAAGTATGCTTATATAGCGGGGCAGCCTTCGTTGACTTACCGGTTAGGGGTTAAAATCCTAATATTCTCAATGTTGTTTTGTGTTCCTGTTGTAGCCCTAGTATATTATATTGGTATTTTCATAATAGAAATCCCTTGTAACACGATTCAATTTAAACCTCCGTGGTTACGATTTAGGATCGATTTTTTAAGAGCTACTCTGTTGGGGTTAACGGTTATTGTTTCTAACCTATTGTATCAAGTTTTTAAACAAAAAGAGGCTGCAGAATTAAAGTTATCACAACTACAACAAGAAATAGCAACGTCAAAATTCAAATCATTAAAAGATCAAATAAGCCCTCATTTTTTATTCAATAGTCTCAATACATTGACTTCTTTAATGTATGAAGATCGAGATATGGCGTCGGATTTTGTAAGCCGATTGGCTTCTTGTTATCGATACATTCTTGAACAAAAGGAGAAAGATTTAATTCCGCTTGAAAAAGAAATGCAGTTTATGGATGCTTTCATCTTTATGATGAATATAAGGCATAGGGAAGCATTGCAAATAAAAACTACAATTCAAGAAAATACTAGACAGTTGAAGATACCTGTTTTATCACTACAAATGTTAGTTGAAAATGCAATGAAGCACAATTACTATTCATTAGAAAAACCTTTGCTTATCGAAATTAGAACGACAGCAGATACCTTAGAAGTTTGGAATACGCTTAATCGTAGACCTAAAGAAGATAATTGTACAAGAGTTGGTTTAGAAAACATCAAAAAGCGCTATGCATTTTACACTAATAAGAATGTAGTGATTACAGAAACTGTAAATGTATTTTCGGTACAATTACCATTATTGAACCTTAAAAGTGGATAATCTATGAAAGCCTTGATTGTGGAAGATGAATTGATTGCAGCCAAAAGGTTGCAGCATTTGGTTAGCGAGTTGGCTCCAGAGATTGAATTAGTAGGGCATGTCTCTTCTGTAGAAAGCGCTTTGGTTTGGTTTGGTAAGCACGATATGCCAGATCTTATTTTTTTAGATATTCAATTAAATGATGGATATGGTTTTGATGTTTTGGATCAGTTAGAAGATCATTGCCCAGTAATTTTTACAACAGCATATAATGAATATGCAATAAGAGGGTTTAAATATAACGGTATTGACTATTTATTAAAACCCATTGATAAACGAGAATTAACGGATACGCTCTATAAGTTTAAAAAAAGTTTAATCAGTAAAACAGCATTTACAGAAATTTCAGCTTTACAGAATTTTAAGACCTTATTAAATAAAGAGTATAAAAAGCGCTTTATGATTAAAATAGGGAATCAATTTAATACCATTAAGGTAGATGAAATTGCTTATTTCAAATCTGAAGAAGGAAGTATTATGCTGTATACTAAAACCCAAAAGAAATTCCCTGTAGAATATTCATTAGATCAATTAGAAGAAATTTTAGATCCTTTTTTGTTTTTCAGAATTAATAGAAAATATTTAGTTACCGTAGATGCTGTAATAGAAATTCATGCTTATTTCAATAGTCGATTGCTATTAAAGATTATTCCAAAACCAGAGGAGGAAGTAATCGTATCTAGGGAAAGGGTAGGGAAGTTTAAAGAATGGTTGGATGTTTAGTCAGCTTTTCTGCCTTTTGATATTTCTTCCCTAAAATAAAGATGAATATAAAGAGTATTCATTAAAATTAAAACCGATATAGAATGAATCATATACCGGTTTTGAAGGGGTATAGATATTATTATACGATTTACTAACAAAAATTTCGCATATCTGCCGTTTCTTTTTCACTATTCTTTCGTTAAAAAAAGCAACCGTAACTTAGGCTACGCTTGATTTTTTTGCCTTAGACTAGTAAAAAATAATTCAGCATATTAATACGAAATTCTTATCAGCAAATCGTATTAGATTATAGTAAAGACTACTTTATTATTTTCATATTTCTGTACACAGTCTTCCCCATTCACGTTAAGTTCATAGACATTATCCTTGGTAATAGTTCCGGTTCCATCAAAATCTCCAGGACGATCATCGGATATTTTACATTCTAGATCATTGAATTTAAAGATTACATCATTTCCATTTTTTGTAATGACTATGGGACCAATATTCTTACAATTTTCAATATTATTGTTGACACAGAAGATACCTGACAAAGTATTTTCATTTGTTTTATCCAATTGAGCTTTAAAAGGATGACCAGCCCATGATACATCATAATTTCCTGCTTCAAATTTGAAGGAGGTCACAGGAGTTTCTGGAGGAGTGTTTGTTGTTGGTGTTTCTGTAGTTTTGTTGTCATCATCATCATTACAGCTTGTTGTAAATGTGAATAATGCTACAATTAAGAAAAAGAAGTGAATTACTTTTTTCATAGTACTTGATGTTTTAGATTAAAATTATTTAGAAATAAAATTAAGCTAGTCATTAAGTATATGGTTTACTTTAAGATTGTTAGAAGTGTCACATTTAAAAGTTGGCACTCTTTTTTTGTTTTTTGATATATTCGGAAGGTGTAGTTCCTGTCATTGTTTTAAAAATTCTATTAAATGAAGATTTGCTATTAAAGCCTACTTCTTCGGCAATAGCTGTTAGTGTTAAGTTATCGTTTTCTTTTAATAGAACTTTTTTCTTAAAAGCTTCGACGCGATAGCTATTGATGAAAGTATAAAAGTTTTGACCTAGATTTTGATTGATAATTTTAGATAAATAGTGTGGAGTCGTTTCTAACAGGCTTGCGAGTTCGTGAGATTTTAAATTTGCATTATGATATGGTTGCTCGCGCTCCATAAATTCTTTTAATAGTAGAAGAAAGTTTGTGTCATCTGAAGATACAGTGTCTTCACTTTGCGAGATGAAGGTTTTATCGGTCTTTACTTCACTATTTTGAAAAATGATCGTATGATCTATAATTGTAAACTGAAATATCATGAAGAATAAAAAGAGCATTATAAAGGGAAGGATCCAATTTACCTTTTGAAAAATTGTAGTATCTATAAAGTAAAAGTAGATACATATTAATAGTATAGGGATAATACAACATAATACTAGTATACGATTGAGGTTTATTTGTTTGTTAAATGATCTAGAAATATTTTCTATAAAAATATTGGACCTTACTTTAAAACTAGTATTGTTTTTGGTATTAGTATCTATAGTCAGTGTGTAAAAAGCTTTGTCAGGATTTCTTATGATTTGAAAAATGGTGTAAATGATATATCCTAAAAATATAATTGATGATAAGATTTCCGATTTACCAGGATGCAATTCATATTTAACAACAATAAGGGCTCTTATGATGTCTAATATGATGATTCCTATAAAGATGTAGGTCGATTTTTTTAACCATCCTAAATATTCAATATCCGAGTTAGAGGATTTGGATTTTAGGAGGTTTAGTGCTGAATTAATTAGTTTTAATGTTGCAATTAGATAGAAAATAGTTAAGAAATTATGTTCAGACCAATACAAAAAATCCATTAAGTTAGGTTTGTTTGGATTTGTAAACCATAAATATTCTAATATATTTATTTTATCAGTTGTTGGTTTGGGGTAAAACCAATCCATCAAATAATACATTCGAATCATAAATGCAAAATGCAAGATGTCGTACCAACGAAACCTAAAGAAAGGCTGTAAGATGATACGGATGTAAAAATAATATATAGCTCCAATCAAAAAGCCTACGGGATATACAGCCATTACCAAATGAGGCATGTTTTTGTATAACCCACTAAACATTAGAAAGGAGTCAAGAGTTTGACCAATAAAAAAGATGGTAATTGCTAGTAATAAAAAATTAACACTTTTATTCGTTTTTTTAGATGTCAATAAAGCAATGCTTAATACCAAACCAATGCACATTGCTGCTCCCGCAAAGATTAGTCTTAAAATCAACTCTATTTTCATATAAGGATATCTAAAAAAGTGAAGAGATTATAATTGATGTTTTATTTTTTTTCAAGCTTAAATATATAGAATTATACGATTTGCTGATAAGAATTTCGTATTAATATGCTGAATTATTTTTTACTAGTTGTGACGTCCTGAATAATCGTTACAAAAATTAATATACAGTTAAGGTAGTAATTTTAAGTTGCTACCTTACTTTTTT
>CANMML010000019.1 GCA_947499005.1 uncultured Aquimarina sp.
CTAATATCTAGAATGGTTGAAGCCGATAACATAAATCAGTCAAAATTGATAGGTAACTAAATGCCGACCTCTAAAAACGTTTTTTAAAACATTGAAAACCTTTCATTTGTAGGTTGTATATTGTTGCTATGTTTTTTCTATAGATTTTAAGGTAGATGAATATCAAATTTCTAAAACAGTGTTTTAAATTTTTAGTTGTAACCATCGGCTTATTATTTCTTTGCGGTTGTACGAATAAAAAACAACCTGAATTCCTGATTCGAGCGAGTCTTTTGGTGGGGGAGGATCATACATGGTTTAAAGCATTTGAATATTTTGAGGAAATTTTAGAAGAGCGTTCAGGAGGTCGAATCGTATTGCATAGCTATCATTCAGAACAATTAGCCAAAGAGATTGAAGCCATAAGGTTGATACAGGAAGGAGTAATTGATATGACTACAACAAGTTCGTTACTTAGTAATTGGATAGAGGTCATGACGTTTTGTGAAATGCCATTTCTACTAGAGAGCCCTAATCAAGTAGCCGACCTTATTGATGGAGCACTAGGAGGAAGAATAGAAGAGGAGATGCTAGAAAAAACGGGTTTACGTCCTCTTGGATATTTTCAAGCGGGGGCGAGACATTTGACTTCCAATCGACCAATAAGACATCCAGATGATTTAAAAGGATTGATTCTTCGAGTACCTAATGTTCCTTCTTTTGTAACTGCTTGGGAAGCTTTAGGGGCTAAAACGACTCCTATGGCTTTTTCTGAAGTATTTACTTCACTGCAGCAGGGTACTATCGATGCGCAAGAAAATCCATTAGCGTTAATAAAAGTTTCGGGGTTTTATGAAGTTCAAAAATATGTAAATCTCACAGGGCATGTGGTGAGTTGGACTTACCCAGTAATCGGAGAGAAGCAATTTCAGAAGTTTCCAGATGACTTAAAAAAAATATTTCTTCAGGCGGCAAAAGATATGCAACAGTATGAACGTAATCTTTTTTTAGAAAATGAAAAGAAGATTAAAGAAGAACTAGAAGGTTTAGGGATGACCTTTGTGAAAGTCGATAATGCTGCGTTTATTGAGAAATGTGGGGAAGCTATTTTTAATACGTTGTCACCAGAAATGCAAGGAATTTACACGAGTATTAAAGTGAAAAATGATGACTAGAAAAGTAGAAAAAGTGTTAGGGAGCTTTCTTAAAGCAGGAGCTATTCTAAGCACGATAGGTTTTATGTTATCTACGCTAATTCAAATTTATGGTCGCTTTTTTATGGAAAAAGCTCCTTCCTGGACAGAGGAAGCGGCACGTTTATGTTTTGTATTCGCTATTGCATTTTCATCTGGCTTGGCAATGAAGAGTAATTTTTATGTGTATTTTGATTTTCTTTTTCGGAAGTTTTCAAGAGATTGGCAATATCGTATTACAATAGTAATGTATTTGTTTGTCATGGTATTGTTTGCCGTGTTTTCATTTTATGGGGTATTGATGGTCAAATCTGGTTGGCAGGAACAATCACCTAGTATGAAATTTCCAATGGCAATAGCATTCATAAGTATGCCTTTATTAGGATTAACAATCGCTTTTTATACTTTTTTTAAAATGATCAAAATGATCAAAATGTTAAAAATAAAAAAGAAGTAATATGATTTGGTTACTTGTACTCGTATTTATTGGTTGTTTATTACTTCGGTTTCCTATTGCTTTTGCTTTAGGTATTTCTTGTTTAGTGTACCTAGTTGCTGCGGATATCCCGTTAACTGTAATTCCAATGAAAATGTATTCAGGAATTGATGTTTTTGTTTTATTGAGTATTCCTGGGTTTATTTTAACAGGTAATTTGATGAATCAAGGAGGCTTGACCGAAAAAATAATAGCCTTCTGTAATCACTTGGTTGGTCATGTAAGCGGAGGCTTGGCATTAGCAAATATTGGAGCTTCCATGCTCTTTGCAGGAATTTCTGGCACAGCCATTTCCGATACAGCAAGTATAGGATCGGTAATGATTCCAGCGATGAGAAAAGAAGGATATGATGCTGCTTTTTCCTGTGCAGTTACTGCCTCTTCATCTACCGTTGGTCCCATTATTCCTCCAAGTGTTCCGATGATTATAGCGGCAACTTTAAGTGGGTTGTCTGTGGGTAAGTTATTTTTGGCAGGAGCACTTCCAGGGCTATTGTTAGGAATAAGCTTGATGCTTGTTACCTATTTTATTTCAGTAAAACGAAAATATCCAAAGCAAGAAAAAAGTAGCCTGAAACAGATTTTTAAAGGTTTTCTAGATACATTTTGGTCTTTATTGATGACTTTTATCATCTTATTCGGAATTATAGGGGGTGTATTTACACCTACAGAAGCATCAATAATTGCTGTTTTATATGCGCTATTAGTAGGTACATTAATATATCGAAAATTAAACATAAAGAAGATCTTGGTTATTACTTTAGATTCTATGAAAACCTCTGCATCCTTAATGGTATTGATTGGTTTTGCAAATCTTTTTGGGTGGATTTTGATTGTAGAGCAATTACCTCAATTGATTTCTAGTGAGATTATTAATTTTTCCCAGAACAAATATGTCGTATTGTTATTAATCAATTTGTTATTGATTTTTGTAGGAACCTTCATGGAGACCATAGCAGCACTTTTGATATTGTTTCCGATTTTGTTAAAAGTGGCAATCGTCGTTGGGGTAGACCCAATTCATTTCGCAGTCATTGCTTTATTGAATCTAATGATCGGTCTAACCACACCGCCCTTGGGAATATGTCTCTTTGTGTCTTCTAGTATAGGAAAGGTTTCCATTAGTAAAGTCAGTAAAGCTGGACTTCCTTTTTTGTTAGTTAGTTTGATCGTATTAATCTTAGTAACTCTTATTCCTGAGATATCATTATTCTTGCCCAAACTACTTACAGATTGAAAGTGATAGGATTGATTCGAAAAAAAATAAACTTGGTAAATAATTGATTTTTAAGTAGTACTATTTGAAAAATAAAATTAGAACAAATACCTCGGATGTTTGCATCAAGGAAATTTATTATCTTAAATACAATTCTTTGCAAAATACGTGCATGGTATCTCAGTCGAAATCAAATTCTACGCATTATATACTCAAGAGGGCCTTGTTTGAAAAATTTCAGCCATAAATAAGAGAACAGCATCGATAGTATATAAAACCCAAAACTATATGCGATCATGAAGGGAAAAGTAAATAAAGAAGTAGGTAATGATTCTATAATTCCCATACCGATGATGATATGAGTCACATATAGTGTTAACGCCATTTTTCCTGAAGCACAAATCGTTTTTATAAGGATTGAATGGGGAAATTTATACCCTATTAAAATACAACTTGATATAGTAAGTAATGCTACAGAGATTCCTGTGAGCATATAACTAGGCATTGGAGGCATTGGACTATTATCTAAAAGCATTATTATAAATTCGACATTATAGGTAGAAATACTTTTTACGAGTGGCTCTTTATATGTGTTGATGATAGTGGATAGTGTTAATACGATTCCACTTGTAATGATAGTCGATTTCAAGAAAGCATTATTTGTTAAATTCTTATTCCCAAACCAGAAACCGATGAATACAAAAGCTATCCAAGGTAAAACAGGATGGAAGCCATTAAAAAACAAGTTTAGAAAAAAAACTTCTACACGCCAAAACTCTAAATAGTGTAATTTTTCGAAATCCCAACCTTTAGTATAATCGAATAGTATAAAAAGTATAGGATAAGATGCTGTTATCATTATTGCAGATATTAGTTTAAACGTATTTGAAGTTTTAAATAGTATAGCAATTAAGGCTAAATAAATTCCGTAAAAATGAAGTATATCTGCTTCCCAAATTAAGGTTAGTAATAATCCGAATATAAAAAGGAAAGCGCCGCGTTTTATTATTTTTAGTTGAATGTATTTCGGTTGATCCTTTTTGGATTTACTCATTAAAGCAAGACCTATACCAGCTAAAACAACAAAAGTAGCTGCCGCCTTCCCTTGTAAAAATAACACAAAGGAAGGTTTTAGCTGATCAACCAAATTATCATGAAAAACAAGGTTGAAGTTTACTATGACCATTCCTAAAAGCGCAATACCTCTAGCGAGATCGATGCCAATAATTCTTTTTGAATTGGGATTCATTGTTATTGATATGTATAACTTTCTCTAGAAACTTCACTTAATCTAAAGTAACCTAAAGGACGATTTTCGGGATTTGTAATGTTGATACAGTTTCCATTTGCTTGAGCTGGGGGTAGAGAAAAAGGGCCGCCTTCAGGATTAGATTGTTCTGTAATGATGTCATAATAATTAAAAAACTGTTCGGAAATACCGAGTATTGAAATCTCGATTACATCTCCAATTTTAAACTCTCTAATCTCTTCATCATCTGGATTCTCATATTCACTAGAAAAAGTAACCTCTATTTCATTTCCGTCAGTAAATTCATCATCAAAAAAATCAGTCTCCTTTTCAGGTTGGAAGTCAGGAAATACTTCTAAGAAATAAAAATTTTCTTCATTTGGAGTATCCTGAATCTTAAATGTCACTTCTGGTATTTCTTCACCAAGGATTTCAACTATATCTTGTGTGATTTCACCAATTTCAGGAACAGGAATTAAAGTTTCAGTAGCACGAATTTCTTCCCCTTCATAAGTAATCGATAGGGTATATTCCATATTCAATATTGGCTCGAAATTGGAAGTTGTATAAGTCCCAGGTGTATTTTCTGTGAAAGTAAAAATACTTCCTGTTTCATTTTCGATACTTATTGTAGCACCCGTAGCAGGAATCCTGTCTTGAGTTTCAAAAAAGGAAGAAGACTTAGATAGAAGGATTGTTTGGTCGTTTCCTGTAGTCCCTTTTTCCCAGTTAATTAAAGCTTCGATAACGAGACGAGGTTTGCCGTCGGTTAATTTAACATCAATAGGTTCATCTCCAAAAAAACCGTCACAACTAATGAATAGATTAGAGGTTAAGATAGCTAATACAAATATGTTTAATATTCTTTTCATGATTTTAAAATTTGAAGTTGTAAGTAATCGTCGGGATGATAGAGCCAAAAATGGATAAGCGTCTAGCTTCTTGTTCACCTGTAACTTCGTCTTCAAGGAAATTAATGGATGAAGCATTTTTTCGAGCATATACATTATAAAGACTTAGTGTCCATTCGCCATCCCAAAGACGTTTTTTCTTAGAGATAGGGTCATAGGTTAGGGAAAAATCTAGACGATGATAATCGGGAAGTCGTTCTTCATATCTAGAAGTAAAGATCGGAACACTTAAATTATCAAAGTTGAATCTACCTTCAGGAAAAGTGGTTGGGCGTCCTGTTTGGTAAATAAAATTGGCACTCATACGCCATTTTTTATTGATTTTGTATAAACCTGTAACTGATATGTCATGGGTACGATCGAATGGAGTGTTATACCAAGCACCATTATTAATACCAGTTTCAATAGCATTTCTTCCTTGTACTCGTTGTTGCGATTTTGAAAGCGTATAACTTAGCCATCCTGTAAATCGGCCATGATTCTTTTTCAGTAGGATTTCTGCCCCATAAGATCGCATTTCGCCTTGTAAGATTTCACTTTCTATGGTGTTGTTGGCTATTAAATTAGCCCCATCTATGTAATCTATTCGGTTATCAACATCTTTGTAGTATCCTTCTATTTCTAATGAATAGTTATCATCTTTAAAGTTTCGGAAGAATCCCAATGCATATTGATTCGAACGTTGTGGTTTGATGAATTTTCCACTTGGTGCCCATATATCTATTGGGTTAGGGGAATTGGTGTTAGAGATTAAATGAATGTATTGGTTGGTACGTTGATAGCTGGCTTTTATAGAAGTATTATCATTCAATTGATAAGAAGCTCCAAAGCGAGGCTCTAAACCTCCAAAAGATTTGATAACGTCACTTTTGGAAAAAGATTCGCTACCTGTAGCATCTGCTCTTTCATAGATTCCAATTAATGGGTTAAATATCAAAGGGCTGTTGTTTTCGTAAATGTTTAATGATTGCCCTCCAAGTCTTAAAAAAGCACTATATCTAAGACCATATTCCATTTCGAAATTATCTCCAATGGTATTTTTAATACTAACGTATGCAGCTGGTTCAAAAGCTCTTTTTTGATCTAGTTTTATGGAATTAATGAAACTACTTCCATCTCTAGCCGTGATTGCTCCGGGGTTAAATTTGTAGTACAATCCGTTTATTCCCATTTGTAGTTTCCAGTTAGTATTTAGGTAATAATTGAGATCGTATTTAAGGTTAATATTTTCAATGTTTGAATCCCAGTCTATTTTAAAGAAATCGACTCCTAGATTGTAGTAATATTGATTATAAATGGCAGATAGATTGGAAAAGACTTTATTTGAATAAATATGATTCCATCGGAAGTTTAGAGTGGCATTTCCGTATTGATTAGAAAATAATTTATCTATGGTAAAATTATCATTTCCAAAGTAGCCAGAAAGAAATATTTTATTGTGATCGTTTAGTTTATAAGACCCTTTTGCGTTGATATCATAGAATCCTACACGGTTTTTATTGTTTTGGAGTCTTAATAATAGTCCTGCATATGTAGCGCGACCTGCTACCAAAAAAGAGCCTCGATCTTTTTTTATAGGGCCTTCTAATGCTAGACGGCTTGAGATGATACTAATACCACCAGTACCTTTAAATTCTTGATTATTCCCATCTTTTTGTCTTACATCTAATATAGAAGAAACCCTACCTCCAAAATTAGCAGGAATCCCTCCTTTATATAAAGTTACATCTTTAATCGCATCGGCATTGAAAACAGAAAAAAGACCAAAAAAATGAGAAGTATTGTATAAAGGAGCTTCGTCAAGTAACACTAGATTTTGATCAACAGCCCCACCTCTAACATTAAAACCAGAAGAAGCTTCTCCGTTATTTGTTACTCCTGGTAGTAATTGTAATGATTGTACTACATCTACTTCTCCAAATAGTGCCGGCATTTCTTTTATTTGTTTAGAGGAGAGTTTGTTAACACTCATTTGAGGGGTTTGGATATCAGTAACGGTACTATTGGCTTCTACGACAACTTCATCTAAGCTTTCACTAGATGGAGAGAGCTTAATATTTAATTGACTTTTATCTAAACTCGTTATGTCAATGGTTTGCGATTCATAACCGATATAGGAAGCAATTATTTGAGTTGCGCCAGCTGGTATGTCTAATGAATAGAATCCATATTCGTTAGATATAGCTCCATTCTTAGTAGTACCCTCTGTAAATAGATTTACGCCTAAGAGCGTTTCTCCGTTAGTGGCATCGGTAATAGTTCCACTAACAGTTTTGTGTTGACTCCAGGCAGGAAAGCTAAAATAGAGTAATAGTAACGTTAAGATTGATTTTTTCATAAAGCTGATTCGTATTTTTATTCAAATCAACTAAAAATGAAGGTATTGGGGGTCTCATTGCTTCCAATGGGACTATAAAACAGGAATTTTTTTATGTGTCGTAATATATTGTGTAGGGGATAGGCCTGTTTCTTTTTTGAAAATACGATTGAAACTACTTTTAGATTTAAAGCCGCAATCAAATGCAATACCCATGATGGAGTATTGTTGAAGGTCTTCGGTTAGTAATTTATGTTTCACAGCTTCTACTCTTTTAGTGTTTATGAAATCATAAAAAGTAGTATTTAGATGTTGGTTTAAAAAAGTAGATAATTTTTTGTCGGTGGTTCCAGCAAGTTGGGCTAAACTATTAAGGTTTAATTCAGGGTCTAGATAAGGAGTAGAGGTTAAAATGATTTGATTAAAATCATTTTCAAATTTTAAAAATTCATTATGAAGTTGTTCCTCTTTAGAGATTTCTTCTTTCTTATTTTCAATGTCAATATTAAGACTAAGCATTTGTTCTGGAATAAAAATATTGCTTTTATAAGTTCCGTAATAGGCTAAGTATATCAATAGAAATACATAAGCGATGATCGTAATAAAACCAGTTGACCATTGAATTTCGATGAATAGATCTATAATAGAACTCAAAATATCGACAAACATTACAATTAATAGCCCAAATAATAACTTTTTAGTCCATGCAAGCCTTTTTTCATCTATAGATGAAAAGTTATTGAATAAAATCCTTCTGAATTTATAGAACCTAAAGATTGAATAAATAATATATCCAATAAATACTAAAGTTTCGAACCAATAAAACAAATCATATTTATCTACGAATACAACCCATTTGATGACTTCTCTTTCATATATTTCATTGATCACCATAGCTCCAATAGAGCAAATCCAAAAAGTAGGGTGTGTAATAAAATGTATATAATCTCTTTTTACAAGATGAGATTTGGTAGTGAAAATGGATTCGATATAAAAATATAGCATTGGTCCAATGAGAAGTATCAATCCAAAACAAACAAGCTCCATTATATTAGACAATACACTGCCATCTTTGTGAAGTTCAAGATAAAAAGAAACAATATAAATAATGGCTAAGCTGTAAATGTTAGTCAATATTCTTTTTGTAAATCTTTTTTGAGGAGATTTTAGGGTAAGAAAAATGACTATTATAGAAAAAATAAAACCACTAACTAATATGAAGTCAACTAGCAGTTCCATTTGTTAGATTGTTTTTTGCTGAAGGGACTTCCAGATAAAATAGATCCCCACAGCAATGAATGGAATACTTAACCATTGTCCAGTAGATAACAGTCCTAGAGTTTCTTCAAACCCTCCTTGACTTTTCTTTACATTTTCAACAATTAGTCTAACGGTAAAGGTTAGCGCCATGTACATTCCAAAAATAAAACCAGGATTATTTTTCTTATCGGTTTTCCAGTATAGCCATAATAAAATCATAGAGACAATTAAGTACCCAAAAGCTTCATAAGCTTGGGCAGGATGTCTATAGGCAAGTGTTTCAACAAAGCCAGAAAATTTAGGGTTCGAAGTCAATTCGGCATATGCTTTATTGGCATTTTTTAATCCTGTAAGTTTCATAGCTTGGTATTCGGGAACTTCTGCTCTTATAAATTTCACGCCCGTTGAAGCATCTGTAACATTTCCTATAATTTCGGCATTTATAAAGTTTCCTAACCGTATAAATATTCCACCAAAAGAAGCCGAAATAGCTGCTCTGTCTAGTGACCAGAATAAAGGTTTTTTAATAATTTTCTTTGAGAAATAATACATGGCTATAATGAAAGCAATAGCTGCTCCATGACTAGCCAAGCCTCGAAAACCAGTGAACTGGAATTTTGGAGAGAATTTTACAGGTAATAAAATTTCAAATAAATTGTCTTTGAAATAGCCCCAGTCGTAGAAAAAAACATGCCCCAAACGAGCTCCTAACATTGTTCCTACAATGGCATACATAAACATAGAATCTAAATGTTCCAGCTTTTGGTTTTCATTGGCATAGATGCGTTTCATGATTTGAAAGCCTAATAAGAAGGCTACAATCCACATTAAACTATAAAAATGAATGGTAAAAAAACCTAAATCAATACCAATTGGAGGATTCCATGTGATTTTAGAAAAAATCATGTGCTTTATTTTTAGGGCTAATATAAATAAAACCCAACCTTGAAAGGTTAAATAAAACACATGATTTATTAATATGAGTGTAAATTACTTAGTTGATACAATATTTGATTCCCCTGTTTTAAATGAATCTTCATTAGTGCTAAAAACATAAGTGTAGCTCATGCACACGCCCGAATAACCCGTTATCGACTCGTCGGGGTAAATCTTTAACACATACGTTTTGTCATTTTCTAGATCTTTTAATAGTGTATGCTTTTGGGTTAAAGATTTATAGGGAATATTTTGTTTTAAAATTTTAGCCTCTTTATTTCTCGAGTTCGAATTTAAATCGGGATGTTCATTTAATAAATCCATAAACTCCTCTAAGGATTTAGATTTATTAATATTATAAACTTCCTGAATAGTATAAGACCCCACTTCATCCAATCGATTTAATTCTACATGAAAATTGGCACTTCCGAAATTAGAATTATAGTTATTTGAAATGCTACTAGAATCGAATTGCACATCAAGATTTTTCGAGTTTCCTTTTTCTGAAATTGAAACTTGCATTACAGATGATGGAATATCAATCATATTGGATATTTCTCCCCCATAAACGTCAGTAACAGAAATAACTTTTACACCAGCAGGAAGTTGATCAATGATAATCTCATCTTGAAAGAAAACATCATTAACTAAATGTTCATCGGCTTCGTTGTAAAAAAGAGAATTTGTGATATCTGCAGTATTGGAATACCTAGAATAAATGTGACTGTACTCGTCTACAACAATTTTGTAAGGCGTATGTCCATTGATAACATTGATTTTGATAATGCCGTTATTAGACTCGCAACTAGATTTTTGAATGACTTCCCATTCAAAACTGAAAGCATCATTTGTTTTGTTGGAAGCACAGACCACTGTGCTAACACAAAACACCGCAACCATAAGAATGGATCGGATACTGTGTGTAAGAGAATTTTTCATAGTTATCTGTTTTAAATTCCTAAACAATTAGGGGTTACCCAACTACAAAATACGCCTCGTCAAAAAAAATCTACAAAATCAAAAAAGTAGTGTTATAATCAAATACTAAAACTTTTAATTGTTAAATATATTAGTTGAGTAACTTCTCGCTTTATCTCTTAAAGATAAGAAATATAAGCGTTAGATGCTAAAAATTAACACTTTATAAAATGTTAAAAAAGAATCTAGCACATTTTTAGAAAAGACAATAAGTGGCTAAGGTACAGGGTCATAGCCGCTATTTCCCCACGGGTGGCAACTGAAAATACGTTTTATGGCTAATTTCCCTCCTTTAAAAAGGCCATGCTTTTTTAATGCTTCTTGAGTATATGTAGAGCATGTAGGTTGAAACCGACAAGAAGCAGGTGTCATAGGAGATATCACATTTTTATAAATGAAGATTAAAAATAAGAATGGAGCGATTAGTATTTTTTTCATGAGAATTACTTTATAACTCTATGTGATTTATAAATTTAAAAGCCGAAAATAGAAGGCTAGTACTGTTAAAAAAGGATAGATAAATAGAATTACATGAAAAACCAAAGCTATATATCTGAATTTATTTTTCTTAAATAGCCCAATTATACAGAAAACTAGCGATAATAAAATTAAAAGCTTATCATAAGTATACAAATCAATGATGACACTACCCGCACTAATATTTGAATTCTTTGACTCGACTTTGCTCACTTCGTATAACTCGGACAGTAATGCGAAATTGTAAATAATAAAAATAATAACCAGTATTATAGATATCAAAGACAAAGATTTCTTCATTTTATTTGCCTATTGCCTAATTAGTAACTAAAAGTAGTTCCTTCTCTTCCGTCCTTTAATTGAATTCCTTTTTCAGCAAGGGTATCACGAATTTGATCACTTAAAGCAAAATTTTTATTAGCTCTAGCTTCTTTTCGCATTTCTATCAATAATTCGATAGCACCATCAAGTTTTTCGCTAAGATCGTTTCCAGCTTCATCAGTTGCTTGAAGTCCTAATACCTCAAATACAAAAACAGTTAACGTATTTTTTAAAATATTAAAATCATCAGTGCTAACCTTGGCTTTATTCTCTTTTAAATTATTAATGAATTTAACAGCTTCAAATAAATGGGAAATTAAGATAGGACTATTAAAATCATCATTCATGGCATCGTAGCAACGTTGTTTCCATGCTGTAGTGTCAAATTCTTCAGATGTAGCTTTTGCTGGAGTAATAGTTTCAAAAGACTTTATAGCCTCCATAAGCTTATTAAATCCTTTTTCCGAAGCTTCTAAAGCATCATTAGAGAAATCCATAATACTTCTGTAATGCGCTTGAAGCATAAAGAAGCGTACCACTGTAGGTTTGAAACTTTTAGCTAAAATGTCATTATCCCCATTAAAAATTTCCTGAGGTAATAAAGTATTTCCTGTACTTTTTGACATTTTTTTACTGTTCAATGTCAGCATGTTGGCGTGCATCCAGTAGTTTACAGGCGTTTTTCCACATGCGGCTTCTCCTTGTGCAATTTCACATTCGTGATGGGGGAATTTTAAATCCATTCCACCTCCATGAATATCGAAAGTCTCTCCAAGGTATTTAGTACTCATTACCGTACACTCTAAATGCCATCCAGGGAATCCGTCACCCCATGGACTAGGCCAGCGCATGATGTGTACGGGCTCTGCTTTTTTCCAGAGTGCAAAATCTTGAGGGTTTCGTTTTTCGCTTTGACCAGCTAACTCACGTGAGTTATTGATCATGTCTTCTAGGTTACGTCCACTTAACTTTCCGTAGTCATTCGTTTCATTGAATTTAACCACGTCAAAGTATACCGAACCATTGACCTCATATGCAAAACCATTTTTGATAATGGTTTTAATGATTTCAATTTGTTCTATAATATGTCCTGTTGCTGTAGGCTCAATACTGGGAGGAAGGTTGTTAAATTGCTTTAGGATATTATGAAAGCCAACCGTGTAGCGTTGCACAACTTCCATAGGTTCTACTTGCTCTAGTCGAGCTTTTTTAGAGATTTTATCCTCTCCTGCATCGGCATCATTTTCCAAATGACCAGCATCGGTAATATTACGTACATAGCGAACTTTATACCCTAAATGCTTAAGATAGCGAAATATCAAATCGAAAGAAATAAACGTACGACAGTTTCCTAAATGCACATCGCTATATACTGTAGGTCCACAAACATAAAGCCCTATACGTCCAGGAGTGATAGAGGTAAATATTTCTTTGTTACCAGAAATAGAATTATAAATTTTTAGTTCTTGCTGTTCGTACAACGCTGTACTCATATCGATAATATATTTGAAATCTTCCGAGGTAAAAATACAAGGATTTTATGGGAGAACTAAAAAAACTAAATGATTAATTCTGTTATTAATTTAAAGTGTGCTTTTAGAAGGAAACCCATCACCAGCTCTATAGGTCAATATAAAGCCATGGTTGTTACTAAGAGGAGTAGCTCCCAAAAACAGGTATAGTTGTAGGTGATTCTTAAGTTCTCATTGATGAATAAACCTAGTAACAAGTTGATAGAAGAAGTTGTCCTGTAACCAGCACCAACTTCTATTCTGTTCTTAGAATTTCCAGAAATATTAAAATCGAATTGAGCAGGGGTTTCCTTTACAAATTTGGCTAAAATATTAGGCTGAATTCTAATCTTTTGAAAAAGTGATTCAAACTAAAAAGATGTATTTAGGAGAGGGCATTTAGAAGATATTTTTTTAATCAACTATCTTAATGAAAGGGTGAAATCTGTGTGGCTGAAAACTACTTTTGTTAAAATTATGAGTCAAACCTTGGAGAATTCAATCGTCAATTTGGAATTAAGATAAAACCCTAACTGTTCTTAAAATACTCTTTTTTTACTTTACTGAATGTTTCTGGAGTCATCGCCAAATAAGTAGCCAATAATTTTTGAGGAACTTCTAATATAAATTGATTGGCATTTTGATTGATTTCCATAAAAAGTTTAAATCTTTGAGCCGCACTGGAATGTTGAAGCATAAAAGACCTATTCTCTCTTTCCAAAAATTTATATTCTAAAGACTTTAAATAGATAAAACAAAATGTATGGTTATTCTTTATTAGTTTTTCAAAATCTGACTTGTAAAAATATACTAGCTCTACATCTGTTACAGCTTCATGAATTTCCATTGACGGGGATTCCTCCATATAGCTTTTTAAAGCATTAAAGTACATTCCTGAAATTTTGATATCGATAGTGTAGGATTGTTCTTCAATCATTACATATTGGTGTACTACCCCTGATGCAGTGTAGGTTAATTTATCATCAATATCACCGAGGCCGAGTATTATTTCGCCTTTTTTAAATGTTTTCTCTTTTAAAATTTCTCTAAAAGGTTCAAATTCCTCTAATTGTATGGAGAAATTCTCTTTTAAACCGTTGTAAATTGCTTCTATTGATTTATTAAAATTCATTAATGTAAGTTTAAATTTGGATCAATCACTATTGAGTTTTTTTACGAGAAAAAGAAGTGAAATTATCCTTTGTTTTAGAGAATTCTTCGGTTCCAGATATTCACAATTAGTTTCGAGTGTTATCGCTATTATTAGCTTTAGCTAGCTTGTGAAAATTTTCAAATAGATAAAGCATTGGATTTAAAAGGAAATGAAGAGTAAAAGTGAAGCGCAAAAATATACAGGAAATATAATTTTTCTTTATCATGGGGGATATCATATTGGTTGGTCAACCAAAAGTATCTATTTGTAAGTCTTTAGATTATCGCTATAAGATGTTTTAGATCAAATACGTAATAAACCGATAGAACGTATTAAAACAATTTTACTAACATCGTAAAATAAGATATCCCAAAGCAAGTCTTGCTTTGGGATATCTTATTTTTTTCTTATAAATGCCCTGTAGGCTCAGTTAGAGATGGATTACTATAAATTAGTGAAACTTAGTTTCCATTTTTATATAGTCTATAAATTCTCTTTTAACATCGGGGTCTTTAAACCTTCCTCCGAACTCGCTAGTTATTGTGCTACTTTCAATATCACGAATACCACGAGAATTTACGCACAGATGTTTTGCATCAATAATACAAGCGACATCATCAGTCCCAAGTGCATTTTGCATCTCCTGAACAATTTGCATAGTCAAGCGTTCTTGTACCTGAGGTCTTTTTGCATAATAGTCTACAATACGATTCATCTTGGATAATCCGAGAACTTTACCGTTAGAAATATAGGCTACGTGTGCACGACCAACTATTGGTAAAAAATGATGCTCGCAAGTAGAGTAAACAGTAATGTTTTTCTCAACCAACATCTCTCCATATTTATAACTATTATCAAAAGAAGAAGCTTTGGGTTTGTTTTTAGGGTCTAAACCACTAAAAATTTCCTTGACAAACATTTTAGCTACTCGTCTTGGTGTCCCTTTAAGGCTATCATCTGTTAAATCCAGACCTAAAGTTTCCATGATACGAGTAACATCTTCTTTGATAGAAGCGATTTTATCTTCTGAAGAAAGTTCAAAAGCATCTTTGCGCATTGGAGTTACAGCACTAGTGCTTACATGGTTATCTCCTATAAAATCTTGTTCGTTAACTTCTTGAGATTCTTTCATTCAAATAAACGATTTAATGCCTGAGGCAAGCAATAAAATTAGCGCACAAAGATACTACATTATATAATCAATGTAAAATTTGAGGCAACTACTAAGCCTAAAGCTGTGTTAAAAGTTTACACCTAGAGTAACTGTAATTTGATTACGGGTTATATCAATATTTCCAGAATTGGAAAAAGCATTATTTTCAAATGGAGTTTCATTATAGTTTGTCTGCGTATTGGTATAGGCTCCATCTAATTTCCATTTTCCCCAATCATAACCGATTCCAAAAGAAAACCCTTTAGATTCGCCATCGATAGTGTTATTTTTATAAGGAGAAGTACTATAGTTGGCCCCAGCTCTAAAACGCCATTCTTCTAATCGAGCTTCAGCACCGATGCGATAAGTATCAACTGCTTGAAAAGTGTCATTCGTAATTTGATTGATAAGATCATTATTTGAAAAACGACTATCGAAACGTGTTTTCGATAAATCTTGACGATCATATTGTGCAGAAATAAGTCCTCCTTTTCCCAGAATAACCGCCAAACTTGCAGATAATTTCCCTGGGGTTCTTAAACCGTAATCAGGGATTTCAATTAATAAATCAGGGTCTACAGCAAATGGATTATTGTTATTAGGGTTCGCTACAGGTGCTTGACCAGCTTGACTTCGAATAAGATTTTCGCTAAGGTTTCCAAAAGTGAATTCTCTAGTCTCAGAAGTAAATTCATACCAAGTTGGTGTTTGGTAGCTTAATCCAATACGAACATTGTCAAACTTTTGTATTAAACCAATACCAGCAGAAATACCTGCTGCGAATTCTTCTCTTTCAATACTATATGTAAAATCATATATAAAGTCACCATTAGCTTCTTCAGACAGTTCATTGAAGCTCGTGCGTACACTTCGATCGATTTGATGAATATTGATATTAGCTCCTATGTGCAAGCCACTTTCGTATTGGACAGCACCATTAAGTGTAAACTTACTTTTGTGTCCGCTATTTATGATATTTATATTTTGAATATTATTGTTTCCTGCTTCTGAGAAATAACTGTTACCATCAGCATTAGGGGAAATAATTCCGCTATTGAAGGCAAGAAAACTTTGTTCTCCTCTAGCTCCATGTAGTTCACTGGCATTGATAAAATTATCTGTCAATGAGAAATTGTTGACGTCTTCTAGATCTCCAAAAGGAATTCCCTCTGCATTTGAAGCAAAGTACGTTCCAATGGTATTATTTAATTGATCTTGACCAAATAAAATGTCATTTCTATAGTCAGCTTCTAATTGGTAATTTAAAGAGATCGCAATTTTTGAAACTTTAGTATTACTATAGGAAGGTTCTAGTATTATTACTCCTCCAGCTTGATTAAATGTTAAATTGTTACGATTAGTATCGGTAGTATTTCCAAAATAATTACTAGAAAAATCTTTATTATTACTACCAACAGTTAATCCACCATAAGAGGTTCTAAAGACAGCAGAAGATGCAGGGTTTTGGCTGACAGCGGTTAGGTCACCACCAAGAGCGCCAAAAGCTCCTCCAAGTGATTGGTAACGCGCTGTTCCGAAATCTTGAGTTGTTCCGAAGTGATATACGTCACTAGTGGTCTGAGCGTAACTTGCCCATCCTATTACCGAAACGGCAAGGAAATTAAGAATATGCTTTTTCATTTTTTGCGCTGTATTTTGTTACTGTAAGGGTGATTTGTAAAATCAATACGATGTTTAGTTACCTTCTTCTGTAAGACCTTCCGCTTGAACCAGAAGAACTTCTTCCGTAAGAACGGCTTCCAGAACTAGAGCCTCTGCTGTAGCTTCGAGAAGAGCTAGACCCTCGAGAACCACTATAAGTTCTAGAATTACTAGAGCTGCTTCTGCCAGAAGAATAATTTCTGCTGTTAGATGAGTTATTTATTTTTTTTCTGGTACTCGTAGAAGAATTATTTCTTGGAGTGTATGTTCTATTACGAGAGCTGTAACTTCTGTTGTTGCTATTTGTATTATTCCCATTAGAATATGTTCTACGACTGGTGTTCCCGTTTTGAGAATACGTTCTTCTAGAATTATTAATTGTTTTTGCTCCTCTTATATTATTGCTATATGTTCTTCTATTTGTAGCATATCCATTTCTAGAATTGTAATTTCTATTGTTAGCATTCCTTGTGTAGACTCTTCTAGAATTGTAAACATATCTTGGGCTTCTGTAATATCTGTGGCGATAAGGTCTATTGTAGAAGCCTCCGTAAAAATTATTGCCGTAAAAGGGATGTCCATAGAATCCATTTCCGAAGCCAAAATTAAAGCCGATGAAAGGAGTGTTGTAAAAACCATTGTAAAAGCCGCCATTCCAATAAGGGCCAAATCCTCCGTTAAATCCATAAAAATTTCTAAAACCACGATTCCAAAAAGGATAATAATTGTTGAAACCCCATGCATTGCCTCCAATAATATTAATTGTAGTATTCGAGTCATCGTAAGAATCTTCCCAGCCAGGGTTGCTGACTACGGCATTATTTTCATTAGTATCGCTGTAGTTTCCACTAGAATAATTTTCAATATCTGTAAATACTTCAGCCTCTTCTTGCTCGACAGCTCGCAGTTCTTCAAGTTTTTTAGAAAAATAATTGTTGCCAATACTCGCTTGAGCAGGGGCATTAGTTACTTGCTGTTGAGGTCTTGCCTGTGGTGCAGGTTTAGATCCAGAGTCCGCGTAAATTCCATCATCATCATACGTCACAGCTTGGTAAGACCCACAAGCGGTTATGCAAAGTGATAGAAATGCGAAAAATAAACCTTTATAAAACGTTGTAGTGATGTTTTCTAGGAATCGCATATCTATAGTTTTTAATTGTTGAACATTTTAAATTTAGTTAGTTTTGCGCTAACCACAAATTTAAAATATAAAGCACAATAGTTGTGCCAAAATAAGACTATGGCTAAAGGATTAACAAAACGTAGTGAGGATTATTCGAAATGGTATAATGAATTGGTAGTCAAAGCTGATTTAGCAGAGAATGCTGCCGTTCGTGGGTGTATGGTAATTAAGCCATATGGCTATGCTATTTGGGAAAAAATGCAAGCAGAGTTAGATAAGAAGTTTAAGGAAACAGGGCATCAAAATGCTTATTTCCCTCTTTTTGTTCCTAAAAGCTTGTTTGAAGCTGAAGAGAAAAATGCAGAAGGTTTTGCAAAAGAATGTGCTGTAGTAACACACTATCGTTTAAAAGCCGATCCTGATAATGAAGGGAAGTTGATTGCTGACCCCGATGCTAAATTGGAAGAGGAACTAGTGGTGCGTCCTACTTCTGAAGCCATTATCTGGAATACTTATAAAGGTTGGATACAATCCTATAGAGATTTACCGATATTGGTTAATCAATGGGCTAATGTCGTTCGTTGGGAGATGCGTACTCGTTTATTTTTACGTACAGCCGAATTTTTATGGCAAGAAGGGCATACAGCTCATGCTACTAAAAAGGAAGCTTTAGCGGAAACGACTCAGATGAACCAGATTTATGCTGAATTTGTTCAGAATTTTATGGCGATTCCTGTAGTACAGGGACGTAAAACAGAATCAGAACGATTTGCTGGAGCCGATGATACATTCTGTATCGAAGCTTTAATGCAAGATGGGAAAGCATTACAGGCAGGAACTTCTCATTTCCTAGGACAGAATTTTGCTAAAGCTTTTGATGTAAAGTATACAACTAAAGAAGGAAAGCAAGAATATGTGTGGGCAACTTCTTGGGGGGTGTCAACACGTCTAATGGGAGCTTTAATCATGACACATAGTGATGATCAAGGTTTAGTATTGCCGCCAAATTTAGCGCCAACACAAGTAGTTATTGTGCCTATATATAAAGGAGAAGAGCAGTTGGCTCAAATTTCCGAAGTAGCTAACGGAATTGTAGAAGAATTAAGAGCGCTAGGGATTTCTGTGAAGTTTGATGATAGAGACACTATGCGTCCAGGAGCAAAGTTTGCAGAATATGAGTTGAAAGGAGTGCCGTTGCGAATTGCAATTGGTCCAAAAGATCTTGAAAAAGGTCAAGTTGAGTTGGCTCGTCGTGATAATTTGACAAAGACTGCTGTTGTAAGAGAAGGTATAGGAATGCATATCAAAGACTTGTTGAATGAAATTCAAGAGGCTTTATTCGATAAGGCATTAACTTATAGAAACGAGCACATCACAGAAGTAAATTCTTTTGATGAGTTTAAAGAAGTGTTAGAAACTAAAGGAGGGTTTATTTCTGCTCATTGGGACGGAGCCATAGAGACAGAGGCTAAAATAAAAGAGTTAACAAAGGCAACGATACGTTGTATTCCTTTCGAATTTAAGGAAGAAGAAGGAGTTTGTGTGTATTCTGGAGCTCCTTCAAAAACACGTGTATTATTTGCAAAAGCATACTAAGATATCAAAAGAAATTTTTTTTGAAAAAACTTTTGAATGCAGTGCTTGCGGAATAGAAAATTAGATGTATATTTGCATCCGCATTTACGGCATGGCCCGTTCGTCTATCGGTTAGGACATCAGGTTTTCATCCTGGGAAGAGGGGTTCGATTCCCCTACGGGCTACGATACTTAAACAAGAATTCAAAATGTAGAATTCAAGATTATACGGATACTCTAGTAGTGTTTAATTGTAAAATCTTAATTTAGCGTTTTCAATTCGTAATTTGTATGGCCCGTTCGTCTATCGGTTAGGACATCAGGTTTTCATCCTGGGAAGAGGGGTTCGATTCCCCTACGGGCTACATTTTTTGAAGAAATTAAAAAAATAATCACATGGCAAACCATAAGTCAGCTTTAAAGAGAATTAGAAGTAACGAAGCTAAGAGATTAAGAAATAGGTATCAACATAAATCTACACGTACTGCTATCAAGAAGTTGCGTGAAGCTGGTAAAGAAGAGGCAGAATCTTTATTACCAAATGTTATTGCTATGGTAGATAAGTTAGCTAAAAATAACATCATCCATAAAAATAAAGCGGCTAATACAAAGTCGAAATTAACGAAGTACGTTACTTCGTTATAATAGTTGATATCTTCAAAAATATTACAACTCTCTTTTCTTTAAGGAAAGGGAGTTTTTGTTTTATCTACCCGCTAAATCCTACACAATACAGGAGCCTTTAGGTAATTGGCACTACTCTACATAAACTTTATTATATTACATTTTCATCCTAATCATATAATCGTCTAGGATCAAGGTGAAATATTGTGGAATATTAATAATATTTCCATTTCTGTCAATCCATAGACTATAGTGACATGGAGTGACGTATTTTAGTCCATTCTTCTTTATTTTACCCCATTGTCTGTATAGTTGCTAAAACGATTTCGTAAATCAGAAATAATGAAAGTACGAGAAAAAGACATTTTATTAGGCTTGTCAATGCTGGCACTTGTAGCTTGTAGTAGCGATAGTGAAGAAGTAGTTAGAGCTAATGACGATGTTACTCCGGTTAATCAACCTAAAGAGGATGAACTCCCCGAAGAAGAGCTTCCTGTAGAAAACCCTTATGATGAAATTCTTTACGACGAAAGTTTACCCTATGATCAGATACCAGTACTGGCGACAATAGCGTCAGGAAAAACATGGGTGTTTCAGCCCGAACCATCTGACGATTTTAATTACACCTTTGAAGAAACAGATGGTCGAGTAGATTTTGGCCCCAATAATAAATGGTATAATTTTTATCATGATTTGTGGGATGGCCCAGGGACAACGTATTGGAAGTATGATCACGTATCTGTAGATGGTAATGATTTAGTGATAAGATCGTCAAGAAGGGTTATAGGAAATGAATCGGAACCTAGATTTAATTTACCTCCTAAAATGAATCTTCCAGATCAAGGAGTTAGTACAGGTAGTATTACGGGAAATAATAGAGTGCAATGGCCTGTTTTTGTAGAAGCTAAAGTAAGCGTTGCAGATATGTCATTAGCATCTGATGTGTGGTTATTAAGTGCCGATAATAAACAAGAAATAGATATTATAGAGTGTTGGGGTGGAGACGAGAATGGAAACCAGTTGTTCTCTAACGTTATTCACTTAGCGCACCATTCTTTTGTGAGACCACCAGATTTTCAAGATTATCAGCCTAGAGATTTAGGGATTTTCTATAGACGAGATGGAGTCAGTAGTTGGGGAGAGTTTCATTATAATGGAGGAGATCGTAAATATACACATGTTGGTGTTAATTGGATAAGTCCAATTCATTTAGAATATTATATTGATGGAAGAATAGTTAGGGCTCTGTATGATAAAGCTGTAGCTACAAAAAGAGGCAATGAGTGGACCTATGGATATCCAACGATGAGTAATGGAGTAGTCGTAGATACAGATTCCTCAACAGGATTTCAAGCCCTGGTAGAACATTCAACTTCTAGTTCATACTCTTTTGATAAGTTGAAAGCGGCAAGTGATGTTTCGGAAGTAAGTATTATAGACCCATATAATTATCAAGATGGAGGGGGAATGGGGACTGAAAAGGATATTATAATTAATGTGGAATCTCAAACATGGCAAGCTGCTGCTGGAAGAATACCAACAAATGCAGAACTAGAAGATCCTGAAAAAAATACAATGAAAGTGGATTGGATTAGAGTCTTTAAGCCTATGTAAAAAAAGTATAATTATTTTTAGGGTTGGTAAGTTTTACTAACCCTTTTTTAATGCATTTACTTCATTCCCTAACCGTTGAATGGCTAATTGCAAATCATGAATGCTAGCACTTTCTTCAGGAGAATTGATGTCAAATGTTAGTTTACTCTTTACCTCCCATATTTCTTGAATTTCGGTAGCGTCAATTTCAATTGGAGGATATAACGTATTTAATGAAATCAATGTTATAGAAGTTGGTTGTTGTTTGTTAATTTCTACCTTTTTTACCAGAACACTATCCTTTAGGACAATAACATGAATGTTATTATTTGAAAGATTTTGTATGTTATCAACTGCTTTACCAATAACCCATTCTTTGGGTTTAAAAGTAGGAAACATACTATCTCCTTGAATTTGGAACCCTCTAAAGCTAGCATTTTTAAACTCAGGCAAAGGAAAATTGAAAGCTGGTAATTCGTGATACCAATGTGGTTCTTGAATATTAGAAGGGTATCCTGCTGAGGCTTTAACATCAACAAGCACCATATTTTCATTTTCATTAGTATCTACCGTTACTAATTTGGGACTAACATCAATATTTTGAGCGCTAATTGTTTTGATGGCACTCATGCCATAAATCCAAAGTGGATTTATTCCGAATACTTTTGTAAGTATAGCAACGGTATATCCCGTAATTTTTGTACGACCTCGTTCGATATCGGCAATATTGTTTTTAATTCCCAAGGTTTCAGCAAACTGTTTTTGAGTGAGATTATGCTGATCTCTAATGCTTTTGAGTCTTTTTGCCGCTAATGCTTCTAGGTTTTCCATGCTATAAAGGTATTGTATTTATGGAATATTTCCAATTTTATGGATTTTTGTATTGTTTAATTGAATAAAATATCTACTTTTGGAATAAATCCAAAAACATGGAATTATGGTTAGTTTATTTAGAGGTGGTCAAAGGAGTTTTAAAACAACACATATGCTTTATCAATCTGTGACAGGTCTAACAGCTTTAGAAGAACTTATCGATAGGGAAGACATCAAAATGATGAATTTTAGTAAAGATGTTATTATAGGAAATTATAAATTTCAATATTTCTCTAAGGCTTATGGAGTAGGATTGCAAATCGATTCCCTTAATTCATATGAGGAAGATGTTTATAATATGGAAGGGATAAAACAGTTTAGTATCCCTAGTTTAAATATCAATGTCTTAAAAATTAGTGATTATCAATTATTAACTGATTTAGATGAAATCGCGAGGGTATTGAGAAGGATCAAGGCTAGGGTGAATTAACCGTTCATAGATGTTTTATGGATTTCGTAGGATAAATACGGTTTTTTAGCAAATTGGAAATATGAGTAGTTTTTAATTTCATAATTTTGAATTTGAACACTAACTCAAATAAATTATGAAAAAGGTTGTAATTACATTATCTGCCGTATTAGCTTTAGGTCTTGTTTCATGTAGAGAAACTGCCAAAAAAGCTGGTGATGCAGCTAATACTGCTGTAGAAGCAACAAAAGACGCTACGGGGAATGCAGCAGAAGCTACGAAGGATGCAGCAGGAAATGTTGTAGACGCTGCTAAGAACGCAACAAATAGCGCTGTAGAAGCAACAAAAGATGCTGCTGGTAATGTAGTAGAGGCAGGGAAAGATGCAGCTAACGCTGCAGGAGATGCGGTAAAGAATACTGCAGAAGGAGCATTAAAAGCAGGAAAAGATGCAGCTAATGCAGCTGGAGATGCTGTAAATGATGCTGCTAAAGAAGCAGAAGGGAAGGCTAGTGATTTACTAGGAGGTAAATCTCATCACTCTCACAAAGAAGCAGGTCAAAAATAAGAACTCTTTTTTGTAAAAAACAAAGGGCGTTGCTTTTAAAGCAACGCCCTTTTATCTTTTATAAGTTTAAGCCTTTTAATAGTAAACTTGCAGAGGCAGGATTTGTAGCCAAGGGCACATCATACACATCACACAAGCGCATTAACATAAAAATATCAGGTTCATGAGGGTGTTTTGCAAGTGGGTCTCTAAAGAAAAGTACCATGTCAATATTTCCTTCAGCTACCATTGCTGCAATTTGTGCATCACCTCCTAAAGGACCTGATTTTAATGCGTTAACTTCATAACCAGCACTTTTCGCCTTTTGGCCCGTCGTACCTGTAGATACTAATTTTATCCCTTTGTGAATTAATATCTCTTTATGAGTATTTAAAAACTGAACCATTTCAGCTTTTTTACCATCATGAGCTATAATTGCGATTTTCATTTAAGTCTCTCTTTTTTCAAAAATAACTAAAAAATGAAGGCGACCTTTTGTAAAGGCCGCCTTCTATAAAATAATTTAAAGGATGGTTTATTTTTTGATAATTTTAAATGTTTCCGATCCTTCGACATTCAAGAAGTATACTCCAGAAGTCAATGATGATACATCAATATTATTATTGCTACCATCTATTTGACCTATTGCAATACTGCTTCCATCAATACTATAAAGAGTATAAGATGTCGATGCATTAAGTCCTTCTACAAAAATGCTGTCCGTTGTAGGGTTTGGATAAACGTATACATTTCCTATGCTTGAAGCATCACTGATAGATTTAGAAGCACTAGCAGGAGTGAAATTAATTTTATCTAAATTCCACTGCCATTGATTCGACCCAGAAGCATTAATTCTTACCGTATGTGAACCAGCTGTTAAAGCTATAGTTCCTCCAGAGCGTCCTGTGTAATTGCTCCAAGAACCATTGTTAGGAATATTGGTAGTGTCTACTAAATTTCCGTCAACCAACATTTGAATTTGGGCATTGTCTGAAGGAGTAGTGATTAGGTAAGAAACATCATAGTTTCCTGTTGCAGCTACATTAATATTATATAACATGAAATCCCCACTATTAACATAGTTAATAGCAGTTCCTGCAGCATTAGCACCCAATCCAGGTCCACCAGCAAAGCTATCATTAAATGTTCCATTAGTAGAAGTAAAGTCTTCTGCTTCAATAGTGAAAGCTTGAGCTGTAGCTCCTCCGCCTCCATTATTTGGCGGATTACCACCTACTTTTTCTAGTGTTATTTTATCTAAATTCCACTGCCATGTATTGCTACCAGATGCCGTAATTCTAATCGTTTGATTACCTGAACCAAGATTAATAGTGTTGCTAGCATCTAAGTTCCCGAAACTACTCCAAGAACCATTATTAGGGACATTAGTAGTAACGGTAGTTCCTCCATTAGACAATTGAATTTGCGCATTGCTAGATGGTGTAGAAATTTGATATGAGATTTCATAAGTACCAGCACTAGGAATATTTACGTTGTATTCTGTAAAATCACCTGCGTTTACATAATTGATAATAGTACCAGCGTTGTTAACACCTAATCCAGGTCCACCAGCAAAACCATCATTGAAAGTTCCGCCTGTATTGTTGAAGTTTTCAGCTTCAATAACTAACGTATCTCCAGACGAACCACCATTTCCAGGGTCAGATCCTCCTCCGCCTCCGCCAGAGCCATTTTCTAGTTTATAAGTATGTACCCAATCCACTTTCATTGTATTGATAGAATCATCAGTTAAATGACTCTTTACAGCAACTCCACCTAAGAAGTTTTCATCATCTGTCCATAAATCCCAAATTAGATTTAAGTCTCTTGAAAAACGAATTTCAGGATAATTTTGACCTCCACGATCTTGTCCTACAGTTACACTTCCTGCTGCTTCACCATCTAAATAGAAAGTCATATTTTTCTCATCTTTCCACCAAACACCTACGGTATGGTATTCTTCATTCCAACGAACCCCTCTTTTAGGATTATTTGAAGACAAATTTCTATTATCAAAATTATCGGCATTCCTTACAGTAAATCCATTGGTTGCCTGAAAATATTGAGAGTTCATTTGCCAAGGGAAATTAGGTTGACAACCACAACTTGGTCTCGAGTTATTTTCGATAACATCAATCTCATCACGATTATTAATATCTCCGTTGTTTAACCAAAAAGTATTGTATGCAGATAGGTGTGCAGTAATGATACTACATTCTGTATACATTGGGTAAGTAATTTGAGCTTTAGAATAAATTCTAGAACTTTGAAAGAATAAAGGGTCGGGACCAAGGGTTGCTTTAATCCATAGGTTACCATTCGATACCCCCGAATTTTCTGCAATCATTTTAGTAGGAGTACCAGGGTAGTCCCATAAAACTTTTTCCCATTTATTATCATCAAAACCATTATTGAATTCATCGGTCATTTCGGGTACTTCTACCCACACCTTTCCTTGGGGAGGTGTTGGTTGAGCATAAACGCTACAAACGATTGCAGAAAAGCCTGCAATAAGCGTAAAGAGTGTTGTTTTTTTTGTTTCCATAAAAGCAAAAAGAATTTAATTGTTATTTAATGTTGTGGGCTTAGCATAACATGTACGAAATAGGAAAACATCCTATTCGTCTTATGTAGGCTAGTATTGGTCTAGCTAATATTTTATGCTAAACTTGAATCATTGGCTATCCGAGATAGCTATTAATAATAAAAGGATTGTGAACCCCAAAATTGAGGTTCACAATGCCTTTTTATATAAAAAAACTAAGGTTTCATTTAGTTTGAAACTATCAGTTTAATCACTTTTTGATCTGTACTAGAAATGATATTTATAAAGTACATTCCAGAAGATAAGTTTGATACGTCGATAGTATTATTAGAAGTGTCTAAAGCAGCAGTAGCAACTAAAGCTCCATTTACGTTAAGTAATTGGTAGGTATATGCCTCACCACTTATCAATCCGTTAACGTTAGCTATAGATGAAGCCGGGTTTGGACTAACATTTAAATCTGCTGTAACATTAATTGATTTGGATGCGCTAGCAGGAGATAAAGTAACTTTATCTAAATTCCATTGCCATTGATTCGATCCAGAAGCATTAATTCTCACATCATGATTCCCACTACTTAAAGTAAAAGTACCACCATCAACAGTTCCAAAACTATCCCAAGAACCATTGTTAGGTACATTCGTAGTATCTACGGTAACACCATCAATTACTAATTGAATTTGTGCATTATCCGAAGGCGTTGAAATTAAATATTCAATGTCAAAAGTTCCTCCTACAGGCACATTAATAGTGTATTCTGCAAAGTCTCCACTATTTACATAATTGATATTCGTAGCATTGTCATTAACTCCTAATCCAGGTCCTCCAGCGAATGCATCGTTAAAGGTTCCTCCTGTATTATTAAAGTCTTCTGCCTCTATCACTAGAGTAGAAGGAGTTCCGCCACCACCGTTGTTACCACCAGCAGCTTCGAAAGACATAAAGTTCAAGTTGATACCATTTTCAATGATTTCAACACGTAATACTTGAGAACCAGCACTTAGGTTTACAGAAGTAGTAACTGTTTGGTAAGATTGCCATCCTCCAGTAGTAGGAAGATCAATATTTCCAGTTTTGTCAGTTCCGTCAGAAAGAATGCGAATGATTCCGTCTTTAGTTCTTGATGCATAACGAATATCAACATCATAGTTACCAGCAGTAGGAACATTCACGGTATATTCTAACCATTCTCCATTACTAGTCCATCCAATATTAAATCCGCCTTCACTTGCAGGTTGTATATCCACTCCTTCGTTTGTACGATAAGAGTTTCCGTTATTAGAAGCATCCGCATCATTATAAGCTACTCCTTGTCCACCATTATCAAAATCTTCAAATTCGATTTGACCAGGTATTACATGATTCGCAAATGGTGTTTGACCACTAGTAACAGGATTTACAGTAATGCTTGTAGTATCCGTTCTATTTCCATCAGCAGTAGTTACCGTAATTGTTGCTGTACCAGCAGCAATAGCGCTTACAACACCACTTCCATTAACAGTAGCGATATTAGTATTACTAGAGCTAAAAGAAACTGTTTGATTTGTAGCATTAGATGGAGCAACAATTGCAGAAAGATTTTGAGTGTCCCCAATATCTAAAGTAGCATTCGCAGGAGTTAATGATACTCCAGTTACAGCTACTGTATTATTGTTGTCATCTGTTTTCGTTAAAGTAATCTTATCAAGATTCCATTGCCATTGTTCACTTCCTGAAGCCGTTATTCTAACCGTTTTTACACCTGTAGTTAAAGAAATAGTTCCACTACCATCGATAGTTCTGTAATCATCCCAAGAACCATTGTTAGGAATATTTGTAGTATCTACCACGATATTATCAATTGTTAATTGAATCTGTGCATTGTCAGAAGGAGTAGAGATCAAGTATTCAATATCATAGTCTCCAGCGATACCAACATTAATAGTGTAGTCAGCGAAATCACCTGAATTCACAAAGTTAATTGTAGTTCCGTTGTTATTTACACCTAAGCCAGAACCTCCAGAACTTGCATCATTGAACGTACCACCAGTATTGGTAAATGTTTCTGCTTCAATTACAATAGTTTCTCCAGCAGGATCAGGGTCACCACCACCGCCATTGTTACCACCAGTAACAGTAACAACTGTAGTATCCGTAAAACTTCCGTCGACTGTAGTACCAGTAATAGTTGCTGTACCAGCTGCAACAGCTGTCACAATCCCAGAAGAGTTAACAGTAGCTACACTAGCATTATTAGTTGACCAAGAAACAGATTTATTAGTCGCATTACTTGGAGAAATAGTTGCAGATAGTGTGCTTGTTTGGTTTACATTCAAGCTTAGAGATGCAGGAGTTACATTTACACCTGTAACAGCAATTGGGTCAGGAACGTCAGGAGCTCCAGTAGAACGACCAGGAACCTTAGAAAAGTCCCAAGTTATCATGTTAACAATATTTACTTCTCCTACATGTTGGAAATCAACAACGATTGAGTTGTTAGTTTGTATTAAACTTGCGGGTACTGGTATTTCTAATACTCCAAACCATTTAGATCTAAATTGTTGACCACCTCTCCAATCGAAAGGAACATCAAGTTCAACACCGTTGAATTCGAATTTGTTAAGAGATAAGAATCCATTCTCGGTTTGTGGAGCATCGAAAAGCGTTACTGTCATTTTCACAATAGCTTCAGTTTGACTAGGATTACTAGGAACTGTTACATTGTTTACAAAAAACGTATTGTCTCCTCCTTGAATGTTAACACGTTGGTTATTACTTACAGGCTCTCCGAAAAATTTATTTTCAACAGAAGTTTCATCTATAACAACTGGGCTTGCGAATGTGTATTTAAGCACCATAGTAGCCTCTGGCTTCAATGTTACAGAAGATGGGATAGAGCTAGTAGTATTATCTGCTAATATGATATCCCTTACACCTTCTAAGAATAAATGTTTGATTCGAACACTTGTTGGATTGTTGTTATTGTCTTCGAAAAAGTTTAAAGCTATAGATGTTTCTTCTTCTACTAAATTGTTTAAAATTAAATAAACATCATTACCATCTACGTAACTATCCACTTGAATATCTGGGTCTGAAGATTTTGTATCGATTCTTGTTCCATCAACATCATCCCATAATTCATACCATTTTGTTAATTCACTAAATTCCCATTCACCATCACCATCATCATCACGAAGTGTTTTATAGTGATATACTACTTCAGGAATACCATCTCCATTGTTATCAATATCTCTAAATTGAGCTTTCAATAAATGGAAAGGCATAGATAATTCAACATAATCAGGTCTTTCTAAGAACTGCATCATCATTGCACTAAATGGCTTTAAGTTCTCCCAGTCGTATCTCGTATCATGTGGCATTGGATCCCATGCATTAGCTACGGCACCGTATTCAGAAATGATAACAGGTTTTCTATTATTTTCTCCGTATTTGAAAACATCATACCACTCTAACATTTCTAGTGTAGCCTCTACATGTCCTCCAGATCGTCTTTGACCTCCATTATTTTGGTAGCGTGGCCAGTCATAGAAGTGAACTGCATAAAAATCCATGTTTTCACCAGCTCTATCTATAAATTCTTTCCAAATTACATCCCACTGATACCAATCAGTATCTGAAGGTAAGGCAAATAAAGGAGTGTCTACTTGACCTCTAGCATAATCAATTGCTACTTGATCTGCAGCAGTTGTACCATAAAAATTAGCTACATAATTTGGATCTCTAAAACGAGAAAAACCATCGCCTCTAAAAAGGTCGTGTAAACCCCATGTCATACCACCAATTTTAGGAGCTCTACTTCCTAGTTTTTCTCTTACACCTTGAGCTACCAGATTGTGATATTCTATAATATCTTCCCAGCTAGACATCATAAATTGACCTGTGTTTAATTCAAAGTCAGGTTCATTCATTACCTCCCAATATTCAGGAATTGGAACTCCTTCTTGACTGGCATTATCAACGAAGAAATCTTCCATATACTGCGACACCCATTCTGCGGATGTTTCTATATCTCGTGGCATCCAAACAAAACCGTTTTCACGCCCCCAAGAAGACCCACTTAAACCATTATCGAAATAAGATAGAGTAGGGTAGGTAGGGTGGGCATTTGTACCCATAATTGCACCTTTAGTCTGTTCGCTTTTGAACTGACTTAGACCTCTATCTTGAATTCGTTGATCGTATTCTCCTTTCCAAAAATCTAGCAATACAGTTAAACTGTCTGGGTCATGATGATTTCTGTTGTTTTCGTCTTCTGGACTAAATTGATGCAAGAAAGATGCAATACCATTATCGCGTCCCAATTGTACGTCCCATTCGTTGAAAAGGATTTCCGCTTTGTCTACTTCGCCTTCCCAGGCATTTTCGTAAAGACTGGCATGCATTGTAATGTGTCGATCACGACCGAAGTCGGATACTCCTCCTACGGAGTGTTTAATGTTTAGGTTGACATCTACATTTGCCGAATTTTGGGCAAAGACGCTAACCAAGGATGATGTTGAGAGCACAACACCAACACTGAGCACTTTTAATAGTTTCATGTTATTATTGATTAATTGTGGCGCTAAATTACGAGAAGGGTTTAGTGTAATTTGTTAAAAAAGAGTCTTGTAGGAAATAAAATCGATTGTATTCGACAATTCGCTTAAAAAAATAGTCAAAATACCACGAAAACGTTATAATTGAAAAATTACTGAGGTGTGTAATTGTTTCATTGTTGTTTATTTGTATTTATTTTTGGGTTAATAGGTTTTAAATCAATGTTTAAAATGCTAAAAAATTAAGAATTGATTGGTTGTGAATCTTGTAGGACGAAGCTTTAATAGGATGTGTTTTGAGGTTTATACTCTTGTTTTTCGTTTTTTTAAATAATAATATTTGGTGTAATCGTAATTTTTTAACGATAATATCGCAATAAATTTACAATAAGCGAAGTGTGTGTTTTGAATTTATAGATATATTTTTTGAAAGCTTTTCGAAGTAAAAAAGAGTTTGTTTTATGCAAAATAATTATGAATACGCGTTTTTTTTAATGCGATTTAGATGTGAAAAACAAAAGAATTTAAGACAAATTTCATGTTCTGTTTTCACGTTTAAAAAGTGATCATTTTCACTTTAAGGCGAATTCATTTAGCATTATGTAAAACTCAATTAAATGGTTCTTTGGTAAAAAAACAAGAGACTACCTAAAAGTAAAACTTGTGTCATATAACATCTCTTTTAGGTAATAAATGAGATGAGATTCTGAACAAAATCAGAATGACAGTTTTTTCTTTTAGATAGTCTCTTGTGTACTAAATGATACTTATAGTCTTAACTATTTTTTGATTATTTTAAATAAATTACTGGATGTATTATTTTCAATTTTAATCAAATAAAGTCCAGTAGGATATTTACCAAGATCTAAATTTATTTCATTACTATTTACATTTGATATTTGTTCTAAGACAATACCTTGTAAGTTTAATATAGAAATATTTGAAGCCTTATTTAACTGAGCGCCTTCAATTACAAGTTCCCCATGAGTTGGATTTGGATAAATAGAGAATTCAGCCACCGAATCGAATTCACCAACAGATAATGTTCCAGAAAGAGTTAAGCTAAACCAATCTGCATTCCATTGCCAAGTTTCAGTCCCTGTTGATTCAAAGCGAATAGTGTGTGTGCCTTCGTCAATGCTAATTTCTTCAGAACCCATTTGAGTTGTATAAATTTCCCAATCGGTCGTGCCGCTTACGGTCGTAGTGTTCATTAGGACTCCATCTACATAGGTATTTACTCCTAGGTTATTGGTGTTTGGGGAAGCAATATGATACTTAATCGTATATATTCCATCACTAGGAATATCTACAGTATAATCTGCCCAATCTCCAGAAGTATTGTTATTAAATCCGGTGCTACTTCGTATAACACCATCTGTAGAACCACCTGTATTAATGAATGTTTCGGCTTCTATTACTATAGATGTAGTAACAATTACCTCGCAAGTAGCAGATATACTTGGGTCAACAGCAGACGTGGCTGTAACAGTTGCTATTCCTTCACTAGCTCCAGCAGTTATATTTCCATTAGGATCTATACTAACAACACTATTATTTACCGCCCAATTGATATCAGTATCTGTCGTAAATGTTGGGACTAGAGTAATGGGTAACAATGTGCTGGTTCCTGGGAAAATATTTATAGTTGCAGGAATTTCTATCGATTCTATAGGGATAGACACAATTTCAGCTTGTACTGTAATAGTTACTTCATCAAAAATTGTATTTATATCATTAGAAGTAGCTCTAATGGTAGTTTCTCCTTCCGAGACTCCTGTGACAACCCCAGTAGTTGCATTTACAGTAGCAATTTCAGGATTACTAGAGCTCCATGTAATACTTGTATCAAATGCATCTGCAGGAAGAATAGAAGCTGTACGTGTTATGTTTGCTCCAACTTGTACCGAAGGTAATCCTTCATCTATAGCAACAGATGAAATACGGATATGATCTATAATTTCGATGGTTTTAGTTGCTACATCCAAAACAGTATCCCCGTCTTTTAATGTTAATTGAATTATATAGTCGGTGTCAGGGGTAGGAGTGTCTGTAAGGTTGTACGATACCTCTACAGTTTCGTTTCCTAGAGCATTCGCAGCTTCAGTTCCAGTTCCTATTACTAATCCGTCTTTTATCAATGCTACTTCTACAGTTCGTTCACCCATTGCTATAATAGGTACACTAAATGTTCCCGTAGTAAATGGGCGTAAGAAATCAGGTAAATCTCTAGTGAATACACTTTCGTCTCCTGCAATACGAACATCAATTACTATTTCATCAGAAATATTTGTTCCTTGAACTTTTGCGGTAATCGTAGCTGATCCTCCAATTACTTTACCGATTACTTTTCCCGATGGAAGTACAGAGGCAACACCTTCATCGCTTGAAGTCCATTCAATCGATGGTGCATTTTCCGTTTCGGGAGTAAGTTGTAGTGTTAGAGGGGTGTTTACATATTGATCTACTGTAATCTGAGAGCCTTCTAAAATTTCTATAGAGGTAATGTCTGTAATTTCAAAAGGAATTGCTGTAATGGTTTTTGCAGCAAAAATGCTAGAAGATTCCTGACTTGTCGCTGTAATAATAGCTACTCCTGAATCTGCTACTGCAGTTACAACACCATTTTCATCTACTGTAGCTACGCTAGTGTCAGAAGAAGTCCAATTTAATCCTTTGTTTGTAGCATTTGATGGAGTGAAAGTCGGAACAATTCCTAAGTTATTGCCATTCATTAATGATTCAGAATCACTTCCTAAAGAGAGGTCAGTTAAGGCTATAGAAGAATTGTCTGTTCTTCCAGGATCTTGATCCATATCCCAAACCTGAAGCATTACAGTAGTAAAGTCGGCGTTTTGTTGACGTTGGAAGTAAATAGTGTTATCTCCATCGTTAAGGTATTCTATTGGAACATCGATTTCGAGTACTCCAAACCAACCTCCACCATATACGCTAGCTACTTTTCCTCTAGGGTTTAGTAACATAGGGCTTTCAGTAACGACCTCGTTTCCGTTTACTCGTAATGATACAACTTTAATGCTTTTGTTATCCCCAGCATCAGTTGGGTTATAGAAAAAACCACCTACTCTAACCATAGCTTCCCCTTTTGCAGGTTTCACTACGTTTTTTACTGTAGTCGTAAAATTAGCATTACCGACTAAACGACATAATTGAGTCCCTCTAGAGTTTTTTGCATTGGTAAGAGGCTCAGACATATACTTTGTCTCTTTTGATTCTTTATCTATTGTCACAGGGTTAGCATAAGTATAATCTAGAACAATTGTAGAGTTAGGCTTCAACGTTACTTGTGAAGGAGCTGTTTCAAGGTTGACAACAGATAAATCTGGTTCTCCTTGAGTTCCTAAGTCGGGGTTAAAGAATAAATGACGCATTTCTACATTACTAACTGTGTTTGCAGTAGCAGCGTTGAATGTATTCAAGTTGATTGTTTCTACTTGATTATCGGCATTATTTAAAATAACATATACATGATTTCCATTAGCATAAGCATCTACTTGAATATCTAGATTGCTAGCCTTCGTATCAATACGAGTACCATCTACATCTTTCCAAAGTTCGTAATAGTATATTAAAGCACTCCAATCCCAACCGCCAGAAGGTTCATTGATTACCCATGGATCAGTACTACCAGTCCAATTCCCTATAGGATCAAATAAAGTAGCACCATCATAACGTTCTACACTTCCATCGTTATGAGGTATGGCTCCCCATACTGCTTTTGTTGGAGCAAAAGGCATACTCATGACTACATGAGAAGGGCGCTCCAAAAATTCCATAAACATTTGGTTAAAAGGCTTTATGAATTCCCAATCTCTTCTTCTATCCGGTAAAGAGAGTATATAGTCTCTATTAACGGCTCCAAATTCAGACAGAACAATATCTTTCTTTTTCCCAAATTTGAAATTGTCATACCACTCTAGCTGATCTAGCATAGCTTCTGTATGTCCTCCAGATCTAATAGTAGCTTGTTGTTCATTTGCTGCCGGCCAGTCATATATGTGAACTCCATAGAAATCCATGTCTTCACCTGCATGATCAATAAAACCTTGCCATAGGTAATCCCATTGCCACCAGTTATCGGTGCGACGATCCCATGCATTAGGCCAACCATCTATTCCACTTAGCATATTGTCATATAATGCTCTAGCTTCTTCACTAGAGTGCTCGTACCAAAAAGCACCGTCCCATCTAGTAGGTATTCCGTCTGGTTTATAAAAATCATGTTGCCCTTGGGTCATACCACCTATTAAAGGTGCTTTGTCTCCTAATCTATCTTTTACAGCTTGTGCAACTAATTTGTGATACTCCCAATTTTTTTCAAGACTCGAAACAATCATTCCAAATTGAGGATTCATGAAATTCATATCAGGCTCATTATAACATTCCCAATATTTAGGAAGTTGAAAACCTAGGTCTCCTGGATTTTTTGCAAAATAATGATCTAAATACAGCGATACCCATTCTGCTGCTGCGTCTACATCTTTAACAAACCATCCGCCTTTTCCTTTTCCAAAACCTTCAAACCATGAAAGATTAGCATACATTGGACTAAAATCATTGATCCCCATGATCATGTTTTCAGTTTTGCTTTGGTATTGTTTACGGGCAATAAATAGATCCGACGATTCCCATTGTTTTAAACCATTACTATGTTCAATCATTTGGGCTTCGTGTGGCCAACTCGGTCTATCGGGATCTTCTTCTACGCCTTGCATTTTCCAAGTTGCCGAACCAGTTTCTCTTCCGAAATAGATTCCTAAGTCATTGATAAGGTAATCTAACTTGTCTTCTTCTCCATCCCAATCTGTTTCATGGGGAGTGGCGTGAATTGTCATATGTCTTTCTCGACCAAAATCTGATACACCTTCCACCGAATGTTTGATGTTGAGGTTGATGTCTACGTTAGTTGTTTGCGCCCAAAGCGAGGCAGTTGTTAGATACATGAGCAGTATCAGCAACTTTTGAATTTTGATTAGTTTCATCTTATTTTGTTGATTTATAAGCGACTAAAATAGAATAACCAAAGGTGTAAAATTGTTAAAATTTAAGTTTTTAGATTTATGACACGAAAACAACGCTAAGAGGTTTGTTTTTGTCGTTAAAAAGCATCGAAAACGTTTGAAGTAGGTTTTATATGTGTCAATTCAGCGAGTAAATAGTGTCTTTTGAAGTGATTTGGTCGTGTTTTTCGCTATGTTAAATGTTTTTGACCTAGCTAAAGGTATTAATGTCGCAAGTGAATAACGATTTAATGTAAAATAGTACTAAAATGGGGAGTATGTTTTCGAAGGAGCGAAGTCAATAAATAAGGATACTGCCTAAAAAAGTTATTAAATCAACATAATGCAGGAGTGTCTTTTTTAGGCAGACTCCTAAATAATACTTTAAGGTTTATGCGATTCCTTGAGGAGCCCAATGAGAGCATAGCATTCCAGGAGCAGCTTTTTGTGGGTTTGCACAGTTTGAACTTTCGAAACGTGCGCAAGTATCACAATTAGGGTCATTCTTTAATGCAGCTTTCATTTCAAAGCTATCGCAAGTGTAATTATCACTTACTTTAACTCCGTGTACTTTGCAAGTGTCATTGGTAGATAAATTATCGCAATTGACACAACTATTTCCTAAACGTATAGCCATGATGTAAGTTTTTTTAATGTTTGAAAAACAACCTATTTTGTCTAACACCATTAAGTTACAATAAAAGAAAAGTGGAATCGATTTAAATAATCAATTCCATTTTTTTTATAATTAGATTCTATAAAAATAGAATATACAGATCTTAAAAAGAAGCCTAGCAGGGCGTTTATCTATTAACACTAAAATATAGGGAGTGTTAGAAACTGCTAGGCTTTAAGTTGCTAATATCGTATAATTTTTTTGACACCGACAAGTAGTATAATACTTTAAAGTAGTTTACTTTAAATAATGCAGAAAGACCAATTACAGTGATAGTTGATCAATTCATTCACTATCCAAGTAAATGGATTTTATTCTATAAACTAACCTGTTCGGAAATTAAAATGCTATTGAGTTCTTGTTTTATTTGGCTGATCCAAGTAGTTAATCTTGTGTCGTTGAGTTGCGATTCGTTATCGTTATCAAGTGCCAGACCATAAAATAAATCTTCGTTGTCTTCTACAAAAGCCACAGAATCTGTATGACGGTAGCCTTCGGTAGGCCAGTAGCCTATAACAGTACCGCCTCGTTCTAGAATTACTTTCGCCAAAATACCAATACCGTCAACAAAATATTCGGCATATCCTATTTGGTCTCCCAAACCGTATATAGCTACTATTTTCCCGGTAAAATCTATAGTTTGAAAATCTTCAAAAAAAGCTTCCCAATCACTTTGTAAGTCTCCGTCATACCAAGTCGATAACCCTAGAATGAGTACTTTGTAATTATCAAAATCATCGATACTAGCATCTCCTATTTCCATAATATCCAAATCATCGCTTCCCCAAAATTCAACAAAATCTTTTGTTATATCATCGGTAACACCTGTATCCGATCCATAAAATAAACCTATCTTTTCCATAATTCGATTCACATTTTATTCTAATACAAATATATCTATTTTTAATTATTCTAAATAAAAATTATATTTATATTTGAAAGAAAATACCAATGCATTATTTAAAATCCATTTATCGTAATAGGATAGGAGGGACATATATAGTAACTAGTAATCCAGATGAGACCTGTTATGAAGGAATACAATTGCGGCTTGGTGAAATGTCTGTATTACTTACGCAGAAAGGATTGACAGATCTCTTAGATGTAATTAATTCCTCAAGAGAAGGATGTGATTGCAAGGATTGTAATGCTAAGAATCATCTTAGGTTGATTAAATGCGAAACCACTTATGCAACGATTCATTTAAAAACGACTCCCCAAAATATAAATGCCTTAGAAGAATTGATACAAGGAACATTATTTGAATTGGCTATGGACGATTTGTTGTCAATTAATGAAATACGGTAATCGTTAGAAACTTCAGGAATTTGCTTAAGCGTAACTTTTGTACTTGATCCGTAATTCAATGTAAATGGAATCATTGTAAAATAAAAAAGTCACCTCTTTAGAAGTGACTTTATCGATGTGGGCGCGAAGGGATTCGAACCCCTGACCCCTTGGGTGTAAACCAAGTGCTCTGAACCAACTGAGCTACGCGCCCGATTTTATTTAGGTTTCGGTAACCTGAACCTAAAATTATTTATGCAGCATTTAGGAAACTGTTTGTGGGCGCGAAGGGATTCGAACCCCTGACCCCTTGGGTGTAAACCAAGTGCTCTGAACCAACTGAGCTACGCGCCCTAATACTTTAGCGTATTAGCGGGTGCAAATATAAGACCCTTTTTTGGATTATCAATCTTTTTTTTAGAAAAAATCACAAAACTTCAGCTACGACAAAAGTGCTTCCTCCTACATAAATAATATCTTCTTTATCGGCATTTTTTAAAGCTTTTTGATAAGCTTCATAAACTGAGCTGTATACAGAATAATCACGAATCGAATTTTTAAATGATTCGGCTAAAGAGATAGCGGGTAAAGCTCTAGAGTTATTAGGTTGGCAAAAGTAATAGGTAGCTTCTTTGGGGAATAAATCGATAATCGATTCGATGTTTTTATCGTTTACCATACCAATGACCATATGAATGCGATGAGCAGCTTCTTGTCGCAATTGATTCATGGTAATACTTAAGCCTTCTTTATTATGAGCGGTATCACAAATAACTGTAGGATTTATCTGTAATTGTTGCCAACGTCCTTGTAGACGGGTGTTCTTAATCACATGTGTTAAGCCTTGTTCAATATGTTTTTCTTCTATAGACCAGCCTTTTTTAATTAATTCTTGAATACCAGTAATCGTGGTACGCATATTTTCGCGTTGATAATGGCCTAATAGATCGGTGTCGTAGTTTTTATAGAGTTGTTTTTCCGCTAAAACTAGAGGAGCTTTTTTTTCTTCAGCTAATTTTTCAAATACAAGTAAGGTATCTTCTCTTGTGGTTCCAATAATACAAGGAGTATTTTCTTTTATTACGCCACCTTTTTCAAAAGCTATTTTTTCATGGGTGTTTCCTAAAATATTAGTGTGGTCTAACCCGATATTTGTAATTATAGATATTTCAGGGGAAAGGATATTGGTTGAATCTAATCTTCCTCCTAATCCAACTTCTACGACTGCGATGTCTATGTCCTCGTCAACAAAATATTGAAAAGCCATACCAACGGTCATTTCAAAAAAAGAGAGGTGTTCTTGCTGAAAAAAAAGCATATTCGATGTTACAAAATCCAATACATATGATTGGGGGATCATTTCGCCATTGATACGAATACGTTCTCTAAAGTCCTTTAAATGTGGCGAGGTATATAGCCCAACTTTATAACCAGCTTCTTGAAGTATAGAAGCAAGCATATGACTTGTAGAGCCTTTTCCATTTGTGCCAGCTACATGTATGCTTTTGAACTTTGTTTCGGGGTTATTTAAGTGTTTCGCTAATAATAAAGTATTATTAAGATCGGCTTTGTACGCTTTTTTTCCTTGCTTTTGATACATAGGAAATTGTACAAAAAGCCAGTCAATGGCTTCTTGGTAAGTCATTACTCGGATAGTTTAAAGGTGTAAGCAATACTACCCACTTGTTTTGAAGGGGCTTTATTATCACTATTGAATTTTGTTGCTAGTGCTGCTGCTCTAGCAGGTTTCATAAGGCAAGTTGCTGTATTGGTCGTTCCTTTTATTCCAGGGGTAGCGCTAAGGACTTTCCCATTTCGATCTACAACAATGCGTACTACGACCGTACCAGATTCGTTACAATCTGGGATACGTTTTTCTTTGTTTAAAGCTTTTCTTCCTCCCAAACGGTAATTGCCATCACCGTCTAATCCTTTACCTGTTCCGTAATACGATTTTGCATTCGGATCTCCATCGGATTTTCCTTTGTCTCCAGCCACATCGTCATTTCCTTCTCCGCTAGTAGAAGTTCCATCTTTTTTGGGGCCGTTAAGAAAGCTATCTAAAGCATTTTTAGTGCTAGAGTCTGGTTTGCGTTCTACAGGTTTAGGAATTTCTTTTTTAACTTCTTTTAATTGCTCTACTTTGGGTTTTGTCTCTTCTTTTTTTGAAGCAACAACAGGGGCATCAGTATTATCTTGCGTTAATGTTTTGGTCTCTGCTACTTTAGAAACTTCTTGAGGTGTTTCTGTTGTTTGAGGAGCTACCGGGTTAGGTTTAGGAGCTGGAGCGGATTTTACAGGTTGTAAAGGTTGCTTGTTTCCGCTACCGTAATCACTATATCCCAAGTTTACTGCAATTCCTTCTTCCGTAGCTGGGTCTAGATATGACAATCCAAAGAAAAAAAGCAATAGGAACAGTACTGCGTAAATAGACACAGTAATTGCTAATGATTTTTTTTCGTTAGGAGTGTTTAACATATTCAAATTTTGATGGTCTTAGTTCTTGATTATGAATAATAGTAGTCTGTTTCAATTAATTTGAAACCAAAAGACTAGAATTAACAACTACGAACTATTTTGGCTTAACCGCCAATACTAATTTGTATTTATTTCTATTCGCGATGTCCATTACCTTAACCGCTTTTTCTATAGGTACTCCTTCAGCTGCTCTTAAGATAATTGTTGGTTTTTCGATACTCGATAGCTGAGATACCAATTCGTTTTCCAAGTTTTTTTCTGAGACACGCTTGTTGTTTATGTAAAACTGTTTCTTATTCGTAATACTTACAGAAATATTTTGAACATTGGTTGTCTTTCCTTTGGCTTTAGGTAAAATTAAATCTAAAGCTTCTGGAGTAATAGCTGGTGACGTAAGTAAAAAGAATACAAGCAATAGGAACACAATATCCGTCATAGACGACATGCTGAATTCGGGACTTACTTTATTTCGACCTCTTAAATTCATAACTAAGCAGGTTCGTTAAGTAAGTCTAAGAAATCAACCGCAGTAGCTTCCATTTGATGCACTACTTTATCGGTTTTAACAACAAGATGATTGTAACCGATATAAGCAATAATACCAACAATTAAACCCGCTACTGTTGTTGTCATCGCAGTATAAATTCCTTCGGCTAGTGACCCCATATTTGCTTGCCCACTACTAGTCGCTAATTGATGGAAAGCTAATACCATCCCAATTACAGTACCTAAGAAACCTATCATAGGAGCTGCCCCAGCAATGGTGGCTAGGATACTTACATTTTTTTCTAATTTATAAACTTCTAGGCGACCTGCATTTTCAATAGCTGTATTGATATCTTCAAGTGGGCTACCTATTCTAGAAATTCCTTTTTCAGTCAATCGAGAAACGGGAGAATCTACTTCTTGACATAATTCTTTAGCTTCTGAAGTTTGTCCTGCACTAATTTTGTTTCTAATTTTTTTCATAAAATGCTCATCATAAATGGAGGCAGATTTTATAGTAAAAAACCGTTCAAAATAAATATACAGAGCTACAAATAATAAAATCAAAAGGATTGCGATTACTATGGTTCCTGCGATACCCCCACTAAAAAGCAATTCTAAAAGAGAAAGTGTTTTTTCTTCCTGAATGGTTTCTTGAATCTGTTCTTGCATATTGAAAAGAATAAATACTGATTTAATCGTAAAAATACCTATTTAAAGATTTTGTTTCTTTATTAATAACAAGAAAATAGAAAAGTTATTACATAAGTCAACTTTCAAATAAGAATAGGTTTTTTGCTGATTTTATTGATTACTCATTTGCAGTAGGTGGAATAGTACGATTTACGACAATAGAATTTGATAGTCCAAAAGTACCTTGGAGATCCGTGTTAATATTATTATCTACAGAAAACCCTTGCAGCTCTGGAGTATAACGTAACCACCATATTAAGCAATTACCACCACCAGCTTCATCAAAATCGGTACTTTCCAAGTCATCTTTAGTGCTATGAATACTTAAAATATTTCCATTTGATTCCGTAATTGTCCAGGCAACTTGAGACCCAAATGATGGGATATCATTTGAAACGCTAAGTCCACTGACAAAATCTGGGTTATCGTCAATGATGAAGTCGAAAGGACCTCCGCTTATTTCAATAGTTTCTTCATTTTTGGATATAGTTTCAATGTCATCATTTAGAGAGCATGATGATAAAAAAGAAACTAAAAAAATACTGAATAATAGGGGAGAGCAATTCATAAAAATAAAATGTTCTTAAATTATGCAGCATAATTTAAGAACATTTCTCTTTATGTTAGTGCTATTTTAAAAAAAATATAGCTTTTGCCTATAAGAATAGATTTACACAAATTAAACCAACACCTCCTAATACAATAGTATAAGGTAATGCCATTTTTACCATCTTACCATACGACAATCCAATAAGCGGAGCTAGAGCAGAAGTCAATAAGAATAAAAAGGCAGCTTGACCGTTTGGTGTCGCAACACTAGGTAAATTAGTTCCTGTATTGATGGCGATAGCTAATTTTTCTAATTGATCAGCAGAAATTGTTCCGGCATCAAATGCGGCTTTTACTTCCCCAATATATACGGTTGCAACAAATACGTTATCACTAATCATAGACAGTAATCCATTGGCAAGATAGAACGTAGTAGGTTGTTGTTCTGGCTTCAAATGTAATGCCCAATCAATAATTGGTTTGAATAAGTGTTGATCATGAATCATTGCAACTACTACAAAAAACACTACTAATAATCCTGTGAATGGTAATGCTTCTTCAAAAGACTTTCCTAAAGAATGCTCTTCGATGATACCCATAAAAGCAGTTTGGAAAATAATCAAAGCAAGTCCAATGAATCCAACAGGAGCAATGTGTAATGCAAGTCCGATAATTAGTAATATCGCAGCAACAGCTTGAACTTTTAATCCGTACTTTTCTTTATCTGTACGTTTTTCATCTTCTTCTTCAGTGTAGTTTTCAATGATTTCTCTAGCTACTTGAGGTAATTGACCGCCAAAACCAAATACTTTGAATTTCTCCAAAAGAACAGTGGTTAACATACCACAAGCCAATACTGGTAATGTAATAGGAGTCATTTTCATGAAGAATTCGATAAAATCCCATCCCATTTTTTCACCGATTAGTAAGTTTTGAGGTTCTCCAACCAAAGTACAAACTCCACCAAGAGCAGTCCCGACAACACCATGCATGATCAAGCTTCTAAGGAAGCTTTTAAAGTCTTCTAAAGTTTCACCACTTAATTGCTTTCTATCAGGAGTTCCTTCAACGTCATAATCACTGTTTGCTTTAGAGTGTATTTTGTGATATACCCCATAGAAACCAACAGCTACACTAATTAATACCGCAGTTACCGTTAATGCATCTAAGAAAGCAGAAAGTACCGCCGATAAGAAAACGAATAGTAGGGATAATACAACTTTAGATTTTATTTTAGTGAACACCTTACTAAAGATGTACATTAATAAGGGCTTCATAAAGTAAATCCCTGCGACCATGAATACCAATAGTAATACCACTTCTAAGTTTTGATCTACTTCATGATAGGCATTGTGGGGTGTTGTTAACCCTAAAGCTAAAATTTGAATCGCCAACAAACCACCAGATTGTAACGGGTAGCATTTTAATGCCATCGCCAAGGTGAAAATAAATTCACCAATAAATAGCCATGATATTATGCTATATGCTAAATGGTGATCCATTAAAGTAGGAAGTAAAAAATATAATACCGTGTTAAGGATCAAAAAGCCAAGCATGGTGCTTTTAAACCATTTTGGACTATTCCCTAAAAAGTACTTTAGCATGATGTGATTTTTAATATTTGTTGAAGAACAAATATACTATGGGTAACTTACTTTAGGTATTAAGAAATATAAATTTATCTTTTTGATAATACTAAAGCCGAAAAGCAGGGTTTGGTAACAGATTTAATAGTATAATGGATTTTTAATGTTAAATTGTTAAAATAGATAGCATAAATTTTTTTATATTATGCACGCATAATAAATGTAGTAATTATGAATTTCCAATTATCCGAAGAGCATCAAATGATTCGTGAAGCAGCAAAAGATTTCACGGTACAAAATTTATTACCCAAAGTAGTAGAAAGGGATACCCATATGATATTTCCTCATGAAGAAATAAAAAAGATGGGAGCATTAGGATTTATGGGAATGATGAATGATCCAGCATATGGAGGTGGAGGGATGGATACTTTATCTTATGTTATCGCTTTGGAAGAAATATCTAAACATGATGCTTCGGCAGCAGTTATTATGTCTGTAAATAATTCATTAGTTTGTTGGGGACTGGATGAATATGGGTCTCCCGAACAAAAAGAAAAATACCTAAAGCCTTTGGTATCAGGGGGGAAATTAGGAGCTTTTGCATTATCAGAGCCCGAAGCAGGAAGCGATGCCACTTCACAGAAAACTACGGCGATAGAAAAAGAAGATCATTATATTTTAAATGGAACAAAAAATTGGATAACCAATGGAGGAAATGCAGACTATTATTTAATAATTGCACAAACGCATCCCGAATTAAAACATAAAGGCATCAATGTTTTTATTATAGAGAAAGGGTGGGAAGGTTTTACTATTGGACCTAAGGAAGATAAATTAGGAATTCGTTCGAGTGACACTCATTCGTTGATGTTTGATAATGTAAAAATCCCTAAAGAGAATAAAATAGGAGCAGATGGTTTTGGGTTTAAATTTGCCATGAAAACGCTTTCTGGTGGAAGGATAGGTATTGCAGCTCAAGCTTTGGGAATTGCCGCAGGAGCATATGAGAGGGCTTTGGCATATTCAAAAATTAGGAAATCATTCGGAACTGAAATTTGCAATCATCAAGCAATTGCTTTTAAACTTGCGGATATGTACACTAAAATTGAAGGAGCTCGAATGCTTGTTTACAAATCGGCTATTGATAAAGATAATGGAGATAATTATGATTTATCTAGTGCTACTGCAAAGTTAGTAGCGTCGCAAGTTGCAATGGATGTTACCGTTGAGGCGGTTCAAATTCATGGAGGAAATGGATATGTAAAAGAATATCATGTAGAACGTTTGATGCGTGATGCGAAAATCACTCAAATCTATGAAGGTACTAGCGAGATTCAGAAAATTGTCATTTCTCGTGCTATTTTAAGAGATTAAATATCGTTTACAATCATATTATGTTTTCTTTTGAATCATGAATAAGATCAATTACACCTTACTTTCATTATTATTAATGATCTCTTCATTTGGGTTTTCTCAATCGGAACGTCAATTTATTACGTATACTACAGCAGGGAAAGAAGTGCTTAGTACAGACGATATTTGGTTATCTCATGAGCATGTTCTCGTAGATTTTATTGGGGCAGATTATATACAACCAGATACTTGGAATCAGGATGTAATTCTTAAAGAAATGATCCCTTATTTTAAGGGCTTACAAACTCATAAAGTAGCATATTATGTTGATGCTACACCAAATTATATAGGAAGAAATGTTCTTCTACTAGATAAAATAGCAAAGCAGACAGGGATAAAAATCATAACAAATACGGGGTTTTACGGAGCTCGAAACGATAAGTTTATTCCGAAATTTGCATTTAATATGACAGTTGAGGAGCTTTCGGGTATATGGATCAATGAATTTGAAAAAGGAATTGATGGAACTGCAATAAAACCAGGTTTTATAAAGATCGGGGTAGATAATAATTCTCAGTTAGATAGTATAGATATTAAATTGGTAAAAGCAGCTGCAAGGACACATTTAAAAACAGGGCTTACCATCGCATCTCATACTGGGCAAGCGAAAGGATTTTGGCCTCAACTAGAAATCATTAAACAATTAGGGGTGTCGCCAAGTTCTTTTATTTGGGTACATGCTCAACAAGAAGAAGATCTTTCTAATTATGTTAAGGCTGCAAAAGCAGGCTGCTGGATAAGTTTAGATGGTTTTGGTTGGGAAATAGACGGTCATATAGAAAGACTATTGTTTGCTAAGAAAAAAAGAATTTTAGGTAATATTTTAATTTCTCATGATGCAGGTTGGTATGATCCACAAAAGAAAACCCAAGACATAAAGCCTTATATTAATATATTTGAAGTTGCTATTCCAAAATTAAAGGAGCGCGGTTTTACGGAAGATGAAATTGATTTACTTCTAAAAATAAATCCTGTTAAAGCCTTTTCTTTAAAGACGATTTAATCATCTCCAATATTGTAGTCATCTTCTTCTTCGATGTGTTCAAAATCTTCTTCTTCTCCTTCAGATTTCAAAAGGCCTTGCTGTATAATGCTGGTATCTAATTTTATAAAATCTGCTTTTAAAATATCTACAACCTCTTCAAAGTTTTTTCCAGATTTATACAAACCATATGCTTTTTCAGGAGCATCTTTAATGGATTCTTGAGTCATGTCTCCAATCATTTCTTTTATCTGATCCATAGAAAAGTTACGTTGAAAAAAAGGTCTAATAGTTCCTGCTATAGAGACTGCGGCACCGTGGCAAATTAATTCCTTTGCACCTTCAATATTGTCAATATTGGTTTGAAGATCTTCTTGTGCCGAAAGGTGTACAGAACATAATAGAAAACAGGAAAATATAATTAGAAAATGTTTCATCAATTGATGTTTTAGGAGTAGTTTAAGTATATGCTAAATTACCACAAGAGCTTCTTTTAAATTTGGTTTGTAGGTAAATTCTTAAGAATTTGAGTCCATTGAGTAGATGAATTTACTTTAGAAGCAATAGTATCGGGCAGTTTCTGTTTTCGGTTATTTCTCTTTTTATAGCTGCAATTGATCTCAATCATTTAAAGGTCCAAGCGATACAGCGACTTTTTTTATTTCCTTGTTCCATTTCTATAATACGTACTTCAGTAGGATTGGTCTTATTGATGGCTCGTTTGATGTTTTTTAGATTTTCTTTTTTAGAGACTAAAGAAGTAAACCAATGTACTTGTTCTTTAAAAAAAGCACTCTCTTCAGCCATTTTTTTTACAAATGCTTCTTCACCGCCTTTATACCAAAGTTCATTTGACTTTCCTCCAAAATTTAAAGAATCACTACTTTTTAAGTTCAAATTATTAAACTTTCTAAGATTCTCGTTTTTAGCATTGCTCTTGTTTTTATAAAAAGGAGGATTGCATACGATTAGGTCAAAATAATCGTTAGGTTGAATCAGTGTTTCAAAAATTTTGGTTTTGAACTTTTGAGATCTAAGATCAATGTCATTAAGAGGGGGGTTACTTTCGATAAGGTGTTTTGCATTTTCTAAAGAATCTATATTGACTTCACTTGCAGTACACTTCCAGTTGAAGTGACACTTTCCTAGAATGGGGTAAATAAGGTTAGCACCAGTACCAATATCAAGAAGATGAATATCCGTTTTAGAGGTTAAATCTGCAACATGCAATAAGTAATCTAGTCTTCCAGGTATAGGTGGACAAAGACTTCCTTCGGGGATATCCCATTCTATGTTAAAATAGGTTTTTAAGAGTGATTTGTTTAATGCTTTTACAGCTTCTTTATCACTAAATTTGATAGTATGATTACCATATTCATTCTTAAAAACAAATTGTTTTAAAGAAGGAGAATCTGTAAGCAGTTTATCGAAAGGATAGTCGTTTATGAAAGGGTTCTTTGGATGCAATTATTTATTTCTTTAAAAATTGAAATTATGAAAACACATTTTTTATTTTTCATAGGGGTATGCAATGTACTATGTTTTTGTACACAAGCGCAAACCATAGTTTTACATTCAAGTGTTGGGGATACTATTGATTTGCATGAGAAAATAAAATATGACTTGTTTTTAGATATACCTAATACTAATTTTAAACATGCTACGATCTCTCAAATTGATGATGCGGTTGTTTTAAAATTTAAGGAAGGAACAACAATTAAAAAGAAGACCATTTCGAATTCGGATATAGAAATGTACAAAGAAAGAATCTCCCTTTTAAATGCTTATTTCGAAAAGAAGGAAGATGAATTGGTTGGTTTTACAAAGAGTGCTATTGTTTATGATAATAATTATTATTTAGAATATGAAAGAATTGTCGATGAGAAAAAGTTAGATGTAATTCGAAGACAAGGAAAGATCGATAAAAGCACTAAAGCATTTACGCAGCCTGATCATATCAAATACCAAAGTGAAGATTATACAGGTAATAGATTTAGTAATTCTCATTTAAATAGAGATGCTCAATAAAGTAAATCATAAATATATGTTAAATTAAAATGAACAGACTTGTCTGTTTTTAAAATGATCTTATATTTGTACTGTGAGTAAGAGAGATACAAGAAGAGATATCGTTGAAACAGCATCGCGTCTGTTTTATAAGAAAGGGTATAACTTGACGGGGATAAATGAAATTATTGCCGAAGCAGGTATAGCTAAAGCTACGTTGTATAGTCATTTCCGTTCGAAGGATGATATCTGTATCGCATATTTACAGTATAAGGATCATATCTTTGCCGAAAAGATAGAGGATTTCTGTAAGAATAAAGAAAAAGGAGATCAACAGATTTTAGGCTTGTTTGATTTTCTGTCAGAATTTTACGAGGATGTTGACTTTACAGGTTGTTGGTGTATTCGTACTGTTTCGGAGCTGCCTCAGGAAAATGAAAAGATAAGAGCAGAGATTCAAGATCAAAAAAAAGGGTTAATAAAAATTATAGAACAGCTTTTAGTAAATAATAAGCAAGGCTATAGTGAAGCTCAAGTTCAATTAATAGCAAAACAGATTTACTTATTATATGAATCTGCTGTAGCGGAAAGTTATTTGCATCAAGAAAAATGGCCTATTGAGAGCGCGCGTTCAATATGTCAGAAATTATTGATGTAGTTGATATATAGAGAAATGTAAAAGACAAAGAATGTCTTTTATTTTTGAATCATAAAAGACAGACTTGTATGTCTAATTATTAAAAATAAAAAAAAGTCATGGGAAATTTTTCAGGTAAAAGAGCCTTAATTATTGGAGGAACTAGTGGAATAGGATTACAAACAGCTAGTGCTTTATTAAGTGAAGGAGCAGAAGTGCACATTGTAGGTAGAAGTACAGACAAAGTAACATTGGAAGGTGTACAGAAACATAGAGTAGATATCACAAATCAAGCAGACATTGACGGTTTAGCAACAACGATTGCTGGGTGGGATAATTTAGATTACTTAGTAAATTCATCAGGGATTTTTGGGCCTAAATCTTTTTTAGATCATACGCTAGAAGATTACAATTCATATTTAGATTTAAACAGAGGTTTTTTCTTCATCACTCAAGCTGCTGCTAAGAAAATGAAAGATTCTAATGGGGGATCTATTGTAAATGTTGGATCTATGTGGGCAAAGCAAGCTGTAAAAGCAACACCTTCATCTGCATATTCAATGCAAAAAGCAGGATTACATTCTTTAACACAACATTTGGCAATGGAGTTGGCTGATCATGGAATCCGTGTGAATGCTGTTTCTCCTGCAGTAGTTGCTACTCCAGTATATCATGGAGTATTTGGAGGTAAAGAAGAAGCGGATAAGGCTTTAGAAGGATTCCACGGTTTTCATCCAATCGGAAGAAATGGTTTAGCCGAAGATGTAGCTAATAGTATTATTTTCTTATTGTCAGATAAGACTTCATGGGTAACTGGTGCTATTTGGGATGTTGATGGTGGTGTCATTGCAGGAAGAAATTAATAAATCGATTAAGAGGAACTAAAAATAGAGCGTACGTCATAATGACGACTTTAATTACTTTTTAGTATTAGTTTGGTTGGGTGGTATTTACTGCCCGACCTTTTTATATTTTTACAATAAATGGAAATGAAAACGGTAGGTATTATAGGCGGAGGTCTTTGTGGCTTAACATTAGCACATAAGCTAAAGCAGAAGGGGATTTCAATTAAGTTGTTAGAAGCAAATTCTAGATTTGGGGGACGTGTTTTTACTAAGGTTGTCGATAAGACCAATGTTGAGTTGGGTGCTACTTGGTTATGGAAATACAATAGAAATTTAATTGAATTGGCAGAGGAATTAGATATTAAATTTTTTGAACAACAAATGGATGGAGATGCGTTGTTTGAAGCCATGAGTGCCAATGAACCACAACGTTTTCAGTTACCTCCTAATCAAGAAGTCAGTTACCGTGTAGCAGGAGGAACCTCTGGGTATATCGATAGATTAGTAAAAAAGCTATCTAAAGAGGAATATTATTTGAATACAAAAGTAGTTGGGATTACAGAAGAAAGAGAAAAAGTTAAGCTAACTACAGAAAAAGGAGAACTATATGTTGATCAAGTAGTGTCAACGATACCGCCTCAATTATTAGTGAATTCTGTCTCGTTTTCCCCAGCATTACCATCAGAAATTATGGAGTTAGGTGATGCTACACACACTTGGATGCAAGATTCAATTAAGTGTGCAGTCGTTTTTAAAAATCCCTTTTGGAAAGCTCAAGGTCTTTCGGGTGTAGGATTTAGTCATGTAGGCCCATTTACAGAATTGTATGATCATACAGATGTAGAAGGAAAGACTTTTGCATTGATGGGATTTTTGAATGGAGGATTAGCCCAAGAGTCTGAAGCGACTAGAAAAGAGAAAGTGTTAAAGCAGTTAGTAAAGTTTTTTGGGGATGAGGTTTTGACAGAGCTAGTATCGTATGAAGAAAAAGTTTGGAATCAAGAAAAACTTACTTTATTTCCGAATAATAAATTTTTGAGCCCTCATCAAAATAATAGTCATCCATTGTATCAAGATTCGCTTTATAATGGGAAGTTTTACATTGCAGGAACAGAAACAGCAAGTGATTATGCAGGTTATATGGAAGGTGCTGTCATTAGAGCAATAGAATTAGCAAAGGAATTTTAAATGAACCTCTATGGATTGGAAGATCCATAGTTTCGGTTATTACGGAAAGCCTTTTTCTATTTTCAAGCTTATTGCTGTAGGTTACAGGAATCATAGAAGTTCCTATTACTTAAAAATTAATGTATTAGCTATAGATGTATTTTTAGAAACTAAAAGAGAGATACACTAAAGGACATAGTTTTAACTATTTCTGAGTCTAATAAATTCTTATAAATATTTTACTAAATCGCCTGTGTTACTAGGGATGCTAACAATTGCAGGGTGTGTTGCTTGTGGAGCTTTTTCAATAAGGGTATCATAGGTGATAATTTTATCATTCCTTCTTATGGTAAATGATACATTAGTACCGTGTCTCCAACTTTGCGAAAGGCTAATCAAATATTTAGCATTATTCAAATCAAACTTTTTGTTGTTTACAGAAATTAAGACATCTTTTTCCTGTACCCCTAATTTTTTTAGAAAGCTACTATTGGATGCCATTTCATTAAAGTAGATTTCATTTTTAGATTGATCAGCTGAAATGTAAAAAATGTCTCCTTCTTGGAAGTATCCTGTTTCTTCAGTTTCACTTTGTAAAGAAACCCCAACTTTATTGAGAAAGAAGTTATAATCTATAGGTGTCCCTTTTTCTACATACTCTTTTAGAAAATCATATACATGAGGGTTTGTAATTTCTTTAATGATCTCAAAGAGGTTTTCGTCATCAAAGGCTTTATCTTTTCCATAGGTTTTAGATAATGATTTCATCATATCTAATATTGTTTTTTCTCCATTAGAATGTTCTCTAATGAGAATATCTACACACATAGCTATCAATGCCCCTTTTTCATATACATTGGCGTAATTCTCTTTGTAGGGTTCTTCAAGGATGTTTTTACTCATTAAAGTAAATGAAAGATCATCTTGAAACTTTTTGGAGCGTTCAATTTTATGAGAAATTCTTTTGTAAAATTCTTCTTGACTGATAAGGCCTTCTTTTACCTGAAATATATTCGCGAAATATTCGGTTACTCCCTCGTAAAGCCATAAGTGTTTAGACATTTTAGGAATGTTGTAATCGAAATCGTGTATCTCTTTAGAGTGAATTGCTAAAGGAGTAATGATGTGGAAAAACTCGTGAGATACCACATCGATAAGATGTTTTTCGATCATCTCGAAAGGCAAGTCGGCAGGTAAAACAACTACTGTTGAGTTGTTATGTTCTAAAGCTCCGAATCCTGTAGGATGTTTAGCACCTCTTTTCGCTAGATATAAAAATATACTATAAGTATTCGTGTGATTGATATCTCCCATAAAATGTTTTTGGGCAGACATCATTTTTTGCATGCTAGGAACTAGGTCTTTTGCAGAAATATTTTTATTGGTAGAGTGTACTCCTAAATTTACTGTAATATCATTGATATTAAAGCTTTCCATTTTGTACCTACTAAGGAAAATAGGATTATCAATTAGAGTAGCATAACGATCAAAAGCGAAGCTTTCTTCGGTGATGTTTAATGCATCTTTAGAAGTGGAGACTGGTTGAGAACAGCCTAAAAACATGTTTTTATGATGCTTGACTTTAAGCTGAAAAGGGATGTTTTTTTGATTAGAAAGATAACCAACGAATCCGTGAAGGTTTAAAATATAATTTCTATGATGCTCGATGTTAGTTCCTGCTGGCGAGAAAACATCATGATCTTCTTCGATGTCATAACTGTCATTTACTAAATATTCTATTTTATGAAGCTTTTCTGCGTTAGAAATATGCCACTCGCTCGTATCTTTTTGAACAATATTTAATTCATTACCAGAGGCGTCGTAAGCTTTTATGTTTTCAACAAATTGGCCATAATTATCGATACTATATGTCCCTGGAATAATCTTTGGAAGAAAAAAATCGATTTCTTGATACTGCTGTTTTATAGGGTAAAAGCTAACTTGTATATGATCTTTAGCGGTATTATACGCATCAATAACAACTTTGTTTTCTTGTGATTGAGGTACTGAAATCGTTTGAGTAGATTTACAGCTTACTACTATTAGAGATAAAAAAAATAATCTTAAAAAAAACTTCATGTACTTATATTCTATAAATGGCTCTCAAGGAAAAGAGCGACACCATCATTAACTCCTGCTTCGGTGTGGTATTCAGCCACTTGTTTAACTTCATCTTTAGCATTTGCAACAGCGACCCCATATCCAACTGCATTTAGCATTTCAATATCATTATAATTATCCCCAAATGCAACAGCTTCTGCCATTGTAATAGTAGGGTATAGGTTGTTTAATATGTAAGAAATAGCTGTTTTTTTGGAAATGGTCTTAGGGGCTACCTCTATATATGTAGATTTAGAACGATAGATGTGCAGTTCATTTCCAAATTGCTCTTCTAGATAAATAAATAATCTATCTATATCATCGATATTACCCATACACATAATCTTATGTGCGCCAATATCTTTACTGTTCCATAAAGCGATTACCTCTTGATTCGATAAAACACTAGCTTCTACTTTAGTATTGTTTATTTCACGTAAAGCCCAATAATCTTTTTTAGGTACATACCAGTCATCATTATGATAAAGGCTGAAATGAATTTTAGAATCAAATAATGTTATTTGCTCTGTAATGTTATTCGGTATTTCGGTAGAATGTACAATTTTATCATTAACTAAAATAAGCCCTCCATTATAGGCGATAATGGGTTGATCTTCTATGGTTCCCATTTGCTGTAAATGTCGCATAGCTTTGGGCATTCTTGCCGAAATCAATACGATTGGCACCGCTTCTTTTATAGCTTTAAAAGTAGCTATAGTTTTTGAGGATAGTACACGATCTTTATCAATTAGAGTACCATCAATATCCGAAAATACAATTCTAATACCCATTATCTTTTAGCGATTTTATTGCCAGTAATTTGGCGTTGTCTCGAACATTTAAAACGTGTAACACCATCGGTTCTTAAATAGCGATGTTTTGTAGAACGTCCTTGAACTCTTTTGCGCCAACGTTTAAAACTTGAAGGTTTCATTTCTAAACGCATTAACTTAATAATTTGCGGTTCGGAAATGCCGAATTGAAATGCTATAGCTTCAAAAGGAGTACGATCCTCCCAAGCCATTTCAATAATACGGTCAAGTTCTCTTTCGCTAAACGTAAGTGTAGTTTTATTAGAAGTCAATGATAATGCAGTCATAGAATTTAAGCAAAGATAATAAATCCTACTCTTTTTAGGGTTTAGAAAGGGTAGTTGATCCCGATGTTAAAAACAGCTTCATTTAGGTTCAAATTCCTAAACCATCTTCGGGATGGATTTAATGCTGGGTTATGAACTTTAAAAGCAGTGTCGAGTCTAAATATAAAGAAGCTGAAATCGTACCTAAGTCCAAAACCACTACCTACACCCAATTCTGATAAGTCTTTAACTCCTTCAAAATTAAGACTGGCATCCTCATCGAAATCATCTAGAACATTCCAAATATTTCCAGCATCTATAAAGAAGGCTCCATTAAGTGACCCTAGTATATTAAAACGATGTTCTACATTAAAGGCTAATTTGAAGTTCGCTTCATTAAAATCATTGATCCCTCCACTAGAACCTGGGCCTAGACCATAAGCTGTCCATCCACGATTATCATTAGATCCTCCTGCAAAATAACTCTGGGTAAAAGGAATTGTATTAGAATTGTCATAAGGTATTGCTATTCCAATAAAACTTCTGATTGCAAAAATATTTTTATACCCCAAATTCCAATGTTTAATAAATTCGGTTTCTACTTTGAAAAATTGCGAATAGGTTACATTGAAAAGACTTAGTTGATTATTCGTATTCGGAGTCGAATTTTTTAACCTAGCTAAACTAGATAAAGTATTTCCTGCGCTTTCAATTTTTGTACGAAAGCGAAAAAAGTCTTCATCATAGATGTTTTTTCGGTTGTCATAAATAAAACTAAAACTCGAACTAAGGATTAAGTTGTCTTCGGTTAATCGCTTTCTGCGCTCGGAGATACTTCTAATACTCGAAAAGTCTCTGTCAGACACAAGCTCATTGTTGCTTAAAACAGAATTAATAAACTGATCGGTTCCTTCATTGATGATCAAATTTCGATTGTCGTCAAAGTTATTAGCGGGGACCCCGTCTGTTCTTTGCGCTATAGAATTTAAGGTTTGATAACTACTGCGATATACATTAAAGTAGTTGCTTGTGTTCAAGTTTCTTACATATTGTAAATTAACTAGGTCGATTTGAAATGTTTTTTTCGGAGTTGGTTTCCAATTGTAGCTGAAGGTGCCAGTAACCGTCTCTTTATCCAGTCCTATGTTTTGTTGAGAGGTAGCACTAACTTTCATTGAAGTCCTCGGAATGCTAGACTTTTTAATCCATCGATTGAGTCCGAAGGGGATCAGTATTCTAGGGAAATTCAGTTTGGCATCTAAACCAAATTCAGAAATATTAAAAAACTGATTTCTATCATCGGCAATATCATCAGATGCTCCAAAGTTACTTCTTATAGCAATTTCAAAATTTTCTGCCCTTCTAAATACATTACGGATATTAAGGGAACCGTTGACTCCGATTCCGAAATCTTGGATAGTAGAAGTTGTTACATCGAAATTAACACCAAGAACATATTTCTTTTTTGGGGTTAGTAATATATCGGCAATTAATTGCTCTTTGTTATTAGGGTCTTCTTTAAAATTGATTACAGGGTATTTGAAAACGCCCAAATTATTTAAGGAGTTATAAGTTAAGGTTCTTAAGCTGTCACTATATACGCTGTTGGGGTTAAATTGTAAAGCATTAGCTATGGCTTTAGGCTTATAACGCATCTTTCCATAAGATAAAAAGTTGATGCCTTTATAGCTTGCCGTATCCTGAATAGTTTTCTTTTTTGTTCTTAAATGGTAATCTGTGTACACATTGATATTTCCTACTTTTCTTATAGAAAAAGGAACGCGATAGACACTATCCTGAGTAGTTATTTTTCGATCTAAAATTTTTAATTCTAAATCAACTTCGTGGTCTTTATTGATAGTATCGGCGGTAAATTTGATGTAATCTTTTTCGAAATCAAAAAAACCATGATTTCTTAGTCGTTGTGTAATTTGATTTCTATGATCTTCTAATTCTTTGGTGTTATAGGGCTTTCCAGAGACTAAAACTTTAGAGAAATTATTTTTATATAAAGAATCTACTTGTTTCGATTCTATTTGAATTCCAATTTTAGCAGTTTTATAAGGCTTTTCGGAATCAATATAATAGCTAATTTTCGCTTTAGCTGTATCTATGGTTTGTATTTGATGTCTACTACTAACATCAAACCAGCCTCGATTCCAAAAATAAGCTTCTAGTCTTTTTTTCGACTTTTCGATCTTTTTGTTGCTAATGACAACAGGAGCTTCACCAGTATTTTTTTTCCATTCATTAAAATCTTTTCTTCTACGTGCAATTCGATTGACTTGCTTTTTGGATAACAAAGAGGTTAAAAACTTCTTTTTGCCTGGTTTTGCATTTAGTTTTTCAACATAAATAGAGTCGGCATTATTTTTAGCTAAGTTGTAAAAGTGAAGCTTTAAAGGGGATCCGAATAGTTTTCGGTTGGGCTTTTGGACAAGGTAGTTGTATAGTTTTTTGTCATCAGTTTCCTCTCCATTTACATAAATCTTATTTTCTGTAAGTAGGTATTTCTCTTTAGGAACTTTCTTAACCGCATCACATGCGACAAGAGTAATTCCAAAACAAAATAATAGTAATATTTTTACAGCAAATCTATTCAACCAAATTCTCATTTTCAGAGTAATTTCAAAAGTACACTATTTGTATGGTAAGCAAAAATCAAAAGAAACTGATTCGCAGTTTAAAAATGAAAAAATTCCGAAAGCAACACGAGCTTTTTGTCGCAGAAGGGGTAAAAGTGATAAATGAGTTTGCTAGACAAGGTTTCGAATTGGAGTTTTTGTTTGTTGAAAAAGGTTATGAGGAGCATTTTATTTCTTTTGAAAATGAAATGATTTTAATTTCTTCAGAAGAACTCAAGCAAATTACTTTTTTAACTACTTCACAAAAAGCGTTAGCCGTATTCAGAATAAAAAAAGTTACCTATAATGAAGAAAAAGGATTGCAATTGGTATTAGATGATATCAATGATCCAGGGAATTTAGGAACCATTATTCGACTAGCAGATTGGTTTGGGGTAGAGGAGATTATATGCTCTTTAAATACAGTAGATTGTTATAACCCAAAGGTGGTACAGTCTACCATGGGGTCTTTAGCAAGAGTTAAGGTAACTTATCTAAATATAGAAGTGTTTTTACAAGAAGTAGATAAACCTGTTTATGGTGGTTTTATGGATGGGGAAAATATTTATAAATCTAAACTTCCCAAAAAAGCAGTAATTGTAATGGGAAATGAAGCGAATGGAATTTCATCAACGATAGAGCAACTAATAACAAAAAGAATAGCCGTACCAAGATTTGGAGCTTTACAAGAAACAGAAAGCTTAAATGTTGCTACGGCTACTGCAATTCTTCTAAGTGAATTTAGAAGAAGTGGTTAATACGATTTGAAAATTACTCTATAATAATTTGTTGAGTAACATCTCCTTTTGATGTTTCAAGATTTAAGAAATAATTTCCAGGAGCTAATCCTGCATTTATTTTTATAGAAATAGAAGATCCTTGCTCAATAATTTCTGGGCTATCCACTAACTGTGCAAGACTGTTGAATAATTTTACGCTAGTTATAGAAATAACACTGGTTGAAGTGATATTTAAAGTATCTTTTTTAGGATCGATTGGGTTAGGAGAAATAACTAGAGATTTAGGGTCGCTGAAGTTATCAGTGCTAAGATTAGAATCTGGTAAATCGAAAGGGTGTCTTATTCCTATTACAGGAGAAAAATCCACAGAATATAAATTACCAACTCCAGTTACGAAAAGTAAATTTTTATCTGCCCCTCCAAAAGTACAGTTAGTTACTTTTTCAGGAAAATCTATAGTTTGTATAGGGGCTAATTGTGTTCCATCGAAAATGTGAACTTTAGCTTTAGCAGTCACATAAAGTTTCCCATCAGTATCTACAGCCATACCATCAGCTTCTGAGATAGGAGGTACAGGGTCTGGAAGTTCTCCAAACAGCACACGATTAGATACAGCCCCAGTACTTAGGTCAATATCATATTTGTATATATCTTTTAGAGAAGTATTGTTTACGTATAAGTTTAACCCATCAGGAGAAATGATGATTCCGTTAGGATTTGTTGTTCCAAAATCATCTAGCTTTACAACTACTCCATCAGGTTGTCTGTAGTAAATAGCAGTACTAGGTTGTGTAATAGGAAGTTCGAAACTTGGATCAGTAAAATATAACCCACCTCTTTTGTCGTAGCAAAGATCATTTGGGCCGTTGAAAGGCTCGCCATTAAAAGTACTAACTAAAGTTTCAATTAATGTCCCGTCAACTTCGCGAAGTGTTATACTTCCAGTACTTCCTTCACAAACGGTTAGTTTTTCATTAGCATTAAACATAAGACCGTTGGCTCTACTAGAACCAGAATAAGCAGTGGTAAATTCACCCGAAGTAAGATTGTATCTAAGAACTAGACTTCTTGGAATGTCCGTAAAATAAATATTATCTACACCGTCCCAAACAGGGCCTTCTGTAAAACTAAAATTGGCAACACTGGCACTAAGGTTTACAGGAGTTTGCGCATAAGTAGCGAAAATGATGGACGAAAAGAGTGTTAATACAGTAAGAATTTTCATGATTAAAGCATTGATTGTTTATCGTTTTATTCAGTAATATTAAGTTTTTTTGTTGAATTATTTATCGTTCATAGTGAAAAGTGTATCAAATTGTTACACTCTTATATTTGAACGTTAATTCTTTATTAAAATTGAATTCCTAGTAAGTTAGTAGGGTAAAAGGAGACTATCTTTAAAATAAATTTTAAATCATCAAAAATGGCACATATAAGACTAGGAGATGAAGCTCCAAATTTTACAGCACAAACCTCTCAAGGCGAAATCAGTTTTCATGATTGGATAGGAGATAGTTGGGCGATTTTATTTTCGCATCCAGCAGATTATACGCCTGTATGTACTACAGAATTAGGAACCGTGGCTAATTACAGTGCCGAATTTGAAAAACGCAATGTTAAGCCAATAGCATTAAGTGTTGATGGATTAGAATCACATTTAGGATGGATTAAAGATATTAACGAAACTCAAAACACCGAAGTTAATTTTCCGATCATCGCAGATGAAGATCGTAAAGTGGCGGAGTTATATGATATGATTCATCCGAATGCAGATAACAAACTTACGGTTCGTTCGGTATTTATTATTGATGCCAATAAAAAGGTAAAATTGACACTAACTTACCCTGCATCAACAGGAAGGAATTTTGATGAATTATTAAGAGTAATCGATTCGTTACAACTTACAGCTTATCACAAAGTAGCGACACCAGCAAACTGGAACCATGGAGATGACTGTGTTATTGTTCCTGCGGTAAAGAATGAAGAAATTGCAGATTTATTTCCTAAAGGACATAAAGAAGTAAAACCTTATTTACGTTTAACTCCTCAGCCTAATATTTAATTTAGGGATTAAGCTTCATTATTAGGAAGTAACATAAAACAGATTAAAAGCCAAGTTTCTACCATTTTGAATTCAGCATGATAGAAACTTGGCTTTTATGTTTTGATAATTGAAGTGTTTATTGTTTTCTGAATACCATTTTTACAGTACCTCCTTTTTTAAATAAAGATGCCACTCCATCTGTAATCACAAAAAGAGGAAAGCTTAACCAATGAAATAACTTTTGAATGAATAAATGAAGAGCGCTATATTCTTTGGTATAGATTTTATTTCCTTTTAAGTGTTCGTAAAGGACTTCTCGTTTTGGAAATGCTACATTCAAAATGCTTTGTTGAACACCAAAAGGGCTAAATTGAGGAGAGAAATAACTTTCTGAAACTATTTCCCATCCAAGTTTAGATAACTCTTTTTTTAGAATTTTAGGAGGAAATAGATTAAGATGTTTTGGAGGGTCTAAGTGTAACCAATTCCCCTTAAAAATGGTTGCTTGCCAACTATCAATATTTGGGATTTCAATTTGTAATATAGCATTTGGTTTGGCGATACCAGAAATAATTTCTAGAGATTCTTTAGGGGCATCCAAATGTTCAAATACATGCGTCAGTATAATAGCATCGAAACTCTCTTTAGCATAAGTGTCTTTTTGTAAAACACCTACATGTAATTTTATTTCTGAATGTTTGCTAGCTCTTTCAGCAGATTTTCCTGGAGGTTCAATTCCGTGTAATTCTATGTTTTTTTGTTTCCCGAGATTGACTAAAAAACTTCCATTACCACAACCGATATCAAGGACTTTAGAGTGATTTGGTAATTTTCTAGCAAATCTTTTTGCATTTTGTTGTCTAAACCAGTCTATTACTCGCTCAACCGTTGGATTGAATTTTTTTTCTCCTACACCATAATAGTTTTCGTCATAAGCTTTAGCCATTTGATCAGCTGTAGGTTTGGGATCTAGAAAATAAATTCCGCAATCATTACAGTGATTTAATTGATACTTGTCATTAAAGATGTCAGTAAAAGAAATCCAAGCTTTGTTTTCTGAAGACTGACAGTATATGCACTTTGATGTCATTGAAAGGGGAATGTATGGCTTGTAGTTAAAAGCTTTGTTTGTATTCGTTGTTACGAATATATCAATTTGTCGTGATCACGCAATACAACTGTGTATGGTTACAAATGATAAAAAAGTTTTGGTTGGTCTAAGTATGTGAGATTTTAATATAGTATCAGCTTTATCTTTTTACAAGATATGAATTAAATGAGGTAACAGAGGATTGTTGTTGACGCCAAACTAAAATGGGAATTAAGCCAGTTATTGTTGCAATTCCTCCATAAAACACCCATAACCCAATAGTTGCTAAAATGCCTACAACAATACTTATGATAATTATTGTGTTATTGGGATGTGCTTTTACATCATTTACATGTTTCTTGTCGATATTTCCGCAGTTGAGGCAATTAATTTGGAATTCACGACCCTGCTCCATTTGTAAGTCATGTCTAGTCTCTGAAGAAGACTTAACTTTAATATCCTTTTTACAAGAATTACGTGTAGTGTAAAGTTTCATTTTAAATCAGTTAGTGTGGTAATTAATTCTAAGACTTTTGGCCTTTTGTATTTGCTCTTTAACTTTTTGAACTGTATTCATGGATACAGTTTTGTCTGTTTTTAATTTTATTATGTGATTGGCTTTTTGTTCATCAGAAAACAGTTTTAAAAGGGCTGTGATTTTAGGCTCAATATCTTCTACATTAATTAATCTTTCATTGAACGATATTTTATTTTTATCAAAAAGTCTAAACTCTATTTGAGGTTTATTTGAGCTTAATAATTCTTTTATGTAATCATCATTCTTATTAGATGTACAGCATATTGATGATAGTAGTGAAAGTGTTATTATTGATAATATTAAAATGTATCTCATATGTTTATTAATGTAGATAGTTTGTAAAATTAGATGGGGTGTAACTAACTTGTAGATATAGCTTGTTATGGTATCATTTTTAATCAATCTGTTTAAATTTCCGGCCTATCAATTCACATTTTTTTGTGACGTTCCAAAATCCATAACCAGCAACACCAGTTGGGATTTTCCAATAAATAATTTCTCCATTTCGTTTTCTTAATCCAAATTCCGAAAAATATCCATCATGTTGTGTTATAATCTTTTTTACTTTATCAATGACAAATGATTTATATCCATTGTGCCATTCAAATTCTGAATAATCAATGATTTCAGTCATGTTATTCTCAATACGTATAAATTTCTTAGTTGTATTGATGATAAATTCAGAGTCAGATATTTTTAAAACCAATACAGGAGTCTCATTGTTTTCTATATTGATACGTTGCTTTAGGTCAGCTTGTAATTCCGTGTCGAGTAGTTCAAATAGAGTAAAAAGTTCACTTCCATCAAAATCAAGTTTGGTTTTGTCGAAATATTTAAAGAACCAAAATTCAATTCGATCTTTTATCTGTTTAGTAGATTTTTCTGTTAATTTTTCCATTTCCCCCAATACATTAAAACAATAATAATATTTTAAAAACAAAAATCCAGATTTGAAATCTTTCAAATCTGGATTAGTGAGTTTATAATCTAACTTCTATCAGCGAAGCGATCTAATATCTAAATTCTAGTATCTATTTATACCGCTACATCATACTCACGAAGCGCATCATTTAATGAAGTCTTCTTATTTGTACTAGCTTTACGTTTTCCGATAATTAAAGCACAAGGAACGTTGTACTCACCAGCAGCAAACTTTTTAGGGTAGCTTCCTGGGATTACTACAGAACGAGCAGGTACAACACCTTTATAGATTATAGGTTCGTCACCTGTAACATCAATAATTTTAGTAGAACCTGTTAATACTACGTTAGCACCAAGTACAGCTTCCGTTTCAACACGACATCCTTCAACAACGATACAACGAGAACCGATAAATGCATTATCCTCGATAATTACAGGAGCAGCTTGTAATGGCTCTAGTACTCCACCGATACCAACACCACCACTTAAGTGAACGTTTTTACCGATTTGAGCACAACTACCAACGGTTGCCCAGGTGTCAACCATAGTACCTTCGTCTACATAAGCACCAATGTTAACATAACTTGGCATTAAGATAGTACCCGGAGAAATGTATGATCCTTGACGTGCAGAAGCACCAGGAACAACACGAACCCCTTTAGCTTCGTAATCTTTCTTTAATGGCATTTTGTCGTGGTATTCGAAAATACCAGCTTCTAATGTTTCCATTTTTTGAATAGGGAAATAAAGTACAACACCTTTCTTTACCCATTCGTTTACTTGCCATCCTCCTTCAATAGGTTCGGCAACACGAAGTTTTCCTTCATCTAATAATGCAATAACTTCACGAATTGCATCTTGAGTAGCTTGTTCTTTTAATAACTCTCGGTTATCCCAAGCTTTTTCTATGGTCTCTCTTAATTGTTCCATTTTATTTGCTTTCGCAAATAGCTTTAAGCCTTAAGCTTAAGCCATAAGCATGATTGAATTATTCTTCTTCGTTAGTAGTATCTTCTGTAGGAGTTTCTTCTTCTTTGATAGCATCCTCTAAAAGATCACCTTTTTCTAGTAAATTATACCACTGAACGACCTTTTTTATATCACTAACGTACACGCGATCTTCATCATATTCAGGCAATACTTCACGAAATAGCTTTTCTAACTCGCCCTTCGAAGATTTGTGTCCGATAGTGGCCTTACCATCTTCTTTATCATAAATAGCTTTGAATACTTCTCTCAATGGAATTTCTTCTCCATAAGTGTAAATAGCAATTTCATTAAGTACACTTACATTATTACGTAAGCTGATCGATTGTTTTTTACCATCTAAAAGAGACTCGGCTAAAAAACCACCTCTAGTTTGTGCTAATAATTTATAAAGACCAGGTTTTCCAGAAACCGCAATAATTTTTTCTAAACTCATATTCTATTTTTAAAGCCTCGCAAAGATATAATTTTAGCCTGCAATGCAAGCAGTACATAAACTTCTCTTTTTATAGTTGAGGGGATTTTTTATTAACGTCCTTTTTTAACTGCAGGAAAACGCATGCGATAGTCTGCATTAATTTTCCCTTTAGAGATATTAGTAAGCTTTCCTTTTAGGATTCTTTTTTTCAATCCAGATAGTTTATCCGTAAAAAGGACTCCTTCTATATGGTCATATTCATGTTGAATAACACGAGCCGCAAGACCATCAAAGGTTTCTGTAAACTCATTAAAGTTTTCGTCGAAATAATGAATTTTTATCGTTTCGTGTCTCCAAACATCTTCTCGAACATCAGGGATGGAAAGGCAGCCTTCATTAAAAGCCCATTCCTCTCCAGTTTCTTCAAGAATGGTTGGGTTGATAAATGCTTTTTTGAATCCTTTTAATTGTTCAGCTTCAGCTTCTGTTAACTCATCATCATCAGCAAAAGGAGAAGCATCTACTAAAAATAGACGAATAGCACGTCCAATTTGTGGAGCAGCTAGGCCAACACCATGTGCATTATACATGGTTTCCCACATATTTTCAAGCAGTTTATCTAATTCAGGATAATCTTTATTTATTTCTTTTCCTACTTTTTTTAATACAGGATCACCGTAGGCAACGATTGGTAAAACCATAAAGTGTTTAAGGTTTAAAGTTCAAGGTTCAAAGTTACTGGTTTTTCAAGAAATTTTCATTCAGTAAAAATGTTTAAAACTTCATAAAATTAAGTAGCCTCTTAAGTTCTTTTTATTCTGAATTTTTTAACCTCTAGATTGCAAAAAGCTTTGGAGAATTAAAGTAGCACTAATTTTATCAATCAAACTTTTGTCTTTCCTTTTCTTTTTTGATATTCCAGATGCAATCATAGTGTCAAAAGCTAATTTTGAAGTAAAACGTTCATCTATTCGATGGATTTCTTGTTCAGGGAATTCTTTTTTGAGGACTTCAATAAAAGGCTTTATTTGAGTTTCAATATCCGATGCAACCCCGTGAAGCCGTTTAGGTTCTCCAATAATAAAAGCTTCTACTTTATTAAAAACCATATAATCTTTTAAATAGGCTATTAATTTGGGAGTCTCGACAGTATCAAGCCCACTAGCGATTATTTGAAGGTCATCTGTAGCCGCAAGTCCTGTACGTTTACTTCCATAATCTATTGAAATTAATTGCCCCACTACATTGTTTTTAGAATGCAAAAGTAAGCATATTGTACATTTTGAGTTAAATAAATAGCTGTAGGCTTTGCATTTCTTTTATATTTAGTAAATCGTTCATTAATTGAATGTTAAATAACCAACTTATGAAAGAATCAACTATAGAGGCTTTGTTCTCACAAGTGCCTGAAGGATTAGAAATTATTAAAATTGGAGATCCTTTGTATCATTATGCAAGAGTAATTTCCAATACCCGTTTTGGTCATATGCCGTCTTTGATTGCTTATTGTGAAAAAGTAGAGCATGTTCAATTTTGTGTTCAATTTTGTGAAAAATATAGGCAAGAATTTAGAGTTCGCTCAGGAGGACATCAGCATGAAGGTATGTCATCCAAGGATGATGCTTTTATTATTGATTTGTCTAAAATGAATAAGATAACATATGATCATGAGAACAAAGGCAAAGCATGGATTCCTGTTGGGATGCAATTAGGTAAAGTGTATGATGAATTAGAAACCATTGGGCGTATTATTCCTGGAGGAGGTTGTCAATCGGTAAATGTCGGAGGATTGACACAAGGAGGAGGTTGGGGTGTCTCTATTCGTAAATTTGGATTTACATGTGATGCAGTAATAGAATGTGAAATTGTTTTAGCTGGTGGTTCGGTAGTAAGGCCATCGAAAACGACTAAAGACCCCAAACTAAAGGAACTTTTTTGGGCGCTCAAAGGTGGTGGTGGCGGTAATTTTGGAGTAGTGACTCGGTTTAAATTTAAGCTATCTAAGTTAGCTCCGGTAATGACTGTTTTTGGAATGGAATGGAAGGAGCCTCACTTAGTAAAGAAAGCACTAAAAATATGGACGTATTTGCATGCTTTACCTGTAGAGTCGGGTGGGCTGGATACTAATTTGTCGACTGCTTGTCGATTGATGGTAGCTAAGCCAAGTAAGGAAGACGAAAAAGAAATGCCAAAAGGAGATAAAAGTGTAGTGTATGCACGAATGGGAGGAATGTTTTATGGGAATGCAAAAGACTTAAAGAATCTTCTAAAAAAGCATTTTAAAGAAGAATTGATAGCAGATAAGTATTTTACGAGCATTACCGAGAAGATAACAGGTAATGTAGATATTAGCCTTGGAGATGTCCCTTTACAAATTAACGGGGAAAGTGCAGCAAAAAGAGCAGTGAAAGCAGCTAGTGAAATTCAGCCATTGTCTTTGGCTAGTCATCAGAATGTAATTAATGATTTTCTGAATCCGATGACTTCATTAGATGAGTCTAAAAGTTCTTCTAAATGTTCAGATCGAGGATATGGTGTATTGCCAGGAGCTCCCAATTCGACATGCGATCGTCCACATCCGCATAAGATTTCCTCGAGTTTTCCAAAAGCAAAAAAAGAGGAAGATCATCATGCACTAGTTGATGCTATTTATAATTTTCTAGCAAAGACTTGTTTTTATAGTGATGTTGTTAGATATATGAGCTTTCATTGTTTAGGTGGTGCAGTACAAGAAAATGTAGAAAGGAGGGTGTTTGCTTATCATGACAAACCTTATCTGCTTCAAATACAATGTTGGTGGGATGATGCCTCAAATCTATTTGCGAATGAGAGTCGAAATAAAGAGTATGTAAAATGGGTAAAGGAGTTTAGGGAAGCTTTAGCAAAATATACTGAAGGTTCGTTTATTAATTTTGTGGATTACTCATTGGTGGAAGACCCAGAAACCGAAAAAGGACGTTTAGATTTACTAGCAATTTACTACGGTTGGGAAAATTTAAATCGACTAAGGGCGGTGAAATCGGAATTTGATAAGAAACAGGTTTTTAAATTTAAAATGAGTATCCCCCCCTCATCGTAGATGGTCGAAATTTTAAATTTTATAAGAAGAAAAGCTATTTATCTTTACAGGGAAATAGCTTTTTTATTTGAATTTGAAGTTGTCAATATTAGTTTTTGAAGATTCAATATTAAATATTCAGTAATAAATATTCCATCTTCAAACCTCAATTCGTACTTTTGCCCCGTTATTCAAAAATCTAAAAGTAGGCTGCAAATGCACGAAACGAAATACATATTTGTTACAGGAGGGGTATCGTCGTCATTAGGAAAAGGGATTATTGCAGCTTCGTTAGCTAAACTATTACAGGCTAGAGGGCACAGAGTTACCATCCAAAAATTAGATCCATATATAAATGTAGATCCGGGGACTTTAAACCCATATGAACATGGGGAATGTTATGTAACTGACGATGGAGCAGAGACCGATTTAGATTTAGGACACTACGAGCGTTTCTTAAATGTACCTACATCACAAGCAAATAATGTTACTACAGGGAAAATTTACCAAAGTGTTATCGAAAAAGAACGCCGTGGTGAGTTTTTAGGGAAAACAGTTCAGGTAGTTCCGCATATAACCAATGAAATTAAAGAGCGTATTCAAATCCTAGGGAAATCTGGTGATTATGATATCGTGATAACAGAAATAGGAGGTACTGTTGGTGATATAGAGTCATTACCTTATATCGAAGCAGTGCGCCAAATGAAATGGGAGTTAGGAGATGAAAACTCTATGGTCATCCACTTGACTTTGGTTCCATATTTGGCAGCAGCAGGAGAATTAAAGACAAAGCCAACACAACACAGTGTGAAAACCCTAATGGAAAGTGGGTTAAAAGCAGATGTTTTGGTATGTCGTACAGAGCACGAATTAAACGATGATTTGCGTAAGAAGTTAGCTCTGTTTTGTAATGTTAGAAAAGAAGCAGTTATTCAATCTATAGATGCTTCTACGATTTATAAAGTACCAAATTTAATGCTACAAGAGCGTTTGGATCGTGTCGTATTAGAAACATTTGGATTACCGGTAGAAGAAAAAGTAGATCTTACAGCTTGGAACAATTTCGTAACGCGTCATCAAAATCCACAGCATCAAGTTACCATTGGTTTGGTGGGGAAATATGTCGAATTACAAGATTCATATAAATCAATTCTAGAAGCTTTTATACATGCAGGAGCAGAAAATGAAGTAAAAGTTAAGGTAGACAGTATTCATTCGGAGTTTTTAAAACCTGAAGAGGCTCAGAAAAAATTAGGTCATTTAGATGCCATTTTAGTTGCTCCTGGTTTTGGAGAGCGAGGTATTGAAGGGAAAATCGAAGCAGTACGTTTTGCTCGTGAAAACAAGATTCCATTTTTAGGAATTTGTTTAGGAATGCAAATGGCAGTTATCGAATATGCACGTAATGTTGTGGGGCTGAAAAATGCAATTTCACAAGAGCAAAACCCAGAAGCTGCACATCAAGTGATCAATTTAATGAAAGAGCAAAAAGACATTACCAACATGGGAGGTACGATGCGTCTTGGAGCTTGGGCTTGTCAGTTAGAAAAGGGAAGTAAAGTATACGATGCTTACAAAGAGGTCGATATTAAAGAGCGACACAGACATCGCTACGAATACAATTCAGAATACAAAGAACAATTAGAAGCTGCAGGGCTTAAAACAACAGGAGTAAACCCTAAAACGGGATTAGTAGAAATTGTCGAAATTGCAGATCACCCATGGTTTGTAGGAGTACAATACCACCCAGAATATAAAAGTACAGTGTTAAAACCACATCCACTTTTTGTAGCGTTTGTAAAAGCAGCATTAGACAATAATCAAACAAAGAAATAATCTTACAATATTCTTATGGAAGAAAAGCAGTTCGATGCTAAATCTATAATCGGCTATGTGCTATTAATTGCCATAGCCATTTGGTTTTTTTATGTAAATAAGCCAACAGAAGAAGAGTTAGCAGCAGAGAAAGCAAAACAAGAGCAAGTCGAAGCTACAAAGAATGTAGCGCAGGTAGCTCCAGTAATAGAAGCAGCACCAAAAGCAGCAGTAGATTCCTTAGGGAAAGTTGCCGCTTACAAACAATTGGGGTCTTTTGGATATTCACAAACCTTAGCTTCTGCAAATGGAGGAGAAACGATTCTTGAAAACGAAGTATTACGTTTAAAGATTAATAATAAAGGAGGTTATATTTCGGAGGCTAAATTGAAGAAGTATAACACTTACGATTCATTACCAGTTTACATCATTAAGGATGGAAAAAATGCATCGTTAGGATTAACGTTCAATACCCGTGATAATCGTGTGTTGGATACCAAAGAATTGTTTTTTGAACCTAGTTTGACTAAAGTTGGAGAGGATCAGCAATTGGCGATGCGTTTAAAAGTTTCGAGTACTCAGTATTTAGAATATGTCTATACGCTAAAGCCGAATGAATACATGCTCGATTTTGCAGTTCGATCTAATGGATTAGAGCAAGTTTTAGATACTTCGAGAGAGATTAATCTAAATTGGGAGTTAGAAGCGTTACGACATGCAAAAAGTAATTCCTTTGAGAATCGTTACACTAGATTGTATTATGAATATGAGGAAGGAAGAGATAATGATTTGGGAGTTGGAGATTTTAAAGAAAAAGAGGTAGAAGATGTTAGCTATGTAGCTTTCAAACAACACTTCTTTTCTTCTATCTTATTGACGAATACACATTTCGAAAAGGCTAAACTTACGTCGAAGAACTTAATAGAAGATGAAGATTTAGATACTTTAAAATTAAAGAAGTTTACGCTTAAGACACCTTTAGTAGCTTCTTCAGGAAACTTAAACTATAATATGAATTGGTATTATGGTCCTACAGATTATAATGTCTTAAATAGCTATGATAAAAATCTTGATGAGGTTGTCGATTTAGGTTGGGGAATTTTTGGAACGTTAAACAAATATGTTTTCATGCCATTATTCAATTTCTTAGATGGCTTTTTACCAGCAGGAATTGCTATTATTTTGATGACTATTTTGGTTCGTTTGGCAATGTCTCCAATTAACTTCAAGCAATACCTATCTCAAGCCAAGATGAAAGTCTTACGTCCAGAGATCACAGAAGTAAATGAAAAGTACAAGGACAATGCCATGAAAAAGCAGCAAGAAACGATGGCGATCTATAGCAAAGCAGGGGTCAATCCGATGGCGGGTTGTATACCAGCTTTATTGCAAATGCCCGTTTTCTATGCTTTGTTTAGCTTTTTCCCAACAGCAATACAGTTACGTCAAAAAGCTTTTATGTGGGTAGATGATTTATCTAGTTACGATATCATTGCAGATCTTCCATTTAAGATTCCTTTTTATGGAGATCATATTAGTTTATTGCCTATCATAGCATCGATTGCGATGTTCTTTAATGTACAATTGACAAGTAGTCAAGCGATGCAACAGACACAGCAACCTGGTATGCCAAACATGAAGTTTATGATGTACCTATCTCCGGTATTTTTATTATTCTTCTATAATAACTTTAGTTCGGGCTTATCATTATACTATTCGGTATCCTATATTATTACTATTGGGATTATGTTAGTGATCAAGAATTTTATTTTGGATGAAGACAAAATTCATGCAGAAATAGAAAAGAATAAAAAGAAGCCAAAGAAAAAAAGTAAATTCAAGGAGCGTTTACAGCAGGCAATGCAAGAAGCTGAAAAACAACAAAAGACAAAGAAAAAATAGAAGTAATGCTATTCTTGTAGCAAATAGTATAACCCCCGAACAATTTTGTTTGGGGGTTATTTTTTTATATACTTGTGGGAAACGTTATAGTTATGCTCAATGTAATATTCTATTTTTCTTTACTATTAATAACCTATTCTAGTTTTAGTCAAAAACAAATACCTGTAAACGGTAAGTTTCATGAGCACTTTGATAATGGAAATATTAAGAGCGAAGCTGTTTATAAAGATGGTGTAAGGGTAGGTGTTTATAAAGAATATTATGAGAGTGGTAAGTTAAGTTCTCAAAAAATATTAAATCAAGAAGGAGTTTATACAGGAAGAGGGAGAGGTTTCTTTGAAAGTGGACAATTAAAATTTGAAGACAAACCCAAACCGAATGGAGATTTTGTCCAGACGGGTTATTATAAATCGGGTAAGAAACATTTCGAAGTAGATTATAAAAAACCAGAAGGGAAAAGTTGGTATATAAAAACAGGGCGCTATATAAAGTTTTACGAATCAGGACAATTGTATAGCAAAGGTCAATACATAAGATGGGAAATGCGTGGGCTCTGGAATAGTTTTTACGAGACAGGAGAAAAAGCATGGGAGATAGATTATACCAATAAAGAAAAACACATAATCTATACGGAGTATTTCAAGAATGGAAATGTTAAAACAGAAGGTTTTGTGAGAGGAGTAGTTAAGGAAGGCATTGAATCTCGTTATGATATAAGTGGTAATTTAATTTGGAAAGGGAAATATGATAATGATCGTTTCCACGGTAAATGGGAAAAGATAAACCATGAAGGGAAAGTTGAGGGCTATATAAAATATGCAAAAGGAGAAAAAGTGACTTCTAAATTGGTAAATGAAGTCATTGTGCCTACTGATGTGCCTGTATTAACAATGGAAGAAGCAGCTATTTTTAAAGGATGCCAATGTATAGCTTTAAGAAGTGAAAGAAGAGCTTGTTTTTCAAAGAGACTTGATGATATTCTAATAAATAAGTTTAATACCAATATTGGAGTGTCTTTGGGACTTAAGGGGGCTCAACAGATTCAAACTAACTTTTCTGTAGATAAAGAAGGTAATATTATTGATATCAATGTAGATTCAGATTATGAGGACTTAAGACAGGAAGCGAAAAGGGTACTTAATTTAATACCTAAAATGGTTAGACCAGGAGTTCAATTTGGAAACCGAATAAAAATGACTTTTACAAAGCCAATTACATTCGTGATCGAATAGTAAATGCTTTTATAAAATGTAAAAAGAAAACCCTTTAATCCAAGAGGACTAAAGGGAAATCAAATCAGGGTAATCGAACTCTAATGAGTTTTTTTATTAGGCTTTCTTTCCTTTAAGGAACTAAAACACTTTCAATAACATGGATAACACCATTCCATGCTTGTACATCTACTGCGATAATATCGATGTCCATTGTTCCATTTCCAGAAGTAATTTTGGCAGGATTGTTATCATTTCCTGGTAAGTTGATTGTGATGTCTCCGTTTAGTGTAGTTGTAGAGATTCCATCGGTTAAATCGCCAGAAACAATATTAGCCCCAGAAATTACATGATGTAATAAGATATCTGTTAGAGGAGCTTCAGCAGGTATAGGGTCTACCATTGAAAACGCATCATTATTAGGAGCGAAAACCGTAAAAGGAGGATCAATATCATCACTATTATCGCCCATTGTACGTCCTAGGATACTAGCAAAGTCTGTAGCAGGAGTTAATGAGGTTAATGCACTTACTAACGTAGAAAAGTTTGGGTCAGCAGTGGCAAATGTTACTATAGTTGGCAAACCAATTACTTCTTCTATGGCATGAATGATTCCATTATTGGCATCGAAAGCATCAGGAGTGGTTACCGTCACTCCGCCATTGATAACAACATTATTATCAATTACGGCGTAGTATGTAGAAAGATTTGGGATATCTCCAGTAAAGTCGGCAGGTCCTGTTGCTGCATTTTTAACATAAGCAGGAGCACTTGCAATGACAGCATCTGCTTTTAATTCAGCTCCAGATATAACATGATTTAATAATATGTTTCTAACCAAGGCGATCTCCTCATCGGTGTCTATGTCGGCAAGTCCATTAGTGAAGCCGTTTGCAGTCAAAAAAGAACTCAAAGCATCATTATTAGGAGCAAAGACTGTATATTGGGTGTTCGTATTATTTAATATATCGTCAAGTCCAGTAGCTTGAAGAGCGGCGGCAAGCAAACTATAATTTTCGTTAGTAGCTACAAAATTGGTTATGGTTATTCCGGTATTGTTATTCCCTAAACTATCGGTGTTGTCATCATCAGAGCAGGATGCGAAAAGTAATGCACATAGAGTAATTGGTAAGATTTTTGATAAAAGTTTCATGATTTATTATTTTTAATGTTACATATAAGTAACGCTTAAGTTTTGTTTATCTATTTATGAAGACTGTTAAACATTTTTTAATTGGCATTTTTTTGGTTTTGTTTAGTGCCGTTAGTTTTGCCCAAATTAACCAGTACCATGCTGATGGTACTAGACATGGTTTGTGGGAGAAAAAATTCAAAGGAACGGATCAAATAAGATATACTGGAAGATTCGATCACGGTGTTGAGGTCGGGGAGTTTAAATTCTACAAGAGAGGATTCAGTAATCAGCCATCAGCTATAAAAACATTTTCAAATAACGGTCGAGTGGCAGACCTTGTGTATTATTCTCAAAACGGGAATGTTATTAGTAAGGGAAGATTAGTCAATAGAAATCGAGAAGGGAAATGGCTGCACTATCATAAAAATAGTACTAAAGTACTTACCGAAGAAAATTATAAAGAGGATCAGTTACATGGCTTGCAAACTACTTATTACGATAATGGTCATGTCGCCGAAACCATCGAATATGTAGAAGGGAAAAAGCACGGAAAGCAATTAGTATATTCTGTAAAAGATATTCTTATTAAAGAATTTACTTATGAGAATGGTTTGTTAGAAGGGATTAATAAATTCTATACTGGTAGAGGGATTCTTACCATAGAGGGCAATTACCATAATGATAAGAAAATAGGCGTTTGGAAATATTATGAGAATAGTAAATTAGTAAACGAGAAGACTTATAAGTGACCGAGAACTAGAGAATACCGTCTCTAACACAATATGCATGTTTTCTTCATCATCAAATAATATACAATTAAGATTGTGCAATCATTTGATATTTTGATAGTGCAAATTTTATTCCCCTTCTAATTGCATATGCAAGAATGAAGTGTATTGTTGATAATAAATAGTTTAAGAGATAATTAATATGAGTTTTGATAAAGAGTTGGTAGATAAAATAACTAATTTTTTAAATGGGATAGGCATCCCTGTAATTGAAGAAGTTATAGATTATAAAACATTCTTACCAGGACTTCATTTTAAAGAAGGTTCTATTTTAATGGATATTCATAAAATGAAATATCCAGGAGATTTATTACACGAAGCAGGCCATATTGCAGTAACCGAAGAAAGGTTAAGACCTTTTATAGGCACTAGTAAGATAGGAAAAGAATGGCCAAGTCTTGGAGATGAAATGGTTTCAATACTTTGGTCTTATGCCGCATTACATCATCTAGAATTAGATCCAGAAATTGTTTTCCATCCAGATGGTTACAAAGGATCTTCGGAATGGCTTATAGAGCAATTTAATAATAAAACGTATATAGGAATGCCTCTTTTTATTTGGATGGGCTTTGTAGATGAAGAGCGTCAATTCCCAATACTGAAAAAATGGCTAAGGGGTAATCTAGAAGTATCCGATTCATTATAAGTGTTCTAAATGCTTGGGAGAGATAATATCAATAGACCTGTAAATAGCTTCAAATTATTATTATAGGGTAAATATGTCGCGTATATTGATATATTGATAAGATATGTAAGTTTTTATTTTCATTTTATTAACTGGGAAAACCTTTGATAGTTTGTATTTTTACGCAGTATTTTTAATCCTAAAACATTAGATAATGAAAGTAACTGTTGTTGGTGCTGGAGCTGTAGGTGCCAGTTGTGCAGAATATATTGCTATTAAAAATTTTGCTTCTGAAGTAGTAATCCTTGATATTAAAGAAGGGTATGCTGAAGGAAAAGCGATGGACTTAATGCAAACTGCATCTTTGCTAAATTTTGATACTCAAATCGTAGGAAGCACGAATGATTATGCAAAAACTGCGGGTTCTGATGTAGCTGTAATTACTTCTGGTATTCCAAGAAAACCAGGAATGACTCGTGAAGAGTTAATTGGTATTAATGCAGGTATCGTAAAACAAGTTTCAGAAAACTTAATTAAGCATTCTCCAAATGTAATTATCATTGTGGTAAGTAACCCAATGGATACGATGACTTATTTAGTACACAAAACAACTGATCTTCCTAAAAACCGTATCATCGGTATGGGAGGAGCTTTAGATAGTGCTCGTTTCAAATATCGTTTAGCAGAAGCTTTAGAAGCTCCAATTTCAGATATTGACGGAATGGTTATCGGAGGACACTCTGATAAAGGAATGCTACCATTAACACGTTTAGCAACAAGAAATAGTGTTAAGGCTTCAGAATTTTTAACTGAAGAGCGTTTAGAGCAAGTAGCTGCTGACACTAAAGTAGGAGGAGCAACATTAACTGGTTTATTAGGAACTTCTGCTTGGTACGCGCCAGGTGCGGCAGTATCTAGTATGGTACAAGCAATTGTTTGTGATCAAAAGAAAATGTTCCCTTGTTCTGCTTTATTAGAAGGAGAATACGGAATGGAAGATATTTCTATAGGTGTACCAGTTCTTTTAGGAAAGAATGGTATCGAAAAAATTGTAGAGATCGAATTAGATGAGGCAGAAAAAGCTAAGCTAACTGAAAGTGCAGAAGGAGTAAGAAAAACAAATGGTTTATTAGAGTTATAGTAACCTGAAAGTATTTCATATCAATAAGAAAGGGGTGTACAAAATGTACACCCCTTTCCTTTTTGTAATTTCTCAATATTTGAATAACGACTATTGTTTGATAAACTTAGTCGTCTTCTTTCCTTCAGCTACTAAAAAGTAAACTCCAGAAGCTAATGCAGAAACATCAATGTTAGTGGTATCACTAATTCCTTCATACACTTTATTTCCAAGTATATCAAAAATGACTATATCTCCAGTAGTGCTAATATTGATTTGATCTATAACAGGGTTTGGAGAGAAAACTACTTCCGTGTTTTCTGCAATTGTATCGGTAGATAAAGAAGCAGCGGTGTTTAAAGTTACTTCATCAATACCGTAAGTAAATCCATTAGCAGCACCTTCGCTAATGAAGAAATTTGCGCGGACAATGCCTGTATCATTATCAAATGCTCCTGCGGGAGTTGACCCTGTGTAATCAAAAAATATTATCTCCCAAGAGCCATCCGTTTTTGTATATGAGCTAAAACCGTCTATGCGATCATTATCATTAGCCCATAATTGTGCGGTAATAGCAAGATTTCCTGTAGGGTTATTGTCAGATCTAAAAGCAATCGAAAGAATTTCTCCAGTACTATTTATAGTAGGTTGCGGGTCAAATGGACCGTCAAATTCGATACCAATACCATATTGAAAAGGCCCACCAACAGTCGGTGCAATAGATTGCAAGAACATGTTAGAAGTATTGACCCCCGAAGTATCATCATTCGTTTCTCGAGTAGTTGTACATTGATCTGGGTCTGGAGCATCAAAACAAAATTCGAAGTCAGGGTTTATCGTATCATAATTAAATAATACTGTCTGACTGATCCCAAAATAAGAGATTAAAAGCGTAAAAAGAATCGTAATTTTCTTCATGATAAAAAAGATTTAGAAGTTTCCTTAAAGTTACGTTTAGCCCTTATAAATACTGGTTTTTGTAGGTGGTTAATAATGATACAGATGATGCGATTATTGTCAAATTAGTTTCAATAGAGAGGTTTCAATAATGGGTTGGGATTTTGTAAATGATTATGGAGATCATAAACAGAAATAATCATCCATCATGCCACAAAAAAAAGCGGCCTAAAGCCGCTTTTAAAATTGCATTATAATGTGATTCTTTTTATCCTTGAGAAGCTGCTTTCTTCATGCCTTCATCAATCATATTGTAGAATTGATCTAACTTCGGTAATACCACAATACGAGTTCTACGGTTAGCAGCTTTGTTTGCTTTAGTATCATTAGAAGTTAATGGTATATAATGACTTCTTCCTGCCGCAGTCATACGAGAAGGATCTACCTTAAATTCATTTTGTAATACGCGAACTACAGCAGTTGCACGCTTAACAGATAAATCCCAGTTGTCTAAAAGTACGCCTTTCTTATAAGGAACATTGTCTGTGTGACCTTCTACTAAGAATTCAATTTCAGGTTTGTTGTTCACTACAGTTGCTACTTTTCCTAATACAGCTTTTGCTTTACTAGATACATTGTAGCTTCCGCTATTGAATAATAATTTATCAGAGATAGAGATAAATACAACACCTTTTTCAACATTCACTTCAATGTCTTCATCATTTAAATTCCCTAAAGCTCCTTTTAAGCTTGTTACTAAAGCAAGTGTTACCGAATCTTTTTTAGTAATCGCATCACGTAAAGAATTAATTTGAACATCTTTTTCTTTGATGCTTTCTAAAGAGCGCTCTAAGTTTTGAGCTTCTTTAGTAGATAATGTAGCTAAGTTATTTACATTATTCTGTAAAGCTGAATTAGAGTTTTTAAGTAAGTTTATTTTTTCCCTTAATAGACCTATTTCATTCGAGCTAGATTTTTTCTGCTCTTCACAAACATTTAATTTAAGAGTAGCACTATCAAGTAATTCTTTAGTCTTTTTTTGCTTTTCTTGTAATGCAGTCAATTCTTTTTTTGACGCACAAGAAGTCAAAACTGCTGCAACTGTGGCAACCATTAATATGACTTTTTTCATAATTTAAATTTGATATTAGTAATTCGCTTTCTTTTCAATAACAATATTAACACTCTCGCCCCTTATAAACAAAGGGATTTAGAGTTTTTTAAGACTTTGTTGTTTTTCGAGCTATATATTTTAAAAGTCTATCTCGAAATGCTAAAAATTTAGTTGTAATTAGGAACCTTGTGAGCGAAATAGTTGACTTTAATTACGTTAAAAAGGAAAAAGTGTTGCAATTTCTCTAATATGACTTGTTATGACTCGATGCAACTTACAAAAAACGACTCATATGAGTCGTTTGTAATAGTTAATAAATTGATAAAGGTTATAAATCAAGACGTAATCCTATAGAAATATTATGCTGGTCTATGGTTTCATTTCTAAAAACAGGGTTTAGGTCATATTTAGCATATAATGAAAGGTCTCCAAATCCGATATAGCCACTTATTCCATAAATCAAATCACTAGTATTGTAGTCTCTCTTAATTTTATCTTTCACTTTATCACCGTTTTCTTTGTATTTCAATTTTTGTCTGGTACTCACATTGCCCCCAATGTATCCACCTATTCCTATTTTGAAGTGTTTATTAGTGTCGTATCTAATTTTATCTTCGAACTCTTTAAGCTTGGAAGAACCAAATTCAAAATGAATAGGAACGACAATGTTATCCATTCTAAATTTAGACTTGTCTAGAGGAAGTCTAAACTCTTCTAGGTCAGTTTGCCTTCCATTGTCAACAAAGTAACGATTGCCTGTAGGTTTTAAGCCGTTAAACTGATAGGAAATCCCATACTTAATTCTTAAAAAATTAGAATTTTTAAATACCCTAGTTTTTCTAGTAATACCGAGCTCAAAAAAGCGACTTCCCCAAAATTCATAGTCAGTATTATCTAAGGATTGGCCAGAAGTTAAAGTGTTATTTATTCCAAAAGCAATTAACAGATTTGTGTAGGTTCGTTTGTCATATTTTTCAGATTTCTTTTTTTGATGTGTATTTGTTAAAGTATCTGTTTCTGTTTTTTCTTTGAGGCAGAAAAGTCTAAAGTCGTTTTCTAGATCTCTAATAGTTAATTTGTTTCTCTCTAATAGTTCCATTTCGTTTTCGAGTATGGCTATTTTGTTTTCAATATTCAAGGCTCTTTTTTTAGCGACCTCTTGTTTTAGCTTTTGAGACGTCTCAATAGTGATTTCTCCTTTGGCAAGTCTTTCATTAATGAGCATGACTTCCTTTTTTAAGAGTTCCTTTTCTTTAAGAATGACCTGTTCTTTCTGTGCGATAAGAAGTTCTGGATCGGTTGAATTGTTTATTTCTTGTGCCGTTAAAATATGGCAATAGCATATTAGGGCCACGACAGTGGCATATTTAAAAATGGTTTTCATTTGTGGATTGATTTTAAACCTGTTTTACTCTGGATTGTTGGTGTAACTAAAAAGGGTACATAAAATGTGTTGTAAAACAAAATGTTAGATGAATTAATGGTCTACTTCTGCAACCGATGTCTTTAATTTTTTAAAACCAGTTTTTAGCGCTTCAAAAACTCGTTCTTTAAAGGTGTCATCCAATTCCGATTCTACGTCTAGAAGCAGTGCAGATGCATCGATTGTGTTAGATGTTAAGATTCTTTCTGTGGTGATTTCTAATTGTGCTTTTCGTAGTAGCTGTTCGATTTCATCATCAGTTACAGCTTGATTTTGATTTTGTAAAGAACTAACGATTGAAGCTACTTCTTTAATTTTATGACTAATTTCAATTTGCAATTCATCGTTAAGAATGTCACTATTACCATTGTTTTGTGCTAGTGTTTCATTTTGTACTATTTTATTTACACTATAATTTTTTTGAGAATTCTTTGCATTAAGTTTTGAAATCTTAGAGGATGAATTATCAGCAGAGGCTTTAGTGTTTGTAATTTGTGTAACACCAGATAAAGAAGTTGTCTTTTCTTCTTGCTGAATCAAATTTGTAGCAACTATTTGCTCCTTTTGTTTTTCTAGAGAAGGTGTAGTTTCTTTAGATGGAGTATCGCCACTTTCTAAACTATCGATTACTACATATTGCTCTTTGGTTATAGGAGAGTCGTTGGTAGAATCCAATAGAAAAGGTAAAGCCAATAATATACCAATGATACTAGCTGCAATTCCTCCAATCCATAACCTGTAGTTTTTTGTTTTTCGTTTTCGAGAAACAGCATACGTATCCAACTGCGAAGATAGACGACTCCAGCTATCGTTAGAAGGCGATATAGCGCGCTGTTCTAACTTCTCTCTAAATTCATCTTCATATTTTAATGGCGCCATGATTTGTCGTATTTAATTCTTTTATTTTTTGTTGTAAAAGCTTTCTCGCTTTAAAAAGTTGAGACTTTGATGTGCTTTCACTGATATCTAGCATTTTAGCGATTTCCAAATGTTTATACCCTTCGATAGCATATAAAACGAATACTGTTTTGTAGCCTTCTGGTAATCGATCGATGACTTCTTGAATTTGATCAACATCGATTACCATAGAAATATTATTCCAAGAAGCTTCGGAAGTGATCATGATGTCTTCGGTAAAGAATAACTTTTTTTGCTTTCTTAAATGAGAAATACATTCATTGATCATAATTCTTCGAATCCAGCCTTCAAAGTTCCCCTCAAAGGCAAACTTTTTTAGGTTTACAAAAACCTTCAGAAAACCATTTAACATTACTTCTTCTGCAAAGTGTATGTCTTTAATATACCTACGGCAAACACTCAGCATTTTTGAAGCATAATTATGATACAATTGATGTTGCGCTTCTCTATCTTGTTGCGCAGCTTTCTTTATAAGCGCTGTATCATTTTTATGAAATGGAATAATTTTCAACAGTAAATTGGTTACGTTAGACTCTCTATTAACATAGACGCAATTAATTTAAGAATAGTTGCCTGGCATATAATATATTTTAAAGATATTCTTGAAATAGGAGAGGAGAGTTCTTGTTTTTTTTTAAGAAAAATATTGTGGTGTATTACATTCAAAGTTCTATTTTTATGTGAGGATTCACAGGCTAAGTGTTGCTCAAAGAAGAAGTCTAGGTGTTGTGAATTGCTTTCAAAGTTCTATTTTTATGTGAGGATTCACAGGATAATACGGTAGATTCTGTTGTAGGGCAAGGTTGTGAATTGCTTTCAAAGTTCTATTTTTATGTGAGGATTCACAGGTTGAATGAGCTTGTTAAGTCAATCCTCCTCGTTGTGAATTGCTTTCAAAGTTCTATTTTTATGTGAGGATTCACAGGCCATGCTAATGGTCTAACGAATAACCAACCGTTGTGAATTGCTTTCAAAGTTCTATTTTTATGTGAGGATTCACAGGTGGCATAACACCAAATGTAGCAGCGATTAAGTTGTGAATTGCTTTCAAAGTTCTATTTTTATGTGAGGATTCACAGGGGAAGTCCCCAAATAGCTACTAATCCAATGTTGTGAATTGCTTTCAAAGTTCTATTTTTATGTGAGGATTCACAGGCCAATTCTTTGTGCCAATTCTTTGTTTGGAGTTGTGAATTGCTTTCAAAGTTCTATTTTTATGTGAGGATTCACAGGTACTCCATCAACAATGTGGCCTATATGCTCGTTGTGAATTGCTTTCAAAGTTCTATTTTTATGTGAGGATTCACAGGACTAGGTGAGCCATCTATGGATAACGAATAGTTGTGAATTGCTTTCAAAGTTCTATTTTTATGTGAGGATTCACAGGTGACACTAACGATCTAATTTGTTTATTTGAGTTGTGAATTGCTTTCAAAGTTCTATTTTTATGTGAGGATTCACAGGTTTCAATTGTTAAACATTGATATATTATTTGTTGTGAATTGCTTTCAAAGTTCTATTTTTATGTGAGGATTCACAGGTATAGCATAAACAACACTTGCAAGTTTAGCGTTGTGAATTGCTTTCAAAGTTCTATTTTTATGTGAGGATTCACAGGGTTAAGGTGTTTTTTAGTTTAAAGGCGACAGTTGTGAATTGCTTTCAAAGTTCTATTTTTATGTGAGGATTCACAGGATTCCCATATTTAATGAAATAATCCTGTATGTTGTGAATTGCTTTCAAAGTTCTATTTTTATGTGAGGATTCACAGGATACCTGTCGTAAGCCTTGACTTTACTAAGGTTTTTAACCTTGTTCAAATTGAAAAAACGATGCTTATGGTGTTCTTTTACTAGAATACAAGCATCGTTTTTTTATTCTAAAAGAGTTCCAACTGCTGACTAGGTTTGTCTGGAGGGAGTTCTTTTTGACCATGAAATAATTCGATCATGCCAAACTGTTTATCGGTTATTTGCATAATGCAAACTTTTCCATGTTTGGGCAAATTACTTTTGGTACGTCTTATGTGTACGGCTGCATTTTCACGACTAGCACAAAATCGGATATAGATGGAAAATTGAAACATCCCGAAACCATCGTCTAAAAGATTTTTGCGAAATCTTGACGCCACTTTGCGGTCTTTTCTAGTTTCGGTTGGTAAATCAAAAAAAACAAGAACCCACATAGAACGGTATTGATTTAGTCGTGAATAATGATCTTTGGACATCTCATGGACTTTTAAAAATCAGGCAGTAATATTTTTCTTGAATGTCCGGTATAGCAATCATAAAGACTTTGAGTCGTTCTACTTACCGCATTCATAAGCTACCGTCTGGACACATCTTTAAAAAGCAACCAGCCTTGCATTATTGAGGCGAATTTTTGGAGTCCAATCCAGAAA
>CANMML010000020.1 GCA_947499005.1 uncultured Aquimarina sp.
TCACCCGTAAGATCTGTATCCTCTGGGGTAGTCTCATCCTCATTTAAATCTGCAATGTCATCCGTAACTGGAGTAACGTTTATAGTAACTGTAGCTGTAGAAGTATCACCATCTCCATCAGTTATGAAATAATCAAAGGTATCTATTCCATTAAAATTTGTAGCAGGAGTATACGTAATCGTATCATCAGTAGGATCAGCAGAAGTACCATTGTCATCTACTACAACAGTTCCTCCTTCACTAGTTGTACCACTTGATAGGCTAATCGTACCACTATTTGGTCCATCTCCGCCAAAGCTATCTGCGCCATTACCATTATCATCTAAGACACTGATCTCAACACTTGAATCTTCTGAAACTGTAGCATCATCATCCTGAGCAACTGGTAAAAAATCATCATTTTCTATGGTACCAACACCTTGAGCACCTGTAACTGTACCTGCACTAGGAGTGCCCAGATTTACAAATAAATCTTCATCTGGCTCAACAGTAGTATCAGAAGTAGTAGAAACAGTGATTGTTCCTGTAGTATCTCCTGCCGATATTGTTAAGGTTCCAGTAGTATTTACATAATCACTATCCGCTAAAGTAGCACTATCATCAGCTGTACTAAAAGGGATCGTAATATCACCATTAGCTGGACTATCTAACGAAACCGTAAATACTAAATTTGTCCCTTCTATTTCAGCATCATTATCTATAGAGATACTAACACATTCCACCCCTACAGTTGTATCGTCTGTAGAACTCAAATCACCTTGAGCAGCTGAAGCACTATCTACAATAGGAATACCGTTAGCATCAACATTATCTCCTAAACTTCTATCCCCTGCAGAAACAGTATCACTAAAATCGAAACCTCCATCTCCTTCTAAGGCATCTGGACATCCATCATTATCCGAATCTAAATCTAAATAATCGGGTGTACCATTGGTATCTGTATCTGGACAACCAATAAACCTAACTTCACTAAATTCTCTATTATTTCGAGGTACATCTCTATCAACTAGAGTAAAAGAATAATTTCCTGGAGCAAGACTAAAACCTGAAATTTCTAATGGCGTACCATTTGGCAAAAGGCTTGCTGTAGATACATTTCTTTCAAATACAACTACATTACCACTATCTCTAATTTCTATATCATAATTCGTAAGCTGTTCACCTATGACTCCCCCTACAGTTCCATAAAGCTCAAACGAATAAGCAAAAATATTTACTGGAACAATAAACGTATAGTTAAATGTTGGATTTTCTACACCCGCAGATGTTGTATCAAAAACAAAACCATTAGCTCCTGCCCCTCCAATATTATTGATATCTCCATCAGCTGTTTCTGCCGGATCCGTAAAAGAAGTAAACCCAGGTGAAACCGCATTTGTTGATACAAATGTCGCATTGATAACACTACCACATTCATCAGCATCTAAGATCCCATCATTATCATCATCTAAATCAACGATATCAGGTACATTATCTCCATCCGCATCTGGATTATCCTGAATAGTACCCGTTGCATTTTGACCGCCAACACTGATGGTGTAAGTCTCTGACCCTTCAGTGTCATTATCTATTTCTGAATCAATTAAGATATCGAAAGTAGTTACTCCTGCAGAGACTGTAACCGTTCCTAAACCGCTATTAAAAGTAACTCCATTCGTAAAAGAAATAGGAGTACTATTATAATCTGCGGGTGCATTAGCTGATCCATCTGTAATTGAAATCGGATAATCATTATCTGTTGTACTTATAACATCTAGAGTAACTGTGTGAGTTAAGACTTGGTCTTCGAAAACAGTATCACTCGTTACCGATGTTACAGCAGCAGTATCATTATCTGTGATAGTACCTATACCTGTAGTATCTGATATAGTACCTTCTGATGGATTGGATAAGATAACAGAAATAGTTTCGTCTATTTCATCTACTGTATCATTATTGGTAATAACAGTAATTGTACCAGTAGTATCACCTGCCAATATTGTTACTGTACCACTATTAGCTGTATAGTCAGCATCAGCAATAGTTGCTGTACCATCATTAGTCGTAAAATCTATTGTAACATCTGTAGAAGATGGATTATCAAGTGTAACTGTAAATACTAAATCTGTACCTTCAATTTCTTCATCATTATCTATAGAGAATTCAATAGGGTCATTATCTGTTATCGTTCCTGTAGCAGTTTCCCCATCAATCTCAATGGTATAAGTTTCCGTTGGCTCGAAAATATTATCATCTTCTCCTCCATTGGTCACCACAAAACTTGAAACTCCTGATGGAATTGTAATCTCATCATTTGCCGAATCATAGGTTACGCTATTACTGAAAGTTGGAGGCGTATCATAATCATCTCCTACTGTAGCGGTAACATCCGTAATCGTAAATGGTAAGGTTAATGATGCATTAGTAGTAGCACTAAGTGTTACCGTATGCTGTAAATTAGTATTTTCTACTTCTGTAGCATCAGTAATATTAGTAACACTAATACCTGCATCAAAGAAATTATTACCTGAAGAAGAATCTAGATCTATTACACGTTGGATTGTATTATCATTTGCTCCATCTACATCTGATGTAGAAGTCGTATTAGCTGGGTCTGTTTCTACGATAGTATACGTACCGTCAGTTGTCACTACAAATTGATAATCACCATTAGAATCTGTAACTACAGAACCTGACTCTGGCCCAGATAAAGTAACAGTAACTCCTGGCCTAGGAACTCCATCGACAAATACAGTACCACAAATAATTGGATTCGTTAATAATACTTCATTAGGAGTAGTATAAGTAATTCTTTCAAAAAGTAATGAAGATTGTCTATCTTCGAACCCAACTCCACCAACAAAACCATCTTTACCTATCGTATATGATATTGCTGTAGTAGCCTGATAATATGCTGTAAAAGCATAATCTGGAGCTATTGTTATCCCATTAGCAATAGGAGCTGTTGTAGATTCTCCCTGTATTTCAGTAGCTGTAGTGGAAATTGTTATTTCAGAATTTACTCCATTGTTAATAAAAGCATCAGGAAGGCCTAATCTAATTCTCTCTACATTGATTGCACTTCCTCCATCAATATCCAAAGCCGTAGCGTTGACAGCAACGGTACGCACATTTAAAGTACCTGTATCAACAATTTGAATTGTAAATCTCACCTCCTGACCATTAACCCCCTGAGTCCCATCTATAACAGGTTGAAAAGCTCTTTCAAAACCTCCTGAAGAAGTATCATCAAGTGTAATAAGCCCTGCCCCATTCACAAATTCTTCAATAGTAACTAAAGCATCAAAACCTGTCGCTACATTCGAAAATCGAAAAATATCACCTACTTCAAATGCAGCTGCTGAACCTGCTTCATTAACAATGGTAATTGTAGCGTCATCAAAATCCAGCGAATTAAGCACAACAACATCTTGGACACACACCCTATCAATAGTGCCATCATCATCATTTATAGTTCCTAATGCTGTATCATCTGCAAAAGAACCTGAAGAAGGATTACTAAGTACAACATTAAAAGTTTCATTACTTTCGTCAACAACGTCACTAACAGACTGTACTGTTATAGCCCCCGTAGTACTTCCTGCAGGAATAGTAAGAGTATTATCATTATCCACATAATCATTATCCACTACTGTCGCCGTACCATCATTTGTATTAAAAGTAACCGTCACTGGCTCCGTAGTTGGAGCATCCAATGTAACCGTAAATTCTAAACTTGCACCTTCGGTCTCTATATCATCACTAATACTTATTTCTACACATTCTGGACCGATAGTCGCTCCATTAAATGCCGAAACATTTGTTTGACCAGTACCTCCTGCTTGCGTAGGTATTCCTTGAGCATTTACAGACCCAGACAAAGACTCTCCATTTAAGTTTGAATTATCAAAACCTCCGTCTCCTTCTAGAGCATCTGGACAAGTATCACCATCTGCATTTGTATCTAAATGATTCGGTGTACCATCATTATCTGTATCAAGATTACAGAAGAAATTGGCAAACGGTAACTCTTGTCTAGCAATAGAACCGTTTAAAGCATATTCTAAAATTAAAGTATCTCCTCCTCCTGCATCAAAATATTCTACTACAATTTTATGAAGTCCTGTTGAAAGGAAATAGTTTCTTAAAATAGTTACGTCTCCATGAGTACCATCATTATCAATTACCTCTTGATCATTTATAAAAAGTTTTGACCCATCATCTGAAGTTAAATAAAACTCATAATTGCCTGGAGTTGTAATATTAAAATACCCTGTAAACCTTAGCCCATAAGTATCACCAGAAACTCCTAATGCTGCAATTACAGCATCTTCATCAATTTGATTTATGGTTCCAATACCATCAGCTCCTGTAGTTGGAATATTATCTACCGTGTCACCAGCTGGTGTTCCATCATAATATTCATAAGAAATTGTCCCTGCACATGAGTTTAATTCTTCCGTATCTAAAATACCATCATTATCATCGTCCAAATCCGTAATATCTGGAACATCATCACCATCATTATCCAGGCCATCTAGAATCGTTCCCGTACCAGAAACACTACCAACTGTTAAAGTATAGGTTTCATTATTATCATCGATAGCATCTAATTCTGTTTTGAAGAAAACTAAGAAATCTGTTACACCCGCAGGCACATTAATTTGCCCTGTACTAGAATCAAAAGTTACACCGTTAGTAAAGAAAGTAGGTGCCTGCCCATAATCTCCTGGAGAAGTGGCTGTAACGTCTGTTACAGCAAATTCGTATCTTACATCTATAGCAATAGCAGCACTAAGTGTTATTGTGTGTTGCGTAAACTGATCTTCGACAACTGTGGAATCTCCTACTGTTAAGGTAGGTGCTGTTGCAAAACCATCATCACCCGCATTGACTGTTGTTCCTAAAACTGCAGAAACTGTTGATGGGTTTGTTCCTTCTGTTTGAGCGACTAAATTGGATGGAAAATCTGGATCGTTTGTATCTACTTCTACAGTTGCTACTCCTGTAGCCGCAAGCAATGCAGAATATTGACCTGTTGATTCGGTTTGTACTGTTTGGCTATTCCCTAGCGCATCTGTTACAATAATATCTATATTAGGCAATGGAGTATCTGTACCCGAGTCATAATTACCGTTTGCATTATTATCCTGATAAACAAGACCATTAACTACGGCTCTATTTGTTACTAAAACTCCTAAACCTCCTAATACATCTTGTCCTCCTCCAGTTGCCGTACTCGTATTTCGCAAGAAAGTTGAAGTATCTAAAAGATCAATAGTTGCCCCTCCAAATCCTGCATTCCCAGGAACTACATCAACAGGAAAATAGGAAACACCAAAAAAGGAATCTCCTACCTCTAATCCTAAATCTCTTAATGAAATAAACGCGGTACCAATATCACTTGTCGATCCACCTGTTCTTCTTGGTCTATCATTTGGGTTTCTATTAGGATCTAAAGCAGTTCCAACTCCATCTTGAGGATCAATCCCCCAAGATAAATCCATATTAAATATTCGATCGCCTGTAGTTCCATCTATACGAAAAGGACCATCACTAGAAGCCCCTATTCCTATACCATAAGTAGAAACTGTTATTAAATCATCGTATTCTAATACTGTACTTGTAGCAATATTATAATCTTTGATAGCTGCAGCTTTGATTGGACTGTTCGCGTCTTTTTCACTAACTATAAAACCAATATTATCTAAATCTGATGCTGTAGTAATTATAGTAGATTCATAAACAATATCAACACGCTCAAGATTTATTGCTGTTACCTCATTATTTTTGAATAAATCATTTGCTCCTCTATTGATAATCGCAGAAGTCAACCCAACTTCCATATCACAATCCCTACCAGTTGCTCCTGTGTCATCACTAGGGAAATCTGTTGCATAGTCCCTACAAGTTCCTGTACACCCTGGAGCATTTTGAACAATATAACTACACAATTCTCCTTGTGCATTTGCATTGTCGTGCCTTCTAAAAATAGCTTCAACCCTTCTGGATAAATCTACTGTGAAAGTGGTACCACCAACGACAATATTTTCTATCACCAAGTTTTCTCCTTGCCCCCAATCGACTGTATTCGAATCTCTATCAGAATAAGTGTAAGTAGACGATGGTGTTTCAGCTCGTAGATTAATTTCATCTACTGCAACTTGAGACCAAGTCTTTTGTGAATAAAAACAAATAAACAGCAGAGAAACGTAAGTTAATCTACTTATTGCAACAGTAATTGTTCTTTTCATTTTTGTTAAATTACTCAAAATCAGCGGTTTGACAAAAACCATGCCAATTTTAATTATATTAACAAATAAATGTTAAAAAAATCATATTTAACTACTTGCGTTTTTAAATCTCTTAATTTTTCGATAAAAGACAATATGTTTCGATTAAAAACATTTTAAAAACACAATATTTGACGAAACACCCTATATTTGCTACGATTTTTGATTATTTAACAACTTTTTAGACCAAAAGCATAAACAACAATAAAACATAAATGAAACTATCTTTTCAAGAGGAAATTAATCGAAGAAGAACTTTCGGAATTGTATCTCACCCCGATGCTGGGAAGACCACTTTAACAGAAAAACTATTGTTGTTTGGAGGGGCTATTCAAGAAGCAGGTGCTGTAAAATCTAATAAAATCAAAAAAGGAGCTACTAGTGACTTTATGGAAATTGAAAGGCAAAGAGGGATTTCTGTAGCCACTTCGGTTCTTGCTTTTGAATATCAAAACAATAAAATCAACATCTTAGATACTCCTGGGCATAAAGATTTTGCTGAAGATACCTTTAGAACCCTAACAGCAGTAGATAGTGTAATTGTTGTTATTGATGTTGCAAAAGGGGTTGAGGAACAGACCGAAAAATTAGTTTCGGTTTGTCGTATGCGAAAAATTCCTATGATTGTTTTCATTAATAAAATGGACCGTGAAGGTAAAGATGCTTTTGATCTTTTGGATGAAGTTGAACAAAAATTAGGATTAAAAGTTTGCCCCCTAAGTTTCCCCATTGGTATGGGTTATGATTTTAAAGGAATCTATAACATTTGGGAGAAAAACGTTAACCTTTTTACAGGTGAAACAACCAAAGACATATTCGAAACTGAACAAATCGATGATTTGTCTAGCCAAAAACTAGACGATTTAATAGGACAAGATAGCGCAGATACTTTAAGAGAGGAAGTAGAACTTGTCCAAGGTATTTATCCTGAATTTGATATTGATGCTTATAAAAGTGGAGATCTTCAACCTGTGTTCTTTGGTTCTGCTTTAAATAATTTTGGAGTTAGAGAACTTCTAGATTGTTTTGTAAAAATAGCACCAACTCCAAGAACTAAGGAAAGTGATATTAGAATTGTCGATCCTTTGGAAAAAAAGTTTACTGGATTTGTTTTTAAAATTCATGCTAACATGGATCCCAAACACCGTGACAGATTGGCTTTTATTAAAATTGTATCGGGAACATTTGAAAGAAACACGCCATATCTACATACAAGACTTGGAAAAAAATTGAAATTTTCTAGTCCTAATGCTTTCTTTGCTGATAAAAAAGAGATTGTAGACATCTCATATCCTGGTGATATTGTTGGATTACATGATACAGGGAATTTTAAAATAGGTGATACTCTAACCGAAGGTGAGCAACTAAACTACAAGGGAATTCCTAGTTTTTCTCCAGAACATTTTAGATATATCAACAATGCAGATCCTTTAAAAACAAAGCAATTGCATAAAGGGATTGACCAGTTAATGGATGAAGGAGTAGCACAGCTATTTACACTAGATTTAAACGGAAGAAAAGTTATTGGAACTGTAGGAGCATTACAGTATGAAGTAATTCAATACCGTCTAGAACACGAATACGGAGCGAAATGTAGTTATGAAAACATCAATATTCACAAAGCTTGTTGGATTGAAGCTGAGGATGAGAAGAGTGATGAATTCAAAGAATTCAGTCGTGTTAAAAGTAAGTTTTTAGCGAAAGATAAGCGAGGTCAATTGGTTTTTCTTGCCGATTCGCCTTTTAGTTTACAAATGACTCAAGACAAATTCTCCTCTATTAAATTTCATTTTACTTCTGAATTTTAGTTCAACTGTACTAGCATTATTCAGAAATAACGTAAAAACACCTTCCTGAGAATTGAATATTTGAATTCACCTCACACATTGGTTCAAATATTCAATTCTCATTCAATTCTCAAAAACTACTTAAAAAGATTATTTATTAAGCTCTTAGCAGCATCTTTAGCTTGATCTTTTGTCTCGGTCTTTTTTACCCCCTCGTCACCAGCTTCAGTCTTAGACGAAGATTTATTTCCCCCTAATAAGCCTCCTAAAACATCTTTTGCCTTATCTCCTACTCTTTTGTTAATTTCAGAAACAGCTTTACCTTTTACTTTATTCTTTTGCTTCTGTAGAATGCTACTTGATAGATTAGATATAGCTCCTTTCATATCTAAACCTACCTTTGGGTCTTTAAATGTTCCTCCTAGATTAACAGGGATACTTACTTTAGTTGTTTCTAACTCCGAACCACTTAAACTGCTTAACAAACTACCTGCTTGACTACCCAAATATTTTGCTGGGACATCTAATCCTAAATTGTAGGACAAACCAGCATCGAAACTATGTCCTCCCTCTACTTTAACAGCTATATCATCATTTAATTTAAAATTAAATGGCTTCACCTTTATCTTTCCATCTTCAAAATTGAAATTCGCTGTAATATCTTCTAAATTCAATTTATCTAGATCTATAAAATTAGCTTTTCCATCAAAAGCACTTAATAATTTACTATTACTAGAATTTACTTTAGCCTTAACAATAGTTGCATTAGCGAGACCTTTTAATGAATTTAAGTTTGGGGTTAAATCATTATTGAGATTTCCGCCTAATTTTATTTTAGAGGAAAATACTCCTGTCAATGCAGAAGCAACTGGCGTAAATTTTTGCAGCATTTCTAAACTCGCAAATGAACCTGCTAGATCTAATTTACTCATATCAAGATCCATATCAAAAGAAGGTATTTCCTTTGAAGTATCTACCAGACCACCAAAACCTATCTTTCCTCCAAATACATCGGAGCTTACATCTTTTAAAATAGCTTTAGCATCTTTAATTGTCACTTGACCTTTTGCATTTTTAAGATTCAACTTATCATATACTACCTCTTTTGCGGCAAAGGTCGCGGTGATATCTAAAAAGTCAGGAATTAAACCTTCTGTAGATTCTCCTTCTTTTTTAGCTCCACTATCTTCTTCTTTAGGTGTTTCAGTAGTCTCTTCATCTGATTGAGTTAAAAAATCTTGTACTACAAATTTATTAGAAGACAAACTGAAATCTCCTTTTAGCTCGGCATCTGCAAATATGAATGGGAATAAATTTTCCAGTTTTCCTTTCCCTGAAACATCGGAACTCCCTGTCTCTAATTTCAAACTTTCTAGAACAATTTGATTTGTAGAAAAATTCACTTTTGCGTTATCTATTTTTATAGGATGAGGCATTGACTTATCTGTAACTTCAAATGCATTAAGGTTTACTTCTCCTTTGCTTTTGATACGGTCGTATTTTCCTTTTTGAATAGAATTTAGATCGAATTTGCTTGCCAAGTCGGCATCTATAATTCCTTTAAGTCCTTCGGGTAATTTCATGGGGTAAGCTTCTGCCAATTTCCCTAAATCTAATCTTCCTTTTGCATTTAGATCGGCATTAAGGTTTTTAACTAAATTCCATAGTTTCCCTGAAGCCAAAAATTCATCTTGATCTATTTTAAACTTAAAATCTTTTATAATTACTGCTGTATCATCTAAATTACCTGTTGTGTTCTTAACATCGATATGAATATCTATATCTTTTACTTCTTTAGTAAGATCTGGGTATTTGAAACTTGCGTTTTCAGTAATTAAATTAATGTCTAAAAGTGGAATTTTATGATCACTAGATATTCCGTTTATCTTTCCATGCAGATCGAATAATCCATTGGCTGTTACTTCTCGATAATCTTCCTTATATGCATTAGGAATCGAAGCGAGTAGATTCTTAAATGATGCGCCTTTGGAAACAAAATCCAATTCTATATCTGTTCCCTTTTCTAACAATTGTATGAAACCGTGAAACTCTAATGGAATCTCATTGATATGTGCTACATTATCTTTAAAACTGTACTTATTATTGGCTTGATCTATCCCGATTACTGCTTTCAAATCGATAGGCATACGCTCAGCATATTGAATCCCTCCCATTTTATAGGTGAATCTGCTAACCGTTTCTGTTGTTAGGTCTATTAAACTTGAAGACACATCCCCTTTCCCACTATGACTTAATTCGGAAAGTTCTGCATATAAATTAGAAGAGACATCGTTATAAACCAATTTACTATCAAGAATATCGTAGTCTAAATTTATATTAAACGGGCTTGAACTGTCTTCACTTCCTTTGTCCGTAGTTGTAGCACTACTATCTCCCTTAGTAATATCGTAATTCGCTTTCCCTTCTTTATTGACTTGCACATTTACATAGGCTTTGTCAAGGATTATTTTATCGATCTTCACTCCTTGATCAATTCCTTTAATTAAATCTATTAGAGAAATTTTTGCACTAATTCGATCTGCATAAACTAATGTATCTCCTTCGAAAGGTGCGTTATTTATGATTTCTAACTCATCAATAGAAACGCTTGCACTTGGAAAATTTTTAATTAAACTTAGGTTAATATCATGATAATCCACCTTAGCATTTAATTGCCCATCTAATGTTCTTCTAACGATTGTGTCTATTTTTCCTTCTAAAAAGAAAGGGATCACAATTAATATTGCTAATACTAAGACTAACAAGATTCCGAAGACTTTAATTAGTTTTTTCATTATCTAGTGCATTAAAAATAATATCAATTTAAAAGTTAAATTTACCACCATTATCTATAAGGACAATACTTATATGTTTCCTTTATATTAAATCTTTCGTTGATTCATATCAAAATGACGACAAACACACTTTATTTATCTCTTGGCAGTAATATAGAACCTAAAAAAGAGCACCTAGCAACTGCTATTGAATGTCTAAAAAATGAACTTGGTTCTATTATAGACATATCTTCTTTTTATGAAACTCCTGCCTGGGGGTTTGATAGTGATTCTTTTATCAATTTATGTTTATCTATTACTACTTTTAAAGACACCAAACAGTCCCTAAGCATTACACAACATATAGAAAAAACAATCGGTAGGATGCCTAAAAAAGGGAATGCCTATGAGGCCAGAAAAATTGATATCGATATCATTTATTCTAGTGAAGGTATTTTTCGATATCCCGAATTGAATGTTCCCCATCCTTTACTGCACCAACGTAATTTTGTATTAGTTCCTTTAACAGAAATTGCCCCTGATTATATACATCCCTTGCTTCATAAATCGAATTTGGAATTGTTGGAAGCTTGTGAGGATGAAGGGAGAATTGTTAAATTATAGGAGTTAAAGAAGTAAAGAAGTAAAGAAGTAAAGAAGTAAAGAAGTAAAGAAGTAAAGAAGTAAAGAAGTAGGCTTCGCTGCGCTCAGCCTTTATGACACGACACTATCCCGTAAAGTGTGTAAGTTTAAAATGGAGGGTTTGACTTTTTTTGACACTATCTCACCAAGTGTGTAACGTATAGGTGATACCTCTTCTTTTATTCTAGTATTCTTTTATTCTTTACCTCCTCTATCTCCCTATAACTACTCTATTACCTCCTAATTTTTGAAAACAAATCCCACAACACAATCCCAGTACTTACCGAAATATTCAATGAATGTTTAGTTCCAATTTGAGGAATTTCGATCACGGTATCCGCTTCAGAAACCACATCTTGCTGTACTCCCTTTACTTCGTTTCCAAAAACTACAGCATAGCGCTGTTCTTTTTCAACCTTAAATTCATCTAAAAACACCGATGCTTCTGCTTGTTCTATTGCTAAAACTTTAATCCCCTCTTCTTTTAGTTCTTCAACCAGTGCCAACGTATCTTCGACATGCTCCCATGCAACGGTGTCTGTTGAACCTAAAGCCGTCTTTTGAATATCTTTATGAGGTGGTGTTGCCGTGATCCCACACAGGTATATTTTCTCAATTAAAAAAGCATCCGAAGTACGAAAAACAGAACCTATATTATTTAAACTCCTAACATTATCCAATATAACGATCACTGGTGTTTTTTCTGATTCTTTGAATTCTGCTACTGTCTTCCTAGGAAGTTCTGCGTTTTTTAGTTTTCGGTTTTTCATTATCAGCTTCGAGCTATCAGCTTCGAGCCATCGGCATCTAAAGCTTATTAATTTTTAAATCTAAATGTTTTGCAAAACTATGAAAACTATTAATTAAAAAAGCCCATAGCTGGTAGCTCGAGGCTGATAGCTAAAAATGTGAATAAATTCAAAATAACTCTGTAATAATATTCATTAATTCTACTCTATTTGTTCGCTAACTTAGTACCATTAAAATTGAAACATTGGCTGCAAAAAAATCTTCTTCAAGTAAAGCAAAAAAGGTAACACCATTAATGAAGCAATACAATGCTATTAAGGCTAAGTACCCCGATGCCATGTTGCTTTTTAGAGTTGGAGACTTCTACGAAACTTTCGGAGGAGATGCCATTACTGCCGCTAATATTTTAAATATTGTATTGACAAAAAGAGGAAATGGTTCGGAATCTGAAACGGCGTTAGCTGGATTTCCTCATCACTCTTTAAACACCTATCTCCCTAAGTTAGTAAAAGCAGGACAACGCGTTGCCATTTGTGATCAATTAGAAGACCCAAAACAAACCAAAACTATTGTAAAAAGAGGTGTTACAGAATTAATAACTCCGGGAATCTCACTTAACGACGAGGTGCTAAAAAGGAAGAGTAATAATTTCCTTTGTGCTATTCATTATGGTAAAAAGCAATTAGGAATTTCCTTTCTTGATATCTCTACGGGGGAGTTTTTAACAGCTCAAGGAGATTTAGCTTCCATTGATAAATTATTACAAAACTTTACACCTAGCGAAATTCTTATTGCGAAACCTAATAAAAGTAAATTCAAAGAAGAATTGGGTGGACAATATTTGACTTTCTTTTTAGAGGATTGGGTTTTTCAAGAAGATTATGCTCAAGAAACACTTCATGATCATTTTAAAATTCCTTCCTTAAAAGGATTCGGAATCCAAGAATTACCTGAAGGAATTATTGCTGCAGGTGCTGCGATACATTACGTAAAATCTACGCAACATCATAATATCGAGCATATCAGTAAAATTCAACGCATTGTTGAAGATGAATATGTTTGGATGGATCGTTTTACGGTTAGAAATCTAGAATTACATCAATCTACTAATATTGATGGAGTAACGCTTATAGATGTTATTGACCATACACAATCGGCTATGGGAGGCCGTATGCTAAAACGTTGGTTGGCGCTACCGCTGAAAAACAGAGAGCGTATTGAAATGCGCCATGAGGTAGTCGATTACTTTATTCAAGAAGGAGAAATTCATAGTGAGGTTAAACAACATATTGGTCGCATATCTGATATCGAACGTCTAGTTTCTAAACTAGCTACTGGTAAAATTGCCCCTCGTGAGGTGAATCAGCTTAAAAACTCTCTCGATGCTATTGCTCCTATAAAAACTGTTCTAGAGAAAAGCAGCTTATCTGCTGTTCAGAAAATGGGTGATGCGCTGCATGATTGTGAATTATTGCGTCAAAAAATTGTTACAACACTAGACGAAGAAGCACCTGTTAATATTTTAAAAGGAAAAACAATTGCCGATGGAGTTCATTCTGAATTAGATGAATTACGCCAATTGGCTTTTTCGGGGAAAGATTACCTCGATAATATGTTGGCTCGTGAGTCTGAAACAACGGGTATTACAAGCCTAAAAATTGCTTCCAACAATGTATTTGGGTACTATATAGAAGTTAGAAATACACATCGAGACAAGGTTCCAGAACATTGGATTCGTAAACAGACTTTGGTAAATGCTGAACGCTATATTACAGAGGAACTAAAAGAATATGAAGCAAAAATATTAGGAGCTGAAGAAAAAATAACAGCACTTGAACAGCAATTATTTCAAGAATTACTGGCTTGGATGCATAGTTATATCCAAATCATTCAATCGAATGGAATTATTGTTGGCCAACTAGATTGTTTATGTGGTTTTGCGACTTTGGCTACAGCACAAAATTATGTCCGCCCTCAATTTACTGACGGAAATTCTTTAAAGATTACTAATGGAAGACACCCTGTTATTGAAAAACAACTTCCTGCAGGAGAAAGTTATATTACCAATGATGTATATCTAGATCGCGAACAACAACAAATTATTATGATTACTGGGCCTAATATGTCTGGTAAATCGGCCATTCTTCGCCAAACAGCATTAATTGTACTCTTAGGACAAATAGGCTGCTTCGTCCCTGCGGAAAATGTCGAAATGGGGATCGTTGATAAAATTTTCACTCGTGTTGGTGCTAGTGATAATATCTCTATGGGAGAATCTACTTTTATGGTAGAAATGAATGAGACTGCTAGTATCTTAAATAACTTGTCGGAAAATAGCCTTATTCTTTTAGATGAAATCGGTCGGGGAACAAGTACTTATGATGGTATCTCTATCGCTTGGGCGATTAGTCAATACTTACATGAACACCCAACAAAACCAAAAACGTTATTTGCTACACATTATCATGAGCTCAACGAAATGTGCGAAATTTTTGATCGCATCAAGAATTTTAATGTTGCTGTAAAAGAAATTAAAGACAATGTCCTTTTTTTAAGAAAGCTACAACCAGGAGGAAGTCAACATAGTTTTGGAATTCACGTAGCAAAAATGGCTGGTATGCCTCAGCATGTGATCAAAAATGCTCAAAAAATGTTAAAGCAATTAGAGAAAACAACGCACCATGATCATGTAAGCTCTACTATTAAAGAAAATAGTGAACAAGAAATGCAATTGAGTTTTTTCAATTTAGATGATCCTTTACTAGAAGAAATTAAAAACGAAATCATCGATTTGGACATTAATACCCTCACTCCTGTGGAGGCATTAATGAAATTGAATGAAATAAAGCGTTTGCTAACTCCAAAAAAACAGGAAGTTTAGACCAGCCAAGGAAAATTTCACTTTGGTGTATTTTTTTTCTTTTTAATTCTTGTCAAATAAAATAAAGGTTGTAAATTTGCACCCGCACAACGCATAAACGTTGTGAAGTTCTTTAAAATTGCGAAAGTAGCTCAGGGGTAGAGCATCACCTTGCCAAGGTGGGGGTCGCGGGTTCAAATCCCGTCTTTCGCTCTGAGAAACTTCTTATATAATATTGTCCGCTCAGGTGGTGATTCCGATAACTATTGGAATGACACACACGAGTAAATATATCCACGCTCGGGTGGTGGAATTGGTAGACACGTTGGACTTAAAATCCAATGTCCATTAGGACGTACGGGTTCAAGTCCCGTCCCGAGTACAAAAGCCTTGCAAACTCACGTTTGTAAGGTTTTTTATTTCTCAAGTTACAATATTATATAGTGGTTATTCTTTCTAAAAAATATCCACACTTGTGTGATTGTTTCGATAATTATAGAAACGACATATAAGTAATAAAACATCCACGCTCGGGTGGTGGTTCCGATAGCTATCGGAATGGTAGACACAAATAGAGCTAAACATCCTGCTCGGGTGGTGGAATTGGTAGACACGTTGGACTTAAAATCCAATGTCCATTAGGACGTACGGGTTCAAGTCCCGTCCCGAGTACTAAAGCCTTGTAAACATAGTTTACGAGGCTTTTTTTATGAATTAAAATTTATAATGGCCGTATTCTATATTCTTTACTCTAATCAAGTTGATAAATTCTACATTGGTAGTTGCTTAGACTTTGAGTCTAGATTCAAACAACACTTAACACAGGAATTTGAAAAAGCTTTTACAAAAAGAGCTGATGATTGGAAATGCATATTGAATATAAAAAACTTAGAATACGATCAAGCTAGAAGTATTGAAAAACACGTCAAGAAAATGAAAAGTCGTAAATACATCCAAAATCTAGTTTCATATCCTGAAATGCAGCAAAAACTCATCAAAAAACACAAAACGGGTTCATCCCGAGTACAAAACCTTCTTAATCTTATGATTTTGAAGTTTTTTTTGTTTAATAAAAATGAAAAACGTTTACTTACAATACTCTACGAGTAATTCGACCATCAAAACCAGCAGCATATAGGTTTTCTTTTAATATTAAAACATCTTGCACGAAATTATCAGCTTCAATTAAAGTCTTAATGGATCGCATTTTATAATCATAGCTACGCACAGTATTATCTTCACTTGCTGTAATTATTAAATTTTTATATGCTTTAATAGAACGAATAATATCATTATGGATTTTGACAATATTATGTCTTTCTTGCTTTAAATCTAATTCAATTAAATTCCCGCATTTAGCTCCCACAAAAACTATTTGATTTGACTTTACACAGAGACTAAAAAGAGGAGAATCATATGAATAGATAAGCTCTAATTTCTCTGTTTCCAGCTTAACTACTTTAACTGTGCCATCTTCACTACAAGAAATTACAGTATCGTCATCTAAAGCCTTCACATCCCAAATCCAGTTGTTATGTACCTTTAATTCTCTTTCAACCTGAAATGATGATTCATTTAACACATAAATATTCCCAGTAGTGCCACCTACAACTAACTTATCGTTATTTAATTTAACCATAGACAGCATCATTTCATCAAAACTCTTAGAAAGAAGGGTTTCTCCTTTCAAATTCCATTTTTTAATTGTGAAATCTCTCGAGCAAGAAATAAATGAATCGTTTCCTAAGGCTGTCATTTTAAGCACTGATTTAGAATGGACCTTAATACAACTTTGCAACTCAAGCTTTTCATTCCATAATTTAATCTTCGTATCTCTACCCGAACTAAGAAACTGATTTTTATTGATGTCTAGCAAATTCCAGATATAACCATCATGATGCATTTGCTTTTCAAAGTTTCTATCTACGATAATATCCGATCGTAAAATGTACTTAACACCATTTTGCACAGCAGCTCCTTCATGCCATATCTGATGGCTAAAAATGATCAATTTTCCTTTTTGGGGAGTTATACTTTTCACAGAGCTTGAATACTTCGAAGTATAAAATTTTGTTTCCCCTTTTTCAAAATCCTCTGCCCCATTTAAATAAAGCAGAAAAGTATATTTCGACTCTTGTGTTTCATTAGGATAATAAACTCCATCTTGATGAATAGAAAACATTTGCTTTTCTTGATACCTACACAACCTCATCTTTTCGTTCAAAGATTTAAACGCTTCAATTACTTCATTTTCTTCAGCTTTGTAAGCTGATAATTTTTCAAATAGATATGTACTTAAAGATTCATTATTTTCAACCAACCTATCATTATTTCGATAATACGCTGGATAATGGGTTTGTGCTTTATTAAAATTATTTTTTCTTGGTTCTAGTATAACATTCACCTCTTCCTCACTTAGGAAATCATCAAATTCAAGTATAGTAAAGTTATTTACATAAGATATCTTACACATAATTCATAGGGTATTTAATTCTGTTCGTAGGTTTCTTCTGGCAGTAATCTCGTATTGTGAATAATAGCTATCTGTCACGAAAATCTTTGGTCTAGATAATAGCTTATTTAAAAACTGTTTTCGTCCTATACGATACATACTATTGGGGAGATAACTATATTCAAGCCTTATTTTGTTAGAGTATTCTTTATACTTTTTTGACACTGCTCCTAAAATGGATAAATCCATATCATTAAATAGATTTGATATATAATCGCTACTATCGTTATGATATTTAGTATTCTCAATCAACTGAACAACCTGTTTCGTAGTATTTTCTGAAACTTCCAGCTTTAACAACCAAGATTTTGCCAATAAGGCACTCTTCAATTCATTATCTTTTCTTGTAGCATTATAGACTATATCATGAAAGAATGCAGTATAACTTAACAATTGCCTTTCCTCTACTTTTAAAAGTTCGGTATCTCTAATTTGGTACATCAAATCGAGAATGTGTTCCAATGTATGATAATACCTATCTGTAGATGAATAGTGCTCATACACCGCAAAAAAGCACTCTTCTACGATTAATGAATTGTTGTAAGAATTTAATGCTCTCCAAATAGAATATAGTTCCTTGTTTTCCATACCTCAAAGGTGAGGTGATGTAACCATGTAGACATTGATGTATGATAAGATTTTAAGCAGTAGCTATTTCTTTCCTAATTCTACTTAAAGATTCTGGTGTAACACCAATGTATGATGCGATAAAGTGATGAGGAATTAAGTTTAACAATTGCGGATAGATTTCCAAAAACTCAAGATACCTATCTTTGGCACTTTGATATTGTAGTGCCTCTATTCGCTCTACAGCAAGCACATAATTGTATTCGGCCATAAGGCGACCATAGGTATTTAACGCTGGTATTTCATGATAGAAGCTCTCCCAATCCTCGTATTTAATTGAAAGCAATTCACCTTCAGAAATACATTCGATGTATTCCTTACTAGGTTTATCTGTCAATAGACTAACAAACGAAGCTACAAATTGATTTCTATCTTTATAATTGAAATAGCTCGTAATCTCTTTTCCATTCTCGATATGGTAAACCCTATAGATCCCCGAGATTACAAAATGTAATTTGGTGCAAGTCTGATTTTCTTTAATTAAAAAATCTCCCTTTTTATAGGCACTAAAAGTCAATTTAGGAGAAATCTTCTTAAAATCTTCAGAAGATAAATCTACTGTTTGAGAAATAAACTGATATAACTTATTTTCAGATTCTTTCATTCTAAATAGTCTTAAGCATTTTCAATATAAAGCTTTAAACCTAAAAATATTAATCGAACAATTTACATTAAAATCACATATTGATTTTTAAGTAATCTTGTGAATTATCTCCAGCTACAAAACTTCATTTATAAAAAACCTCTTCTTCATAAGCTTCGAACATAGCATTTAATATTTGATTATCATAAGTATAGCGAAATATATACTTCTTTTAAAAGAAGTACTTTCACTAACAAGAATTCTTAGTAAAGCCTTCTTTCTATTCAAATTAAAAAAATGTTAAACAAAAAGAAATGCACACTTACACCCTAAAAGTTTCATTTCTTTAAAAGAACGTATTTTCATTTTAAAACCATCTAAATCAAATACTTTAGAAATTTAGATGAGCACATAATAAATTCAAATTTCTATGGTACAACATTCAAAACTAAACATTGAAAACCCTCATGAAAAATGGTTTACTAGATTAAGCAATAAAATAATATCTGCTTACAAAGACGCTATTCTTGAATACCCTTTAAAAAAGTATAAATCCATTCAACTGCATTGGACTGGGCAAGGTTTTTCGTTAGGTTTAAGTGTAGATACAAATGATGATAATCACAGGTATATCAAAAACGGTGATTGGCATAACGAACAGGAAACTTCTTTAATCACTGTATATCGAGAATTAGAAGATATCCCTTACGAAGAATACGATGAAGAAGATGATTGTTATTATGAAGCTGAATTTGAAAGAGAAGAATGGCCTTTCGATGAAACGGATTGCTATGAACTAGAATATTTTTTAATTAATGTGGGGCTAGGCATAGGCTATTTGAAATTAAAAGCAGATGAAGACCTTAAAAAACATCTAGGTCATATAGAGACCATTAAAATTACTTCTGTGGATCGAAAGTTAGGTGTATTCACTTATCATTTTCCTGACGAACAAATCAAAAAAAATATTCTTCAAACGCTCTTAGAAGATGCTCCTGAACAAGAATTAGTCTTGAATTTATGGGGAAAAGAAGCTCAAAAAACAGCTAAAGACTTCTTAAATAACTTTTAACGATAAGTTTATAATAACATAAGACCGTATTTGAGCCTTATATATAAAAGGCCTAATTTATAACAACAAAAAACCTTTGAAGTTGCTTCAAAGGTTTTATATAAATTTCAAATACTGTCAGCCTATTTTAGGATGACTTACTATTTACTAATTTGATGTTGACGTATATCCGTTGGTTACAGCATCATATACTTGTGTTTTTTTAATAACAGCATCAATGGGATAACTTTGATTTTTGGTTGTTGTACCTGTTGGTGTAACTCCTGTAGGTTGTGCTGCCCCAAAACTATTCCACTCCACTTGTCCAAAATTCCCTTCGGTACACGTATTACTATACGAATTACTGTTTCCACATTTGTAATACGTATTTAGCCATTGGAAGAAACACATCCCTCGAAAAGTATCATTGTTAGTATGCAACGTATTACAATTTGAAATTTGATCCCCTACGATAACAGCTTGTTGTGCATCATCATGAGTTCCTTGATTCCCCCCCGTAGTAGTTGCAGCACTTACAGCATTAAATCCGTGTTCCGTTAGCATAATTGGGAGACCTGGGAAATCTGTATTACACTTGGTAGTAAATGTCGCAATCTCCGTTTGATACTGAAATGATTGAATCCCTATAACAAAACGTTCTTCCCAAACATTTCTACTATTTAAAAAAGTATTTCCTGTTACTTGATCTCCATTAGATAAAGTACCCCCAGTAGTAAATGCCATTTTTAATGCATGTATTTGCCCAATAGACTGTTCTGAGTACCCATATTCGATAGCAGTAGAAGTCGCTACACAAATCGGAATCTTATTGGCATCATCAGTAATTCCAGCAGCTTCTTCTGCTGTAATAATATATTCAACCAATAACGCTACTTCCTCTGGAGAAATATTATTCAACTCAAACTCATTGGTCACTTGCCACATAGCAACATTAGGGTGTAAGGCGTTGTTAGAAGCCAGTTCGTTCACAATAGATGTAGCTGTATTTTGGGCATTCGTAGCAGAAATTTGAGTATTATAATTCGAAAAAGGAATAGCTACTTTTAAATTATATTTAGCACAATGTGTTAAAAATGGGATATGGTTTCTAAGCGTTGCTCCTCCCGTTTCATTTCCTGTCCAATTATATAGGCGCATCAAATTTACCCCTTGACTACTAATATCCTTTAAATCATTCCTCCCATTGGTACCACTGCCCCACAATAAATCAAAATCTTCATTAAAATAATCCATATCGAAATCTCGACAAGTCGTTGGATCATAACAATTAGGAGCAACTCCTCTTTCATAAACATCCGAAGGTGTAGGTTCGTAACACATTCCTTTGATCTGCCCAAGCAATTTCATACGTTCAAGGCTTGTCATATTAGTCTTTGTACTAGTCATAGTTATTATAATTTGGTTACTAAACGACGGTAAAGTAGATAAAGTAATTAATTATTAAATCAATAATTATTTGAGCTGTTACTAGGAATGAGTAAAGACATCCTTTTAAATAGTAAGTGATTTGAAAACTTACTATTTATTACAATTAAATAGTAAACTACATTGAACGAGCGCACGAAACATCTATAGGGAACAAGATTTTAATTTAAAGGCAAACATTGAGATATCAAGGTAACTTCATTTAAAAACAAAACTACTTTATTAAATAAATTACTTTAAGATTTCGTCATGCTGATGTATATCAGTATCCCATAATAAGAAAAAGCTAGTGAGATGCTGATATACATCAGCATAACGCTCAAAAAGATATGATTTCTTAAAAAGATCCAATAAAATCACCCTGTATATTATATTCTTTGGCTGTACCAATAAATACTTCTTAAAAGCTTTTAGATTATTGTAAAGTGACTCTCACTTATGCGAGAATCACCTTTCTATATAGCTGAATAAGTATTTAGGAATGCCCCACAATGTGAGATCAAAACTGTACTGATTTTCCAATACAAGGCACCACGATAGTACTAATGTCACTATTTTGTACTTGCCCATTCATATCCATATCTCCATTTAAATACCCTGAACTCCCTAAAGCAGCACTCAATATAGAAATATCACTATTCTGTGTTTGACCATTAGCATCAGCATCTCCAGCATACATAGCGTATGTTCCGTTAGGTAATTGAATCACTGCATTACTAGCACCGTATACATTCGAACTATCAATACTTAAATCGACTAGAGTAGTTGTATTACTTAATTCATAGGTCGTAGCTGAAAGAATAGCCAAGTGATTTCTATGTTTTACAAGTATATAGTACGAATCGTTAGGCAATTGAAAACTAAGAGAAGAAATTCCATCAGCAGCTATAATATCTCCATCGCGCTGTAATAGTGCTGATTGAGATGCTATTTTTTTTGATCTATCACTAGCATCTCTTAACTCTACCTCAACCCAATCTACTATAGCATTAGTTCCAGTAGTACCAAATACACTACTCTCGCAAGTGGTCATATCATATGGCGAAGTTGTCGGAATATTATTTTCATTTCGAAGGGTATCTCTCATAAGTCCTTCTTCCCCATTGATTGGATTTAAAGCTGCTCCTAACAAATAAGCTTTAGGGTTTACTTTAATCTCATTAGGAGTCCCTTCAATACTAAAATCGTCAATAACCATTCCTTCCCAGTTCATAACTCCATCCGATTTTATTCGAAAACGAAATACAATATTATCTTCTCCTGTTAAATCTTGCTCGCCAATGACTGCATTAGCAGCAAAGTCATAGGCATATTCTGTCATCGTAGTATTGCGTCCTGTCCATTGCTTCCCTGGACATTCGTTACAATCTCCATTAACATTACCATTTTTACGACTACTATTATACCAATTAGGCTGGCTGCTTGTCGTCCCTAAAATCGCCCAAGAATCTCCACTATTTAAAGAATATTCTACCGTTCCAAAATCCCAATTTTGTTCCAAATCATAGGCCATTTTGAACTTTAACACAGGATCGCTTATAGTCGTAAAATCATAACAATGCGATTGCAAATAAGCATCGGCATTACTTGGATAATTTCCAGACAAGTTAGTACCATAAGCTTGTGTACCACTTGCTATGGTATTTAAACGATTTCCTGTAGGTACACCTCGTTGCCATACATTGTTAGTGATGATGAAGGTATCTTCTGCTTCTTCAAAAGTGTATATATCATTAAGACTCCCTGAAGCATTGATCGTAAAAGGTTGTGATTTGGTATTATTCAAATTATTACCATCATTAGTAATAGATGCTGTTATTGTTAAAGTGTAATTACCTGAGGGCATCGCAAATCCAGGAAGATCTATTTCGACCTCTTCATTAGACGAAAGTGAGCCATTCCAGATATATGCATTAGTGACTCCACCTGCTCCATAGGTTATTGTAGCTGTATTAATATCATTAATTCCATTACTTCTTATTCTAATTTTAGGATAAACATCTCCACAAATAGTTGAATCATTTTCAGGACTCAAAATCGCTACGACACTGATATCATCTGGTAACAATTGTACAGGAATCGAAGAACGCCATACACCACGGCCATAAGTAGCTGCAGTAATCGACTCATCTTGTAAATTAAGCTCTAAATCGGTAATGTCTGTATTGGGTAATCCTTTCATAAACGGCTGCCAATCGGGACTACTATCGTCTAAGCGGTATACTCCTAAATGTGTGGACACAAAAATAGGATTCAATGGATGATTGTCTTGAAAAACGATATCTTCTGCAAATTCATCATTAGGGAAATTTCCTGTGATATTAGCCCATGTAACACCCCCATCCGTAGATTTAAAAATTCCTTTATTATCATAATCCCCATCTGTAGTAATCCAAAGCGTATCAGGATCATGAGGATGAATAGCAATACCAGCAATAGCATTTCCTACTACATTGGTATCAAAATCAAGCGTCTGTCCTCCATCTGAGCTTCTTCTTAAATTTTGATGTCCCGAAGCGTAAATCCTAGTAGGATCTGAAGGAGCTATTTCTAAGATATCAGTGTACCCATTTAGACTTCCTACTAATTCCCAACTAGCATTGTTTTTATTTAATTTGAAAAGATTTGTCCAAGCAGCATACACATCATCATTACTATCTGCGGCCATAGGCACAACCCAAACGCCATTTCCTGCATTGGATGGTCGATAAACTCTTTCATAATGTCCGTCTCCTCTATTCGATATATATAAGGTTCCTCCATTTTGAATCAAACCATAATACGTATTATCATCATTGGGAGTAATTAGTGTATTAATTCCATCTCCAGGATGATACCCTCTCCATTCTCCACCAACACCAATTCCAAAACCTCCATTATCTTGGAGTCCTCCAGAGATATTACTCGCATTCCCTTTGGCCACAGCAACATTAAAAAACTCTCCTATTTGTAGGCCATTACTATGATCTTCAAAAGTAATTCCGTTATTCGAAGTAGAGTAAATTCCTCCATCACTCATACAAAACATACGCCCATTGTGCGATCTCAAACAATGAATATCTGCATGCGTATAAGTGGGTGATAAACGATCCCAGCGGTTCAACTTATCCCAAGTACTTCCTCCATTAGCCGAACGCCAAACATCCATAGTTCCAACATACACTTCTTCAGGGTTAATATCCGAAACTCCAATGGCCATATTATACCAAACTTGATCATTTCCTATTAAAGAAAAAGATCCCGTATCTCTAGTTGAAAAACTTTGACCGCTATCCGTTGACCTATAAATACCATGTGCTCTATTATCATCAGCATCCGAACTAAAAATATATACATAGTTCGGGTTGGCTGGAGTAACATCAATTGTCATGCGAAAGGTATTGGTTGGCACTCCATTAGTAATTTGAGTGAAATTTTCTCCTCCATCTGTAGAACGATAAAAAGCCGTTGGACTTACGGCATACACTGTTTGTGCATCTCTGGGCTTTAGACGCATATCTCTAATATTAATTGCCGTTAAGGTATGTGTCCAAGTGGCTCCTGCATCTTTTGAGATAAAAACTCCACCACTACTAGAGCATATTAACTTATTTGAATCTGTTGGATCAATAAATAATTCACTCAAATATGAGAATTCTGTCAATTGACTCACATCTAAACTTGTCCCTTGCCAGGTAGTACCTCCATCCGTTGATTTGAATATCCCTGCTGTCCAAGAATATCCCAGATCATCGTCACCTGTAGCAATATAAATCGTATTCGAATCATTGTAATCTACTGCAATAGCAGAAACCCCAACTCGAGGAATATTATCCGATAAAGGAGCCCAAGTGCTTCCAGCATCTCTTGTCCGCCAAACTCCTCCTCCTGGAGACCCCACATACCATGTACTAGCATTGTTTGGATCTACACAAATATTATTTAAGCGTCCCATACCTGCAGGCTGGGCATTAGCTTGGGTATAATTAAAAGGGCCTTTGGGATACCAATTACTTTGGTCATTACCTGATAGTTGCTGATTGAATGATTGGTGATGCTTCCAAGCTTCAAAAAGTTGTTGCCCTTCGGGTAAGTTACCATTGGTATCTACACGATCTGCCCATATTTTTTCATAACGTTTAAAGGGTTTATACCCACTCCCTTTTGCTTTTTCGTCATGGGTTTCCCAATACGTATTAAATGCGTTTTGAATTTCTTTAAACGTTGGATTTTTTTTTATACGCGAATAGGAAGTATTTGTAAGCCCTGTTTGGGGTGAAGTAGTTGCACTGCTTTCAAATTGCTTCATCCAAGGTGCATTGTTCCCTTTTTGAGCACAAATAACACTTGTAATAAGCAATATCCCTTTTAGAATATTTTTTTTCATAGTAGTTCATAGTTGATGAGAGGCTTGGGTTGGGTTGTTTTTTTAGCTATTAGCCTTTGGCTGTTAGCTTTAAGGGGCAATACCCCGACATGTTATCGGGGTATTTGTAGTATTCTTTTTAACGTCATGCCGTTGAAGAACGGCATCTCCTCACTAGAAAAAGAAGTTTATCATTTTATTGATAATTTCTTATTTCTAGTCAGGAGACATCCTTCCGTTTCGCCCGGGTGGGACGTTTAGGTCAATTAACTATTTTTAATCCGCTCTAAATGAAACACCATTTAAACTTGTCCACTTTTCAACTGATACTATCGAATTTTGAATTACAACATCTCCGTTGACATTTACTTCAATGAGTACTATTCCAGGATCTCCATGTACTCCAAAAATTTGATTAGATGCTGGTCTATATCCTACAGGTAACGTAAAAATTACATCTCCTGGATTAACATTAGTACTTTTTATGGTAGCACCACTTAAATATACCCTACCATCATGTTTATAATATTGTACAGCACCATAACTAGCAAATAACTGCCAACCCACATTTAAAGTAGGTGTCACAGGGCTTTCAATAGTACCTGCTACTGCATTTGACCATGAAACATTTCCGTTACCATCAGTCGTCATTATCTGATTCGCAGTACCATCCTGTGCTGGTAATGTATATGGAGATCCCATACCATCATTATCCCCATCAATCGTCAATGCTCCATTTAAAGTCGTGCTACCATCATTTAGCATTACTAAAGCATCGGATCTTGTTGTTCCATTGATATCTGCCGCACCATTACCAATGACAAAAAGACGATTATTATTGGCATCTGTAGTATTGTATTTACCAATAGAAGTTTGATTAGCAGCTTCAGCCACTAAACCTTTTCCTAAAGTAACAGCTTCATTTCCTGAAGCGATACTTGATTGACCTATAGCAACAGCGAAACCACCAGATGCAGTATTACTATCTCCTATGGCAATAGCTGATCTATTCGTGGCATTTACCTGATTCCCCAAAGCAACAGCTGCATACCCGCTTGCGTTTGGTAAAAAACCAGCTGCAAATGCATTTTCTCCTGCTGCTTTCGGATTTAAACCAAATCCAGAAGAATACGCACCTACATTAACATCTGCAAACGCATTTTGCCCACCAATATCTCTACCGATTCTGATGGCTGCTTTGCTCTTGTCAAAAAAGATTCTATTAGCAGAATTTGTATTTGCTAATCCTGTAAAATTGGTTGCTGCTCCAAAAATAAAGTCATTCACAGCAAAGTCTTCATTTGCATTACTCGTTATATTAGTATCTGTACTAAAGGCAGGAGTAACAATCGTTGGTTGATCTACCCAACTGTACACTCCACTACCATCCGTTGCTAATACTTGCCCATTGTCTCCTCCTATAGGCAATTCAATTTCGTTGGTTGCATCCGCATCGGCATCATCAACTGAAACCCAACTGTACACTCCACTACCATCTGTTGCAAGTACTTCCCCATCAGTTCCTCCTGAAGGTAAAATATCATTATTTACCCAAGAATACACCCCATTTCCATCCGTAGCTAATACATCTCCGCCGTTTCCTCCATTAGGTAATGCTGAAGAAGCAGGAGTTACCCATGATAATTGACCAGAACCGTCTGTTGAAATAATTTGATCTGTAGTACCGTCTTGTGCAGGAAGCGTATACGATGTTCCTGAACCTGCATTATCTCCGTCAATTGTTAACTCTCCATTTAATGTTGTATTTCCATTTTTTAACATCACTAAGGCATCGCTATTTAATGCTTGGTTAATATCTGGTTGCCCATTACCTATTACAAATAGGCGGTCAGTGGCAACAAATGTATCTGGTGAACCACTAACGAAGTTACTGTGCATCCCTAATTGAATTTCTCCATAAGAGTTTGCATTTAAGTTTTTACCTATTGCTGTAGAATAATCTCCATGAGCTCTAGCGTTTAAACCAAACCCTCTAGAGTAATCCCCGAATGCACCTGCATTAGACCCAAAAGCAAAACCTTCAATCCTAGTAGCATTAGCATTTCTACCCATTGCAAAAGAATTTGAACCTTGTGCCAAAGCATCTTCTCCAAAGGCTACTGAATACAATCCTACATTTTCTTCGTCCCATTCGTCACTACTACTACGCCCTGCACGAAAAGCTCCTTTACTTTTGTCAAAGAACATTCTTACATTAAAAACACTGTTAAATCCATTTGCATCCAATTGTGTAGAACCGAATACAAAATCATCGGTTAATATATTCCCGTTGCTATTGCTTACTACATTACTTGCATATGCCCAAGGCCCTGCATTTGTTGCTGTCGTACTGTTAATGGCATACATGGCATAAGGCACAAAGTTTAATTTGGTAGTTCCTATTTGCGTATAGTTCGATCCACCTGCTACATCCACTTGGATATCGATCCATTGATTTTGAAGACTCCAATCAATAGCTAAAAAATTAGCTCCTGAAGTTCCTCCACCTACGGGTAATGTAATTACACCTTGTGCATTAGAAGTTACGGTATGTACTTCGTTATATTTAACACTTCCTGTAGCACTTCCTTCAATAATACGCACTAAAACGGTCATGCTTTGATCAGCAATTGGCTCGTTTTGATCATCTCGAATCACCGCTTGATAATTAAAAGTTTGAGCTACTACACTTTGTAGCGCTCCTATAAATAGCAGAGCTACTAAGAGCTTTTTATTAATGTTTAAAGTATTGGTTTTCATATCTGATTTTTTATTTTTTTTATTTGTAAATAACATCTATTGTTTAGAACCCCCTCCTTAATCCTCCCTCAAGGGAGGAAATAATATTTATTTACCATCACACCGAGCGCAGTCGAAGCTTAATAAACCTTTATTGTTTCCGTCACTCCAAGTGCAGTCGAAGCTTAATGAACTTTCATTGAGCCGTCACACCGAGCGCAGTCGAGGTGTCTCCTACCTAGAAAGACTTAGCGATCTAGGCTTTTTGAAATTTCTTATTTACCCGGAGGAGATTCCGCCCCCTGTCTTGGTGAAGACCAGGATCTCGGAATGACGTTATTGATATTACCTAAAGCCTATTGCTTACTGTTTATTGCCTTTTAGAATTGAACCGCTTTTCCTACACAAGGCACTACAATATTACCTACATCACTATTTTGTACTTGACCATTCATATCTGCATCGCTATCAGAATATCCTGAGTTTCCTAATGCCGTGCTTAGTATAGAAATGTCTGTATTTTGAGTTTGACCATTACCATCGATATCCCCAGCATACATCGCATATTTTCCATTTGCTAATTGAGTTACCGCATTATTTTCTCCAAACACACTAACACTGTCCGTACTTAAATCGACGGTAGTGACTGTTTTACTTAAAGCATAAGTAGCCGCGGAAAGAATTGCTAAATGGTTTCTGTGATTTACTAAAATGTAATAATCTCCATTAGCTAATTCAAAATTTAAAGATGAGGTTCCATCAGTAGCAACGACATCTCCATCACGTTGTAATAATGCGGATTGTGAAGCGATTTTGATAGATCTATCAGTAGCATCTCTTAATTCGACCTCAACCCAATCTACAATGGCATCTGCACCAGTAACAGCAAAAACACTAGCATCACAAGTAGTCGTATCATAAGGGGAAGTTGTCGGAATATTATTTTCATTTCGAAGGGTATCTCTCATTAAGTTCTCCTCTCCAATTGTTGGATTTAAGGATGCTCCTAATAAAAAAACATTGGGATCAATTGTTAAACTTAATAGTATATCTCCTTGCTGAAAGCCTTGAGATAAGGTATTGGCACCATTGGTAATTTCACTAACAACAAGTTCTCCTACAGTAAAATCGAGTGTCACTCCACCATTAGATATGGATCCCCCACTTGTAGAAACCACTTGTCTCTCTATGGTTTGTGCCCAAAATGTAGCTGTAATTGCAAAACAAAAAAGGAATAGTTTTTTTCTCATTAGAATATGTTTTTTGGTCCTGTACTTTTAATACAGCTTCGTTTGAGATTACCCTATTTTTTTTTAAAACTTGTTTGATTGTATTACAGGAATTCTCCCCTATTTTTCTTTGACATTGAGTCTCTAAACATGAAACGTCATGCCGTTGAAAAACGGCATCTCCTCTGTGTATCTGTTAAACGTCAATTTATCTTGAGCGTTTAGTGCTTATTTTGAAGGACACTTCGTTCCGATAACTATCGGAAGCGCTAAGTGTGACGGTACAATGAAAGTTTATCACCCTTCGGCTTCGCTCAGGGTTCGGTTTATATTCAAATTCGCCCCCTGAGTACTTCGAAAACTCAGTATGTACTTTGTCACACTGAGTACTTCGGCAGACTCAGCATAAACTACAGCTTGTCCCACTGAGTACTTCGACGTAGCTCAGTATAAACTATCCTTTGTCCCATTGAGCGGAGTCGAAATGAAAAACACCGCTAGTCCTCACTAGCGGTGTATCAACCTAACCTAAACCCTCTTTATTGAGAATTTAATCTTTATAATTTTTAAAACCTTATTCTTTAATAATCTTAACGATGGTTGACTTTTTAGCTCCTGTTAATTCTATTAAATACATACCACTTGATTGTGATGATAAATCGATAACTGAAGTAATAGTACCTTGATCTACTAATCTACCCGTAATATCATAAACTTGATAGGTCTCTAATGCTATAGCGCTATTGTTATTTACAAAAACCTGCCCTCTAGTAGGGTTTGGAGCTACAGAAAGCCCTTCAATATTCTCAAATGAAGTGATGCCTAAAGTAGGGCCTTCTACGGCTAAAGTGAATGTACAGATGCTTTCATTACCCGAAGCATCAGTAGCGGTTAAAGTAATAAGATGATCTCCTATAGCAAGATCTGTTCCTACAGCTGGGTCTTGAGTCATCACTAAATCTGTAGTATCCGTACACTCATCTGTAGCAGATGCTTGGTTTGTTACGAAAAAGTCTTGAAGCGTATAAAGACCTGAAGCCTCTGCCGTTTCAATAGGATCTACGGGACAATTGATTACAGGAAGTGTAGTATCGTTTCCTGTTACCGTTACTACTACTGTTTTTAGACTACTATTTCCATTCACATCCGTAACGGTAATACTTACTGTAGTATCTCCAATATCCGAACAATCGAAATCTATTTGAGAAATATCAATAGTGTCAACGCCACAGGTATCGAAAATTCCATTAGTTGAAGGAATAAAAGCTAAATACTCATCAGTAGTTCCCCAATTTTCTACAGCATTTCTTCCTGTTAAATAAAAGGCTTCATCCTCAGCTGCATTTTCAATTCCTTGGGTAACAGGGTAATTTTCTCCAGGTACTTCTACAGGGATAATACTAGTACTGTGTATCTCAACAATATTAGAAGTTTCGAATAATTTAACCTGAGAGGTAACCATCCACTCTGGGCCTTCGAAATGATATATTCCATCAAAATCTATAATCAAAGTTCTATTAGGTGCGGTTCCGATAGTTTCATAGCTAATGATTCCTCCACTAGATGGATCTAAATCACTCCATGCATAAGCAATCAAGGCTGCAATATTATCACCATTATCTGGCAAGAAACTTCCCTCACAACAGCCATCTTCATCAAATTCGTTAACAAAACTGATAAATCCGTTAGAAGAAATAAAGAATTCTGAATAGGTAGTTCCAAAGAATTCAAAATCGAACCCGATAGGTAAATTAGTGCTTACTTCATCATCACCTAAAGTAACTTCGGTTTCATTTCCTGATAAGGTAGCTGGAGAAAAAGTCCCCTGACGGCTTATAAAGTACGAAGGATCTCCTGTTTCTAGACCGATAAAATCATCAATAGCTAAAGTTACATCGCTTGTAGAAATATCAATATTTTGATCTACTACAAAAAATTGAGGTGCATTAGCATCATTAACGGTAACATCGAAACTACATTGAATGGTTTGGTTATTTTCATCCTGAACTTCAAAAGCTATAGTAGTGGTTCCGATAGGAAACAAACTACCACTTGGAAGTCCCGAAGTAATAGCAAAAGAACCATAGTCGACAATAGCACCACATAAATCTGGAGTACTATCCACAACAATATCAGCAGGGCATCCACCAAAATTAACCGTTACAGTTGTAGAACAGCTATTGGTATTTCCTGCATTATCAGTAACCGTCATTGTTACTGTATTATCACCAATATTTGCTATAGTTAATTCTTCTATATCTATCGAAGTAGTAAAACCACAGTTATCAGAAATCCCTGTACCTAACTCATCAGCAGTTAGCGTATATCTTCCCGAACTATCTAAAGTCACTTCAAAAGGGTCAGCACATTGATCAATAATTGGATCCGTAACATCTTGAACGCTTACAAAAACATTGGATTGTGTTGTATTACCTTGAGCATCTGTTGCTGTAATCCGAACAAAATTCCCTGGGGTTGCATTGATATTAGAACAATTTAATGATGTTCTAGATAAAGTTACCTGTGGTGTTCCACAGTTATCTGTTACTGTTACTCCAAGAGCAGCTGCATCAAAAGTTACTTCTCCGTTTTCATCTAAATCAATGGTCAAAAAACTAGATCCCCCAGTATCAATCACCGGATTCGTATTATCGATAATAGTTAAAGTTACATCTATTGCGGTAGTGTTACTACTATCGTCTGTTGCAATAAGTTGTAGGGTATTCGCTCCTATATCAGTACAATCAAAATCTGTTTGGCTTAAACTAAAACTTACCGCGCTACAGTTATCTGTTGCTGGAGCATTCCATAAATCTGCTGTAACGGAAATATTTCCGTTTGCATCTAGCGAAACCTCTGCAGTCAAATTATCACTGCTAGCACCAGCTCGAACAAATACGCGATGAATTGTGCTTTCTGTACCATTAGCAACATCGTCGACTTCCCATCTACTTCCTCCTCCTTTTATACCCCAGTGGTATAATCCAGATCTCCAAAAAGGAAAGTTCGTTAATGCTAAATCTCCTTCGTTGGTAAACTCATTAACAGCTTGCGCTGGTATAAAAGCGGTATGATTGGAAAACGTGGTAAAATTTGCCAGACCCTCGATACCATTAAAAGAACCATTACCTGTTTTGGCATAATTTATCGCATTTACATAATCTGTTTTAAAGTGAATTTTACGGGTATGCCCTGTAGTTTCTCCATAAAAACGCATTTCTGAAAAACCTATATTTGCCAACAATGTGTTCCCTGCGTGTCCCCAAAAATTAGTACCCGATTCATTGTCTCCTAGTGTAGATGACCCTAGTAATGGTAAATCTGTTGTTCTAACATTTAAATCAGGATTGGTATTCGCTACGTGAACGTAGTTCAAGATCATTAACCAACCACCTCCGTCAGTATCATTATCTAGATACCCTTGTATCGTGGTTCCGTTAATTTCAAAATAATACACTCCTGTAGCAACAGCATTTACTGTAGAAGGCAGTATATTCTTAAAAGGGTTTAATTGCGTTCCATCCCCATTATCTATGGGGGTAAATACAGGAGCTTCCATGTCTTCTCCTGGACCACATTGCGCTTGTGTACCCATTATGGAAAAAAAGACCATAGATAGGCTAAGTAAGATTTTTTTCATAGAATGATTTTTTATGATTCATGAGTAATACAGGTGAGTTTATGATTACCCTATTTTTTTTAACATTGGAGCTCCCAAAATGAAACGTCATGCCGTTGAAGAACGGCATCTCCTCTGTGTATGTCTTCTACTTCAATATATCTTGAGTGCTTGGTACTTCTAAGAAAAGTACACTGAAAACTCATTAGGTGTTGACTTCGCCCAGTGTAACGGTACAATGAAAGTTTATCCCCTTTCGGCTTCGCTCAGGGTTCGGTTTATATTCGAATTGAACCCTGAGTACTTCGGCGTAGCTCAATATAAACTATCCTTTGTCACACTGAGCGCAGCCGAAGTGTAGACAAACAAAAACACCGCTAGTCCTCACTAGCGGTGTATCAACCTAACCTAAACCCTCTTATTGAGAATTTAATCTTTGTAGTTTTTTAAACCCGCATTATGCATTAGAACTTCGTTATGAGTATTGAAAGCTCAATAAAATCAAGTGTTTTCTTGATTTTAGCATAGCACCGTTATGGTTAAATCAAAAAACGCAGCGAAGCGTTTGATTTTGCAGAGATTTCGATACGGAATAGATTTTCTAATGCATAATGCGGGTTAAAGAATTACTCCTTGATTATTTTAAATGTAGCTCCTTGATTTCCATTGAATAATTTCACCAAATAAATATCCGATGATAATGCACTAAGATCTAAAGCATCTCCTGCCAAAGCCCCTTCTAACATCAATTTTCCTTCAATGCTATAAACCGCGTATTGATTGATCGCTATAGTACTAGTATTAGAAATATTTAATACTCCTGTAGTTGGGTTAGGGCCTACTCCTACTCCCTCAATCGTCTTAAAATCGTCATTACTTAATGTATTGTTAAACCCGCTAATTGAAGTTCCAACAAAATTACTTTCTGTACCTGTTAAAGCAAATTGCATTAACGTTCCATCATTATTAGAAGAAGACAAATCGTTTACTGTAGTTACCCCTGTATTATCTGCTTCGGCTACTCCATCGCTATAGTCATAATACAATACCAAACCTGCTTCATTACCTGAAAGTGGAGCAAATCTAGCAGCATTAATCTCTGCTGCCGTTTTGGTTACATTCCAAAGGCGAGTTTCCTCTAAAGTACCATCTAAAGGATAAGGGTCTCCACCTGCTGTTGCTCCTGCCCCAATAAATAAAGGGTTATCGTTCGGAGTTAAACTATCCGCTGTAAAAGTTTGCGATGCTACTTCAACACCGTCGATGATAATAGCCGTTTTTGTCGGAGACATTGTCACTGCTACATGATACCAAGTATCTGCTGATATACCAGACCAAATATAATCGGTAGATCCTGTACCTACACCTGTATGATAAAAGCGCAAAATTCTTTGAAAGGCACTATCAGTCAATAGCATTAACCCATAAGATTCTGTAAATCTAGATTTAGCAAATAAACATTGCCAATCCCATCCGTTATCATTTCTAAGGACAAAATCAAAATTTACCCAAGTCTCAAAAGTAAAAGCATCTGTAAAATCTAAACTAGCGTCGTCTGCAACTTCAATAAAGTCATAAGTAGTATCTACAGGACCTTCTAAGTTTAGCCCTATATTTTGTGCTTTAGCTACACCAGCTATAGCTAATGTTGCAATAATCGTTTTTAGTAATCTTGTCTTCATAATTTTTTTATGGTTTATAGTTAATACAGCTAAGTTTTAGGTTACCCTATTTTTATTTTGAAAAAAATATGATTGGGGGTTTAATATAGCTGGGGGTAATGTCACAGCCGGGTGTAGTAGAAGGGTGTCTCCTCAATAGTAACTTATACGATTTATGCCGCATTTTATGGTTGAAATGAATTATTTCTCTCTAGAATTGAATTTATCTCCTTTTAAGTGCTTGAGATACCACTACAATTGCTATCGCAATTCGTGGTATGATGATGGTATTGAAAAATAGTTATGCTTAAATCAAAGGGTATTTACAAATTTCCTTAATGTTAACCCTTTGGGAACATTCAATTTGTTTTTTACACGTGTCTGCGATCGTTTTACACTATTTTCCTGAATGTTTAGTAATCGTGAAATTTCATTATTTGACATTCCTCGCTTTAGGTAATAACATAATTGCTGATTCTCTAAACTGAGGGTTTCATTCGATTTACATGCCTTTAGCAGTTTCTCATTAAATTCAGAAGAGTTATTATGTTCAAAATGGGCTTCAATACATCTTTTGAAAATTTCTCCGATCATTTTGGCATCCAAAACTAAAAACGTTTCTTGTTCTTCTCTTATCGAAATGTATTCTTCAAAATTATTGAGCTCAGCTACCCTTACCCCTTTTTGTTCTAATGACTCTATAAACAATTCATTTTCTAGGGTGGTCTCAATTAAAAAAGCGAGCTGAGGTGTTAAAATTGGCATATCAACGTATTTCTTTAATTGAAATACAGTCTCATCCTACTTCTCCCTATTAAATTCTTTCTGAAAATTTCAACTTTCTAATTATCAGATATATCATATCATAAAAAATAAATCTTAGATATTAAATTTGTCTACCAATTGTCTACCTTACTGAACAACAATAAGTTTCATTAAAGTTTCAATACTATTCGCTTGATAAAAATGCTTTGTTTTTTGATGAGACAACTGTACATTTGATCATCAATTCGATAACCTAAATGTCAAGTCCAAAACCTTCTTTATGTGAGCAAAAACATTTTGATGCTCTATTTAACGAACATTTTGAAGCCGCTAGAAACTTTATCTACTATAAATGTGGAGATGTTGCTCAGGCTGAAGATATTGTTCAGGACTCATTTGTGAAGTTGTGGGATCGTTGTGCTCAAATTATTTTAGAAAAAGCTAAAAACTACTTATTTAGAATGTGTAATAATGCCTTAATGAATCAATTCGAGCATCAAAAAGTAGTATTACGCCACCAAGCTCAACCTCAGAACACTAAAAATATCGAAGACCCTGCTTATCTTATAGAGGAAGCAGAATTTAAAGAGAAACTAGAAAATGCTATTAATCTTCTTTCCGATAAAGAACGTGAAGTTTTTTTATTGAGTAGAATTGATCAAAAGAGTTACAAAGAAATTGCAGAAATTGTAGGTATTGGAGTGAAAGCTGTAGAACGAAGAATGGGGCTTGCCCTTATGAAACTTCGTGAAGAAATGGGAAAACATTTAAAATTTTAGTAGGGTAAATTCTAATTTAGCTGTATTACTATTAAACAACCCAACTAACACACTCTTTTTACAAATCAATTAGATATGGAAAATCAATTCAATAACCCTGACTTTTTAGCACGCTGGATAGCGGGTGATTTGAGTGTGGAAGAACTTGAAGACTTTAAAAAAACAAAAGACTTTGAGGTGTATAATTCTATAAATAAGCACTCTCAAGAATTTAAAGCGCCCACTATAGACTTAAATGCTGCATTAATTTCTACAAAAGAAAAAATTAGTTTTGGGCGTCATAAAAAGAAGCAACAGCGATACACTTTTATGAGCATTGCTGCTTCGGTGATTTTATTAATAGGAGCTGCTGCTCTATTTACGAGTAATGTATCCTACAAAACGAATGGTGGAGAGCAATTAGCGATCAATTTACCCGATGGATCTAAAGTGCAACTTAATGCTAATTCTACGTTAAAACATCGAAGGTTTTTTTGGAAGAATAACCGCAAATTAAACCTTTCAGGAGAGGGGTATTTTGAAGTTGAAAAAGGAGGCGATTTTCAAGTGCAAACGGGTTTTGGTAATGTTACTGTAATAGGAACTAAATTTAATATTAAAAGCAGAAAATCCTTTGACCTAAAGTGTTTTGAAGGAGTGGTACGATATGATAATTTGAAAACGAATGAAAGTAAGGTGTTGAAACAAAATGATCATATAGAAGTACACTCAAACATCATTACACATCACAAAAAATATGACAATCAACCTTCTTGGTTAAAAGGCATCAGTGTATTCAAATCTGTTAAGTTTAGTAAGGTTATTGAAGAATTGCAACATCAATATGGTGTTCACTTTATTGGAAAAAACATCCCTAACGAAACGATTTTTTCGGGCTCCTTTACGCATCGAAATCTTAAAGAAGCTTTACAAACAACCTTATCTCCGCTTGGTATACAGTATGAACTAAAACAAGACAACAAAACAATTATTATCAAATAAACGTATGAAGATGTCTAAAAAGCATTACAAAACGAAGACTGAGCGTAGTCTAAGTCTAGTAATTTATTAATACTATAAAAACGAGCCCAGTAACTATTGGGTTCGCTTTGTGTATAATAACTTTATTAATATCTTTTTAGACCTCTACCTTAAGACCCACAACCCTAAAACCTAACCTCATGAAAAAGCTCCTTTTAGGAATTTTCACCTTTTTATATGTCATTTGTGCTAAAGCTCAAGAAGTAAACTTGGATAATACCAAAGCTTCATTAGAAAATATTATCACTGCAATTGAGAAAAACACAACAGTTTATTTTTCTTATAACGAAGCTATTATCAAAAATAGAAATGTTGAATTAGAAAAACAGCAATGGGATTTAAACTATCTTTTAATTGAGCTTGAACATCAAACAGGCTTACATTTTAAAAAAGTATCTAATACACAAGTTTCTATTTCATTTCGACAGCGCATTTGTGGAAAAGTAATTGATGCTGTAACCCAATCCCCATTAGCATTTGCTGAAATTATTCTAGGAAATAAAGGAACCGTAACTAATGAAAATGGTTCTTTTGAATTTGAGACCTCCAACAAAACACCTCAACAAATCCAAATCATTTATACTGGCTATAAAACAGAAGATATCACCCTCAATGTTGGAGAAGCTTGTCAAACTATACCCTTAACACTTAATCCCGAATCTCTAGGAGAAGTGATCGTCACAGGGTATGTAACCAGTGGTATTGATCGTAATAAGGATGGGTCATTAGAGATAAATTCTGAAAAACTAGGGATTCTTCCTGGTCTTGTGACTCCTGATATTGCACAAAGCCTGCAATTAGTACCCGGAGTTGTAGCCTTAGATGAATCTGCAACAGGAATACAATTTAGAGGTGGATCATCGGATCAAAATCTGGTACTGTATGATAATATCAAATTGTATAATCTAGGATATTTCTTTGGTCAGTTCTCTTTATTTAATCCTTTTGCGACAGACAATGCACGTATTTTTAGATCGGGTACGGGAGCTAATTATGGAGATCGTATTTCTGGGATTATAGATGTTTCCAGTAAAGATGAAATCCCAGTTAACACTGGTGGTGGTTTTGAAATTGATGGGATCACGGCAAACGCCTTTGTTGAAACTCCTCTTTCTAAAAAAGCTGGATTATCGGTTTACGCAAGAAGATCTTATGGAGACCTTTGGCGTACTCCTACCTATGATGGATATGCTGAAAAGATTTTCAGAAATTTTGGAGTCGCAAGAGACATCAATGGCAATGTTCTAGAACTAGAAACGGATGATGATTTTGATTCAAAATCTAGTGATCATGAATATGTTTTTGGAGATATCAATGCCAAATTTGTGTACAACCCCAATGATAAAAATCATATTGAGTTTAGTAGTTTATACACTAAAGCAACTATGGATTTCGAATTCTCGGATGGTGGTGAAACTAAGATTGATAATTTAAGCACCGAAAATTTTGGGGTTAGCTTTAAATGGGAACATCAACATTCGGAAAAGAGTGCCCAAGAGATTAGCTCTTATTATTCTAAATACAATTCGTTTTATGAAAATTTGGAATTGGAGGATGAAATCGTTGAACAGCCAGGTTTAGAGCTTTCGGAAATCAATGTAAGAGAAAATGACATTAGTGATTTTGGCTTTAATTTCACTCAACATTTTAATTTCGATCAAAAACATCAACTTGGAGTTGGATACGAATTGGCCAATATCGATTTAAAAGTAGTTAACGATAAAGTTGAACCTTTTGATCCTGCAGATAATGAAAGTGTTCCTCAGAATATTCATACCCTTAACAATGCTGTTTTTGCAAACTACACCTACAATTACGGGAAAAATAGTATTGTAAATGCTGGTCTTCGTTTAGTACACTATGGTTCTTTAAGTGAAACATTTGTAGAACCTAGAGTAAATTTCGAACATGAAATTATTCCTGAACTTAGATTTAAGGCTGCTGCCGAAATTAGAAATCAATCGATCTCTCAACAGATTGAATTTAATCAAACTGAATTCCGTTTAGAAAATAATTTATGGCGTTTGGCCGATGATGATACCTATCCATTACTATCCAGCAAACAAGTCTCGGGTGGCTTTTTAGTTCAATTAAATCGTTGGAATTTTGATATTGACACTTACTACAGGGAACTTGATGGGATTACCACATTTACCAGTGGATTTAGTAATCCTATTGAAGACTTAACCCCTGGAGAAAGTACGATTAAAGGGGTGGATGTATTAGCAAAATACAAATACAAAGACTACCAAGCTTGGGTAGGATATTCGCATAATGATATCGAGCTACGATTTCCTAGTTTGAATGCTGATCAGCAAAAATTTCCTGGGAATAATGACGTAACTCATAACTTCCGAATTTCGAATACATACAAGCTAAATAACTGGCAGTTTTCATTAGGTTGGCAATATAGAAGTGGAAAGCCTTTTACGCCTGTAAATAGCTTTGAAATCAAAATAGATGCTGATGGAGAAAATGCAGGAGTTACGCGTTTTGGAACCACCAATAGTGATCGACTTCCCGATTATCATCGATTAGATGCTTCTATTTTGTATGATTTCAATCTAGGTAAAAAGGAGAATGATACAAAAGCGCAAGTAGGGATTTCATTCTTGAATATTTATAATAGACAAAGACCTATAGATATTATCTACAGAGCCGAACTAAAACCTCTAGACGATGGCGGAATCGCGAAACCTGGTACTACTGGGGCTACCCCTGAAGATAGAGAACTTATCGTAGAGCAAGTGATCCAACGTTTTTCTCTTGGTTTTACTCCTAATGCGGTGTTTAGATTGCGTTTTTAGATGGTACAATTTTATTTTACTTCTGGCCGTAAATGAACCACTATAGGTTAGAAGATTCTTAGTTTAGGTTGCGACTAAAAGCTTTTTCTATTTTCTAGTTTATTCCTGTAAGCTATAGGCTAATAAGTGAGATATAAAAGCATATCGCTTTAACTATTATTGAGACCAATAAAGCTATGACACTATTAGCCTATAGTAATGGGTTAAAAACTTTTCATAGATAGTAAGGTCGTAGACCAAACTATGATAGCGGATAATGAGATTCCGATACTATTGGCAATAAAGGCTTTCTTTTTTTCCATACGGAATAAATATGCAGCAATACAACCTACATAAACTCCTGTTCCTGGTACTGGTAACATGACAAAAAACACTAACCCCCAAAAACCATATTTTTCAATTTTATCGCCTGCCAATGTCTTGGCTCTTCTTGCGACAAATAGCGCTGTTTTTTTATAAAAATGCCATCGTGTTAGGTATAGGTTTACCTTTTCTAAAAAAAACATTAACAAAGGAAATACCAAGATATTGGCCACTAAACAGCAAATGAAAACTACATATATATTGAGTCCCTTAAGCATTCCGAAAGGAATCCCAACTTTAGATTCTCCAAAAGGAGATAGACTTAATAATACAGACCATACTAGGTTTAGAATCATCAATAATTTTTGTGTGAAATTAGAGAAGAAAAAGCTTGATTACAGCCTAATTATTCTATAATTAACAAATAAAAAAAAAGACTCTCTTATTTTACACACAAACAAGCTGTTACCACTGTGTTTTCTTATAAAGACAGCTAAGGTTTTACCCTAAAAGTGATTCTTCTATTAGTAATGACGGTAGTATTACAGGAAATTATAGATAAAGTAACCCCAACCCTTGATGTGCTCATACAACCAGATGCAACCTCTATTGCCTCTGCATAAAAAATACCTTGAGACATTGGAGTATATGTCACTGTATTCGAAGCTAGTAGATTTCCTCCAACAGGTGCATCATACCAGTTTGCTGTTTGGCCTACACCAACCACAACACTTAAGGGAAGAATTGAGGCTATAGAACAAGCATTTTGGTCCCCACCACTAATAGGGACATTAGGGATTGCACCTACTAATACCTCAACATTGTTTGTATTAAAAACTCCGTTAGTGTCTTGTATCGTAACACTATAGACATAAGATCCTGGTGACAGCCCTGCAATTGTTGGGTTTTCTAAGGAAGAAGAAAAAGTATAGCCACTTGGTCCTGTTGCTGTCCAAGAATAGGTTACTCCTGGATCTCCACTACCTGTACCACTTGGATTAGCCATTAAATTAAGAGTATCTCCATCACATATTGGCGTATTAGCACTTGGAGCAACACTTAATGATCCTCCATTGTTCACTAACTCTGTAAAAGAAAATAGAGAAGTTCCATTCGAGTTACAAGTTGCATATCTTACCGTTCCTATTTGGATAATTTTTGAAGCACTACATGGAGGGCTAGTATCCAAACTACCTGTAGGAATAATAACCACTGCTGCACCTGCTGGAAATTGTAACATTACATTATTATTCCAATCTCCAAACCCTCCATCATCGTATGTTATTAGCAGGGTATCTATAAAAGAGTCTCCTGTTACATTAAGCGTATCTATACCTCCTACCCCATCACCTACCGTAACCGAATTAATAGGATTAGGAATTGTAAAATTAAGCTGAATGGTCACACCATTAATAATCGAAACATCATTTGCTGCTGTATTTTGTCCTGGATACTCTCCTGCTGGCCCCCAAACAGTCCCATCAAAAAACTCCCAATTAGATACATCCATCCAATTACCAGAACCTACACTTCTATAATCATTTGCTACTTGACCATATGAATTGCTAATTAGACAATGGTACATAAGAACGATTAAGAACAGCTTAATTAAGCGCATACACTAGTTTATTATTTTCTTGTATTTCAGATTTCCCAAGATGATAGCTTCCTAGAATTCTTTATATTTTTTTACTTCACAAAACACTTATGCTTTTGAAAACGTATTGATCTTCAAATAACACAACCTTTATCTGTCTCATAATAATAATAATACAACACAAATAAATAAAAAACACTATTAACTTTGACTATTTTTATGAAAACCGATTCAATTACTTTTTTTGAGGAAATAGATAGTTAAACCCGCTTTATGCATTAGAAAATCTATTCCGTCTGTGATCTACTGCAAATACTATCGTAAACTGTGTTTTTTAATCCGACAGCTCTCTTATCTATAATTCTTTCCTCTTCTCCTCTTTGGCTAGTTGGGCAATCTCTTTTAGACGTGCTGCTCGCTTTTCTTTTTCCTTACGAAGCTTATTTATTTTTTGATTCATAAGCTTTGTGTGTTTTGCCTTATTTTTTGTGTTTTTTGGTGATCCTTTTTTTGGCATAATCTATATTATTATGAATACTAAAAGTTACAAAAAAACCACTTCCATAAGAATATGAAAGCGGTTGTAATCGATATTGAAAAGTTACTTATTGTAACAATTCTGCTACTTTATCTTCTAAAGCTTGACCTCTTAAATTTTTAGCTACAATAACGCCATTTTCGTCCAATAAAAAAGTAGCTGGTATTGAGCGTATACCAAACTTTTTCGCGATAGGCTCTTGCCAAAATTTAAGATTCGAAATATGCTTCCAATCCATCTTATCATCCTCAATAGCTTTCAACCATTTTGCTTTATCTCTATCTAGAGAAATACTAATGATTTCAAGTCCTTTATCATGATACTTTTTATAAACACGTACGACATTTGGATTTTCGTAACGACAAGGCTTACACCAAGAAGCCCAAAAATCTAATAATGTTAATTTCCCTAAGTTTTGCTTCAAATAAGTAGGTTCTCCTTCTGTGTTAGGCCCAAAAAAATCTGCAACTTCATCTCCAACATCTGTGCTAGCGCTCATAGCCGTTTCTAAATTATCACCTACTAGCTTTCCTAATCTACTTTCACGCAAAGTACTATCTAGAGCTTCAAAATATCCGTTTAGCTCTTTAGGCTTCACTACATTCATATTCATTAACTCGGCAATCGCCATAACATTCACTAAACTCTGTGGTTCGTGTTTGGCGTACTTTAAGCGAATATCTTGCTGAATCTTTTGTAAAGAATCGTTTGATTTTGCCAAACCTACTTGCGCTTCATAATCTCCTGATTGTTGTGCTTCTCGGTTTTGTAATGCTAAAGTTTCTTGTTGCTTTGCAATATCTTTAACCGTTTCATAAAAAGTAGAGAAAACTTGATTTTGCTCTCCTCCTTTAATTACACGATCTTCTAGTTTTCCTTTTTCTGCTTCAATAGTAATCTTTGCATTTTCTGAAAGTAATAGGATATTACCTTTAGTATTTGCAAATGACAAAACACTATAATCTGAAGAAGCTACTTTAGGCAGTGAGATTTTAAATTTCTCTTGACTTATCGTTGTAGAATCTACAGGAACCATTCTCCCCGAATCACTTACTTGATTTACATATACAGTTTCTCCCTCGTCAAAACCTTTTAATGTCCCCGAAATTTCAAATCCTTCTTCCGCTTTAGGCCCACATGAAAAAACAGCTAATGCTGCTAATAATCCAATTGCTTTTTTCATTTATATATTCTTAGTTGTTTCTATTGTTATCGTTTAAACCTTTACTATGAGAAATCTTTTTTATTTCTAACACCTACAAAACCAAATGCTTTTCGGCATTTTCAATCCTCACACGAAATGCTATAACATAATTAAGGTTTAAAAATAATCATTTTACTACAGTTCCTTTATATTTTTAACTATGTCCGCTTTTGTATTTCGCTTATAATATAGCTGTAATACGCATCTCCATGAGGCACAAACGTATTTTTATACTGAATTAGTTCTTTCTTAAAAGATTCAATATCAATTAATCTGACCGCTGCAACTTCACTTTGCTGTAAAGAAAGAACGGAAAGCTCAATAGGATATTTCACCAAAAACAAATGATTGAATTCATTATCAATAGTTGTTGAATTTGGCTTTTTCTGTCTTTTAATTGTTTTTAGAAAAATAAGGTCTTCTTCTTTTAAATCTAAACCAATCTCTTCTTTTATTTCTCTCAACGCTGCTGACACTTTAGTATCTCCCACAGATAAGTGACCTGCTACTGAAATATCCCATAAACCGGGGTAAGTATCTTTGTTTAATGTTCTTTTCTGTAATAATATTTTGCCTTCGGGAGTGCATATCCAAACCTGTGCGCTAGCATGCCAAAGCCCACTTTCATGGGCTTTAGATTTTAGCTGAACTTCACCTGTAAGTTCTCCTTTATGATTTAGAATATCTACTAATTCGTCGGCCATAGATTAGTCGAAATAGCTAAACGTTTCTCCATTTTTTATCGTTAATAATGTCTCGTAAATCAAACGAATTACGTTCTCAACATCTTCTTTATGCACCATTTCTACAGTAGTATGCATATATCTCAATGGTAAAGAAATTAATGCAGAAGCAACACCGCCATTACTGTATGCAAAAGCATCGGTATCTGTACCAGTTGCCCTACTTGAAGCATGTCGTTGGAATGGAATTTCTTTAGCTTCGGCTGTTTCTATAATACGATCGCGTAAGTTTTGTTGAATCGCTGGAGCGTAAGAAATTACAGGTCCAGCACCAATTTTACTATCACCTTCGACTTTTTTATCAATCATTGGCGTAGTTGTATCATGACAAACATCAGTTACGATAGCTACATTTGGCTTTAAACGTTGCGTAATCATTTCTGCTCCACGTAATCCTATTTCTTCTTGTACAGAATTTGTTACGTAAAGTCCGAAAGGCAATTCGATATTGTTCTCTTTTAACAAGCGAGCTACCTCTGCAATCATAAATCCTCCCATACGATTATCTAAAGCACGACATACGAACTTATTCTCGTTAAGAATTATAAACTCATCTGGGTATGTAATTACACAACCTACATGTACTCCTAAAGCTAAGACTTCCTCTTTAGTAGAACATCCTACATCGATACTGATATTATCCAATTTTGGAGGTTGCTCTTTGGTACCTCCTCTTCTTGTATGAATTGCAGGCCATCCAAATAATCCCTTAACAATTCCTTTTTTAGTATGGATATTTACTCTTTTCGATGGCGCTATTTGATGATCACTTCCCCCGTTACGGATCACATAAATTTGTCCGTCATCTGTAATATAATTTACATACCAAGAAATTTCATCGGCATGCCCTTCTATTACTACTTTAAAATCTGCTTCGGGATTAATGACAGCAACTGCTGTACCATAAGTATCAGTAATGAATTCATCGGCATAAGGCTTTAAATAGTCCATCCAAATCTTTTGCCCTTCCCATTCGTAACCTGTTGGAGAAGCATTGTTTAAATATTTTTCCAAAAACGCCATCGACGCTTCATTAAGTATACTTTCTTTACTCATAATTTTAAATGAAATTTTAACGAATTTAATGATTAAGAACTAGATTTAGTAACTGATATTACTATTTTTGGTACAGTTTTTACTGGTTTATAGATATGAAACTGCTTACACTCATATTTTCTTTTTTCTCATTGTTTTGCTTGTATGGACAAAATGACTCTATTCCGCCATTGCCAGCAGAACAAGAAGAATTTATGTTTGCAGGGGACTCTGTTTCTTATACTGCGATACCACTAACAGAAACGATCATTGTTAAAGCTCCAGAAATAAAGGATCGAGAAAATTATAGACGATACCTCATTTTAAAAAGAAAAGTCAAAAAAGTATATCCTTATGCTAAATTAGCAGCCGATACGTTGATAGAACTTAATAAAGGCTTGGCTGATATTAAAAGGAAACGTCATCGCAAAAAGTATATCAAGCAGATGCAAAAATACTTCGAAGAACGTTTTACTCCAGAAATCAAAAAAATGAAGCGTTCTGAAGGTCGAATTCTTATCAAACTAATTCATCGCCAAACAGGCTTAACTATGTATGAGCTTGTTAAAGAATATCGAAGTGGCGTAAAGGCTTTTCTTTATGAAAGAACTGCTCGCCTATTCAAGATTTCTTTAAAAGATACTTTTAGACCCGAAGAAGTATATCAAGATTATCTTATTGAATATATTCTTTATGAAAGTATCCTTTATGATAAAATAAAGCCACAACCTGCTGCTTTTGATATTGATTTACTAGAACTAAGAAAAAAGTGGGAAGCTCCTCCCTCAAAATAATTAATTAAGGTTTAAATCTGTATAAACAGATTTCCTAATTTCCCGCCATATATTAGAATCTCCTCCTAATTTTCGAGTCATAAATACTCCAAAAAGCTGAGTACTGGGATCTATCCAGAAATAAGTAAAATGGTGTCCTGCCCATCCATAAATCCCTGATGGCGTACCACAATTATCTAGTTTTGGATCTGTTAGATTAAAAAATGTATAGGCCATATCACATCCTGGGTAGTATAGCTGCATTTGATTTTTTATGCGTGGTCGAACCATTTGGTCAATAGAAGTCTGCTCTATAATACGCTTACCCTTATACATTCCTGCGTTCAATAACATCTGACAAAATCGTGCATAATCGGCAGCTGTACTTAACAAACCTTCTCCTCCTAAATGAATCGCTTCTCCTTCTTGGTAGCTCAATTCATTATGTGCGTGCTTTGAAAATTTTGGGTCATTATATTCTATGTATAAAGGCTGTAATCGATCTCTTTCTCCATCTTTTAAAACAAATGAAGTATCATACATTTCTAGTGGATTCAATATAGCATCTTTTAAATATGACTCAAGATTTTTATGAGTAACGCTTTCAATTAATCTTCCTAAAATAGCTGTACTATACCCATATACATAATTCTCTCCTGGTTCAAAAGAAAGTGGTTTTTGCGCTATTGAATGGCTAAAATCTTTTAAACTTCCGTATTTTTTATCCTTTGTATTATTAGTTTCATCTAATTCATTTTGTTCATACGAAATCCCTGAGGTATGAGTCAAAAGGTGCTCTATCGTTATCTCATTCTTACAAGGGTATATATTTCCATTAGCATCTTTACAGGTAACATTTTTAAATTCTGACAAAAAATTTGAGATCGGGTCATTGATTGTAAATGCTCCTTCTTCTAATAATTGCATTATGGCAACAGTAACAATTGGTTTTGTCATTGACCAAATAGGAAATAACGTCTGATCATTAATCGGACTATCTCCTTCTTGTTTCGAATTCACTACTTCATTATAAATTTCCTTTCCTTTATAATGAATGAATAATTGACTAGAAGCTATTTTCTTTTCATCGACTAACGATTGTTGCAACGCTTTTGTGTTCTTTAAATCACTAATCTTTGTTAGTTGTTGACTGTTTTTTTGTACTCGACACCCCACTGATAATAAACCTATTGAAAATAATAAAATTGACTTTACACTCCCTTTCATATCTTACCAGTCTTAAACAAAATAAAGAGTACAATTATTGGAATGGCTAAGAGTAAAACAAAAATCGGACTTGATTGAAATACCGAAGGACTTACTATAAGTGTAATTAAATAACCTGCTGCAGCTCCACCAAAATGTGCATCATGCCCAATGTTATCGTGCTGGTTTTTCATTCCATAAATTGAATACACTAAATATCCTATTCCAAAAATATAAGCTGGAATTGGTATTGGAATAAAAAATAAATACAACTCCATTGTTGGGTTTAGTAAAATAGAAGCATATAAAATCCCCGAAACAGCACCACTGGCACCAATAGCACTATAATATGGTTCGTTTTTATGAAAGACAAAAGACAATAAACTTCCCAATAATAAACTTCCAAAATAGATTAACATGAAATTTATATTCCCTAAGCTATACAAGACAATCGGAGCAAAAATGTATAGGGTATACATATTAAAAAACAAGTGCATCCAATCGGCATGTAAAAAAGCTGACGTAAACATTCTAAATTGCTCTCCTGCTTTAATTGGCCCTATTTGAAACATGTATTTTCTAAACAAGTTTTGATCTTTAAAACCAGCCATAGAGAATAATACATTTGCAATGATCAATACTAAAAGTACTGTAGGTAATCCGTACATAATATCTTAATTAAATACGGGTAAGTTAACGCAATTTCAAATATCAATTATATTTGTCTGAAATTTCTTTTAATGCAATCGGTACTCAACAAACTTCTTTACGCCCTGCTTTGGTCAATCTCTAAACTTCCTTGGTGGATTTTTTATAGAATATCTGATGTATGTTTTTTAATCCTATATTACATTGTAGGATATCGCAGGAAAGTAGTAACAGATAATCTTCAGCATGCTTTCCCCGAAAAATCGTTGTCTGAAATAAAAACCATTCGCAAAAAATTCTTTGCTTTTATGTGTGATATGTTTTTAGAAAATATTAAATCTATTTCAATCTCCGATAAAGATATTAAGCGTCGTTTTGTGATCACAAATCCTGAAGTTTTTGATGCCATTCATCGTTCTCCAAAAAGTAATATTCTTCTTGCTGCACATTATGGAAGTTTCGAATGGTCAAACTCTATGGGATTAAACACTCCATATCGATTTGTTGCCGCTTATAAACCTGTAAAAAATCAATTCTTCAATAAACTTGTTGTGGATTTAAGAAGTAAATACGGAGCCGAAGTTATCCCTAGTAAAGATGTACTTCGTTTTGCTATTAAAAATGAGCGCAGCGAAAAAGGACAACGTATTTATGGCCTAATTGCAGATCAATCTCCTAGACAAATCAATAAAGACTCACTTTTTTTATCTTTTTTGGGGAGAGAAGTTCCTGTTTTTACTGGGGGAGAATTCTTAGCAAAGAAATTAGATATGAGTATCAGTTATCTAAAAGTAACTCGTAAAAAGCGTGGGTTTTATGAAGCTGAAGTCGTGATGATTCAAGAAGATGCTACTAACAATGAAAATTTCGAAGCAACTCAAGCATATTACAACATAATAGAAGCCCAGATTCGTGAAAAACCTGAGCTTTATTTGTGGTCGCATAAGCGTTGGAAACATGCTAGGTAGTTATTGGTTATGAGTTCTCGGTTATCAGTTGTTGGTTGTTGGTTGTTGGTTGTTGGTTGTTGGTTGTTGGTATTTACAATATGAATCTGTTTTTCTTAAAAACCAACCTTGATCCTATTTTAGATGTAGTGTTTGACTTAGTTTTTCTTTTTCAATTTTTTTATTACTTTTTTTTCAAACGCTCTAATAGCTTTTTCTCGATATTCTTTATCTGAAAAAACTGGGACTATTTTATATGCATTGAGAAATGTTAGTGAAGAAGTATTTTCATTTCCATCAATAAAAAAATCTGCTAGTACTGCTTTATAGTGTATTGTATCTTTTCCTTCTATTTTTTTAGAATCTAATAAAACCGCTAAAGTATCACTATTCCATTTTGAATAAAAAAAGTTGCCTTTTGAATCGAATTGAGCTTCAATATAGTCTGGCTTTTTTCTAATCTTCTCTATTGAAACTTTATTTAATTTTTCGATTAATTTATTTCGAGAAAAGTCAAATTTGTATGTTTTATTAATGTTTACAAATTTTCTCTTTCCTTCAGGAGGAAGAGTCGTTGCTATAAATGCAAATACTGATATAAGCATTAATAACTGTGGTTTTATACGTAATGAATAATAATTTGACCCTTCATAATAGTAAGCTATAGGTAAAACTATAAGTGTAAAAAGATCAGATCGATCAATAGTCCTTCCAATAGGAATGTATAATCCCTTTAAAAGTTCTATTAGAGTGTTTGAAATTGGCATTTTCCACACTATAAACAATACTGCTGTTCCTATAAAACTGGCTATTTTATGTTTTGGAAATAATACTGTTAGAAATAACGGAAAGATGAAAAGTCCACTTATGTCTGACAATTTCCCTGTAAACCAATTACCGTAAAGTTGCTTTAAATAAAAGTCATTAATTAATAACAATCCAAGCCCTAAAAGGAAAAGAGGAGATGTTAATATTTTAAACCTATCCTTCATTATAAATTAACAAACAACCAAAAAACAACAATAGTCAATTACAAGATTAATCTTGCAACGCAAACACTTTACGAAGAACATCTGAAGTTCTTGAAGAGAAGTTATTTCTAATTTTCTTTTCCTCAACTCCGATCATCTTATATACTCCTTTCAATGCTTGTTGAGTAACATAGTCCGTTAAATCGGGATTTACCTTATCCGTAAAAGGCACATTATTATATTTATTGATAATGTTTGCCCAAATATCTGTTGCTCCTACTTTACCAAGTGAATTTTTGATCACAGGATTGAATTTAGCATAAAGCGCTTGATTGGTTTTAGTATTCAAATAACTCGTTGCTGAATTATCTGATCCTAATAAAATATTTTTGGCATCCGCAAAAGTAATTTGCTTTACAGCATTTACAAAGATTGGTGTTGCAGTACCTACCGCATCTTCAGCAGCACGATTCAACACTTTCAATCCTTCATCTGCCATTTTTGACAAACCAATTTTTCGTAACGTTTTATCTACTTTCTGAAGCTCTTCTGGCAATAATACTTTCACCAATTCATTCCTAAAAAAACCATCTTTAGCTGTTAATTTGGAAACTTGAAGATCGATTCCTTTGTCTAATGCTTCTCGTAAACCACTAGCAATATATTCATTACTTAGCCCTTGTCCCTGTCCAATAGTTCCTTGAGGTAAATTATTAACGACATGTTGTAACTCTGCACAACTTGCTAATGACAATAGTGTAATTATTAAAATAATCTTTTTCATATGCTGTCTTTTAAATACTAACTAAATACTACTGTTTTATTGTTATATACCAATACTTTGTGCTGAACATGTTGCTTAATTGCTCTAGAAAGTACAATTTTCTCTACATCTCTTCCCTTAGCTACAAAATCATCAATAGTATCGGTATGAGAAACTTTAACCACCTGTTGTTCTATAATAGGCCCTTCATCCAAATCTGTAGTCACATAATGAGACGTTGCACCAATCAATTTCACTCCTCTTCTATGGGCTGAATGGTATGGTTTTGCTCCTGGAAATGCTGGTAAAAATGAATGATGAATATTGATTACCCTATTAGGGTATTTTGAAACAAAGTTTGCCGATAATATTTGCATGTAGCGAGCTAAGACTACAAAATCAATATTACTTTCTTCCAAAATACGGAATTGCTCTGCTTCGGCTTGAGGTTTATTATCTTTTTTCACTGGGATGTAAGCATATGGAATTCCGAAACTCTCTGCTACAGCACGCATATCTTCATGATTACTTATGATAATAGGAATCTCCACTTCTAGCTCACCAGCAGCATAACGCCCTAAAATATCATATAAACAATGAGAATATTTAGACACAAAAATGGCCATTCTTGGCAGCACTTCTGGTTCAAATAATTGCCATTGCATTTCCATAGGGACTGCTATTTCAATAGCAAAGCGATCTTTAAAAGTTTCCAATGCATTTGTATTCGACTCGAATTCGCATTCTAATCTCATAAAAAAAGCGTTCGCATCTGCATCTACATGCTGTTCAAGATAAACGGTGTTACCATTATAATGCGCAATAAAATTTGTAACCTTAGCAATTAACCCTTTTTGATCTGGGCAATGAATAAGCAATATGATCTTTTTCAATGTACTATTCTTAAATTCTTATAATATTGAGGGCAAATTACCCATTATTGAGCAAGTATAAAAAAAACAAATCAAAGTAAACCTTAGCTCACTTTGATTTGACAATTGTATAACGTTAAAAGTTCACTCTTTTAACCCGCAACTAATGCTTTATAATCTTCAGAAGACAACAAGTCATCTAACTCCGAAATATCATTATACTTTACTTTTATAATCCATCCCTCCCCGTAAGGATCTGTATTTATTAGTTCAGGATCATCTTCTAATTTTTCATTTAATTCTATAATCTCTCCACTAAGCGGCATAAAAACATCACTTACTGTTTTTACCGCTTCTATAGAACCGAATTCTTCATCTTTACTAACTTCTTCATCTACCTTTTCTACATCCACATAAACAATATCTCCTAGTTGACCTTGAGCAAAATCAGTAATTCCCACAAAAGCAATATCGCCTTCAATACGTGCCCATTGGTGTTCTTTGTTATATTTTAGTTCTTCAGGAAAGTTCATATATTTTTCAATTAAGTTTTTTCTATTACTAAAGTAGGATGATCTATTAAATAATTACAAGCTTTTTAAAAATTATTCATTTTTTGTTGCTCGTAACATTTCTCTCTTTCCAGGAGGACCTTCTAGGCGTTCAACCTCAAAACCTACTGCCTGCATTGCTCTTCTTACACTCCCTTTTGCTGCATAAGTTACCAAAACTCCTTTTGGTTTCATCGCTTTATACATAATCTTAAAGATATCTTCTGTCCAAAGTTCGGGTTGAACCCGTGCTCCAAAAGCATCGAAATAAATAAGATCATAATCATTTACGTCTTCGATCTCTTGAAATCGAAGCTGTTTCTTTTTCAGAAAAAAAGATGCATCTATTTCACAATATTCTTCCCATTTACAAGCATACATTTTTTCATAAATAGTTTCCCAAATCCCTTTTTCAATTAGGTTACCATAATCCATGGCCTCCCATTCTTCCTTACTTACAGGATATGCTTCTACTCCAGTATAACGAATTTTTATATCCTTCTTTTTGCTAAAAGAATAGGTTAGTATTGCATTTAATCCTGTCCCAAAACCAATTTCTAAAATATTTATCGGATGATTTTTATCTTGTAATATTTTTTTGTGATTTAACCCTTTATCAATAAACACATGTAATGCCTCTTGCAATGCCCCATGTTTCGAATGATAGTGTTCATTAATATCAGGTAAATGGATCGTAAAAGATCCATCGGCTGTCTTCATAATTTCTCTCTTCATTTCTTTTCCATAAAGATTTATATTTCAAAAATACCAATAGTTACAATAACGATAAAGCAAAATGAAACTCAAATATTTTTTTCAAACTGATAAAAACTTAGTTTTAAAGGCTAAAAAATAAGAATATGGCAACTTTTCTATCTAAATCAGCTAAAAAAAAGAAATTCTTTATTAATTAAATCACTATAAAATTACTACAAACATTCACTCTATTTTACCATTTATTAAATAAATTTGCAGTTACGTTTATTACAATGTACCACCTAATACGAACTAGGTGATATTGTTTAAACAAAAGAATTGATATCGAGAAACCCTCGTAGAATTAACCCCTTAGGGGATTAAAAATGAAGTGATGAAAGAGACCTTATCTCAGCCGTTGAAAATTACTAAATCAACCACAACGAAAATTAATAGTGTTGATTTTGAAAACATCAATTTCGGTAAAATCTTTACCGACCATATGTTCGTGTGCCACTATGTCAATGATACATGGCAACAGCCTGAGATTGTCCCTTACCAAGCGATTACGTTAGATCCTTCTGCTAGAGTTTTTCACTATGGACAGGCTGTTTTTGAGGGTTTAAAAGCGTATAAAGACAAAAATGAAGATACTTTTTTGTTTCGTGCAGATGAAAACTTAAAACGTATTAATAAATCTGCTGAACGTCTGGCTATGCCCGAATTTCCCGAAGCTTATTTCAATGAAGGCTTAACTGAATTATTGAAATTGGATAATGATTGGATAAAATCTGGAAAAGGAAATTCTTTATACATACGCCCTTTTATTATTGCTACTGAAGCTAGCTTAATGGCTTCTGAGGCAAATCAGTATACCTTTTATATCATTTGCTCTCCTGCACAATCTTATTATGAAGGCGAGGTAGATGTATTGATCTCCGATTATTATTCGAGATCTGCAAGTGGAGGTATTGGATATGCTAAAGCAGCTGGTAATTACGCTGGGCAATTTTATCCAACAAACCTTGCTAAAGAAAAAGGGTATCAACAAATCATTTGGACAGATTCTAGTAGCCATAAATATATAGAAGAAGCTGGTACTATGAATATCTTTTTCAGAATTAATGATACGCTTCTTACTGCTCCAACTAGTGAACGTATTTTAGATGGAATTACTAGAAAAAGTATTATTGCTTTAGCTGAAAAGGAAGGCTATGATATTCAAGTACGAGACATAGAAGTAGCTGAAATAATTGAGGCATTAGGAAATGGCACATTAAAAGAAGCTTTCGGTGCAGGTACTGCGGCTGTGGTGAGTGTTATTAAAGGCATCGGATATAAAGATGAAAAATATACTGTCCCAGTATTAGAAGATGGATTTGCACAGCATTTTAAAGCTTCTTTAACCAATATCCAATATAACGAAGCAGAAGATATATTTGAATGGAGAACAAAAGTTTGCTAATAAAAAAATATAAATTTAGATCCATAAAAAAATCCACTTTAATAAATATTAAAGTGGATTTTACTTTTTATTCTTTTATCTCGTTTAAAGAAAGGTATAGTTAACTACTTCTCTACAGCCTTATAAACACGAATCCAATCAATTCTATAAGTATCATCATTATTTTTTATTTCTTCATCGGTAGGAGTTGCACCAATAGCAGCTCTCCAATCTTGATCTTCCATATCCATCAAAATATCCATAGGCTTGTTAAGACCTGTTCTTGTTGACATATCTCCTGGCGTAGTTGCTGTAAATCCTACAGGGTCTATACCATCTTGCCCTGCTATTTCACCATTATCTAAACCAACTGTTTGCTTTACAAATCGTCCGTCTATAAAGTAAAATAATTCTGTAGGACTTTTCCAATAAACACCATACGTATGGAAATCATCATTCCATGCATTTACACCTTCTTGTTTATACCAAGTGGTATCATCTTTAGGTTGATAATCCTCAAATGGCTGTCTAATAAATACATGATGACTTAAATGCATTCTTTCCCATAGATTATCAAAACCACAACAGGTATTTCTTTCTATTTCTCCTCCCCAAGCTTCCATAAAATCAATTTCTTGAGTATCATCTGGACTTAACATCCATGCTCCACTAGCATTCACTGTATTTGGCACCTTTAATCTCGCCTCAACGTATACCGGCCAAACAACTTGAGAATTTGAAGAAACACAACCTAAACGAGTTACTGGTTGAAAATCTGCATTGCCAATTTTACGAGGATTATCTTCATTAATATTTGGATCATCTGGTAACCTAGTAGTTATAAGATTAAGCATTCCATTTTCAACAATTACATTGTCTTCATCCCAAAGCGTTAATCCTGGACCTATCCAACCATTATGGTACCAATTTGTCCATTGTTCATTAGGACCAAATGCTTCTCTAGAAGATGAAGTAAACTCATATTCAAAATCATCAGAAATTTGATCATCATATTGCCATTTCAAATCTCCTAAAAGCGTTATTGGTAATGGTACCGATGAAAAATCATCACTTCCTCCATTAACTACAATACTTTCCAGTTCAAAACCTCTTCTTCTTGCTTCAGCTTCTAATGCTTCTTGTTCTGCTTGCAATTGCTCTTCAATTTCTTTTAGCCTTTCTTCTTCAGCTTCTCTTTCTGCTTGTTCTTCCCTCGCTCTTATCTCCTCTAAAGGGTCTGTTACTTCAGAACCACTAGAACATGCAATAAAAATTAACAAAAAAGCAATACTAAATACTAATTTTGTGTAATTCATAATTTCATTTTTTTAACATCAACTAAAACGTTATAGCTAACATACAAATATACCTCCCATATACTGTAAAATCAAGATATCTACCAAACATGGATATTTTAAACTATTAATCAATCAAAATACCATAAAAACAAATCACTTGAGCATAAAAAAGCACGATGAGTTATAAATCATCGTGCTTTTAAGATTATTTAACGTTCTCTTTTATTAAAAACTACATTAGTTTTTATCTTCTAATTTCCATGTTCTAACCCAATCAACTCTCATCGTATTGATTGAATCATCAGCTAAATCTGTTTTCGGAGGCAATCCCCCTAACCATGGAGCCTCATTTGTCCACAAATCAAAGATAATTTCTAAGTCTCTAGTGAATATTCTATTAGGAACAAAATTACCATCTCTCTCCTCTCCTACTCTTACAGAACCTGCTGGCTCTCCATCTAAATAAAACTGTATATTTTGTGCATCTTTCCACCACACTCCATAAGTATGATACTCTTCATTCCATGGAATTCCTCTTTTTGGATTGTTAGCAGACAGACCATTGCTACTAAAATTACCATGATTTCTTGTCTCATTTGGTGTTAAATTAGGATCCACATGAAAATATTGTGAATTCATTTGCGTAGGGAAGCTAGGCTGACAATTACAAGATGGTTTGGAGTTATTTTCAATAATATCTATTTCATCTCGTCCACTAATATTCCCATTATTCAACCAGTAAGTATTATAAGCCGAAATATGCGCTGTTCTAATACTCGCCTCTGTATACATTGGGTATTTCGTTTGCGTTTTAGAATGAATTCTTGCTGTTTGAAACCATCTCCCTTCTGGGTTATTTTCATTTAATGTAGCTTTTATCCACAAATTCCCGTCTGCAACACCTGAGTTTTGAGGGTTTCCTGTCATCCATACTGGAACTCCGTAATTCCAAAACGAATTAAACCATTTATCGCCATCCAATCCATTACCTTCAAACTCATCAGACATTTCTTCAAACTTAACCCACTCCATTCCATCAGGGGTCGTATCATCTACAGATACGAAAGAAGGTAAATTGGGATCTATATTACTAAAATCCAATCCTGAATCTGGGATTGGGTCGGGATCAGGTGTAGGGTCAGGATCTGGTGTAGGAGTATCTCCATTTTGAGAATTCCCATTATTGGAGTTATTACCAGTTGTATCCTCCGAATCACTACCACATGCCAAAGCTATCCCTAAAAATACTAAAAGGAAATATTTACTAATCTTCATATACTAATTTGTTTTTATTGTATTGTTATACTATTATAACGTTTCCGTTCTTATTTACACTACCCTTCTATAACGTTGTCGGGTTTAATTGTAAATCTTTACAAAGAAACACAAAATAACAGAAAAAATTACCTTAAAAACAATAACGAATACTAATGAGTATATAAATTTTCGTAATGACATCAATAAAAAACCCAGCAATTATTAAAATAATTGCTGGGTTTTTGAACAAAAAAAATTTAAAGAATTAATCTATCTTCTTTCTTTTTCTTTCATTTTCAGTTAAATATACCTTTCTAAGACGTAAGTAATTTGGTGTCACCTCAACATACTCATCTTTCTGAATAAATTCTAAAGCTTCTTCTAAAGAAAATTTAATTGCAGGTACAATTTTAGCTTTATCGTCAGCTCCTGACGAACGCACGTTAGATAATTTTTTTGTTTTGGTGATATTTACAGTCATATCATCGTTACGTGAATTTTCACCGATCACCTGCCCTTCGTAAATTTCCTCTCCAGGATCTACAAAGAAACGACCACGATCTTGTAACTTATCTATTGAATAAGGAATTGCTTTTCCTTTTTCCATAGAAATTAAAGAACCATTTAATCGCTCTGGAATTCCACCACGCATTGGTTGATACTCTTTATATCTATGAGCCATAATAGCTTCACCCGCTGTAGCCGTAAGTAATTGATTACGTAAACCAATAATTCCACGAGAAGGAACGATAAATTCACAAATCATACGATCTCCTTTAGCTTCCATACTTAGTAACTCTCCTTTTCGAAGTGTAACCATTTCTACTGCTTTACCAGAAACAGTTTCTGGTAAATCTATAGTCAATTCTTCAACAGGCTCACATTTCTCTCCATCTATTTCCTTTATGATTACTTGTGGTTGCCCAATTTGTAATTCATAACCTTCACGCCTCATTGTTTCAATAAGTACTGATAAGTGAAGTACTCCACGACCAAATACCACGAATTTATCAGCACTATCGGTTTCTTTTACACGAAGTGCCAAGTTTTTTTCTAATTCTTTGTTTAAACGGTCTTTTATATGACGAGATGTTACATATTTACCATCTTTCCCAAAGAAAGGTGAGTCATTAATAGTAAACAACATACTCATTGTCGGCTCATCAATAGCAATAGTTTTTAATGCTTCTGGCGCTTCAATATCTGCTACAGTATCACCGATATCGAAACCTTCTAAACCAACTAATGCAACAATATCACCTACCTGTGCTTCTTCTACTTTCTTTCTCCCTAATCCTTCAAAAGAATGGACTTCTTTAATTCTAGATTTCACAATACTTCCATCAGCCTTTACTAAAGACACTTGTTGATTTTCTTTTAATATACCACGTGTCAAACGACCAATAGCAATACGACCTGTAAAGGAAGAATAATCTAAAGAAGTAATTAACATTTGAGTATTTCCTTCTTCAAATTTTGGAGTTGGAATATGCTCTAGTACCATATCTAATAATGGCTCTATATTTTCTGTCGGTTTTTTCCAGTCTTCGCTCATCCAGTTGTTCTTCGCAGAACCATAAACAGCTGGGAAATCCATTTGCCACTCTTCAGCTCCTAACTCAAACATTAAGTCAAAAACTTTCTCATGCACCTCTTCCGGAGTACAATTCTCTTTATCTACTTTATTGACAACTACGCAAGGCTTTAATCCCAAGTCAATAGCTTTTTGCAACACAAAACGCGTTTGAGGCATAGGCCCTTCAAAAGCATCTACAAGCAGCAATACACCATCAGCCATGTTTAATACACGCTCCACTTCTCCACCGAAATCGGCGTGACCTGGAGTATCTATTATATTGATTTTTATTCCTTTATAGATTACAGAAACGTTCTTAGAAGTAATAGTGATTCCTCTTTCTCGTTCTAGATCATTATTATCAAGAATAAGATCTCCTGTGTTTTCATTTTCTCGAAAAAGTTGGCAGTGGTACATGATTTTATCTACCAGTGTAGTTTTACCATGGTCAACGTGCGCAATAATCGCAATGTTTTTAATTGCAGTACTCATAAAAATGCGTGCTTAAAAGTTGCGGCAAATGTACGCTTTTTTACTCTTGAAAACAGGTAAGTATATTTTTAGAATTATTAGACCGTATTTATTTAATTTTTAATAAAAAGAGTCGCCTTATCATTGCTACTATTTTGAAAAATATAAACACCTTCTTGTAGGGCTTCTACTTCTATTCTAGAGCTCAATGCTTCGGTTTCAAAAACTAAACGCCCTTGTAAATCAAAAACGTTTATCACACTTCCTATGAGACGCTCATTTATTTGCAAATAAACATCTACAAGTGTAGAAATTAAGTCCTGCCCTTCTTGAATTTCAACCTGAGTAAAGTCTTCTACAGAAAGAGAACCATTATACGCTGCTCCAAAATCAGCTATACCATACCCTAAATTATTATCAGGGGAATTAAATTGACTAGCTGAGGACCTCACTAAATCCATTATCTCTTGTGGTGTTGCATTTGGAAAAGCTTGCCACAAACAAGCTACAGCTCCTGCTACAATGGGACCACTAAATGAAGTTCCATTTGAAGTATTTATAATTCCTTGATCATTGAAAACTGTAGTCCCTTGCCCCATGGCTACAACATCGGGTTTAATTCGATTATCAGCTGTAGGACCAAAAGCACTAAAAGAAGCTTTAGTTCCGCTACTATTTACGGCACCTATACTAAATGCTGCTGGTGAATCTGCAGGAGCAGAAACAATACGCCAAGAATCATTCCCTGTATTTCCAGCACTGGTAACAGGTATCATTCCTTTTTTCAGCGCTATATTCACTCCTTGAGAAATGAATGTCGTTTGACCATTCATATCAGAAGGACTATAATTATATTTTGCTTCATCAAAAGTGGTATACCCTAACGAAGTATTCAACACATCTACCCCTAAGCTATCGGCTCTTTCCGCTGCTGCTATCCAAAGAGCTTCTTCCTCTGGACTTTCTCGTTCTGCTATTTCTGTTCTAAATAAATAATAACTGGCATCTGGTGCTGTTCCTACAAACTGATCTTCTACAAATCCCGCCATACAGCTCAAGACACTTGTCCCATGATCACTATTTTTATATTCAAAAATAGCATCTGTTCTATTTGGGAAATCATAACCTCCTAAAATTTTCCCATTCGTCCTAGCTCTCTGAAAACCTTGAATAATATCAACATTTTCAAACCCCGAATCGAGGACTGCTATCGTCATACCTTCCCCAGAAAATCCAGCATTATGAAGTGGAGGCAAATTTATTTGATTGATTTGAACACTTGTATTTCCGTAGTTGAAAGTACTCTCTTGTGCAAACTTATCTATGTTGTTCCCTTTATTACTTTTTAATTTCTTCGCACCAGAATTTCCGTTCAAACTCCTGTCCATAAAAAAAACAGAATCAACAAAATCAAAAGAAGTCAGCGCTCGAATACTAGATTCCAATCCTTTAACATAGATACCATTAAACCACTTTGACTGTGTGATATACGTAACACCTGTTCCTGTAATTAAGGTATTAATATTTGCTTCATCTAAAGGAAGATCCCTTTCATCAATAGCAATACCATGTCGTTCTTTTCTAACGACAGCTTTGGTAGTTAAAAAATCAGCAGGTGTTTCTAACATTGAGCTTTCAAATGCTTTTGGTGTAAAAAAGACCCAAGCTTGCTCTTCTTGACTAAAAACGAATGATGTTATAAAAAGAAAAAAAATGATTCGGAACATACTTAAAGATATAAAAAGTATGCTAATAGTCGGTATTAACCTCCATTAATTACCCCAGAGCCTATCAACTCATCATTTTGATACCAAGCAACAAATTGACCTTCTTGAATTGCAAATTGAGCATTTTCAAAAGCTACTTTCAACCCTATCTTATCCATATAAAGAGTTGCTTTTTCTAACTCTTGTCGGTAACGAATTCTAGCTAAAACATCTAAAGACTCTCCTTCTTTCAACGCTAGATCTGGTCTCACCCAATGTAATTCGTTAATAGCTACAAATAAGTTTTTCCTCCACAAGCCAGGATGTTGTTTTCCTTGCCCTGTGTAAATCGTATTTGTTGCTACATCTGTTTCTAGAATAAATAATGGCAATGGTGTACCCCCAACTCCTAGGCCCTTACGCTGACCTTTAGTAAAAAAATGTGCCCCTATGTGCTCTCCTACTTTTTTACCATCCGATACATCGTAAGCATAATTAAATATGCGCTCACCATTATCCCTAGCATATTTTTCGTGATCTGCAGCTATTTCAATAATAGCTCCATTTTTTGGTTTTAATTGCTGTTGTAAAAAATCTGGCAATCTTACTTTCCCTATAAAACACAATCCCTGCGAGTCTTTTTTATCTGCAGTAATTAAATCTTGAGCTGCAGCTATTTCTCGCACCTTTGGCTTTAATAATTCTCCTACAGGAAATAATGTCTTTGCCAACTGTTCTTGAGATAATTGACACAAAAAGTAAGATTGATCTTTATTAGGATCTACTCCTGCTAATAAATGATATACCTCGTTACCACTTTCATCAATAGTCGTTTGCTTTCTACAATAGTGCCCCGTAGCAACATAATCGGCTCCTAGGTCCAATGCTATTTTTAAAAAAACATCAAATTTAATTTCTCGATTGCATAGTACATCTGGATTTGGTGTCCTCCCTTTTTTATACTCGGCAAACATATAGTCTACAATACGCTCCTTATATTCTTCACTTAAATCAACCGTCTGAAAAGGAATTCCTAGTTTTTCAGCTACCAATAATGCATCATTACTGTCATCTAACCAAGGACATTCATCGGAAATAGTTACTGAATCGTCGTGCCAATTCTTCATAAAAAGCCCTATCACCTCATAGCCTTGCTCTTTTAATAAATAAGCAGCAACGCTAGAATCTACACCACCCGATAAACCAACAATAACTCTTTTCAATTTCTTTTAGATTTTGATCTACAAAAATACAATATTTAGCATTTATTGAATGAAGTAACACTCTTAAGAACTTACTAATATTATTATTTTTGTATCTGTTATGAAAAAGAAAAAATTAGGATTAGAGGATTTAGGTGGCTTTGTGTTTTCGACTAATGATAATTTCGAATACGAAACAGATGAAAATATCGAAACGCTTCCTCCTCATAAGCAATACCTAGAAGCTCACTTTAGTAATAAAGGAAGGGGAGGAAAAATAGTTACTATTGTCAAAGGTTTTGAAGGCACCGATGAAGACCTTAAAATTCTTGGCAAATTATTAAAAACCAAATGTGGTGTTGGAGGAGCTGTAAAAGACGGAGAAATTATCATTCAGGGGAATTACCGAGATAAGGTTATGGAAATCTTGAAAAAAGAAAAATACAATGTAAAACGTATAGGTGGATAATGTTAAGAGTTATGAGTTGTCAGTTAACAGTTGATAGCTTTTTTTAAACTCACAACACCCAACCGACAACTCACAACTAAACTATGGTAAAACTAAATATTGGCGGAGTACCAGAACATTTCAATCTCCCATGGCATTTATGCATTGAAGAAGGCGCATTTAAAGATGCTGAAATTAATCTTCAATGGAATGAATATGCTGGCGGAACTGGAGCCATGTGTAAGGGTTTACGAGATGGAGACATCGATATCGCAATCATCCTTAGCGAAGGAATTGTAAAAGATATCATTGCTGGTAATCCTTCTAAAATTATCCAGACTTATATTGAAACTCCTTTAGTTTGGGGGATCCATGTCGGAGCAAATGCTACTCCTACAACAATTACTGATTTAAAAGGCGAAAAGGCAGCTATTAGTCGTTTTGGCTCGGGAAGTCACTTAATGGCTTACGTACATGCGCAGCAACAAGGGTGGAATACTTCTGAACTAGATTTTGATGTCATTCAGAATTTAAATGGAGCTATTGATAGTCTATCAAAAACCAACAACTATTTCCTTTGGGAGCACTTTACTACAAAACCATTAGTTGACAATGGTACTTTTCGTAGGATTGGAGATATTCCTACGCCTTGGCCTTGTTTTGTAATCGCTGTCCGTGAAGAAATTTTAAATACAGAACCCGAAGCTATAAAACAGGTGTTACAAGTTATCAATAACAAAACTAGATCTTTCAAAAATACCCCTGAGATCGATCAACTTTTAGCAGAGCGCTATCAACAACAATTAGCCGATATTAAAAAATGGCTATCCATTACCGAATGGAGCCAACAACAAATAAATATTGAAACCCTAGATAAGATACAAAGCCAATTATTTGATTTAGATATTATCAATAAAAAAGTGAATAGTAGTATACTTCAATGGTAAGTAATACCGTTATTTGTGCTTTAAAAATGTAGTAAACAATGAGTGTATTAAAGGCTGGATTAGAAAAGAGAAGCAATACTACTTGTGAATTATGTGGGAATATCGAAAATCTCAATATTTATGAGGTTCCTCCTATTCCTAAAAAAATAACGCTTAATGAAAGCTTATTAATTTGCAGCACTTGTTCTCATCAAATAGAAAATCCAGATGAGATGGACGCAAATCATTGGAGATGCCTTAACGATAGTATGTGGAGTGAGCATTTGCCTATCCAAATAGTATCTTGGCGCATGCTTTCTCGTCTAAAAAATGAAGGCTGGCCTCAAGATTTATTGGATATGATGTACCTAAATGAAGATGCACTTGTTTGGGCTAAAGCTACTGGGGAAGGAGAAGCAGATCCAAATAAAATTATCCACCGTGATAGTAATGGAGTGATTATCGAAGCTGGAGACAGTGTCGTTTTAATTAAAGACCTTCCCGTAAAAGGATCCAGTATGATCGCCAAACGAGGCACCGCTGTTAGACGTGTTTCCTTAGACCATGATAACGAAGAGTACATAGAAGGAAAGGTAGATGGACAACATATCGTTATTTTAACTAAATATGTAAAGAAAATTTAAGCCCTAAAAAATTACAACATGCAACAAAAAAGTACGTTTCAGTTTATATTACCTTATGCAATAGCCTTATTTGGTATACGACTAGTAATGGATATTATTATAAAACAATTTGGACTTGGATATGAAGGTGAAAGTTACGGAGGAATAGTAGCCTTTTTTATCGAAATAGGTGCTATTTTCTTTACTACTTTCAAGTATAAAAAATGGCTAAATGGTGAAATGAGATTTTCGGAAGGAGTGAAAATTGGAGTTGGACTAATGCTTTTAATCGGAGCTTTTTTCTCTCTCTATTTATTTATTCATCATAAATTTATCGATCCAACTTATCAAGAGAAATTAGTTGCAGAGGCTAGTGCTGTTATGCACAAAGAACTTCCAAATGTAAATGCTGAAGATCTAAAACCAAACGCAATACTTGGCTTTAGTATGAGTATCCTAAAATATATTTTTATTGGTGCTTTTGGAGGAATTATTAGTGCTGCCATTTTAAAAACTGAAAAATAATGCTTGATCTATCCATTGTTATTCCTTTATTAAACGAAGAAGATTCTATAAACGAATTGTATCAATGGGTTAAAAAAGTTGTTGATCAGGAAGGTTATTCCTATGAAATTCTTTTCATAGATGACGGAAGTTCCGATAATTCTTGGAATATAATTGAAACCATTCGAAAAAGTGACGCCCAAGTTAAAGGAATTCGTTTCTTGAAAAACTATGGAAAATCTCAAGCTTTACATGCTGGTTTTGAAATTTGTAATGGACAAGTCATTATTACCATGGATGCCGATCTTCAAGATAATCCCGAAGAAATTCCTGAGTTATACAACATGGTTGTTAAAGAAAAATATGATCTTGTTTCTGGATGGAAAAAGAAGCGCTACGATTCGGTGCTTTGGAAAAATATTCCTTCTAAATTTTTTAATACTGCAGCAAGATTTACTTCTGGGATTAAACTCAATGATTTCAATTGTGGTCTAAAAGCATATCACCATCATGTAATAGAAAACATTAATGTCTATGGTGAAATGCACCGCTATATTCCCATCCTTGCCAAAAATCAAGGGTTTACTAATATCGGTGAAAAAGAAGTAAAACACCAAGCTCGAAAATACGGTACAACCAAGTTTGGCGCTGAACGTTTTATCAATGGCTTTTTGGATCTAATCACCATTTGGTTTATCTCTAAATTCGGAAAACGTCCAATGCACTTTTTTGGTTTAGTCGGCACACTCATCTTTTTAATCGGGTTCTTTTTCATCCTCTACCTTGGTATTGACAAATTATATTTAAATAAAGCTGGCAGGCTCATTACAGCCCGTCCTCAGTTTTATATTTCTCTGACATGTATGGTATTAGGAACTCAGTTTTTCTTAGCTGGTTTTTTAGGCGAAATACTCCTCTCTAATAAAAGTAAAAAAAGCAAAAGATATAAGATTTTAGAGACCATATAATACTCCTTATTTTGAGTTGTATTTGTTACATTTGCAATTCAATTTAGATACAATGAGTACATTAAGTCCTGAAATTATCGCTAACTATCAGGAATGGTTAAGCCCTGTTTTTGACACTGAAACCCAGAATACTATCAACGAATTAGTAGCTAACAACCCTTCCGAATTGGAAGATAGCTTCTATAAAAATCTTGAATTTGGTACTGGTGGAATGCGAGGGGTAATGGGAGTCGGAACCAATCGTATCAACAAATACACACTTGGCAAGAGCACTCAAGGATTAAGTAATTACTTAAAGTCTCAATTTGAAGGAGAATCTCTAAAGGCTGTAATTGCTTTCGATTGTAGACATAATAGTGATACACTAGCACAAACTGTCGCAGAAGTATTCGCTGCAAATGGTATCGAGGTGTTCTTATTTTCAAGCCTTCGTACGACACCCGAATTATCTTTTGCTGTAAGACATTTACAATGCCATTGTGGTATCGTATTAACCGCAAGTCATAATCCACCAGAATATAATGGATATAAGGTTTACTGGAATGACGGTGGGCAATTAGTCCCTCCTCATGACAAAGGAGTTATAGACAGCATTAATGCATTAAGCTATAGTGATATTAAATTTGAAGCCGATCCATCATTAATTAAATTAATCGATGAGGAAGTAGACGCTCCTTTCATTGAAGCATCTGCTAAACACGCTAGTATAGCGGCTACTCAGGAAGCTAAAGATGATTTAACGATTGTATTTACTTCTTTACACGGAACATCTATTAAATCGGTTCCTCCTGCGTTAGAAAAAGCGGGTTTTAAAAATGTACATATTGTAAAGGAACAAGCCGAACCTAATGGAAATTTCCCAACTGTAAAATCACCTAATCCAGAAGAAACAGAAGCATTAGCTATGGCTACTGAATTAGCTAAAAAAGTAAATGCTGATATTTTAATTGGAACGGATCCTGATTGTGATCGTTTGGGTATAGCAGTTAGAGATACTGATAACGAATTGAAATTAGTTAACGGAAACCAAACTATGGTTGTTATGGTTGACTTTTTACTAAATCAATTCAAACAAAAAAATAGCGGCTTCAAAGGGAATGAATTTATCGCATCTACGATTGTATCTACCCCTATGATTCGCACATTAGCGAATAGCTATGGAGTAACTTATAAAGAAACTCTTACAGGGTTTAAATGGATTGGAAAATTAATTAATGATTTCCCTGAGCTAAATTTTATTGGTGGTGGAGAAGAAAGTTATGGCTTCTTAGTTGGTGATTTTGTTCGTGATAAAGATGCTGTAACAAGTACTTTATTAGCCTGTGAAATTGCTGCTTATCAAAAAGCTAACGGAAGCTCTTTCTTTGAATTACTGATCGAATTATATCAAAAACATGGATTCTTTAAGGAGCATTTAGTTTCTTTAGTTAAAAAGGGAATCTCTGGCGCTGAAGAAATCAAGCAAAAGATGATTGATCTTCGTGAAAACCCTTTAAAAGAAGTAGGTGGGTCTTCAGTTGTTTATATTGAAGATTACCAAACTGGGAAAGCGAAAAACTTCCAAACTCAAGAAGAATCTGATATTGATTTGCCAAAATCGAACGTATTGATTTATTATACAGAAGACGGAACTAAGATTGCAGCAAGACCTAGTGGTACAGAACCAAAAATAAAATTCTACATCAGTGTTCAAACAGCATTAGAAAATGCTTCTGAATACGAGAATAGCAATACTGAACTAAACACTAAAATTGATGGTATTTTAAAGGAATTAGGGCTGAAGTAAGCACTATAACAAAATAAGTAAACTATAAAAAAATCCAAGACTTGAAATACATCAAGTCTTGGATTTTTTTATAAAATATTAGATAGGGAGACTTTGTCTCTAAAAAGAACTTAATCGCTGTAGGTGTACTTCACAAAATAAATGATACTTCCCAGTTCTATAATTTTTCTGTTTCTCGAAGTTCACATGGGTAATATTCCCAAATGTATATTCTTGTTCCATCTTGTATAATAATTCTATTATACCATTATAACCACCTTTTAAAGTAAACGTATTGGTTATCGTTTTACTTTTAGTTTCCTCATTTATGTAGATATGAGGTTCACTATAATTTTCAATGAGTAATTTTTGATCTACAGCTAGTGTATGTAATACCTCTAATAAGTCGTTAGTAATCGAACCTGACGAAATATTATAAGAGGCTAAAAAATCATCGTATGCCTTATCTTTTTCGTGTAACTTTTTTAATTGAATTGGAGTAGAATTATACAATTGCTCGTTTACCACAAGAGATTTATATTGCCTTTTTAATTGTATTGTTTTTCTAAATGCAAAAAAATAAGATACTACAGCTAATAAAAACACTCCTCCAATACTATATTTCTGTTTAGCTGTCATATTATTTCAGGTATATTAATATGTTAAAACTAGCAGTTCTTGCAGAAATATCTTTAAAATCCTCTATAATCAGTTGCTTTAAAAAAGTGTTTTTTTCTAAGCCTGTCGTCCAGTCAAAAAAGGCTTCTTTTTCATTTGTTTTACCTTCAAATATTATTGTTTTAATCTTCTGAAGGATTTCCTTTTTGGGCCTTACCCCCTTTATCAAAGGCTGATAATTAACATTTGATAATGTTATACTCGAAGGCATGTCTTCTATAATACTACTTATGAATTGCGAACTACTAGAAAACCCCGTCTGCTGTATACTTTTAATAAGCGCTGCTTTTTTGTCTACACTAGCTTTTGTTTTATCAAGCGTCTCTTTCTGGATACTAAATAATTGTTGATTTTGTGTTAACTGCTCCACTTTTTTAAAAGTGCTTGCAAATACCAAACTATTAATAAGCAAAGCAATTACTAAAATACTTATTGAAGTAACAACACCTAATTTGTAGTATCTAGACTGACTATAATCTCTATATAGTCTATTATTTAACTCCTTGGTATTAGAAAATATTTCAGCTCTAGGGTTAAAAAAATAAAGCCCTACGGCTAAAGGTAATATAAAAGCAGATTGTATATCGGTACCGGCTATATTGTATTGTACTGTATAATTATCTTTATTTGGTGATATTTTAACATCATCAGTGTAGTCAATTGATGCCGTTTTGGAATATAAAGTTTCATAAGAAATAAATTCCTGAAGAGGAATTAGATAAGAGTTACCTATATACAAGCTTATAACTTGAAATCCTTTTGTGTGATATAAGTCAACAAGTTCGTCAACAACTTTCTTTCTACAAATACTAACAAAACATCGCTGAGCATTATAAAAATTTTCAAAGTAAAAATCGTTGTAATTTATATTTGGAAAGGCAAGAGAAAAATCTGCATTTTCTTTCTTAAAAGAAGTTATCTCTTTTGTAAGTACTTGTTGTGAACTTAGCCCAATAATAACAGGGTATTTGTTACCAAACTCATTCTTTACTTCCTCTATTGCATCGAACTCCTTAAAGGTTTCTATCTGAAATCCTTCTTTAGTTAACAAAAAAACACAAGCCGAAATAGGGTTAGAAGTTAAACCACTTTCTTCAACGACTAAAAGCCTTTTCCCTAATTTAAGATGTTGTTTTATTTGTTGTAAAGAAATCATAAATTAAAAACTACTAATAGAATACCGTTGGCTTTATTAAAATGTTCAACTTACTTTTACTATCTGTTCTTGACCTTCTGCTAAATAGCCATTTAAGAATGGGTATTTTGGATAATAAAGGAACACCTGAACCTCTATCACTTTTACGTTTCTCTTCTAGCCCCCCTAAAATAGCGACATCATTTTCATGCATCCTTAAGATTGAAGAAAAACGACGACTACTAATATCTGGTGGAGCAGCCTCACTAATACGATCTCCAAAACTTGATTGTATCACTTGTATATCCAAGGTAATTTGACCATTCCCTGCCACAAAGGGCTTGAATTCTATTGCTAATTCCGCATCAATAGGCGAAAAATTAGTTATTTCTGAGGTTTGTGGGTTTTGTGTTCCAATAAAATTTTGATTTACTACTTGATAATAAGTCGTTTCTCCACTAGATAAATATGCCTTATGTCCATTTAAGGTACTTAATTTTGGCGTGGATAAAATTTTAATATTACCATTAGTCTCCTCAGCTCTTAGATCTACATAAAACCTAGAACCTAATCGCCCTAAATTCAACGAACTAAAACCTTTAAAACCTCCTATTATTTTTTGAAAATCTCTATTATTAACAATACGATCAAAAGTTGATCCTGAAACTCGTCCATTAGTATTTGGGAATGCTACTCCTCTACTTTGTGTATCCTCTGCTCCAACTCCTAACTCTAATCCAGCATCTATAGTAGCATTCTTAGATACTTCTAGAATCATCACCTCTAACAAAATTACAGGTACAGGTTTATCAACATAACTAACAAAATTTTTAAATTTTTGCACTCGAACTCCTGGACCACTTACAATAAAACCATTTAGCTCTACATCCATTTTCACATCTAGTCCCTCCAATACAGTATCTGGAAAAAGAGATGTAATAGCTCCCAAACCTTGAGTATTAGATTGACTAGATCTAGAACCTCTATCACTAAAACTATTATTATTATTGTTACCTAATCTGTTATTCCCATTAAACTGGTTATTATTATTGAACGAGTTCGTATTCGCCCCATTATTAAGCCTATTATTATTCTGAAGACCTCTCCCTTGATTTGAAAAAGAATTTCCATTCCCCACAAAATTCAATCCCCCTCCATTATTAAAACTATTTGATAGTCGAGAGGTTGAACCACCACCATTAGATGCATCACCTAATAATTCAACGGAACGATATTGCAATGGAATAAATTCTATTCTATTTAATGTAAGCTGCCCCTCTGTTCCAAAGAAATAAAGATTGTTTTCTTTTTTAAATGTAAAGCGATCACTAGCAGAAGCACTTCCACCTTTACTACTCGAACCACTCCCTGTATTTTCAAACACTTTGGTCAGTAAATTATCAAATTTAATACGCTCAGATTTAAAAGTAGTTTGTCCTGAATTCTCTAAAGGAGAAGCCAGGAAAACGTCAAGATTAAATTCTTCAGCTAGTGTATATACCAAATCTGCAATAGAAATGTCTTTAACATCTAGCTTTAAAATTTTATTTTCTTGATCTAAGATTTCGTAAAAGAAACTTGCTTTTTTTCTTTTAGGTCTAATTCTGCTACTAGCATTACTTCCCTTTGCCCCAGATCGATTATTGCGATCTTGAATTTCGGATTCAATAGTATTAAAAATAAAAAAGCCATCCTCAGTTTTTTCAAATTCTAAACCATTAGAAAGGCTTAATTTATCTATTGCCGTTTCAAAAGATACACCGTTGATAAAAGCACTTAGCTTTTTTGATTTTAAACTTGGACTATATAACAAATTACGTCCAGAAACGGTCATCACTTTTCTAAAAACTTTATCTAAAGGATCTTCATTTAAATTAAGGCTTAATTGATCGTTATTAACATTATACAAAACCTCTATTTCTTTTTCTTTAATAGGTACTTCTGGCTTTGCATAAGGCTTTATAGATAAAATATTTCCTATAAAATCAATTTCTAAATTATACTCTTTAGCTAAAAATACAAGTAGATCCCCAACATTGACATCTGTAAATCCATTTACAATATTGATACTGTTCAGTTGTTGATCAACATTGATGTTTACTTTATGAATTTTAGAAACAGCTAATAAAAAATTAGCCAATGATGTGTTCGAAATATTAACATTTAATTTTTCTTCTAAACCAGGAACCTCTGCTTTAAGAATTTCAACACGATTTTTAATACTATTTATTCGGGTACTTGTACTGTATTTCTGCGACCATGAAGAAATAGTCGAAAAAATTAATACTAAAAGGATTATATATTGTTTCTTCATTTTAACCTGAAATTAGAATAGAGTACACTTCGTTGATACTAGTAACTCCCTCTTTCACTAAACGCAAGGCGTTATCTTTAAGTGTTTGAATTTTATTTATGCGAATATACTCATCTATATTAAAGCTATTCTTTTTTATTTCAAATTCTAACTTTTTAGTTATAGGTAATATTTCATAAATAGCTTTTCTACCTGCAAACCCAGTATGATAACAATGATCGCAACCCTCTGCTGTAAAGGCCTTTATAATATCATTAGGCACCTCAAAACCAATAGGAAAATCACTATCACCTATAGGACTACTACTTTTACAGTGTTCACATAATTTTCGAACAAGCCTCTGTGCAATACTAACACATAATGTACTTGCTAACAAATAGGCTGGCACTTTCATGTCAATTAAACGTGAAATAGTTCCCCATGCCGAATTTGTATGTATCGTTGATAATACAAGGTGTCCCGTAAGTGATGCTTTTACAGCCATTGCTGCTGTATCATTATCACGAATTTCCCCAACCATAATAATATCAGGATCTTGCCTAAGAAAAGTACGTAAAGCTTTAGGAAAGTCAAAGCCTATATCTTCCTTCAGTTGCACCTGATTTATACCTTCTAAAGTATATTCAATAGGGTCTTCAATAGTTAAAATATTAGAAGTCTCTTTATTTAGCTCTTTTAAAGTAGCATACAGTGTAGTTGTTTTACCCGAACCAGTAGGCCCCGAAATTAGCACAATTCCTTGTGTATTTTTAGTAGCTTCCCTGTATGTCTTTAACTCTTCCTCCGTAAACCCCAAGCCATTGAGGGTAATTGAAGAAGTATTTCTACTTAATAAACGTAAAACAATCTTTTCCCCATGCAAGGTGGGCATAGAAGAAACACGAATATCAAATTCGTGTTGATTGTTTTTAAATAAAATACGCCCATCTTGAGAAAGCCTCTTCTGCGCAATATCTAAACCCGCTTGTATTTTAATTTGATTTACTAATTGAGGGTACTCATTTATAGTAACCGCAAAATGCGTTTTCAATTTACCATCTAATCTAAAACGAATACGAGCTTCTTTCTCTAAAGGTTCAATATGTATATCACTACTTCCAAAATCCTGAGCTGTACCAATTAATTTCTTTAAAAAATTAGTTTCATAACTAAAATCCTCTGTTTTGGAAGCATTAGATTTTCGATAATAGGTACTTAGGTATTTATTCAGTTGTTCCGTTTCAACCCTTTCTAAAACCACCTCTGTATCTAATACAATTTGAAGCTCTTGTTGTAAGCTTTCAATATTACTTTGATCTGTTTTAAAGAAAACTTGATGATCTAACTGCTTGAAAGGTAAAATACGATAATGAAAAGCTTGTTCTGAAGTAATCAGCTGTTTTAAAGAAACAGGTATTTCGATAGTCTTATTTTCCATTATATTAGGTACAAATTTATAGATGAAGTCTGCCAGCTAATAACGTAGACCATAATAAAAAAAGCAGAAAGTTGCCCTGCCAAAGGTACGGTTTCTGTCTTTTTAAAGAAAAATGGAATACTTAATAATAAACAGGCTAGAAAACCAAAACAAAGCAAAATCATAAAGGTAAAAACTGGAAAAGCTAAAGTTAAGGCTAGAAACATAAATGCATCCCCTACCCCAAAAGCTTCTTTAAATAAAGATATTTTTAATTTAAAAGTCGCGTATATCCATAAAACCCCAATAATGCTACCAACAAAAATTATGTTATATGATGTGTTTTTCAAAAAAAGAGTTAAGCTCGTATTCTGATAATGCAGCATTCCTACGCACAAACCAACAATTGCAAATAAAAATGCATAAACCATTCTTTGCTTATAGTCTTGATACGCAATAGCTACTAAACTGACTACAAGTATTATTTTTATTATAAAAATCAATCTTTAACGATCTGTTTTGGTTTTCCATTTTCATCGATTTCCCAGACATTAAGTACTCCATCTCCATCAAAATCCACAACAGCAGTGGCTCTAGCTTTAAAACTAGAAGTACTCGATTCTATAACTACATAACTATAATTAGCTGTTCCATTCTCTTTAACCGTCCTAGGCGCTTCATAGTCAATCTCCACAAAATCTTGAGAATATTTAGAATTCAAGTAACGATATTGCGTCTGTAGGTTATGTATGTATTTCAATTGTATTTTTGCTTCTTGACTTTTAGCTTGTGTAATTAATGGCAAGAAATTAGGTAAAGCTATCAACAATAAAATTCCAATAAGTGCTAATACAATTAACATTTCCTGAAGGTTAAAAGCGCTTACTTTTTTAGGTGATTTCATTTTCATAAAATATGAGAATTTATTTATCCAATAATAGAACTCAATTTAAACATAGGCAAATACATCGCAATTAAAATAATTCCTACTAATAACCCAACAATAATAGTTAAAATAGGGTTTAATACATCTGCGATAAGCTTCGATTGTCGTTTTACTTCAAGGTTAAACTGTTGGTACAATTTATCAAAAATATAGGCCGTATTATTTGTTTCTTCTGCTACTTTCAATAAAGCAATCATTTTTTTACTGAACAAATCGGGATGCTTACTAAAGGCTAAACTTACTTTTTCTCCTTTTAGTATTCGTTCTTCTATATGTTCAAGTGCTTCAATGATTGGAAAAAATGATACCATATTCGATGCCATTTGCAAACATTTTGTAATATCTACTTTCGAATGCGAAAGTAAGCTAACTGCTTGTGTAAATTGAGCTAATTTTGCATTTTTTATATAATTATTAATAATCGGTATTTTAAGAAGTAATTGCTGCCAAATACGTATAACTTTAGGGACATTTTTAAAATAATAAATTAAAAAAATACAAGTGGCAATTATTGCAAAAAGCACCCAAAATTTTTCTTGAAAAAAATGAGAGGCTTTTACTATAAACTGAGTAATTATAGGTAGATCTACATTATTTTGTTTAAAAATATCGACAAATAAAGGCACTACAAAATTCAACATAAACCCAACTACAATAACAGCTGTAAGTAAAACAATTAGCGGGTATGTAAGAGCTCCTATAATCTGACTTCTCTGTTCGACCTTGCGTTGATAAAAATCACTTAACTGCCTAGTGATTTCTTTTAATTCGCCTGTTTCTTCTCCTATTTTTATAGCATAATATTCATACGTAGAAAAAGAAGAAGACTTCTTTATGGATGCTGATAAACTTCCTCCATCAATAAGACTTTGAAGCATATGCTGTAAATCACTATTCTCTTTTTTTTTAGTTTCGCTATTCACCAGAAGTTCCAAAGCACTTTTAAGGTGAATCCCCGATTCTAGCAACACTGACAGCTCATCGTAAAAAGCTGCTTTTTTCTTATTATTAAAAGAAGACTTTCCTCCAAATCGAATTTCTTTTTGAAGCAAAGCATTCAAATCGAAACCACCAGAAGGAGCTTCCTTTTTATTAGTCGTTTTATTTTGAAATTTAATCTCCATTATTCAATAGTGTTGCTACATCTTTTCTTTTATATACAAAAAGAACTTGCTCTTTCTCTTTAACGTTTACCACTAATTTTACGGCATCAATAGCACCACTTGCAACCTCCTCCCCTTCGAGATAAAAATATTTTTCTTTTATTAAAGAATGAATATCAGCAGATTCTGATAAGTCTATTTGTTTTTGATCTATTGGAGTTTTAAAATCGAGTAGCCCTTCGCTTTCATTCCATGTTATATGATGAAACCTATGAAAATATAAGGTTAATTCTTGATTTAGTAATACTACTTTATTATTTGTAAAATATAGTTGTTGCAAGGCATTTGATTGTTTTTGGATAATGCTTAGAATACTCATAGCCAACCCCACAACTATAGCTGTAATGACCATTACGATCATAATTTCAGTTAGTGTAAATGCCTTTATTTTTTTATGATAAATCATTCGGGTATATATAAACTACGTTCAATAATTTTAGTTTTAGATTCCCATTGCAACAGCAGTGTATTATTAGCAAGTATTATGGAAATATCTCCATTTTCATAAGTTTCAGAATAAGGCAATTTTACTTGATCATTACTATAAAAATACTCCAATGCATTTAATCGACTATTAACATTATTCATTGTACTCGCTGTATTATTTTTAAACAATGCATTAATACTAAGACTTGCAATAGTAAAAACAATAATAATAAGCACACTTGCAATGAGAGTCTCGACAAGAGAAGCTGCAATTATTTTTTTATTTAAATGTTTTAATACAACCATCTTGCTAAGGTATAGTTATCTGCATTTTTAAAAGGCAATCCGCCATAGCTTGTGACTGGCAAAGGTAATATCTTACAATTATATAGATGATTGATATATTTAGAACCATATGCATTTACTTCCGTTTGATAGGTATATAGTGATCCATATAAATCTCCTAAAAACTCTATGCTTCCTTCGCAATAAACTTCACCTTCAATAGTCGTATTTTTAGCTATTTTAATGTTTGTTGAATAGGATCTAAATCCGCCCTGTTCTTTGTTTTTTTCTAAGTATACAATACTCCCCTTTATACTTGTACTTTCATCAATGGAGATTGCATTTTGTTTCTCTAATTTCTCTCTAAAATTGCGATGATCAACCACAAGAGATGAGGGATAGAGAAGCTTGCATTTTTTTCCTACTTTAATTTTTCGAGTAGCAAAACATTGGAAGTTACCTGTTACATTAGAAGCTATTTCTATTTCTGGAGCAATTAAAATCACATCTTTTAAATCACTGTTAGCTCCAATGTATATTTTACTATTAGATGTAATGATAATATTACCGTAAAGTTGATGATTGCTTAAGTGAGTATTTCCAAATGTATGGATTACCATCGTTTTGTTTAAAAATGAATTCTTCAATGTAGTTTCCAACTCATTTGACACAATACTATTTTCTACCTGATGTCGTCCGAGCTGTTTTAAATATTGCAACCATTGACTTTCCAGTTGCGGAATTTCACCTTTGCTTTTTCTTTGATTTCCATTAATAAGTGTTCTACCTGTGTAATAATTACCTTGTATGATACCAGGCCGAACTCCTGATGAGGGCACATAAAAATTCCCTTTCAACCGAGTATCACCTACTAAAATCAAAGGTGAATTACTATTTTTTAAATAAAAATTAGGCGTCTGATTATTAAGTTGGCTACCTACAAGTCCAATTAGCCTAGACTGAAAATTGTGTTGCTGTTGTTGTGTATACGATTTCCTCCAACATCCATAAAACGATTGATAATCTTTAGTTTGTATAGATGCTTCTTCTATTTGGGTTTCTAAAGTGTCTTTAAATGATAGCTTTTTACTATGTTTTTGAAAAAAATAGGATGTAGAGGTTTTATGTAAGTTTATTAATGCATTTGATTTTACATTAAAAAAACGATACGTATGGCTTAGTAATAATAATGCACTTAAAGACAAAGCACCGATACTCGCAACTAATAAGGCAAAATGCAGTGCCTGAGCTGGTATTTTTTTAGTAAGAAAATGCATTTTCTTTTAACTCAAACATTTTCGAATCACCTTCAAAAGTTAATTTAACCTTTTCATTCCATCCTTTTGTAAAGCGTAAACCTTCAATTAAAGGATTTCCAACTTCTACCAAATGTGCTGTCCCATTTACTTCTATTAAGAAAATTTTCTTTTTAGAATTTTTATCACTTACTACTCCTTTAAAAACAATATTAGGCCATTGCTTTACTGGCTTTTTAATTGCTTTAGTTGTTGAGGGAGTAGATTTTTTGGGGGCAGACTTTATTTTCCCCAAAAAGGGATCTCTATTGGGTATATTTATTAAAAACTTTGGTCTAGTTACCATCGTTATAGGTTTATTAGAAGCTGTAAGTTGATTATTATTTTCAACACTGTCACTACTTCCTGAAAAAGCTGCAATAATTTTAAAGCCTATAACTCCCCACACTCCCAAGACGAGTATTAATAACAAAACAAGTGTCGTTTTATTTTTCATTGCAGTTATAGCTTTAGATATTTATTTATAGAAACCTTTAAAGGCTTGGCTACTTTACTATATTTCACATGGCTATCTTTGGGGCAGTCACATTTATTTTTTACTATATCTATAATTTTTACTTCTCTTTTTTGCACTATCCCCCAACATAAATAACTAGCTGTATAGTCAGTAATATTTAAGTCACTTAAAGGAATTCCTTGCTCTTTATTAGGCAAGTTAATAACGGTAGTCTTGTTTTTGGTAATTAAAGTGATAGCATTAGGCTTTTCAATAGCCAATTGATTTAAATCATTACTAGCTGTTGTAAAGTTCACTTGAGTTACAATTTTTGTTTTAGGTTGTTTTTTAGCATATTCAATTAGAGCCGTGTAGTTATTAATTTGCTCTAAAGCTGATAACTTATCCGTTATGCTCAAATCATAGATATAACGAACAGGAATTTTTGTTTTTGGCAATAGAGTATCTTTCTTTTGCTTTTTTACTTTAAGGGTATCTTTTATTATACGCCCCTTTATAGAAGCTAATAATGGCAACTGAGAGATTGGAGACTCTTGAGAGAATACTACATATTGCTTTTCCTTGGTAAAAACATCTCCTATATTTACCACTCTATTTTTTTGCTGACTTAAAGCAGCCATACTAACAAGTAAAAAAAAGATAAAAGGCAATCGCATATTTCGAAGTATTATTTAATTCCCGAAAAGTAAAATATTTATTCATAGAAAGAAAGCGAACCAACGAAAAACAAACAGACTGTTAGTTAAAATCTTTTTATTACGTTCTTTAACAAGGTAGTGTTTTATCCCATAAGTCATAAAGAATATATAACTTCCTAAAAACAGAATCGCTTCTTTCTCATTTTTAATCTCTTGATAATATGTAAACCACCTCTAACATCATAAATATTAGAAGTGGTTATCCTTACTCTTTAGTGAAGTAAATGCAAAGTCAGGAGACGTTTGTAAAGCTTTTCTTTGTTATTATTAGTTACTCTTTGCGGAGCTGGTAAAAGGCAATCGCATATTTCGAAGTATTATTTAATTCCCGAAAAGTAAAATATTTATTCATAGAAAGAAAGCGAACCAACGAAAAACAAACAGACTGTTAGTTAAAATCTTTTTATTATGTTCTTTAACAAGGTAGTGTTTTATCCCATAAGTCATAAAGAATATATAACTTCCTAAAAACAGAATCGCTTCTTTCTCATTTTTAATCTCTTGATAATATGTAAACCACCTCTAACATCATAAATACTAGAAGTGGTTATCCTTACTCTTTAGTGAAGCAAATGCAAAGTCAGGAGACATTTGCAAAGCTTTTATTTTTAGTTACTCTTTGCGGAGCTGGGACATTTGCAAAGCTTTTATTTTTTGTTACTCTTTGCGGAGCTGGCAACAATCGCTAGAAGTGGCTCTACTGGCACGGATTACATTTCATTAAATCCGAGCTATCTGATTGCTACAAGTCAAGGTAAGCCTTGTAAAATTCTAGAAAGGTCTTCTTCCATTTTTTCCAGATTATTATCTGATATTTTAAACTCAAACTTTTTTTCTGCTAAAATATTTAGAAATGTTTCGTCTAAATACAAGTCTGGATTTTTCTTCAAATAATGGGGTAAATATGCTGGCCATATATATACTCCATCAGTATAATAACTATCAGGAGCTATAATGCTATTATCTTCTAAGTCAAAAAAATAGCCCATCCAAGAAAGCAAGAGTTTACCTTTATTTAAATAATCAATAACACGTTCAACAATAATTCCATGTTCATTACTGTAATTGCTAACCAAATCGGTATAAGACTTAGCACCCTCAATTTTATTGTGTTCCTTTATAAAACCTATTAACTCCATAATTAAAATGATTTCCATTTTCCATTTCCAAAAATTTGATATTGCCCTCCTTTAAGAATTCTTACCTTATCTGAAGGTGCTAAAATAGGAGATTTTAAATACCTACCTAATTGATATGCTGCTCCGTCTCCAAAAGCACCTGTGTGACACGAAATACATCTTACCGGAGTTCCTTTTCTGAATCCAGATTTAAGCATCATTCGTGCCACAGATTTAGGAGAAGTTATTGTTCCATCAATTATGAATTTTTCATAATGACCATGAACTAATAATTGGTGCATTCCTTTTTCAGAAACCATCCGACCTGCATTTGATAAAGTAGCGGCATCAGTTCCAAGTATAGTACTTGTTCTAGCCGCAAAACTAGTAGATACTCTTCTTAGTATAGAGGCTTCTAAAAGTTTTTCGGATACAAATCCTGCCGCAAAGGCATAATCATTCGCAGTATAATTAGGTAAATTTTCACGCAAGTTTTCGGCACTTTGTGCCATCAAGTATTCTCGATAAAAAGGAGTTCTAGACTTAAAACCCTCAGCTGTATAAAAGTTTTTTAAGTAATCAACTGTTGCATTAAATCCAGCGACAAAACCATCTTTAATGCTATCTCCTAACCCCTTATTAATTGACATCTCACTCATGCCTTGCCTTGCTCTTTTTTGTATATTTCGTAAAGAGTTAATAACAGGGTCTTTTGATCTAGGGGGACCTTGATCACTTGGAGAACTTGCAGAACTTCCACTATAACTCGCTGAACCACCAGATGACGAACTATAAGAACTATTAGAGGTACCTGTACCAACACCAGCTCCAAAGAAGTACATAGGTGCCATTCCATCAGGGTCAGTAAATACTATTGGATTGTCGAAGGCATAATTATAAGGAGAGTGCCTAGTCATCTGCTCGGCAAGAGGATCAATATTCATCCAGCGCCCAAGAGCAGGGTCATAATTACGTGCTGTAAAGTCGAGCCATTCAAGTCCAAGCTCGTCATTTTCTTCAAAGCCACCGTATCCATAGTTATGTTTTCTCCCCCGAACCGTTGTATTGTATCCTTTATGTGTAAGTCCAAAGGGATAATAGTTCTTCTCCTCCCTGATCTCACTTACACCAACCTGACCATCTCCGTTAGCATCACTATACGAGAGCCTTATGTTCCCTAAATGATCCTTATACTGGTAAACATAATCAAATACGTTTACGCGTAAAAATTACATTGGCTACCTTTTTTTGCTGGCATACCTTCCAGTAAAATTAAAAAAATGAAC
>CANMML010000021.1 GCA_947499005.1 uncultured Aquimarina sp.
TTTCTGGATTGGACTCCAAAAATTCGCCTCAATAATGCAAGGCTGGTTGCTTTTTAAAGATGTGTCCAGACGGTAGCCTTTAAAGGTTGAATATTCTTTAACAGACTTTGGAAAATCAGCGATCCCTTTAATTCAATCTATCGCAAACTGGGGGGATTTCGTAGCGAACAATTACTCAGAATAAACTACGGAGCAAGTAGGCTATTATATGCTTTGACGATGCTAATAAATTCACTCATTTATCCTGAAATCTGTTTTTCAATCAACATCACCGAAACTATAGATCTTAGATGAAGTAACACAATAATCCAAAGGAACATCATACCGATCAATATCTTCAATATCTTCTGGTTCTGGATCAAAAAAAGACAAACCTACAGTAACTTTAGGCTTTGCCTCAGCTAAAAAACGATCATAAAACCCTTTTCCGTAACCTACCCTATACCCTCTTTTATCATAAGCTAATAATGGCACAAAGACAACCTCCATTTTTTCAGGTTGAATTTCTATTCCATCCTCTGGCTCTGGAATACCCCATTGATTCACTTTTAAAACCGTTTGATCGGTTAATAAAAAGTGTAATAATGTGCTATTATCAAAATTACTTTTAGAAATGACCACGTGCTTATCTCTTCCTTGAAGCATGTGTAAAATAAATTCTGTATTTACTTCTACCTGTTGTTCAATTGGTAGAAAAATATGATAATAACTATATCCCCAAATATCAAGATTCAATAATTGATTTGCTATCTGAAGGCTTAAATCATCAACCTCCTCCATAGAGATGGACTTGCGCAACGCTTTATATTTTTTTCTAAGCTCACTCTTTTTCATCTTCAGCTACATTGGGATTGACAAAACTAGTACTGATATGAAAAATAGCATCTCCCTGATATACAATAGGAGACTCATTGATATTGATAATATAACCGCTATTCGCCACTTTTACTTTGTAATTATTCTTTCCATAAGGGTCTGTTATAGACGCAACGATTTGTCCTTTTTCTACAAATTCCCCATGAGTAATTTCTGAATGAAACATCCCACTATATTTTGCTCGTATCCACCTACTAGACTTTATCGTGATACTAGGTTGTAAAGCTTCAGGTACCTCGATTTTACTCGATAACATTTTTAGGTGTCTTAAAACTCTAATTACTCCATCTACACCAGCTTCTGCAACACTTTTATCAATAAATTCGGACTTCCCTCCTTCGAAAAGCAGGATAGACTTATTCATTTTCGCACAAGTTGCCCTATAAGATTTTTCAATCCTTTTGGATTCTAAAATAAATGGCGCATTAAAAACATGTGCCAATTCTATATCCTTTTCATTTCTTGGATCGATACGTATTTGCGAAGTATTAAATCTGCTTGCCCCGCCTGTGTGAAAATCCAAACATACATCAACAACAGGTAAAATCTCATTGACAAACTGGTAAGCAAAACGAGATGCCAAAGACCCTTTTTTTGTCCCTGGAAAAACCCGATTCAAATCGCGCCCATCGGGAAAATTGCGATCCATTGACAGAAACCCAAAAACATTTAATACGGGAATACAAATAATAGTTCCTTTTATAGGCCTATTCACTTTTTTATAGATTAGCTGACGTACGATTTCAACTCCATTAATTTCATCTCCATGAATCCCTCCAGTGATTAAGACCACAGGCCCAGGCTGGGTCGAACGCTCTACTATAATCGGAATCTCTACTTTAGTGGAAGTATATAACTTTGCTATATTGAAATTGATCGTTTTACGCTCTCCTGGCATAATTTGATTCCCTAAAATATATAATGGATCTTTCATAAAACAGCTATTAGCCTTCAATAATTGGCATTATACACTCTTTTCAATATACCTAATAACCTCTTTAGCAATATCCCTGCCTGTCGCTCTTTCTATACCTTCTAGCCCTGGAGAAGAATTAACTTCTAAGATTAGAGGCCCTCTTTTACTTTGCAACATATCAACACCTGCAACGCCTAGCTTTAAAGCTTTAGCCGCTTCGATAGCTGCCTCTTTTTCACTTTCTGTTAGTCTAATAATTGTTGCTGTTCCACCACGATGCAGGTTAGAACGAAATTCTCCTTCTTCTCCCTGACGCTTCATAGCCCCTACAACTTTACCATCAATTACCAAAACCCTAATATCAGCACCTTTTGCCTCTTCTATATATTCTTGCACGATTACTCGAGCTTGAAGCCCATTAAACGCCTCAATAACCGATTTAGCAGCGTTTTTGGTTTCCGCCAACACCACTCCAAGCCCTTGAGTTCCTTCCAGTAGTTTTATGATTAACGGAGCCCCACCTACATGCTGAATAATATCATCTATATTTTTAGAGTAATTTGTAAAGACTGTTTTTGGCAACCCTAATTTTGCCTTAGATAATATTTGTAGACTTTGAAGCTTATCACGGGATAGCACTAATGCTTGAGAACCTACAGTTGTAAATACTCCCATCATTTCAAATTGACGAATAATAGACGTTCCGTAATACGTGATTGAAGAACCAATTCGCGGGATGACTGCATCTACATGATCCAATTTCTTTCCTCTGTAATAAATCATTGGATTCTTTTTTTCAATAACGATATCACAATTTATAGGATCTATTACTCGAACGCTATGTTTGCGCTTTATGGCTGCTTGCTCGAGCGTCATTGTTGAATACAAGTTGGGGTTACGAGAGAGTATTACAATATTCATAATTGAAACTGGCATTGATAGAGACTTCGACTTCGCTCAATCTGACAAATAACTAACATAAAACTCTTGTTAATTTAATCACATGGTTTATCTCAAATGTAGTTTATTTTCTTATAATGAAATAGCATATTCTTAAATCAAAAAAGTCGCACCATAAGGCACGACTTTGTTTATTCTAATTCGAATATTTTTCTCTATAAATCGAACCCAATACTTACTCCTAATTTTTCTGCAATTAAGGCATTGATTCGTGTTTTTAATTGTGGAATTTTAACGGAATCTAAAACATTGTTTGCAAAGGCATACATTAATAATGCCTTCCCTTCTTTTTCAGGAATACCTCTTGTCTTTAGATAAAATAACGCACTCTCATCTAATTGCCCAATCGTACAACCGTGTGAACATTTTACATCATCCGCAAAAATCTCTAATTGAGGCTTCGAATTAACCGTAGCCTTATCACTTAACAACACATTGTTATTTGATTGAAATGCATTTGTCTTTTGTGCAATTTGATCTACAACGATCTTCCCATTAAACACTCCTGTAGACTTCTCATCAAAAATACCTTTGTAATCTTGATGACTCTCACAATTTGGTTCGGTATGCTCTACTAAGGTATTATGATCAACATGCGTTTTACCTTCTAGAATGGTAACTCCATTTAAAATGGAATCAATCCCCTGACCTTTTTGAGTGAAATTTAAATTATTTCGAGTAATCTCTCCTCCAAAAGCAAATGTATGCACAGAAGCTACACTATGATCATACTGATCTGTAAATGTATTATCGATCAATGATGCTGAATTAGTATCATTTTGAATCTTATAATAATCTACATGCGCATTTCTACCAGCATAAATTTCAGTAACCGAATTCGTAAACGTTTTGTTTTCAGATAAACTTTGGTGACGTTCTATAACAGTAACTTCAGAATTATCCTCTACTACAATTAGGTTACGAGGTTGCAATAACATCGCATCTTCCGAACCTGTAGAAAAATGAACAATTTCAATAGGCTTATCACCAGCTGTATTTTTTGGAAGATAAACATAAGCACCTTCTTTCGAGTATGCTGTGTTTAACGCCACCAAACCATCTTGCTTAGCAATTTTATTAAAATACACATCGATTACCGCCTTAAAACGATTTTGCGTTAAAGCAGATGACATCAAACACACATCAAATTTATCATGTGTTGTACTTGATAAATGTGATGAATATACTCCATCAATAAATACAATTTTATAAGTATCTAAATCGTGAATAAAGTATTTCTTAACATCTTTATATTCAATAGCTACTTCGCTTTTCGGAAATAATGCAAAATCATTTTTCAATACACTATTCAATGATGTATACTTCCAAGCCTCTACTTTTTTTGTAGGAAATCCAAACGCCTCAAAATCTTTGATAGCTTTTGTCCTAATATCATGTAAAGGATTTTTAACATCTACGGTGCTTTCAAAAGCTAAAAACGAAGAGACTAATTTTTCTTTTAATTCCATAATTTCTTAGTTTTCAATTGATAGCTTATTTTTAGTATAAAAAACAACTATCAACTCTCAACTGCTAACTAAAGTTCAGCTTTAATCCAATCGTATCCTTTTTCTTCTAGTTCTAGCGCTAATTCTTTAGTACCAGATTTCACTATTTTTCCATCATGTAATACGTGTACATAATCAGGAACGATATATTCTAATAGTCTTTGGTAATGCGTAATAACAATTACAGCATTATCATTACTTTTCAATTTATTAACTCCATTAGCAACGATACGTAAAGCATCTATATCTAAACCAGAATCTGTTTCATCAAGAATAGCAACCTTAGGCTCTAACATTGCCATTTGAAAAATCTCGTTACGTTTCTTTTCTCCTCCCGAAAAACCTTCGTTTAATGAACGAGATAAAAATTTACTATCAATTTCAAGTAATTCTGACTTTTCCTTGATCTTCTTTAACATATCTCTAGCTGGCATATCTTCCAAACCACGAGCTTTTCGTGTTTCATTGATTGCCGTCTTCATAAAGTTAGTCACAGAAACTCCTGGGATTTCTACAGGATATTGAAAAGACAAGAACACTCCTTTGTGCGCTCTTTCATCAGCTCCTAATTCACCGATATCTTCTCCTTCAAGTTCGATACTACCTTCGGTAACTTCGTAATCCTCTTTTCCTGATACTACTGCCGCCAAGGTACTTTTACCTGCTCCATTAGGTCCCATGATCGCATGTACTTCTCCTGCTTTCACAGATAAGTTTAATCCTTTAAGGATTTCTTTTTCGTCAATACTTGCGTGTAAATTTTTAATCTCTAACATTGTCAATAATTGATTCCCGTCTTTATTGGGTAACGTTAATTTTTATTTGGTCGTTTGCTGGTTGTTGTTTAACTACTGGCAACACCTCTATAATTTGTTCTACTTTTACTAATTGATCCCATCCATCTTCATTTGGATTATCTTGGATCACACCTTTAATTTTAACAGGCACCATGTCAAATTTTTCTTTTTTCATAGGTGCTGCTTTTTCAGATAATTCTTTCGCTTTTTCGTCTAGAACTACACCGTAAATAAAGGTTTTCCCTTTCAATACAGCTGCATTATCAATATGGATGAATTCTGCTTCGATGTCGATAGCATTGGGATCTATTTTAGGCTCATTTTTACAAGAAAATAATGCAATTGCCAATCCGAATAATACCAATACTTTTTTCATAAGAAATAATTTAGATAGTTTTTAGTTATTTGATAAATATAACGAAGTTGCACAAACTTATCCTACCGAACCTTCTAAACTAATCTCAAGTAATTTTTGAGCTTCTACCGCGAATTCCATTGGAAGCTTATTTAATACTTCCTTACTAAATCCATTAACGATCAACGCAATCGCTTTTTCTGTTTCGATACCTCGTTGATTACAATAGAAAATTTGGTCTTCACCGATCTTACTTGTTGTCGCTTCGTGTTCTATTTGAGCTGTTTTATTTTTTGCTTCAATGTAAGGGAATGTATGTGCTCCACATTCGTTACCCATCAATAACGAATCACATTGCGAAAAATTACGTGCATTAGTCGCTCTTGGACTTATTTGTACCAAGCCTCGGTAAGAATTTTGAGATTTTCCAGCAGAAATTCCTTTAGATATGATAGTACTCTTAGTGTTTTTACCTAAGTGAATCATCTTAGTCCCTGTATCGGCTTGCTGGTAATTATTTGTTACTGCAATTGAATAAAATTCTCCTACAGAATTATTTCCTTTTAAGATACATGAAGGGTACTTCCAAGTTACAGCAGAACCTGTTTCAACTTGAGTCCAAGAGATTTTTGCATTGTTCTCACAAATTCCTCTTTTAGTCACAAAATTAAAAACTCCTCCTTTTCCTTCTGCATTTCCTGGGAACCAGTTTTGCACTGTAGAATATTTAATTTCGGCACCATCCATTGCAATCAATTCTACAACCGCAGCATGTAATTGATTTTCATCACGACTTGGCGCTGTACATCCTTCAAGATAACTTACGTAGCTACTTTCATCGGCCACTACTAGTGTACGTTCGAACTGTCCCGTACCACTTTGGTTTATTCTAAAGTATGTCGACAATTCCATTGGACAACGAACTCCTTTTGGAATGTAACAGAAAGATCCATCTGTAAAAACAGCTGAATTTAATGCTGCATAAAAGTTATCTGTTTTCGGCACTACCGAACCGATATATTTTTTGACTAATTCTGGATGCTCTTTAACGGCCTCAGAAATAGAACAAAAAATAATTCCTTTTTCTGCTAATGTCTTTTTAAACGTGGTAGCAACAGAAACCGAATCTACAACAACATCAACCGCCACTCCACTCAATTTCTTTTGTTCATCTAAAGAAATTCCTAGCTTCGCAAATGTTGCCAATAATTCTGGATCAACATCATCTAGTGTTTTATTAGGGTCTGCTTTCTTAGGAGCAGAGTAATAACTAATTGCCTGGAAGTCTGGTTTTTTGTAATTAACATTTGCCCATTCTGGCTCTTCCATTTCTGACCAAATCTTGAAAGCATCTAAACGCCATTCTGTTAACCATTCTGGCTCATCTTTCTTGGCAGAAATTGCACGAATAACATCTTCATTTAAACCTATAGGAAACGTATCCGATTCTATGTCAGTATAAAATCCGTACTCGTATTCCTTCGTTTCTAATTCTTTCTTTAAATCGTCTTCTGTATACTTACTCATACTTTCGAATTCAATATTTAAAGTTCAAGATTCAAGGTTTTAACTATATTAATTCCCTTTGAACTTACTTCCTTTTAAATCACTTTTTCTTAGATAATTTATAAATCCAGATATTCTTTTACTCAAATTTTCCAATCTAGATTTCAAATCATCAAACTCCTCTTGGGAAATATAATTACGATCAAAAAGTCTATACAATTGTGATCTAACTTCTCCACAAGATACCTTAGCTATTGAAAGAAATTGGACAAACTCCTTATTTCCATTTCTTTCAAACCCCTCGGCTATATTATCCATAATAGAACCAGAGGCTCCATCTATTTGACCATATAGTCTGTAATCCTTTTTTAATTCTGTATTAATAGCAATTTCAAAAACCTGCTTATTAATAACTCTTGCGTCATTCCAAATATCTAAATCTTCAAACCTTTTAATAGTTCCCATTTTGATGAAACCTTGAATTTTAAATATTGAATATTGAACGATTCTCGCCTACAGCGAGAAGCTTTCCCCACAACCGCAGGTTCTACTTGCATTTGGATTATTAAACACAAAACCAGTACCGTTAAGACCACCCGAATATTCTAAAGTGGTTCCTACTAAGTACAGGAAACTTTTCTTATCTACTATGATTCGCACTCCGTTGTCTTCAAAAACTTTATCGTCTTCTGCTTTTTCAGCATCAAATTTTAAATCATATGAAAGACCCGAACAACCACCAGATTTCACTCCAACACGAACAAAATCGTCCTCAGGATTAAATCCGTCGTCTTGCATAAGCTGAACCACTCTCTTTTTTGCTATGTCTGATACTTTAATCATTCGTTAATAATTATGCCACAAAGTGACAGATTCCACAAACATTTAACACTCATTTTCAACACTTCTACAAATTCCTAAATCATACGAGATTATTGGAATGAGTTTAGCATTGCAAATATACGACATATGTCTCTTTTTGTTTGTGGAACTAACACTTTATAACTATTAAACTATTATTAAAATCTATAATTTGTCTTGAATCCACTCTTGGCTATCATCCTTTATTAAAAAAAGTATTTTTGCATTACTTTAAATTATCAATTGTGACTTTACAAGAACATCTACGTTTTCTAAATATATCTTCAACCGAATCAGGAACAGCTATTGGACATCAGTTTATCAAAGATTCCGAAGTAATAAAAAGTTTTTCTCCTGTTGACGGAAAAATGATTTCCAACGTTTCTATAACTTCTTTAGAGAATTACAACACTGTAATCGCAACATCTCAAGAAGCTTTCACAGAATGGAGATCGGTTCCTGCTCCTAAACGAGGAGAAATAGTACGCCAGTTTGGCGATGCTTTGAGAGAGAAAAAAGAAAGCTTAGGAGCTTTGGTCGCTTATGAAATGGGGAAATCCTTGCAGGAGGGCTTAGGTGAAGTACAAGAAATGATTGATATCTGTGATTTTGCAGTTGGTCTTTCTCGACAATTACATGGCTTTACGATGCATTCCGAAAGACCTCAACATCGCATGTACGAACAATGGCATCCTTTAGGAGTCGTTGGTATTATTTCTGCTTTTAATTTCCCTGTTGCTGTTTGGGCATGGAATACAGCACTAGCCTGGATTTGCGGTAATGTTACTGTTTGGAAACCATCAGAAAAAACGCCTTTATGTGCTATTGCTTGTCAAAAAATTATTGGAGAAGTACTAAAAAACAATAATTTACCTAATGGAATATCTTGTTTAATTATAGGAGATCAGGTCTTAGGAAAACAGCTGACTTCTGACAATCGCATTTCATTAGTATCTGCTACTGGTTCGACAAAAATGGGAAAAGATGTTGCGGCAACAGTTGGAGCTCGATTAGGAAAATCATTATTAGAACTAGGAGGAAATAACGCAATGATTATTAGTCCGGATGCTGATTTAAAATTAGCTATTCCAGCTATTGTTTTTGGAGCAATCGGTACCGCTGGTCAACGTTGTACGACTACGCGAAGACTCATTGTACATCAATCTTTGGTTCAGGAATTGATTTCTACCCTTAAAAATGCTTATCAGCAAATAAAAATTGGATCTCCATTGCATGAAAATAATCATATGGGGCCGTTAATAGATACGGAAGCGGTAAAACAATATTTGAAAGCAATTGTAAGAGCCAAAAAGCAAGGAGCAACACCTATTATAGAAGGTAAGTTACTGACTAATGAAGGTTATGAGAGTCGTTGCTATGTTTCTCCATCTATCTTCTTAGCAAAAAATACTATGGAAATTGTACAGCAAGAAACGTTTGCTCCTATATTATATATTATTCCATATTCAGGAACTATTGAAAATGCAATAGCGATACAAAACGATGTAAAGCAAGGGCTTTCTTCTTCTATAATGACTACCAATATGAGAGAGTCCGAACTGTTTTTATCTGCAAAAGGATCCGATTGTGGTATCGCAAATGTAAATATCGGAACGTCTGGAGCCGAAATCGGTGGCGCTTTTGGTGGAGAAAAAGAAACTGGTGGTGGTCGCGAATCTGGATCTGATGCATGGAAAGCTTATATGCGTCGACAAACGAACACCATTAATTATTCGACAGAACTTCCGCTGGCACAAGGAATAAAATTCAACTTTTAGAAAAAATCATACTTTAGTATGATTACCGATAGTTTGACTGCATTTAGTTTTGTAATACAACAACAAGCCTGTATTATGAACAAAAATCTTACATCAAACTACGTCATTCAAGAAAAAATAAGAGTAATATCTAACCAAGAAATTGCTTATGATCTATTAGAACTTCAAGATATGCTTACGCTTCCTATGAATACATGCCTACATATATTGTATCATAGACTGTCGACAAACGAAATTGAAGCCACCTGCTAATTACCAACTTTACACAAAATTAAGCCCAACTTTACATAAATCACTGGTTTTTTCAGGCATTTTTAGCATTTCATCGAAAAAAACACTTGAAAATCAAAGAAACCCTATCGACTTAAGTTAATAATTGTTAATTTAATGCTGTATTTATTAATATACTAATAACCAGCTAAATGACAAAAAAGACTACCTACATTCTCGGTATCTTGTTGACAGGGATTTTTGGTTGTTTTCTACAGTATTATACTTGTTGTAAAAATTGCGACAAATATAAGCTCAAAACACCTGCAGAAAACGTCGCAACTACAGTCGACTCACCTTCGCCTAGTCAACTAGGCTTTTCTTTAACTGACCCTAAAGGTGGATTTGATATTAACATCAATGATCACTTCAATTTCAAAGGATCAAACTTTGAAATTCTAAAACCCATTAGCGCCAATCTCAATGGAGCTATAGGAAAACTGAAAGCTTACCTCGGCAATCATCCTGACAAAACACTTGACATTATTGGGCTTTACAAAAGCAGTGAAAAAAACACCTCTGCCTTCCCTAATCTCGGAATTGCTAGAGCTGAAGCCATTAAGCACTACTTGGTAGATCATGGCATTTCATCGAAGCAATTGAATTGTAAAGATCAATTAGATGATAGTTTAATCCCAAATGCAAAAGGCATATACTTGGGACCTGCTAAATATCATTTAAATACGATCGACACAAGTGATGATGCTAAAGCAGCTGCTGCAGCCCATTTAAAGGAACTGCATGATAAGATTCAAGAGAAACCACTTAATTTATATTTCGCTACAGGCTCTAGTTCTTTAAGACTAAATCCCGAACAGCGTCTTAAAATGTTTGATGTTGCTACGTATGTAGACAAAGCAGACGATGCAGAAATCCAAGTAATTGGTCATACTGACAATACTGGAGATTTTGCTAAGAATATTCAACTTGGACTCGATCGTGCTAATACGATTAAAGGGTATTTGATCAAGAATAATATTCCAGCTGCAAAAATCGTAACTTCTAGCCAAGGCTCTAAAGAACCGATCGCTAGCAATGAAACAGAACAAGGCCGAGCTAAAAATCGCCGTGTAGAAGTAACTTTAAAATAAATAATCAACTTAAAAAAATATTAAAATATGTTTTGGTGTATCATATGGCCTTTGTTAGCCGCAATTATTGGAGCAATCTTGGGATGGCTTTTAAAAAGCTTATTCTGCAATTGTGATGATGAGAAAAAAGAAATTGAAGATTTAAAGTCAAAAAACAAGAAACTTCAAGCAGAACTGGATGCCTGTCTTAGAGACAAAAAAGATCTTTCTGTGAATGTTTCAGGAGGTAGTGGTTTCAAAACTACTGATGCCGATCTTACCTCTAATTTTGCTGCAAGTACTATAGCTGTCGAAGCTGCTGAACCAGCATTAGTTTTTGACGCAGGACTTGCTAAATCAATTTTCGGAAAGAAGATTGTCGCAGACGACTTAAAAGTGGTTGAGGGTATAGGCCCAAAAATCTCTGAGTTATTCCAAGATAATGGTATCAAAACATGGTACCAACTATCTAAAGCGCCTGTAGAACGTTGTCAAGAAATCTTAAATATTGGAGGAAAACGTTTTGAAATTCACAAACCCGACACATGGCCAATGCAAGCTGGTCTAGCTTTTGATGGAAAATGGGAAGAACTATTAAAACTTCAAGATGACCTCGATGGAGGGAAAGTAAAATAAAAATCGATAACACAGTAATCAACTAAACTGAGAACCCCTATAGATAAATTTCTATAGGGGTTCTATTATTTTAAATTGAAAATACCATATTTAATTAAGGAGATTTCCACCTCCGTGGAAATGACGGCAACTATGCTTGCCACAACTTTTCCTTTAGATTTATACGGGTTGACTCTCGTTTACAACAATCCATCAAAAAACAACAAAGTATCCTTTAAATGTGTTTGCCAATAAATCCATTCATGTTTTCCCTCAAACTCTTCATAGATATGTTTTATACCCGCCTGATTCAATTCTTTATTTAAAGTGCGATTGTATTCAATTAATTCATCATCAACCCCGCAATCAAAACGAAATGGAGGTAATTGCTCTTTGTTTTTCTTCATCCATTTAAAAACAGACGCATTTGATGTATCTTCTTGCTTATAAAGCTCTAAATCTTCTTCTACAAACAATTTCATTTGAGGCAAATCTGTAATCGAACTCATTCCAGAGAACCCTTTAAATAAATGAGGGTATTTGGCTCCTATTCGCAAAGCACCATATCCCCCCATAGACAAGCCAGAGATGAACACTGGCGAGTTATCGGTTACTCCATCTATATTTTCTTTAATTGCGTCGATTACATCTTCGACAACCCATTTTTCGAAATCGAAATTATTATGCGGTAAATAAGCCGATCCATCTCCCCAAAGACCATCGGAAGGCATTGCAATAACCATCGGTTTGATTTTCTCATCAGAAATTAGTTGATTTGCTGTACGATGCGCACCTCCTTTTTGAGACCAAATCCAAGAATTACCATAAACACCATGTAATAAAATGAGTAGGGGTGTATCAGCTTTGGATTTAATATTTGGTGGAATATAAGTGCAAATATCACCCCTACCATTTAGGTGTTTCGTCTTCACCGTAATGAATCGTAGATTATCCGATTCAAATTGCGGATCAGAGATTTCAGTAGTTCTAAATTTTGATGCCATACTTTTAATTCAACGTTTAATATTTGATGTTCAAAATTATATGTATTAACCCTTATTATTAGTTTACTTTAACAACGTTATTTTCATTAGAAAAATCTTCTGTCGTAATCTTAATATTAATCTGCCCTTTTTTAAGGGCTTTTACAAAAACAACAGCTTTCCCTTTAAAAAAACTCCTTTCAGGCAGATTCAGTTGTTGCAAATTGGTAGGATCTCCATTTCCAGAAGCCACAAATTTTCCAGCTCCGCTCACTTCAATCTTCATGTTCTTTTGGTAATGCGATTGCCAATTACCCTCATGATCAATTACAGAGATTACAAACACTGCAATTTCACCTTTTTTAAGCTGTGTTTCTTCTGCAATTATGTTGATTCCATATGCTTTTTTGGCTGTTTTACGACTAAAAACTGCTTTTTCAGTTCCCTTTTCATCATAAGCAACTACTTTAGCTTCACCTGACTCGTAAACAACATTTTCCCAAACAATACTATAAGCTTTCATTAAATCTAAACTCCCTCCTCCAGAGCCATGCACCTCAAAACTAGTATTCAAAAATTGCGAGGGATCTACTTTTTGCCTACTCTTAACCCCGTAGCTTTTCCCATTTACAAATAGTTCTGCTTTAGGGTATGATGTATAACAAACAACAGGAAATTCCAAATGCTGTTTGTCTTGCCAATTCCAATGTGGAAAAAAATGAAGTGTTTCTTCACTTTTATTCCATTCGGATTTGTATGAATAGAATTTATCTTTTGGCAAGCCCACAAAATCTATAGGCGCGAAATGCGAACTTCTCGAAGTCCCTTTATTATATGGCGCGGGCTCTCCTAAATAATCATAACCCGTCCACACAAATTCTCCATACATAATCTCTTTATTATACGCTTGCGATGCAAACTCGCGAAAAGCAGGATACCCCCAAGGCACATTAGTTACTTCATAATTACCGGGAAGCCCATCTTTATATAATGGATGATTTACCGAAGTTCCATTATCATTTCTACGGGTATCAAAAACTACAGGAAACTTATAGACATCCCTCACACTTAAAGCTCCTCCTGTCTCACTAGCATAAAACTTTAAATTGGGACATTCTTTTCTAAATAAATGATACGAACTTGGCTTATAATTGAACCCTGCAACATCGACTGTTGATGCCATACCACTTCGCAATGCCGCGACAGCATTATTAAAACCGCAAGTCGTTGCGCGAGTTGTATCTATACTTTTAACAATATCATGAAGGTACTTGGTTACCTTATTGGGATCATTATAGTATTGCTCCATAATTTCATTACCAATACTCCACATGATCACGGAAGGATGATTTCGATCCCTACGTATCATATCTATTAAATCTGTTTTAGCCCACTTCTTAAACTGCTTTGCGTAACCATTTTCCACTTTAGGAATTTCCCATTCATCAAAAGCTTCATCGATTGCCAAAAACCCATATTGATCGCAGAGATCTAGAGCTTCAGGAGCTGGTGGGTTATGAGAAAAACGAATGGCATTGACCCCCATTTCTTTTAATTTCTTTAATTGCCTTTCAAATAAATTAGGATAAAAAGCCCCTCCTGTTGGCCCCAAATCATGATGCATATTGACTCCTTTAAAGCGCACTTTTTTATCATTCAAGTAAAAACCATCTAGCTCGAATCGAATTTCTCTTATACCAAACGACGTTTCATAAATATCGACGATTTTTCCTTTTTCAATTAACTCGGTCTTTAAAGTATAAAGTTTGGGGTGTTCAATATCCCATAATACAGGATTTGTTAACTCTAAAATTGCCTCAGAAGTATTCCCATTTTTCTCAATTTGTTGAGTTTCCGAAACAACTTCTCCTCCCTCTTCATTAAGGATTGTATTTTTAATCTGTAAATTTTTACTAGAAATAAAATCTGCTTTAACACGCACTGTTGCCTTTTCTTCACTTACTTCTGGGGTAGTCACTGAAACTCCCCAAGTAGCCATATGAATCGGATTTTTTTCCACTAAAGAAACTTTTCTATAGAGCCCTGCACCAGAATACCATCGTGTTTGTCCATTGAAATTTTCTAATCGTACCGCAATGACATTGTCTCCTTTTACTAAGTATTTAGAAATGTCAAAATAAAAAGAGATGTACCCAAAAGGGCGTTCGCCAATATATTCTCCATTAACGAATACTTTGGCATTACTCATGGCACCATCAAAAAGCACTTCGTAATGCTTCGCTATATCTTTAATATTGAAACGAGTGCGATACCACCCTACTCCAACGATTGGCAACGCTCCCGAACGACCCGTCCTATAAACAGGTTTTGTTTCTCCATTTTGAATAATAGTGTTAAATCGTAAATCGTTATTGAAATCAAATTTCCCTTCTGCTGCCCAGTCATGAGGCACATCTACGGTTTTCCATTCACTATCATCAAATGATTTTTGAAATGCTGCTCCTGGATCTGCATTTGTAAACTTCCAAGAAGTTAATAATCTTGTTTGCTGTCCGAAAGCAACAATACACACGAACAAATTAAACCATAAGGATAGTGATCTCATATCTTCTTTTATAACGTTGAATTGAGTAATACTTAAGAACCTTAATAATCAAGTATTGTACACAAATAAAGCTCTTGATTCTTGATTTTCTTGACCTAATGATTTAATGATGCAATTGACAAAAGGTTTTGACTACGCCCAACCTAATACTATTCAAAAACGATAACTCCTTTAGCGTTACGTCCTGCTAACATATCATCGAATGCTTGACCTAAATCCTCTAGCTTGTAAGTCCTTGTGATCATTTCATCTAACATAAGACTTCCATTATCGTATAATGCTTCTAGTTTTGGAAAGTCAACATCTGGTCTGCAGCTTCCATATAAAGGATTTATGTATTTTTTATCCCATTCGAATAAGCGCATATCAACAGTAATTTCCTCTTCAATACCGCTCACTTGGATTGCTGTTCCTGCGTTTCTAATCATTGCCAAAGGTGCAGCTCCTAATGCTGGTACAGCAGTACACTCGAAAGCATAATCAGCTCCACGACCATCAGTAAAAGACTTTACAATTTCGGCTGCGTTCATAAGTCCTTTATCTTCTCGTTGTGCCAAAATAGTTTGAGTCGCCCCAAATTGCTTCGCCATTTTTAAACGCTCTTCATTGATATCAATCGCAATAATTTTTGATGCTCCTGAAATACGTGCTGCTTGAATCACATTTAGACCAACACCTCCTGTACCTAATACCACCACCGAACTTCCCCATTCGATTTTTGCAGTATTGAAAACAGAACCGCAACCTGTCATTACTCCACAACAAACAATTGATGCCGATTCAAAAGACAACTTCTTACTTTGCTTTTTTACTAAAGCAGAAGATTTTACTAAAGTGTATTCTGAAAGTGTCCCTATATTAAATGACCTTTCGATAGGCTCTCCTTTCCATGTTGTCCCTTCTATATCTACATGTCCTCCCGGCAACAAACCTGCATGACTAGCAATTACTGGTGAGTTTTTCTCACAAATATGATGATTACCTTCTAAACACTGAAAACACTCATAACAAGGAGTTGCCCAATTTAAAATTACCTCATCTCCTGCCTTAAATTTTGTAACTCCGTCTCCTACAGCTTCAACAATCCCTGCACCCTCATGCCCCAACACAATGGTTTGTCCCCATGTTAACGAATCATGATCGGTATGGCATAAGCCCGAAGCTTTAATTTTCACCAATACTTCATCTCCTTTAGGCGCTTTAACTTCAATATTTTCAATTGAAAACGTTCCATCTCCTGTGGCAATTGCCGCTTTACATGTAATCATTATTTGATACGAGGTTTGATATTATTTACAATTCAATAGCTTATGCTATTTATAAGCTTCAATAAACGTAAAATAAATAATATCTATTTATAAAATCTACTTTGTACAAAAATCCGAATTACTTGACAGTATTCCTTTCTGCATTTTGATTCTAAAATTATGTATTATGTGTTATTTAAGAAGCCCAACGTCTTATTAAATGAATAAATACAGTATTTTAAAAAGGTAATTTTATATTTATCATAGAAAAAAGAGGCTAAAAAAGTAATTCTTGAGCCAGTCGGTAAGTATTAGCGTGTGCCGTAATAATTGTTTTTATATCTGGAGAATATCCTCCACCCATAGAACACACTATAGGCAACCGATGCTTTTTAGCTAGCTCTAGCACAAAACGATCTCTTTCCTTGCAGCCTTCAATAGTGCAACCAAGTCTACCCAATTTGTCGGAAGCTAAAATATCTACACCACATTGGTAGAAAAGAAAATCTGGCTGTTGATAGGTTATTAAGCTTGGTAAGGTTTCTTTTAAAATCGAAAGATAGAGCTCATCATCTGTGTTATTTTCTAATGGAATATCTAAGTCTGATACTTCTTTTCGAAAAGGATAATTGCTTTTACCATGCATTGAAAAGGTAAAAACTTCATTAGTGTTTTTAAAAATTTCCGCAGTTCCATTTCCTTGATGCACATCCAGATCAATGATTAAAACTTTCTTTGCAAAACCTTTAGCTATAAGATAGGAAGCCGCTACAGCTTGGTCGTTTAACAAACAAAAGGCCTCTCCCCGATTTGAAAAAGCATGATGTGTGCCTCCTGCGATATTCATAGCTACCCCATGCTCTAAGGCAAAACGACTAGCATCGATGGTACCTTGAATTATGATCAATTCTCTATCAATTAAAGCTTGAGATAATGGAAAACCTGTAGCGCGTTCTGCCTTTTTAGAAATCTCCAAGCGCAATAAACGATCTACGTAATCTTCTGTATGCACCCTTATTAAATCTTCCCTCTTGACTTTAGCTGGTTCAAAAAAATTATCTGGAATACATATACCTTCGTGTAATAATTGCCTTGGTAACAAATCATACTTTTCCATAGGAAACCTATGTCCTTGCCTTAAGGGGTGCTCATAACAAGGATGGAATGCTATTTTTAGCATAGAAACCTAAGACTTATAAGCTGCTATTACACTTGTCTTTAGTACTATCAAAAACCGAAATACAAGGAGTTACTAATAATTGTATTGAAGCATCGATAAGAATTGGTTCACTAAATATTCTATTGACCTCAACACCTATTGCAAATTTCAGCTGGTTTCTATCTGAAAAAGCTTTAAAATTTATTTCAGATAAATTCTCAAGACTTATACTGGTAGCATCCATGCTTTCAATGCCATCTAACTCTCCTAATTTTATAAGATCCATAGAAGTGTTTCCATCTACAAGATACAATGCAACACTATTTATAAAATTTAAATTCGTAATACCTGCTGAATCAGATTCGAACCCAAATTCTATTTTTGCTAAACTTATTGAAGTGATATCCTCTTCACTTATATTATTGTCATCAAACTCTTTTTGAAAATTAACATCTACAATTTGCTGAGCAATATCTGCTAAAGGGTCACTACTAGCAGTTATACTCAAAGAACCTAATCCACCTGGTATTGTTTCTCCAACTAAACCTGGCGTAAATGGGAATTTTGCGTTTTCATTAATATTAAATCTTATAAATTCCTCTATGTTATCCTCTACTTCTTTTTCATCACACGATATCATTGCCATAACAACAAAAAGAGAAGAAAGTAGTATGCTAATTTTCGTTTTCATAATTATTAAGTAAAGATGCTAGATAAAGGTATAACGTTTCAACTTATAAAAACGATACCTAGTTGCTAAAATTTTATTAAGTGATAGTTTTTGTCTTGAATATTCAAGTAACTAAAGTAGTGACCTCCATTATGAAAAAAGATGTTTTCCAATTGAAGAAGATCTTCTTCAATACTTACCCCTTCCATTCCATAATCATCGTCACTTTCATCGGTTTGCGGATTTTCAGCTAAGTATTTTGAGTATTTATTTTCTAACTCTTTATCATAAGATTCTATTCTTTCAAAAACAGTTTTAATGGGATCGCCGGCTATATGATTATAATCTTTATCAAAAAGACAAGAAATATAAGTTGATCTTGAAGATGAATATGATCCATAAGCAGCTACCATAGGATTAAAAGTAACACTAATTGCTCCAAATGCTCCTATAGGAAGCCCACCCATAGGCATTCCAACCATTGGCATTCCAGGAGAACCTCTAAGTTCCTCATAACTCCCTATTCTCAATTGAAGTTTATCTCCAATTTTATAAGCTGAAATACCTGTTTCTCCTAAATGTGCTTTTCTTAAAAATTTAGAGGTTTTTTCCAACTCTCTTACTCTACCATTTAACAAACTCATTTCACCCCCATCTTTCTGAATGATAGGTCCATTTTTGAATGTTATACTATCCTGTTTTTTTTGAATAATTGATTTTAAAACTTCTTTAGTCTTGAAATCATAAATTTTCAAAACCATTTCTTTACTATTCAAAACGATTTGATATAGGTTACCCCGATAGTAATATGAATTATTACTGAAGTTGTTTAAAACATCTGTATTTGACTCAGGGTGATTATTATCCAAAGAATTAAGAAAGTAATTATCACCCGCGTTAGAGATATTATCTAATTTCTCTTTTTCAAAAGAATAACTCTTTTTTTCAAAATTCGAAACATCTAACTCAATTACTTTTGTTAACTCCTTGTCACTATCATTAGTAAAAAGCAAATATTTCCCTTCACTGTAGAGTTTTGTCTTTTTGGAAGTTATTTCAATTGGGTTAGGTACACGGACATCTATTTTCTGAATATCCTTTAAATAACTATAAGCGTATTTTTTGAACCCTCCTACCGGCGTGAATTCAAAATCTTCAAATGAGACCTTTTTCTTATCAAAAGAAGATGTTTTTTCAGAATATTCATGAAAATTAACATCGTTTTGAGACTTCAATGCTGTTAGGATATAAAAACGATCATTTATTGAAACCGCAGTTAAGTACTTTTCTTTCCTTTTATCTATTTCTAAAAAAGAAGACTTAGAAGATAACTCCTCAAAATCTATATCAATCTTCCCGTATTTCTTTTTAGAATTATTTGTAAAAAATATTGAATAGGTCTGATAACCTATCTGATAACCTATGAAATTTTTAAATTTTTTATCTATCGGATTGCCTTCAAAACTCTTTAAGATTCTAAAATTTTCATCTAATAAATAGTAATTCGTTTTAAGCTCGTCTTCTATCAACACAAGTAAATCACCGTTTTCCGGATTACTCACAGTTAGAGATTCTTTTGAATCATAAAAAATCGACTTAAAGTTAACAGGTATTATTGCCGCTTCATTTTGACCATAAACAATAATACCTCCTAAAGCAATTAGCAGAGCTAAGACTTTTTTCAACATATAAACTAATTTAGTTTGATACGCCAAACATAAAATTTAAAAATAACGTATACAATAAGCTCACTAACTAATCTTAGCTCCAGCTGAAACACCTTCCTCATCAGGATTCACAAAGACCAATTTACCATCCGGGGTTTCTGTCATCAAAATCATCCCTTCACTCTCTACTCCTCTCAATTTACGCGGAGCTAGATTGATTAAAACACTTACTTGCTTACCGATAATGGCCTCAGGAGCAAAATACTCGGCAATTCCTGATACGATTGTTCTTGTATCTACACCTGTATCTACTTTAAGTACTAATAATTTCTTGGCTTTAGGCATTTTTTCTGCTTCGATGATCGTACCAGTACGTATATCTAGCTTCGTAAAATCTTCAAAAGTACAGGTCTCTTTTTGTGGCTCTACTTCTTTACTAGCCGCTTCGTTTGCCTTTTTTGTAGCTTCTAACTTATCCAATTGTTGTTGAATCGTTTCATCTTCAATCTTACTGAATAACAATTCACTTTTATTGATTTGATGACCCGCAGGTAATAAACTTTCAACCGTAGCAATTTCTAACCACTTGGTAACGGATGTTTCTATATTCAGAATAGATTTTAATTTAGCTGCGGTAAATGGTAAAAATGGTTCACACATTGATGCCAAACCTGAAGCTATTTGCAATGCAACATACATAACCGTTTTTGTTCGAGCCTCATCGGTCTTCACCAACTTCCATGGCTCTAGATCTGCTAAATATTTATTTCCTAAACGAGCGATATTCATCATTTCCTGACTTGCTTCGCGGAAACGGTAGCGCTCTAACGAGCTTTCAATTACTGATGGATAAGCTTTTAATTTTGCCAAAGTTTCTTCATCGATTGGCTCCAATTCTGAAGGTGTTGGCACCACCCCATCATAATATTTATTCGTTAATACTACAGCACGGTTGATAAAGTTTCCGAAAATGGCAACTAACTCATTATTATTTCTTGCTTGAAAATCTTTCCAAGTAAAATCATTATCCTTAGTTTCGGGTGCATTTGCAGTCAAAGCATAACGTAATACATCTTGTTGCCCTGGAAATTCTTCTAAATATTCATGCAACCAAACTGCCCAATTTTTACTTGTAGACAATTTATTCCCTTCTAAATTCAGGAACTCATTAGCTGGCACATTATCTGGTAAAATATAATCACCTGCTGCTTTTAACATACTTGGAAACACGATACAGTGAAATACAATGTTATCTTTCCCTATAAAGTGCACTAATTTTGTATCCTCTTTCTTCCAATAGTCTTCCCAGTTTTTACCTTCTCTAGCAGCCCATTCTTTGGTAGAAGAAATATAACCAATAGGTGCATCGAACCAGACATAAAGTACTTTCCCTTCTCCTCCTTCTACAGGTACTGGAATCCCCCAATCTAAATCTCTTGTTACCGCACGAGGTCTTAACCCATCATCGATCCATGATTTACATTGGCCATACACATTGGCTTTCCAATCTTTTTTATGCCCATCTAAAATCCATTCTTTTAAAAAACCTTCATATTGGTCTAGTGGCAAAAACCAATGCTTTGTACTTTTAGTTATAGGCTCTGCTCCAGAAAGCGTTGATTTAGGGTTTATTAAATCCGTTGCATTTAACGAGCTACCACATTTTTCACATTGATCCCCGTAAGCCTCTTCATTATTACATTTTGGGCAGGTACCCGTAACAAATCGATCTGCTAAAAATTGATTAGCCTCTGGGTCATATAGTTGCTCCGTTACTTCCTCAACAAACTGCCCTTTTTCATGCATGCTTTTAAAGAATTCACCAGCAGTTTCATGGTGAATTTGTTTAGAAGTTCGCGAATAGTTATCGAACGAAATACCAAATTCTTCAAATGAGTCCTTGATAATCGTATGATATTTATCGATGATCACCTGTGGCGAAACTCCTTCTTTTTTTGCTCTCATCGGAATAGCAACTCCATGCTCATCACTACCTCCAATCAATACTACATCTTTATCTAAAGCCCTTAAATAACGAGCATAAATATCAGCTGGCACATAAACTCCTGCCATATGACCTATATGTATTGGTCCATTCGTATAAGGTAAAGCTGTGGTAATCGTATATCTCTTCGGTGTGTTCATTTCTTAATTTTTAGCCCACGTTGTGGGTTGAATCTCATGAGGCTAACCTCGTATTTAAACAATATCATTATGGTTAAACTTGTCCTGAAACAAATAACCAAGGCGCAAAATTAAGAATTAAAGATGGAAGATAAATTCTGAACTAAAGATTTGAAGCCATTAATTTTAAATTATAGCACTAAGACTTCTTATCATTAAGATTCCAGTCATATTTGATAAACCCATTGTTTACCTGTGACTCAATTTTAATAGTACTGTACTCATTTATAAAATTCACTATTGTACCTGCATCACTTTCAAAATCTTTTTTAAACCATCGAAATAATTGAGATAATTTATATTCTGTTCCCGTGATTATATTTCTATTTGAATCATTTATAAATGCTGTTGTTTGTCTTTTCAACAATTTATCCAAATTATCTCCTGTGTAAGGCACGTTAGCTATTGGCGGACAAGATGACGAAGCACAATTAATTGCAAAATGTATTCTAGCATCCCCAAATTTCCTTAAAATTTCATGTTCAACTTTACCAAGACTCATTTCCTCTCCATTAATTTCAAAAAAAACTGTAGACCAAGGCTTTGTAGTATCTTTAATAGAAGCTAAAGGATAAAAATTCATGATATATTTTATCGAATAAGCATTGTAGACATTTATCCAATAAGCCATCCTTTCTTCTTTTGTCCACGAATCATCAATTTTTGTATTGCTGAGAATTCTTAAGAAAGCTTCGAACTCTCTCATATTTTGTTCCACCCATTTGTAATCTACCCTTCCATCCTCAGCTAACGCATTATTCAAAATAAACCTCCAGAGGATATAATTGACTTTAGCATCATCTTCGCTATTGTTTGAATATTCTATTTCTTTTGCCAACGAGACATAAGAAAGAAGTACTGTAAGTAGGAATAAAATAGTTTTCATTTGAGGTGTATGTGAAATTTATATTAGACATACCACAGTTTCTACCAAAACTATTTTAGCATAAAACATTCAAAAAACCAAACATCTTGGTGTAGGTATACAAGATATTTATGTAGGAAAAACTTTATGATGTTTCGAGGCTAGCATTGAAGGAATTCACCGCAGCATTGACTAAATATATTAAAAAAAATTAAACTTATTTCCTTCCAAAATCTGCTGGAATCTCCCCCCAAGCTTTGGTTTCCCACTTTACAATTGTAGTATCGTAAGTGTTATTTTTAAGCCATTGCTCGGCACGATACACCAATTCAAATACTTTTTCGTTTTTCGAATTCATTGAAAGTTTGGTCTTACATTTTTTCTGACGAACCCAACTCATTGCAATTTTAGAATCGGTATACAACAGCCTATCGCTTTTTTGTTGTTTTAAAAAAGCAAGCCCATGTACTAGCGCCAAAAACTCTCCTATATTATTGGTTCCTTGAGCAAAAGGCCCTTGTTTAAACAATTCTTTTTCGGTTTGGGTATCGACTCCGCGGTATTCCATTATCCCAGGATTACCACTACTAGCCGCATCTACAGCTATAGAATATAGATTTGGCTCTCCAATACGATCGAGTTCTTCTTGAGATAATTTAGGTTTAGACATTTTCTTACCCACATAATCTGCATAAACCCCATTAAAAGCTTTCTGAGCCTCTTCTAAATTTAAAAAAGATTTGTATTGTGCCTGCGGGTAGTTAAAAATGGCTTCTTTACAAGCTTTCCAATTCTTAAAGATGCCTTCTTTATGTCCTTGCCAGACTACGTAGTATTTCTGTTTTTTTGCCAATTAGTAGTCTTTAGTAGTTAGTCATTAGTCCCTAGTTAAATTTAATTTTACAACTCTCAACTCAAAACCCCCCAACTATTCTTTATATAATAATTCCTCTATCACCTTCGGAAAATGCTCGTACTCTAATTGATGAATACGCTCTGCAATATCTTCTGGGCTTTTAACATCAGATACATTTGTTTCTGCTTGAAAAATAGCGGCACCCTCATCATAATTTTCATTTACATAATGAATAGTAATTCCAGAAATGGACTCTTTATTTTCAAAAACAGCTTTATGAACATGCTTCCCATACATTCCTTTCCCTCCGTATTTTGGTAATAATGCAGGATGTACATTAATTATTTTATTGGGAAATTCTTGAATTAGATTTTCAGGAAATTTCCATAAAAACCCTGCAAGCACTATTAGATCTGGGCTTGCATCTTTAACAATATGCAATACATCATTGGTTTCATAAAAAGAAGCTCTATCAAAATGTAGAGCTGTAACTCCTAATTTAGTCGCACGCTGCAACACTTTTGCTTTTAGTTTGTTACTAAATACGTGAGTGACTTCTGCTTTTTGGTTATCTTGAAAATAATTAATGATATTTTCAGCATTAGTTCCTGATCCAGAAGCAAATATGATGATCTTTTTCATTTTCGGCTGTTTACATAGATACACGAATTCAAAATTAAACTATTACAAGCACCTAAAAATGAGAATATAAAATTATTTGAATACACTCATTTAGAAAGCTAATTTTTAATAAATTAGATAAAATTAATTGTCACAGGGAATAAGTTAACACCGATAAAAACTACATTTTTTTAGATAAGTGTTGTTTTATAATAAAGTTTGCTATTTTTGCGACTTAAACTAAAAATAAATACATTATGTCAGACATTGCATCAAGAGTAAAAGCAATTATCGTTGACAAATTAGGAGTTGACGAAAATGAAGTAGTTACAGACGCTAGTTTTACAAACGACCTTGGGGCTGATTCATTGGACACTGTTGAGTTAATCATGGAATTCGAAAAAGAATTTGATATTCAAATCCCTGATGATCAAGCAGAAAACATTGCGACCGTAGGTCAAGCAATTTCTTATATTGAAAACGCAAAGTAATTAATACTTACTCATAGTATGGAGTTGAAAAGAGTTGTTGTAACAGGATTAGGGGCACTTACGCCAATTGGTAACAATATATCAGAATATTGGGACGGTTTAATTAATGGAAAAAGTGGCGCTGGGCGTATCACACATTTCGAACCTGAAAAATTCAAAACTCAATTTGCATGCGAAGTGAAAAACTTCAATGTAAATGATTTCATACCTAGAAAAGAAGCAAGAAGACTTGATAAGTTTTCTCAATACGCTGTAGTAGCATCGGACGAAGCTATTCAAGATTCTAAGTTAGACCCAGAAACCATCGACAAAAAACGTGTTGGTGTAATTTGGGGTGCTGGAATCGGTGGTATTGAAACCTTTCACAATGAGGTTAGAGATTTTACAAAAGGGGATGGAACACCTCGTTTCAACCCCTTTTTTATTCCAAAAATGATTGCTGATATCGCGCCTGGCCATATTTCCATTAAGAATGGATTTATGGGACCTAGTTACACGACGGTATCTGCTTGTGCATCTTCGGCGAACGCTATTATAGATGCTTTAAATTACATTCGTTTAGGTCATTGCGACGTTATCATCACTGGTGGTAGTGAAGCTGCTGTTACCGAATCTGGTATTGGAGGGTTTAATGCCCTACAAGCCTTATCAACGAATAATGAAAACCCAGAACAAGCTTCTAGACCATTCGATGCAAATCGAGATGGTTTTGTATTAGGAGAAGGTGCTGGTGCATTAATCTTAGAAGAATACGAGCATGCAAAAGCTCGTGGTGCTAAAATTTATGCAGAAGTTATCGGAGGAGGTCTTTCTTCCGATGCTTATCACATGACTGCTCCACATCCTGAAGGTACTGGAGTAATTGCTGTGATGGAAAATTGCTTGAATAACGCTGGCATCAAACCAGAAGATGTAGATATCATTAATACACATGGTACTTCTACTCCTCTTGGTGATGTAGCGGAATTAAAAGCAATATCTAAAGTTTTTGGAGATCATGCCAAAAACATTAATATCAATTCGACAAAATCTATGACAGGTCACTTATTAGGAGCTGCTGGTGCAATTGAAGCCGTAGCCTCTATATTGTCTCTTGAACATGGCATTGTCCCTCCAACAATCAATCACAATACTGTTGATGAAAATATCAATCCTGAATTGAATTTGACATTAAACACCGCTCAAAAGCGTGAAGCTAAAATAGCCATGAGTAATACTTTTGGGTTTGGTGGTCATAATGCTTGTATTGTATTGAAAAAAATTGAAGCATAATAATCCCAATGGATTTCTTAAAAAATATCTTAAATTCTCTTCCTTCAAAAAAACAGGAAGGGGATTTTTTTTTATTCATCCAAAGAGTACTAGGCTTTAAACCTAAAAATATAGTCTTTTACGAAACGGCTTTTACCCATCGCTCTATCGGGAAAAAAGATGAGCACGGAAACCCTTTGCATTACGAACGCCTAGAATTTTTAGGAGATTCGATGTTAGGAGCCGTCATTGCCGCCTATCTTTTTGATGAAGTACCTTCAGGAAACGAAGGGTATCTTACTAAAATGCGATCAAAAGTAGTAAGTCGAAAGCATTTAAATGAACTTGGAAAGGATCTAAATCTTGTTTCTCAACTTCGTACTAAAATTCCTCAAGATCAATTTGGCATCAATATTCACGGAAATCTTTTCGAAGCACTAATAGGTGCTATTTATTTAGATCGTGGCTATGAATATTGCAAAAAATTCCTTTTTGATACTGTCATTAACCCTTATGTTGATATTGAAAATTTAGAAAGTCAAGTAATCAGCTATAAAAGTTTATTGATTGAATGGTTCCAAAAAAAGAAACACAATTTCAAATACGAAGTTTATGAAGATACAGGAGTTGAAGAATACCGACATTTTGCAGTAAAACTTTGGGTGAACGATAGAGTAGTCGCAAAAGCAAGGGCTACTTCTAAGAAAAAAGCAGAAGAAAAGGCTTCAAAAAGAGCATTTTTTGCATTTCAGCAAAAAATGGAGGACTAAAATTTCGAAATCGTTATATTCGCTTTAGCTTTTTTTTAAGAGTAAATAAGCTGCTCTTTTTATTTGTATCTTTCGACGGATTTTCAAACCATCAAATGTGCCTAAATTAATACTTGATGATTTTGACTTAGAACCTATTTATTTAATTGGTATCTACACAAACATGGAAAGCTTTCGATTAGCTTTTTATTTAAATCGAGAATTAGGCATACAATTGAAAAGGAGTGAAAATGACATGATGCTTTACGGTAAGGATGGAGAGACAACAAACTTTCCTTTTTTTTTGTTTCATAATGAAAAAGAAGACATCCTATTTACTCTTATCGAGAATAAGGCAAGTGTAGAAAGAAAGAGCAAAGACGATGAACAGGTGGATCTTTTTACAAGCCTGCCATCATTAGATATTGAAGAAAAGTATTTAATTCCTGAAGAGGAAACTGTAGATTACTTTTTTAAAATAGAAACCGAATTACTAGAATCTTATGATTTTGATCATCTGATTTCTTTAATAAAAAAAATACCCCAAATAATCACTGTCAGAAGCATTGATTATGAGGGATTGAAAAACAAAAATAATCTAATTTTTTGATATCCATGTCAATTAAAAGCGGACGTAAAAAAACGAAAATCGTTGCAACCCTAGGACCTGCAACTGATAGCCAAGAAGTCATTAACGAACTAGTTATTGCTGGTGTTAATGTATTTCGAATTAACTTTTCACATGCTGATTACGACGATGTACGCCGTCGTGTTCAATATATCCGAGAAGCCAACGAAAAAAACGGATTCCATGCAGCGATCTTAGCAGATCTTCAAGGGCCTAAACTTCGTGTTGGTGTAATGGAAGAAGGTACTGTGGTAAATGTTGGTGATGAAGTAACTTTCCAAACAGGTGAACCATTTGTTGGAAATGCTACAAAAGCTTACATGAACTACACTCAGTTCCCTAAAGATGTAAAAGCTGGTGAGCGTGTTTTAGTTGACGATGGAAAAGTACACTTCGAAGTGGTTTCTACGAATGGCGATGACAAAGTTGTTGCCAAAGTAACGCAAGGAGGCCCTTTTAAATCTAAGAAAGGAGTAAACTTACCTAATACTGATATCTCTCTTCCTGCATTGACAGAGAAAGATATCAATGATGCCATTTTCGCATGTGAAATGGATGTAGATTGGATCGCTCTTTCTTTCGTACGTCACGCAAAAGATGTTTCGGACCTTCGTGAATTGATTAGTAAGCATAGTGATTTCCCTATTCCGATCATTTCTAAAATCGAAAAACCGGAAGGTGTTGCTAACATCGATGAAATTGTAGAAGTTTCTGGTGGATTAATGGTAGCTCGTGGAGATCTTGGTGTAGAAATTCCTGCTGAAGAAGTACCATTAGTACAAAAAGAACTAGTACGCAAGGCTAAATTAGCTCGTAAGCCAGTGATTATTGCTACCCAAATGATGGAAACAATGATCGATAGCTTAACTCCTACTCGTGCTGAAGTAAATGATGTTGGAAACTCTGTAATGGATGGTGCTGATGCTGTAATGCTTTCAGGGGAAACTTCTGTAGGTAAATATCCTGTCGAAGTAATTAAGACTATGAGAAGAATCATCCGTAGTGTTGAGAATTCTCCATTGATCAATGTACCTAAGACTGCACCTAATGATGCTACAAACCGTTTTGTTACAGACTCGATTTGTTATCATGCAGCAAACGCAGCAAATGACATTAAGGCTGATGCTATTTCTACAATTACAAACTCTGGATATACAGCATACCAAATTTCTGCTTGGCGTCCACAATCACATATCTTAGTATACTGTAGTGACAAGCGTATTTTAGCTCAGTTAAACTTATTATGGGGTGTGAAAGCTTTCTATTATAACGAAGCTGACAATGTAGATCAAATGTTTGATGAAGTTAATGCAGATGCTATTGAAAAAGGCTACGTTGAAGCTGGTGATCGTATCATCAACTTAATTTCTACTCCAATCGAAGAGAGAGGAAATGTAAATACAATGAGAATTTCTCAGTTGTAATACACTTAAACCCATATTATGCATTATAAAATCTATTTCGCATCGAAATTCTAATGCAGAATTGGGGATAAATTCATATAATAAAAAAAGCGCTTGAATCTTCAAGCGCTTTTTTTTGTTAAGACACATAGGGTTTTGATTCATTTATACGTTATAATCTAAAACAGATTCAAAATGAAAAAACTAATTTTTAGCTTATTAGCGGTCACCTTCCTTGTCAGCTGTTCTAATGATGATAATAACGACCTATCATCTGACAACAAAAATAACAACCCTGATGTTTTTAACGAATTGGTCGGATCCTGGTTAATACAAGAAAGTAAAATAAATGGGACAGCAGTAGATACTGATAGCTTTAATTGCTTAAAAACATCTATTGCAGAATTTAGAACATTAGAATACACTTTAAATTACAGAAAAAAAGGAAGCTCTATATGTTCAATAACACAGGAATTTAGTGGAACTTATCGATTAAATAGTGACGGCAGTATTTCTCTTAATAGCATAGATGATAACCTTTCAGCAACCTTAAAAGATGGGGAATTAATAATCACTTCTAAGGAAGGCAACAGTACGCAAGTAGACACCTTTATCAACGAAAAAGATATTATAAATACCGCTACAGAACTTCCCACAGAAGATGAGACTGAGCCTGAGTCAAACACAAATACAGAAGCACTTAAAGCCTTAATTACCAAACTAAAAGGAACTTGGTCTATCGAAAAACATGAGGTAAATAATAATACCTTAAACATAAGTGATTGTGGAAAACAAAATACAATTAGTATTAACGAAGATGGCATCATAACTCTTATTCAAAATAATACTACGTATACAAAAGCTGATTTAAACAAATATGGTGTTGGATTTAGCGGTCCTGAAGGAAGTATTCAGGATTTACAATTCGAAGGTTCTTTTGGTAGTGGATCTTCTATAGATAAGATTATTATAGATTCTAAAGCAAACTGTAAATTTATAAAAGAAAGTACTAGAGCATTAAGTTTTGTTAGCACAAACATAGCAAGCCTTTCTTCTTCTGCAAATATTAAATGGGTGGACCAAAGCACCATAGAATTGCAATATAAAAACTCACAAACCCAAACAACAGGTGTAGTTACCTTCAAAAAATAATAGATTTTTCGATTGTTTGGCTAATAAACTCTAACGACCGACACAAAATGTCGATTCGTCGAAGAACATAAAGTAAAGGTCTTTTCTGAAAGTAAATTTGATTACAAATCAAAAGTTTACGTCATGAAAAGACCTTTATCTATATTCGGACTCATCTTTGCGCTATTATTATCGCAAACTTCGCTTAGCGCTCAAACACCATTTGATTGTAACGATGGTAAATTTTATCAAGTAATTTCAGGCGTTTTAAAATCTTACAACCCTATTACTGGAGGATATTCAGAACCTTTACATCAACATACCAGAAGCTATAATGCTGGCGGATATAATGTCGTTGATAATTATATGTACGCTATTGAAAGCAATACCAATAATTTATTACGTATTGGTCAAGATGGCATTCAAAACTTAGGGAGTGTTCTTCCTAATAATGGGATCACTTTTGGTGGAGGATACGCTGCAGACGTAGATTTAGAAGGAAATTTATGGGTTTTTCAAAATGGAAATAAAGAAACCTTTCACAAAATAGTAGATCTTGCAAGCTACGATGGAACAATTTCACCAACATTTGAAGTTATAACAACAAATGTAAAAGCCCCTAACACTTGTGCCGATATTGTTTTAATTGACAATTTGTTTTATGGAGGTAGTCGTGGTCGACTATATCGCTGGGATATCTCTACAGGGACACCTATATTCTCTAGTGCACCAGTAGCAGGACTTCCAAGTAGTACTTTTGGTGCTGCTTATACTGATAGTGATCTACGTTTATATCTATCAGACAATAAAGGGGGCATCTACGTAATTGATGATTACAAATCGAACAATCCAGTAGCTACTTTGTTAAACCTTACAGAAATCACAAATTCTAATGACGGATTCAAATGTGCACTTGGAGCTTCTCCTTTAGATAAAGATCAAGATGGAACTTTAGATGCTTTGGATAATGATACCGACGGCGATGGTATCTCTAACATCATAGAATGTGGGGGTTTAGATCCCTATGGAGATGAAGATGGAGATGGTTTATTTAATTATTTAGACAACGATATTAGCGGAAATGGAGATAATGTTGTGCAGGATGCCTTTGATGCTGATGGAGATGGAATCCCTAATTTCTATGATTTAGACGCTGATGGAGACGGAATTTATGATATTGTCGAAGCTGGAATAGGAAACCTTGACACGAATCAAGATGGAATTTATGATAGCGAACCTACGAATACTGTAATCCCTATTGATACAGATAATGATGGTATTTATGATCTATATGACATAGATGCTGATGGGGATGGTATTATTGATTTAGTTGAAGGGCAACCAGCAAATGATTTTTCAAGCCCATCAGGAATAGACAATGATCAAGATGGTATCGATGATGTCTTTGATACTGATTTCGGAGGCTTTCCTTCTGGAAATATAAATACTGATGGTATAGATAGTCCTGATTTTCAAGATATCGACTCGAATAACGATGGTATTTTAGATACAATTGAGGCTTATGATATAGACGGTGATGGAAATGCAGAAACTACTGCCTCTGGAAATGATGAAGATCAAGATGGACTAGATGATGCTTTCGATATCAATAGAAGCACCTTTGATGCTACGAACAGAAATCAAACTCCAGAGAGTTTCCCTGTAACCCCTATTTGTAATCGATACAACTACTTATCTGAATTTAATGCAGAAGGAGCTCCATTAAATTTAATCGAGAATGATGAAATTACACCTGAATTTCTTGATCGAGTTAATAATGCACTACCTGAATTTTACCCTGTACCCGACTACAATCCTCATTATATATCTTCTGGATATGATTCTGACATTAAAATAGATGAAGAAGGAGAAGTGTTTGTCACTTTTGTTTCAGAAGGAGCTGGTTATAAAAATACGTTAGGATATTATACTTACAACATAAACACTCCTCTTCCAAAAGCACCTCAACCAGAAGACATCACTATTATCTTTCCAAACATTTCGCAAAAAGGAAGCGGAGGAGATTTGGAACCTGGCAACAAGGTAAGCTTAGGAACATTCCCTCCTGACACAGGAATTGGATGGGTACTAATTGCAGATGCTTGGTCAGACAATTGTGTAAATGCTGGTAAATGGTCTTTATTTTCTAATCCAGATTTCAACCCAGAATCCAATGCAGATTTACGTCCCCATAATGTATTGATATCTGATATTGAAACCGAAAGAATCATTTTAGGATTCGAAGACACTAGAAGAGACTACAATAGTGATAACGATTTTAATGATGCCATCTTTTATATTAGTACTACCCCGAGTAGTGCCCTAAATAAAGACAATATTATTTCAATTGAAACTTCCACTAATGTAACCTCAGGAAATGATGGCGGATTAGAAAGCAATGGCGATTTGGCCAAACTTATAGCTAAGAGAAATTTTAATAGAACAAAATATAATACACGCAGAAGCAGTAAATCATTACAACAAACATTTTCTGCTTCGTTTTATGACGCATCAACAAATGGAACTGTCGAATTAGGAGCATATTTTCCTGATTCAGGAGTTTTAGGATCTGAAGTAGCTTTTATATCTAGCCCAGAAGACCTAATAGGGATCACTAATGCTGAAGAAATATTTGCTGTTGATTATTACGAAGGCAGTGCAAGAATTGCTGCAGCATTTGCAACAAAAACAACTGCGGGTGTTTATGACCATTCTAAAACGATTTGCGATCGTCTTAATGGCTCTAAATTACTAGATATACGCACTACAGATATTCGTGGTTACAAAATCATTAAAACTAAAATTCAACGTGCTACAGGTGAAGTTGAGCATGCACTTACTTTCTCAATTAAAGAAGGAGAATTTCAAAATGAAATTCATAGCCATTGGAATATCGGGCAATACCCTGAAGGCACTTTTAGAAACTTCCAAGTTTGGGGAGGTTCCGTAACACAAGTTGCTAATATTGCTAATACTATTTTAGATCGTTTTACTATAAGTAGAGCTTTAACACATATTTCTCCCATAGAAAACGTACCTGAAATATTTGTAAAAAGTGGACACTATAAAAATGGAAACCTAGTACTGGATATTATAAATCGTACAGGAACTAAAGCATTCAACTTTAAAAGTAATATTAGAAAAACAGAGTTATCCGATGAAACAAAATTCAATAGACAACTTGCTCTAACAGGAGATAAAGAAGAAAAAATTACTATCCCTGTAGGTGGAATTTTTGATATTGGACTATCAATTACAACTCCAAAATCTAGCACTGAAGATGCTTTATATTTAGCTGATGGCCCATGGGGAATTGATTATGAAGAAGAAAATGTAATGGTTTCTAATTTCGAAATCAATAATAGCAGAGCCGTAATAGCTCCCTCTACATATAATATCGAAAGAGACGTAAAACTACAAGGAGATGTAAAAGGAACGATTAATGTTTTTAGAAATATTCTAGCAGGAGATTTAGCTTTTTCTTCAACATCTTACGAGGGAATCGAATTTGAAATAAAATCTAATATTCCTGTGGAAGTAATTGCTGTAGACGAGCATCTAATTCAATGGGACAACCGATTAAGACATAAAGTTACTGTCGATAGCTTACAAAAAGTAACGATTAATTTTTCTGAATTTAAAGATAATCAAGGGAATTCTAGATCTATTGATAAGTTAAAAAGTTTAGTATTCTCTATCCAAGGAGACTACAGCAACTTTGAAAGTTTTGATTTTGAAGTTAGAAACGTGAAAATCGTAGAAAATAAGGATGTAATAATTATCGTAGACGAAAATGATGAGGACATAGCAGTAGCAGATGAAGTACTATTAGAAATACCTGAAAGCAATGCTGTTAATTTCAAAAATTACCCTAACCCGTTTACAGAGAAAACAATTTTCACTATTCCAGCAAATGAAAGCAGCATTTCAATTCGCATTTACGACTTAAAAGGTAAAATAGTTCAAATTGAAGAAATGGCCGTTTCTAATAATGAAGCTACACTTTACCCAAATGCATTAAATCCTGGCATTTATCCTTATATTATTCAAACAAAAGAAGGTAAAAGCTATCAAGGAAAATTAGTAATTAGGTAATATAATACCAATTAAGCGCAAAAAAAAGAGGATGATTATTTTTGGATCGTCATTCTGAATCAAGTTCAGAATGACGGAACATTAACTTTGGGACTGCTTTAATGTCGTGATAGTAATGCTAAACGACCAAAAAGTTATATAATTTAGACACCAAACTAATATTACTTCTCAAAAATGCTGCTCAAAAGTTTATTGAAAAATATTTTCTTTTTATCTATCTCTATTTCCCTAAGTATCGCCACTAAAGCTCAAGAAATAGATTGGACTTTCAAAAACCCAAAATTATCAGTAGAAGAAAGAGCCGAAATTTTGGTAAGCCAAATGACTGTAGATGAGAAAATCAGTCAATTGATGAATGATGCTCCAGCAATTGAGCGATTAGAAGTACCTCTGTATAACTGGTGGAATGAAGCGCTACATGGTGTCGCTAGAAATGGTAAAGCCACTATATTTCCACAAGGCATAGCTATAGGAGCAAGTTTTGATACAGACCTTGCCTACCGAGTAGCTTCTGCGATTTCGACTGAAGCTGTAGCGAAATACACCATTTCCCAAGAGGCAGGAAATCGAAGTAAATATGCTGGACTCACTTTTTGGACTCCTAACATCAATATCTTTAGAGATCCTAGATGGGGACGCGGACAAGAAACATATGGCGAAGACCCTTTTTTAACCTCTGAAATTGGAGTCGCTTTTGTTAAAGGTTTACAGGGAAACCATAAAAAATATTTAAAATCTGCCGCCTGTGCAAAACACTTTGCTGTGCATTCGGGTCCAGAGGAAGTTCGCCACACTTTCAACGCAATACCCACGAAAAAAGACCTGTACGAGACGTATTTGCCTGCTTTTGAAGCACTGGTAACAAAAGCTAAGGTAGAAGGCGTAATGGGCGCTTATAATGCCGTTTACGGTGTCCCTTCGTGTGCTAATGAATTTTTACTTAAAGACGTTTTAAAAGACCAGTGGAATTTTGACGGTTACATTACTTCAGATTGCGGAGCTATTGGAGGGATGACTTACAAAATGAAATATACCAACACCGCTGAAGAAGCCGCTGCTATTTCATTAAAAGCTGGACTTAACATGAATTGTGGTGAAAGTTTTGGGGCTCTTAAAAAAGCACTTGACAATAACCTAATCACAAAAGAACTCATACACAAAAGAACAGTTCAATTATACAAAACATTATTCCGATTGGGAATGTTTGATAGTTACAAAAAGAACCCTTATCGAAAAATTGACTCTAAACACATTCATAGTAAAGCTCATATTGCATTAGCTAGAGAAGCTGCTCAAAAGTCTATTGTTTTACTAAAAAACAGCAATCACACATTACCTTTGTCTAAAAATATTAAAGTGCCCTACATTACAGGGCCCTTTGCCAACTCTGCAGATATGTTAATGGGAAGCTATTACGGCATTAGCCCTAATTTGGTGACCGTATTAGAAGGTATTGCAGATAAAGTATCTTTAAGCTCTTCCCTTAACTACCGTAGCGGAGCACTTCCTTTCCAGAAAAATATTAATCCTAAAAACTGGGCTCCTTTTGTTGCTGGAGAATCTGATGTCACTATTTGCGTCGTCGGGATTACAGCAGATATGGAAGGTGAAGAAGTTGATGCTATTGCATCTGCAAATATTGGCGATAGAATAGATTTAAAATTACCTGAAAATCAAATCAATTACATTAAACAAATGGCCGAAAAGAAAAAAGGGCCTTTGGTATTACTTATTGCTAGTGGTAGCCCTGTTTCTCTAGAAGGAATTGAGGAATATTGCGATGCTATTTTGCAAATTTGGTACCCTGGAGAACAAGGAGGAAATGCTGTAGCTGATATTTTATTTGGAGATGTCAGTCCATCAGGAAAGCTGCCTATTACCTTCCCAAAAAACGTAGACCAATTACCTTCTTATGAAGATTATTCGATGAGTGGAAGAACCTATAAATTTATGAGTGCAGTACCGCTTTATCCTTTTGGGTTTGGGCTATCCTACACTACTTTCGAATATGGCGATCTTAACGTTTCAAAACAGGTATTGACCCAAAAAGAATCGATAGATATTTCGTTTACTGTTAAAAATACTGGGGAACGTAGTTCAGACGATATCGCTCAATTATACTTAATTCCCCTAGAAAGTTCAATTCCAAATACCCCGAAATATATTCTAAAAAGGTTCGAGCGCATTGAGAATCTTCAACCCGAAAGATCTAAAAAAGTTTCCTTTTCGCTAACTGCGGAAGATTTTCAATTATTCAATGAAAAAGGAGAGAAAGTATGGCTTAAAGGCAAATATAAACTTGTCGCAGCAAATGCATTACCATCTAATCGCAGTAAACAATTGGGAGCGGCTTCTTTTTCTGAAACAATTTTAGAATTAAAATGAACCTCTATGGATTGGGAGATCCATAGTTTCGGTTATTAATGAAATCTAATGGTGAAAGTAGTACCTACCCCTACTTCACTTTCAACTTCTATACTACCATTTTGAGATTCTATCTGATTTTTAGTAATAAATAACCCAATCCCTACCGCATCTGAATTGGCATGAAAAGTCTTATACATTCCAAAGATTTTATCTCCAAACTTATCCATATCAATCCCCTGACCATTATCCGATATTCTCAAATAGCCTTTGCCTTTTTCACTAACACCCGATTCAAAATGAATTTTTGCATCTCGATCGGGGTGTTTGTACTTAATGGCATTCGTCAATAAATTAAGTAATATACTTTCCATGTAAGCGGGAACGAAACGCACTTCTGATAAACCTTCAAAATTGTAGGTTACCTCTGCATCCCCACTAGTAATAATATTACGAATCGATGACATTACTAGCTCTAAAGTACCATTTAAAGAAACATTCTTGCGTTTCTGTTTCTTATTGGTATGGATTGTTACAATTTCATTTAAGTGGTCGATAGTAGTAGTTAGATTTTCACTAATACTTTTCACTTCATTAATCAATTCTAACTTTTCTGTCGGCTCTTCAATACTTTCAATTAACTGTACTAGTAAACTCAAATTACTAGAATGCGATCGTAAATTATGTGAAACAATATGTGCAAAATTAAATAAGCGATTGTTCTGCGAAGCAATGATACTCATGGACTTTTGCAATGTAAGCTCGCGTTGCTTGATCTCATCAATATTCTGAAACACTCCTCTTATTCCAATAATCCTATTATTAGAATCATAAACAGGTTTTCCAATAACCCGAACCCACATTTTGTCTTTTCGATAATTATACATTTCTAGCTCCTTACTAAAGGGCTTTCCTGTAGTGCTACAACTTAAAAAAAGATCGGAGGCAACTTGCAAATTTTCGGGTGGGAAATACGTCAAAGTACTTTTTAATGACGGCTGATAATCTGCTGGATAACCCAATAAGCGTTTCGCTTCTGGATCCCAGTAACTTTTTTTATTCTTAAAATCGACATACCAGCTACCTGTTCTAGACATTATAGCCGTTTCGTGGTAATAGAATTCTACATTATCACTAAAACCTTCACTACTTACTGGTTGAAAAAAAATAAGCTTTGTGTCTGATTTTATATTTACTAAGGACTCTTCTGCAGAATAAGCAATATATCTTTTAAAAACACCATCACTATTTCTAAATGAAATTTTCTGACGGAAACTTGCACTATTATTTTTATAATTTAAATAGTTTTTCTCAAAAAACTCTGCATCTTCTTTTAAAATAATTTCATTTAGAAACCAATCTATACTTGATACGACTTCTTCTTTTTCATAATTCATATTCTTTAAAAACCCATCCGACCAATTATCTAAAGCTTGTGCTTCTTTTAATTCCCAGAATCCGATATTGAATTTTTTCAGAGTATTTTCGAACAACTCGTTTCCTAACATCTTATACTTTCTTTTCTTGTTCTTTAATATTGCTTAACTGAAGACTTAATGCTTTTGTAGATAACTGAACTTCTATTAATGATAAGATTAAAGAAAGTAAAAGTGCTACTAAACTAACTCCAAATATTACATGAGCCCAATACACTGCTTCTATATATAATAACCCCATAGTAGCTACTGCTCCTAGAAAACTAAGGATTGCCGAAGCTTGCATATTGCGTATTAGATACAAACGCTTCCTAAGTGATTTTATTTGTCGGATAATTCGCATGTTTTCTTGCTCGGTATATTCTTTATAAAGCTGCCGAATAAGTGCTGCGATTGCCAAATATCTAGCATTGTATGCTAACATTGTCAAGGAGATAGCAGGAAAAAGTAATGCAGGTATGCTCAGGGTTAATTCCATTGAGATAGCCGTAGGATTAGTCGGTTAAATATACACTTTTTGTGACAAAAAGCATTTATTAATCGTTAAAATGCAAAAACAGTGCCAACAAATACTTTTGGACAATTAAATATTTACATCCGATTTAACCCATAAATACTATGTTGCTGTACTGTAGATACATGCGCCACAACAAGGTGCAACAGTTTTCTACACTTTTCTACACTTCTAAAAATTATTGATTAAACAGACTTTATTTTAAATAACTAAACATCAGTTTTTTACATCATAAAAACGAATACTTACGCAAAAAGGCACAGTTTTCTCATAATAGTCAACATCATCAAACAAGTAATAATCGAGTATGTTGAATTTAATCAAGGCTTTTAATAGATCTAAAATATTCGGGTTCGTAAAGAAATACTCAAAAAGTATTTCTGCTTTTGCAAGAATCATGAAAGCTAAAATAAAGCACAAAAAAATCAACAAAAAAGATATTCCATTTACTCTAGAAATTGGCCAAAGCCAATGGAAAGTAAACAGTGTAGAAGAAGTTTTTACCGATAAGCATGGTAATTATTTTGTGATCTACCAGCAGCATCACAATATTCAATTTCAATATTATGATATGCTTGGAAACAGTATAGCATTTAACTAGTATAATTTAAAATCAAATATTTATGAAAAGTGTAGTTGTAACATTAGGAAGTCTAGTCATGATAATTTCTGCTTCTTTATTAGCGCATGGTGAAAATGTAGTTTGTACTGCAAACGAAACATCAATCATTACTGAAAGCTATAAGGAAATTGACTTAAGCGAACTTCCTTCCAGCATTAGTGAATACATCACAGAGAATATGGAAGGAGCTTTAATTTCGAAAGCCTTCAAAGACGAAAATGGGAATTTTAAAGTATTGGTACAGTTAGAAGGTGTCGAGCTTACTCAATTTTTTGATGCCGAAGGTAAGCCTGTAGAATAAATTATAATTCACTAATTATCTACTAATGTTAATTCATTAGTTCTAGCTTCCCCCAAAGAGGGTGCTCAAAAAGTCATAAACCGTCATTCTGATCGTTCAGAATCTCATCGCACTTATTGTTAAGATGCAAGAGATACCAGATTATGTCTGATATGATGTAAGCTTGACTTTTAAGGCTCCCTCTTTTTTATGATTCTATTAGCATACATTAATCAAAAAAACACGTTATGTAAGTGAAATAAACATTTTATGTCGAAGATCTTACTAATTGAAGATGATTTCCCTTTTGCTACTTTTTTATGCACTTTTCTAGAAAAGAAAGGATATCACGTTACCCATTCCCCTACTTTATTAAAAACTGAAAGCTCATTAAAAAAACAATCTTTTGATATTATCTTATCCGACATGCGCTTACCCGACGCTAAAGATCTCGAGGTAATAGCCTTAGTTAAAAAATATAGTAAAGCCCCGATAATAATGATGAGTAATTATGCAGAAGTATCCCTAGCGGTCTCTGCCATAAAACAAGGAGCAATAGATTACTTACAAAAGCCTATAGAGGGAACCAAATTACTTCAATTGCTTAAAAATGCTACCTTAAAAAAAGGAGCACCGACTACGAGTATCTCCAACGACACTCAAAAAATTACTGCCGATCATGAAATCATTAAAGGCACTAGCCTGGAAGCTAAGACACTTTATCAAACTATAGATTTAATTGCCCCTACTTCCATGTCGGTTCTAATCATTGGAGAAAGCGGTACCGGAAAAGAACATATTGCCAGACAAATCCATCGACAAAGCAGAAGGTCTAATGAAACTTTCGTTGCTGTAGACTGTGGAGCCATCCCTAAAGAAATTGCTACTAGTGAGTTTTTCGGGCATGTTAAAGGTTCTTTTACAGGGGCACAAGAAAATAAAAAAGGCTTTTTTGAAGCGGCTAATAAAGGCACTTTATTTTTAGATGAAATAGGGAACCTTAGCTATCAATTGCAAATACAATTACTTCGTGCTATCCAGGAACGTAAAGTTCGAAAAATTGGTTCTCAAAAAGAAGTCGAAATAGATATTCGCATTATTTCAGCAACGAATTCCAATTTAAATCAAGCTAGTATTGATGGAAGTTTTAGAGAAGATTTATGGCATCGTATCAATGAGTTCACCGTTAACCTTCCTCCTTTAAGAAAAAGGCTCGAAGATCTTCCTTTATTTATCGATTACTTTATAGGAAAAGCCAACAACGAATTATCTAAAAAATGTAACGGTATTTCGGGTAACGCCATCGAAGTTGCGAATCAATATGATTGGATGGGAAACCTTAGAGAATTACAAAACGTAATTAAGCGAGCTGTATTGATGACTGAGGATAATCAGATGATTTCAAAAGCTACTTTCGAAAAATTTTTAAATCGAAGTTCGCAAAACACCCAGCATTTAAATACTCCATATGACAAACGACTTCACGAAAAAGAACGTATTGAAAATGCTCTTCGACAAAGCTTAGGCAATAAAGCTAAAGCAGCACGACTATTACAAATTGATCGAAAAACACTTTACAACAAGATAAAACGATATGGCTTAAGTCTCTAATAGACTTTTTCGGAATGTATTTAATCTTAACATATCATTTCGAAGGAGCTTCATTGCTTTACGTACTTCTTTTTTAGAATAAGCCAGATTTGTCTCTTCTAAATCTTTTAGCTTTTCAACACATTTGACCATTTCGAATTGTTTGAATAAGGGTAAAATTCTATGTGCCAATTGTTGTACTTCTATGTTATTTTTCTTGATCATCTGAGACTCTATTTGATCTATCGTTTCTTCTACATCTTCTACAAAAATTTGCAACAACTCTTCGAGCGCTTCAGTATCTCCCTCTAACATTGTTAGACTTTTCGTTAAATCAAATACATTAGGAATTGCAAAGTTTGTAGGCACAAGAGTCGTTTCGGCTTTTATCGCTATATTTTTATCTAAAACCTGAAACAGTGTTTTCTGTATCGTTAAAGCCGATGCCGGTTTAGCGATTTTGGCAGCAAAACCTAGCTCTTTAAAATACGCCTCTTCGAGTAAGACTTCTCCTGTAAACGCAATTACAGGAATATCAATACCGTCTAACTGCTCTTGGATTTTTTGCAAAAATTCAATCCCATCCATTTTGGGCATGTTTAAATCTGTAATTATGACATTGGGATATTCCTCTTTTAAACTTAGTAAGGCCTCCTTTGCTGATGAAAAAACACAAGTCCGTATTTTCTTTTTAACTAAAAGTGTTTCTATAAAACTTAAATAAGAGATATCATCATCTACCACATAAACCAAAAGGTCTTCAGTGGCTAATACAGATTCCGTATCTAAAGAAAAATCCTGCTCGTAATTTGCTTTTAAAAGAGGAATAGAAATACGAACACTCGTCCCTTTACCTTCTTCACTTTCAATAACAAAATCACCTTTTAATTCATCCATTAAAAATTTCGTGATGAATAAGCCTAATCCAAATCCGTCTTTGTATGAACTTTCAAAATCACCTCGTTGAAAGCGTTCAAAAATATGTTCCTTTTTATCTAACGCTATTCCGACACCTGTATCTGTAACCCGTATTTCAATTTGTTCTCGATCATTTTTTTGCTTTTTTTCAGCATGAATAAAAATGCTCCCTTTCTCTGTAAACTTATAGGCATTTGACAGAATATTACTTAAAATTTGCTGTAATCGATGTGGATCGCTTCGGAAAGTAGTATCTAAAACAGGATCTATGTTAAGCTTTATCTCTAAATTCTTATTGTTTTCAAAAGGAGTGATTTGGTGTACAACACTTGTAATTAGCTGATAAGGATTAAAATTTGAATAGGTAATTTGAATGCTCTTACCTTTAAAAAAATACAATAAGTCGGTAACTAAATTCAAAATATAAGTAGAAGCATATCGCATTTCACCTAGTGCGTTTTTACTTTCATGATGTATAGCGTTATTATCTACGATTTCTAGGTTTCCTAAAATCACCTGAAGAGGGCTTCGTATATCATGAGATACCATTTGAATAAGATTCTCTTTACTTTTCAAAGCCTCTTTAATTTTTTCATTGGCACTCATCAATGTGCGTTCATTTTTTGTGCTTCGAATTAAATCTCTTCGAATCAGCAAAAAGAATAATCCCCCAGCAAATAAGGTAAATAAGGAAGACAAGCCTACTGTCCAAATCGCTTCTTTTAACTGAATTTTAGATTGTGCTAATTGTTCCGAATAACGAGAAAATGCCTGTTTTTCTAAATGATAAAGAATCCCCCTAATCTTTCTATTAAGGATGATATCTTTTTGAAGGAGCTCATCCTCTTTTGCCGTTATTCGCTGTTTAATTCGTTTTTCTTTTATCGCCAAACGCTTTAACCTACTAGAAACATCTTCTACTACCGAATCAATTTTAGCCACTTTATGCTGTATTGACTCTTCTTTATCTGGTTTAATTCGCCTAAAAAGACGAGTTCGCTTACTTTTTTCAACTTCTCTTACATTATTTGGCAAAGTATCTAGTTGTTTCAACTGTTCTGCTACTTTGCCTAAATAATCGGAAGAAGTTTGACGTTGATATAGCTTTTTTAAGGCAATTAAATTTTTAAGCTTCGAGGTTAGTAATGATTCTATTTTATCAAAATCTTTTTGAAAATCTTTACTGAAATCTTCTTGCCGTAACCGCTTTGTCTTATCATTAATCGTTTTATATTTTCCTTTTAATTTATTGAAATTTTCACTCGTCGGAAGATCCAAATACTGCTGTTTTAAGGGTTCTAACTCCAATAAATCATTTAGGGTGTTACTCAATAAAAACGAAGTGTTTGTATGATCATAAGTTTCAATATTTCTTCCATTCAAAATTTTTAATTGCTCAAAAAAAATGAAGAAAAAAACACCCACTAACAAAACGATAGCAGCATAACTTACAATGACCTTAAGTGTCGTTTTAGGATTCAATACTTTCATACTATACTGAAAACAAGATTCGATGCTGTTTTAGTATCAAATCATAAAATTTGTGAAGACTTTAGTAAATGAACCACTATGACTGGAAGATTCATCGTTTCAGTTGCGGCTGAAAGTCTTTTCCTATTTTCTAACTTATTGCTTTAAGCTATAGGCTACATTAAAAACATAAGGCCTACTGCTTAAAGCCTAATGCCGTAAACAAAATTTTTAGAAGCTAAAGCGAAATGCACTAAAGTGCATAGTTTTAACTAATCCTGAACCAATAAAATAAGTGTCGACACTTTTTAGTACTTTTGTCCTGAACTTTAGGGGTGTCCTTCATTTGAAGGACTGAGAATTACCCTTTGAACCTGATGCGGCTGGTACCGACGTAGGGAAAAGTTAGTTTCTAAGGAAACCTTCTTTTTTTATTTCTCTCCTAGAGAGAGCTCCCTATAACAAGTACTTTGTTCTGTTTGTAGATCTATAGCTCGGTGTAAATATTATGAGACATAGATTTAAAATTACTTTTGTTACATACGAAGTAATAAAATCGAGGAATTCGACCCACAACATGGGATTAAATATTCGACAAAACAATATATATGATTCGAATAGACGTAAATCATGAAAGCAAAGAAATTCCTAGCAATAGCAATTTAGAAGCATTGTTACAGAGCTTAGAAATTTCACTTGACGGTATTGCCGTTGCTATAAACAATGAAATTATCACTAAAAGCGTTTGGAATAGTACTGTATTAAATGACAATGATGCAGTCACCATAATACAAGCAACTCAAGGAGGATAATTTTTAGCATTAAAACAAAAAATATAAAATCGACCATGTACTCTGTACTGAGTATTTTGTACTAAATAGAAGTTATGAAAAGTAAAGACACTGCACCAAAGGAAGGTCAAATTACAAGAAAGCCATTCCCAAACTCAAAAAAGATTTATGTTCAAGGAAAGTTGCACCCACAAATTAAAGTGGCTATGCGTGAAATTTCTTTAGATGACACTAAAGATTCTTTGACAGGAAAGTTAACTCCTAACGAGCCTGTAACGGTTTACGATACTTCTGGGCCTTATACAGACCCTAACAAGGAAATTAATGTCCATAATGGTATTGAACGTATTAGAGAGCAGTGGATTTTAGACCGTGGTGATGTAGAAGAATTGGATGCTTTTTCATCTAAATATTGCAATGAGCGTTTAAATGATAAAAGTTTAGATCACATGCGTTTTGATCTAAAACACAAACCTAAACGAGCTAAAAAGGGCCAAAATGTAACACAATTACATTACGCTAAAAAAGGAATCATTACTCCTGAAATGGAATATATCGCCATTCGTGAAAATCAGCGAATCGATGAAATGACCGAAATTAGAAAACAACATTCTGGTCAAGATTTTGGAGCTGCGATTCCAGCAAAAATTACACCCGAATTTGTACGTGAAGAAGTTGCTAGAGGTCGTGCTGTAATTCCGTCAAACATCAACCACCCAGAAGCAGAACCTATGATTCTTGGGCGTAACTTCTTGGTGAAAATCAACGCAAATATTGGAAACTCTGCTACCACTTCATCTATTGAAGAAGAAGTTGAAAAAGCAGTATGGGCTTGTCGTTGGGGTGCCGATAATATTATGGATTTGTCTACTGGACAAAATATTCATGAAACTCGCGAATGGATTGTACGTAACTCACCTGTACCTATAGGTACGGTGCCAATCTATCAAGCTTTAGAAAAAGTAAATGGTGTTGCCGAAGATTTAACTTGGGAAATTTTTCGTGATACATTAATCGAGCAAGCAGAACAAGGAGTCGATTACTTTACCATTCATGCTGGAGTATTATTACGTTACGTTCCAATGACTGCTAAACGTGTTACTGGAATCGTTTCTCGTGGAGGGTCGATTATGGCTAAGTGGTGTTTAGCACACCATAAAGAAAGTTTCTTATACACTCATTTCGAAGAGATTTGTGAAATATTAAAATCATATGATGTTGCTTTCTCTTTGGGAGATGGGTTACGCCCAGGTTCTATAGCAGATGCCAATGACGAAGCACAGTTTGCAGAGCTAGAAACCTTAGGAGAACTAACGCAAATTGCTCGTAAACACGAAGTACAATGCTTTATCGAAGGACCTGGTCACGTGCCAATGCATATGATTAAAGAAAATATGGAGAAACAAATCGAGGTTTGTGACGAAGCTCCTTTTTATACGTTAGGTCCTTTAACAACCGATATCGCTCCTGGATATGATCATATTACTTCGGGTATCGGAGCAGCAATGATTGGATGGTACGGATGTGCTATGTTATGTTATGTAACTCCAAAAGAACATTTGGGATTACCAAATAAAGAAGATGTACGTGTGGGTGTGGTAACTTACAAATTAGCTGCGCATGCTGCAGATTTAGCTAAAGGACATCCTGGATCACAACATCGAGACAATGCTTTAAGTATGGCACGTTTCGAGTTCCGTTGGGAAGATCAATTTAACCTTGGTTTAGATCCCGAACGTGCTCGTGAATATCACGATGAAACATTACCAGCAGCTGGTGCTAAAATTGCACATTTCTGTTCTATGTGTGGCCCTAAGTTTTGTTCTATGAAAATTTCTCAAGAAGTACGTGATTTTGCGGCTGAGAATGACATTGTTGAAAACGAAGTGATCAAAAAAGGAATGGAAGAAAAATCACAAGAATTCAAAGAAAAAGGAAGCGAAGTTTATCTATAATTAATAATGTGTAATTAGTAATGAGCAATAATATTGTTTTAGACAAAACGTATCAATTTAGTATTCGAATTATTCTACTTTGCAAAAGGCTTAATGAAGAGTCTAAAGAATATGTTTTGTCTAAACAATTACTTCGAAGCGGGACTTCTATTGGAGCAAACACTGAAGAAGCGGTTGGTGGTATCTCTAAAAAGGATTTTATAGCAAAACTGAGTATTGCCTACAAAGAGGCTAGAGAAACTCATTACTGGCTAAGGCTATTGAGGGATACAGATATCATAAATAACGAGGAAGCATTATCTATGATTAGAGACTGTGATGAAATTTTAAGAATCGTTTATTCTATAATAAAGTCTTCTAAAAAAGGAATGTAATTGTTCACTACTAATTACACATTATTAATTGTATCATAATGATTATTGTTTTTACAGCCGAGCAAAGAATTTATCAAGAGGATAAGATTATTAATCACTTGTTTGAAGAAGGATTAGAGGTATTGCATTTACGTAAACCCAATTATTCTTTCTCTGAATGTAAACATCTTATTAATGCTATTGCTCCCGAATTTCATAATAGGATTATGGTGCATCAGCATCATGGACTTACAGAACTGTTCGATTTAAAAGGTGTTCATTTTAAAGAAGTATTTCGAAAGCATTTAAGTTTTTCAATGCCCAATTATATTGAATTCATGCAAGAAAATGGTTTCGAGGTTTCAACAGGATTTCATTGTATATATGAATTAATTGAAAAAGAAGAGCTTTTCGATTATACTTTTCTAAGTCCAATTTTTAATTCCATCTCAAAAATGGGGTATAAAAGCAAAGCATTTGATTTCAAAAATCTAGAGAAAGCCCAAAAAAGAATTATTGCATTAGGAGGTATTAATAAATTCAATATTTCCGAAATTTTCGAAAAAGGTTTTGATGGAGCTGCTGTATTAGGTGCTATTTGGAAAAATGATAACCCTATAAAAGCTTACAATGAGCTACGTAGTGCAAACAATAATTTATGTGCACTTAATAATACTGCTATTTAAAGAGTAAACTACCTCGAGGCAAGTCCACGAGGCATTTATATGAAATAAAATTCTAATTTCAAGGCAAGCCAAAGGGTATAATACCCTTTGGCGGTGCCAATAAATTTAGTACCAATGTCAATCCGCAATAAGAGATTAAAAAAATATATAGATACTCTTGCCCCTTCTCATATTCAACAAAGAGCAAGTGATTGTCCTGTTATGGAAATAAACCTATCTCCTGACGGAAACTCTATTAATAGTGTCGTACACGGATCTAGTGGTATTCCTTATCATGTATCATTTGAAGGAGTTCTTCAAGGTAATATTTCAAGCAATTGCAGCTGCCCTTTCGATAAAGGTCCTGTTTGCAAACATATAGTCTCTTTAGCTATTGATACCGAATCTTTCTTTACAGAAGAAGAAACTCTTCTTCATATTACTGAAAACACTGAAAATAAAAAAAGAAAATACTGTAGCACGTTACCCTTTATCGCTGAGTGGAGCAAGCATAACACACCCTTAGAAATAATTCAAAAAAATAGTTATGCCAAACATAGAGATTATTTTTACGAGCCTGACAGTATCGAAATTGTGGCTCAAAGGGACAATTATATTTTTCTTTTAATTCCAGAAATCCAAGGATGGAGATGGAGTGATTATAAAGCATATGAGGTTATCGTCGAAAGAAAAGATGATATTCTTTCACTATTATGCGATTGTGATGCTACGAACAAAAAACTATGCATTCACCAGGTATATGCTTTAGATTTTATTCATAATTATCTAGAAACTTTATTTATTCCTGAAGAAGAAAAAGAAAAACTTAAGGAAGCAGCATTAAATCTTTATGGCTTTAGCTTAAAGGATAGCAACTACTCCAAATATTTTGATTTTGTTACAAAGAATGGCCAGTACATTGCGTCACCTAAAGTAGCTGGAATCATTCCTATTGATGGGACAAAAGAATTTGAAGGCATTAAAGAATATTTTTCAAATGAAACTCTTATTGTTAAAGACTCATTAGCTCTTAAAAGCACCCCTAAAACAAAAAACAAAAAGTCATTTGGCCTCATTTTTTCCTTTTATTCTAATAGAAATGTTGACTTTAAAGTAATTCCTGTATTGGGAAATACAGATAAAAACAATGAAAGATTCACCTCTAAAATAGAGGTAATAAAAAGTGAAGAAATTGCTTTAAAAGACAATTTAGAAGTCAGTGATGCTGAATATAAAATTTTAGTTCAAGCATTAAAATTTAATTCCATCCTAAAGCAAGGAAAAAATGCTGTAGACTTACAACAATCATTTATAGATTTTCGAAAATTACTAGAACTCACCGAAACGCCTTTCTTACTTTTTGAATCGAATGACTATATAGATGTTGATTACACCAAAATATCACCTAGAAGTTTAACTAAACTGGAAGTATCTTCTACTCCAGTCGAAATCTCCTTCAAAGTTGAAGCAGAAGAATATTTTTATACTTTAAAAACATATTATAAACTCGCCAACGGAAAGAAAAGAAAATTAACTAATCTTGACGACGAAGATCAATTTCAACATTTTATAATTGATAAGAATAAACTACATCCTTTTGCATCTCTAATGCATTCAAAAACATTCTTTAGTTTTTCTCAAACTCCCGAAATACGAGTACCTAAAACTGGTTTCGAAAAATTTAATCAAGAAATTATCATTCCTATTTCAAAAAATTTTGAAGTTACGAATACCATTAAACCACAAAAATTAAAGAAAATAGCATCGGAGGATTTCAAAAAGCAGATTTATCTTTCAGAATTAGACGACCATATTGTTTTTAAAACTGTTTTAGAGTTTAATAATCATCATTATAATTTACTTTCAAAAGAAAATGTTGTTTTTACTGATAACAACATTGACTTTAAGTTGAATCGTGATTTGAGCTTTGAAAATCGATTCTTTGAAGAAATAATATCATTACACAACAACTTTAAAGAGCAAGAGCCTCCTTTTTTCTATTTACCCTTAGAAGATTTTATTGAAAACACTTGGTTTCTTGATGCCTTTGAAATTTTAAAAAATTTAAATGTGGAAGTTTATGGGTTTGACAAACTTTCAACATTAAAATACAACCTCAACAAACCTACTATTAATGTCGAAACTAGTTCTGGAATCGACTGGTTCGATGTAAATATTGAAATTGCATTTGGCGATCAAATGGTAAGCCTAAAAGATATTAGGAAATCAATAATTAACAAAAATAATTACGTCCAATTGAAAGATGGGACCTTAGGTATACTTCCTGAAGATTGGTTGAAAAAATATGCGTATGCTTTTAGAGCAGGAGAAGTGAATAAGGAAAACATACGTATTTCAAAATACCAATTATCAGTAATAGATAGTTTGTATGATGAATTTGAAACAGATTCTCCTCTATTTAAAAATCATTTAAGCATCAAGAATAAGCTAGGTTCTTTTGAAGAAATAACAACAATAAAAAACCCTAGAGGACTTAAAGCAAAATTAAGAGATTACCAGAAGCAAGGATTAAATTGGTTAAATTTTCTAGACGAATATCAATTTGGTGGCTGCTTGGCTGACGATATGGGACTAGGAAAAACGTTACAAGTAATATCCTTCTTAAAACATATTAAAAACACCTCAAAACCTACCACTGCTTCCCTTATCGTACTTCCAACCTCTCTTGTTTTTAACTGGCAAGAAGAAATTAATAAATTCTGTCCAACATTAAAATATTTAATTCATTCGGGATCAGATCGTGATAAAGACTGTTCTTTGTTTAATGATTATGACATTGTATTAACTTCTTATGGAATCCTAGCAAGAGATATCAGTTTCCTTAAGCATCATATATTTCACTATGTAATTCTCGATGAATCTCAAGCAATTAAAAACCCTAGTTCTCAACGTTACAAAGCTGCACGCCTGTTGCAAGCTCATAATAGAATTGTGTTAACAGGTACTCCTATAGAAAATAACACTTTCGATCTTTATGCTCAAATGACTTTTGCCAACCCTGGTCTGCTAGGAAGTCTTTCGAACTTTAAAAATGATTTTTCAACACCTATCGATAGAGACAAAAACGCAGAAGTTGCAAATCAACTACGCGATTTAATACACCCCTTTTTACTACGCCGTACAAAAGAACAAGTTGCAAAGGAACTTCCTCCGAAAACAGAGCAAGTACTATACTGCACTATGGAAAAAGAGCAAAAGCAATTATACAATGCCTACAAAAATAAGTATCGCGACTATTTATTAAATAAAATTGATGAAGATGGATTAGGCAAATCGAAACTGTATGTACTTGAAGGCTTAACAAAACTTCGACAAATTTGTGATTCACCGCAATTGCTAAACGATGACGAAAACTATACTGATGAATCCATCAAAATAAAAGAACTCATATCTCACATTAAAGAAAAAACAGGAAATCATAAAATTCTTGTGTTTTCACAATTTGTTAAAATGCTTCAATTAGTTAAAGGCAAATTAGACGAAAATGGTATTCAACATGAATACCTAGATGGACGAACTAAAAACAGACAAGAAAAAGTCACTAATTTTCAGGAAAACGATGAAATTCGTGTCTTTTTAATCAGCTTAAAAGCAGGAGGTACAGGTTTAAATCTTACAGCAGCTGATTATGTATATTTAATTGACCCTTGGTGGAACCCCGCAGTAGAAGCACAAGCGATAGATCGCTGTTATCGTATTGGTCAAACCAAGAAAGTAATGGCTTATAAAATGATATGTAAAGACTCCATAGAAGAGAAAATTATAGCATATCAAGAACAAAAAAAGCAACTATCTAATGACATTATTCAAACAGACGAAAGTTTTGTAAAGCATTTGTCAAAAGAAACAATAACTGATTTATTCAGTTAACTATGAAACAAAGACCATACATATTAACCATAGCAGGCTTTGACCCCAGTGGAGGCGCTGGCTTATTAGCAGACTGTAAAACTTTTGAAGCTTTAAAATGTCAAGGGCTTTCTGTTTGCACAGCAAATACAATCCAAACGGATACTGATTTTTTAGCATGCCATTGGATTGACTTGGAAATTATAGAAGATCAAATTAAAGTGCTTTTTTCAAGATTTAATATCTCGGTTGTTAAAATAGGGATCGTAAAAAACTGGAATGAACTACTTAAAATATTGACGTTAGTAAAATCCTTAAACAACGATGTAAGCATTGTTCTTGACCCTGTATTAAGATCCTCAACAAATTTTGATTTTCAGACTGAATTCAATCAAACTAGCTTTGATAAAATTCTAACTCATATAGATGTTTTAACTCCTAATTATGAAGAGATTCAGCATTTATTTCCTGATAAATCTATTGATGAAACCATTGAATCCATATGTTCTAAAACAAATCTCTTGCTAAAAGGAGGACATAATAAAGAACATAAGGGGAAAGACTTTTTGTATACCTCAAAAGGGAAAACATACCCGATAAACCCTAAACTTAAACCCATCTACCCAAAACATGGCAGTGGCTGTGTATTATCGAGTGCTATTGCAAGTTACTTGGCACTTGGGTTTCCTTTAGGAAAAAGTTGCTTCAGAGGAAAAAAGTTTACTGAAAAGTATTTGGGAAGTAGTAAAACATTATTGGGGAGGTTTAAATAAGCTATCGGCTTTCAGGTCTCAGTAAATACTAATATGGAAAAGGAAAAAATGAAAGAATTAATAAGTAATACCGATACTCAAATCCAATACATCAGCCAAGGCAAAACGATAGAGCAACATATTAAAAACATTGAGAATGTATGTAAAGCTGGAGGGGATTGGGTGCAACTTCGCTTAAAAGAAGTATCTCACTTAGAATACCTGAAAGCAGCTAAAGAAGTTAGAAGCATTTGTGATACTTACGGAGCCACATTTATAGTAAACGACAATATTGGAGTTACTGCCGAATCTAATGCAGACGGAGTTCATTTAGGATTAACAGATTCTAGTCCGAATGAAGCTCGAAAACAACTAGGTAATCATGCTATTATTGGAGGAACCTGCAATACTTTAGAAGACTGTTTAAAACGTATTGATGAAGGCGTTGATTATATCGGTCTTGGTCCCTTTCGATTTACAAAGACAAAAGATAAATTAAGTCCAATTTTAGGTATAGAAGGATACCATAAAATCATAGAGAATCTTAACAACAAAGGGTACAATTTACCCATTATTGGCATTGGAGGAATCCAAGTCAAAGATATTACAGCACTATCTAAAACAGGTCTTTATGGAGTTGCCGTATCTGGATTATTGAGTAATAAAAGTGTTGATGAGATCTCGGAAGTTATTAACGAAATAAGAATTGTAGAATAAAAAGGAGTTAGAGAATAAAAGAAATAAAGAAGCACAATATTATGCAACCTAAAATGTCTTTTGAAAATTTATTAGTATGGCAAAAAGCACATGAATTTGTTCTACTAGTTTATGAATTGACATCATGTTTTCCAAAACAGGAAACGTATGGATTAACAAGTCAATTTAGGAGAGCAAGTGTTTCAATTGCAGCCAATATTGCTGAAGGATTTAAAAAGAAAGGAAAAAAAGATAAGTTAAGATTTTATAATATTTCTCAAGGCTCATTAGAAGAGTGTAGATATTATATTCGTCTTTCTAAAGATTTAAATTATTTAGAAGACAATTCTAAATTAAAACTACTATTAGAAGACACCAGTAGATTACTTAACGCTTATTACAAAGCGATATCAAATTCTTTACCTTCTTAATTCTGTTATTCTTTAAATAAAAAAATAAAAATAATGTCACTAAAAATCGCAGATAAAACCTTCAATTCACGTTTATTTACCGGAACAGGAAAATTTAGTTCTTCAAAATTAATGGAAGAAGCTCTAGTGGCTTCGGGAAGTGAATTGGTTACTGTCGCTCTCAAAAGAGTTGAAGTAAATAACCAACAAGACGATATTCTATCTCACTTAAAGCATAGTCATATCAATTTATTACCTAACACTTCTGGAGTTAGAGATGCTAAAGAAGCTGTTTTTGCTGCACAGATGGCACGTGAAGCATTAGAAACCAATTGGGTTAAACTAGAGATTCACCCAGATCCCAAATATCTATTACCCGATCCGATTGAAACGTTAAAAGCGGCTGAGGAATTAGTCAAATTAGGTTTCGTGGTAATGCCTTACATACATGCAGATCCCGTATTATGTAAACGATTAGAAGAAGTAGGAACTCATTGTGTAATGCCGCTTGGTGCACCTATAGGCAGCAACAAAGGATTGAAAACAAATGACTTTTTAGAAATCATTATTGAACAAAGTAATGTTCCCGTAATTGTCGATGCTGGTATTGGAGCACCTTCACATGCCGCTTATGCTATGGAATTAGGTGCCGATGCAGTATTGGTAAATACGGCCATCGCTGTTTCTCAAAATCCAGTCGAAATGGGTAATGCTTTTAGAATGGCTGTGGAAGCTGGCCGCATGGCTTACGAAGCTAAGTTGGCTCCAGTAAAGCAACATGCTGAAGCTAGTAGTCCATTGACGAGTTTTTTAAGCTAAGAACTCACAGGTATCAAGTATCAAGTATCAAGTATCAAGTATCAAAAGTATTTTTTAAAACTGGAAATTAAAATAAGAGTGAGAAATTTTAAAGAATTAATAGTTTGGCAAAAAGCACATACGCTTTGTCTTAAAATTTATGAGCAAACCAAATCGTTTCCTCAAGAAGAAAAGTTTGGTTTTATTTCTCAACTTAGAAGAGCTTCTTCTTCAATTCCAACAAATATAGCAGAAGTCTGTGGCCATAAAAGCAACAATGAATTTAGAGGGTTTTTAAATATATCGGCAGCTTCTGCATCCGAAGTAGAATATCTTCTTCTCCTTAGTAAGGATTTAAATCATTTTGAGAAACCTATATTTGACGGATTAACTCAAGACATTATATCAATAAAAAAGATGTTATATAAACTCAGTAATTCTATTCCAAATGAATAACACTGATACCCGATACCCGATACCTAGTGCCCCAAAAACCTTCAAAGAAGTTTTCGACAAACACGACTGGAATCAAATCACCAACGAAATCCACACTAAAACTGCACAAGATGTAGAGTACGCTCTTTCCAATCCAAAGCGAACATTAGAGGATTTCAAAGCTTTAATTTCTCCTGCTGCTCGTCCCTATCTAGAGCAAATGGCGCAGTTGAGTAGTCAACTGACCAAGAAGCGTTTTGGAAACACCATGCAAATGTATGTTCCTATGTATTTGAGTAACGAGTGTCAAAATATTTGCACCTATTGTGGATTTAGTATGACTAATAAAATCCCTCGACGCACCTTAACTGACGAAGAAGTTTTAAGAGAAGTTGACTTCATTAAATCTAAAGGCTACGATCATATTTTACTAGTAACCGGTGAGGCAAATCGTACTGTTGGTGTTCCATACATCAAACATGCGATGGATCTTATTAAAGACCGTTTTAGTAATATTACTATTGAAGTACAACCGCTAGAACAAAACGAATACGAAGAGCTCACAGAAAGTGGACTATATGCTGTTTTAGTATACCAAGAAACCTATCATAAAGATGAATACAAAAAACATCATCCTAAAGGGCGCAAAAGCAATTTCGATTATCGTCTAGAAACTCCCGATAGACTTGGAAAAGCTGGAGTACACAAAATAGGACTAGGAGCTTTATTTGGTCTGGAAGACTGGCGTACAGATAGCTTTTTCACCGCATTGCATTTAAAGTATTTACAACGCACTTATTGGAAGACAAAATATTCTATCTCTTTCCCTAGATTGAGACCACATAGCGGAGGACTAGAACCCAAAGTTGAAATGACAGACCCCGATTTGGTACAAACCATTTGCGCATTTCGTTTACTGGATGAAGATGTCGAACTATCCATGTCTACTAGAGAAAGTGAAACATTTAGAAATAATGTGATCAAATTAGGGATTACCTCTATTAGCGCTGAGTCTAAAACCAATCCTGGCGGTTATGTTGTCGAACCGCAAAGTTTAGAGCAGTTTGAAATTTCGGATGAAAGGCCTACTGAAGATATTGCCGAGATGTTGAAATCTCAAGGCTTTGAGGTCGTTTGGAAAGATTGGGAAGGGTGGAATTAAGAATTAAGAAAAATTCAAATCCTACTATTGATTTCAAATAGTATCACATATAACTTATACCGTTTTAATATCTGATACCTAAAGTAAAAACTGTTATTTTCTTCTTAAATCAGCTAACATTTGTAATATTTCTAACATTTTACGACTTAGATGAAAGTTAAAGAATAAAGAGATATGCAAACAACTGAGACTTCTGTAATAGACCTTTTTGAAGCGACATTGAATAAATCAATCAGCTATGGCGACTATGTACAATTAACAGCAGATTTGACCGCAGAAAATAAATCTACGGGTAATGACCCCGATAACGAAGCATTAGCAAATTATACAATGCTTAATGACCGTAGATTAAAACGTTGGAACAAGACTTTAAAACTAGATCAAGAAATTACTGAGATTGTTTCTAATCAATCTAAAAACTTAGTTTGGCTAGTGCTATCTGAATCATGGTGCGGAGATGCAGCTCATAATATTCCTGTTTTAAACAAAATAGCCGAATTAAGTGATAAAATTGATCTTAGATTAGCCCTTCGTGATGAAAACCCTGCATTAATGAATGAATTCTTGACTAATGGTGGTGCAGCAATACCAAAATTAATTGCTTTTGATAAGGATGCAAATGATATCGTTTATGAATGGGGACCTCGTCCAACGGAAGCCACTCAATTAGTTGCTGATTATAAAGCCGAACATGGCCAATTAACTCCTGAATTTAAAGAAGATTTACAACGTTGGTATAACAAAAATAAAGGACAAGCGGTAATCGAGGATTTCAAAAAATTATTAGGCTAAAAACCATAATTAAACCCGATTCCAAAACTTTCTCTTACTTGAAATGCTCTTGTGGTATTATCATCGTACAATGTTTGAAAAGTAAGGTTAGACGTAATATATTCGTTTACACGAATAACTAAATTCGATAAATAATCTAAATCTATATTTTGAGCATCCTCTAAGTAGTTTGAATACAACTTGAGGATGTTTTCCCAAGTTACATTCTTGAACAGCTTTACTTTGGCATATCCTTGTGCAGAAGCCCCGAGTTCGTAACGAAAATTTTCTCCTTGTTCAACACCAAAATTTTCCTCTTCTTCCGTAAATCGAGAAGCTACAAAAATCATTTTAGAAGTTGCAGGAGCTAAATTGAACTTGAAATTATTGTTATCCCCTTTTTTCCAAGACATACCAGGACCAAACTCTAAAAAAGCTGGTGAGAAAAATTTCGAGTTTTTTTCTCCCTCCAAAATGACAGACCGCCTTACCCCATCTGAATTGGAAAGTTCTGTTTTAACACCTTTTCTTCCATCTGCAAACTGTGTCCTTAACTGGGTTATAAAAGAATAATCCCAATTTTTAGACGCTCGTAAACCTACTAAAGAATTGTATTGAAATTGATCATTCGTTTTCTGAAAGTCTTCATCAGTGATCTTTGCGATACCATATGCTACAGCAATTTTATTATCCCAACGCCAATGTGCATCATCAAAATTAACTTCAAAAGTTCCGTTCACATCAAAAGCTAGACTATTAACACCACCTGTAGCAAAGTCTTTATTGAATGCTGCTTGGTTAAAAAGTAAGGTGCTTTTCCCTTTTATAAACCATGTCTTTAAAGAATCTGGTACGGGCTCTTTTCGTTCTTTTTGAGCAAAACAAAAATGAGTCACCAAACATATTAATACCAAGAATAATCGTTGGAACATATCAGTAAGTTTAGTACCAGCAAGAAACAAAAATTATACCATAAAAAAAGCGGCTAATTAGCCGCTTTTTATTTTTCTATTGACTTCTATATTTAGAATCCGTAATTCATTCCAACACCAAACGTTTCTCTAATTTGGAAATTCCCTGTTGTATTATCATCATACAAAGCTTGGAAAGTTAAATTTGCCGAAATATACTTGTTAACTTTCATTACTAAGTTCATAGTATAATCTATATCTATATTTTGTGGATCCTCTAAATAGTTAGAGTATAGAGATAAAATATTTTCCATAGAAATATTTTTAATAATATTCGTTTTTAGGTATCCCTGTAAAAACGCACCCAATTCATATCTACTTGTATCTCCTTGATCAACACCAAAAGCAGATCCAAAATCAGTAAACTCACTATCAACAAAAACAAATCTAGATGTAGCTGGTGCTATATTAAATTTAAAATTGTCGCTCTTTTTCCACAACATACCTGGACCAAACTGTAAATAAGCTGGAGACCAAAACTTAGAATTCTTATTCCCTTCATCTGGAACTTCTATTGTCCCTATTTGAGCACCAGTGCTATCAAATTGAGGAATTACTCTCGGTGCACCATCAAAACCATCTGCAAATTGCGTTCTTAAATTAGCAACAAAAGAGTAACTCCAGTACCCTGTTGCTTTTTTTCCCACTAAAGAGTTAATTTCTAAACGGTCATTTGTTTTTTGAGCATCTTGATTATCAATTCTTGCTAAACCGTAAGCACCAATAAATTTATTATCCCATGTCCAATCTTCTTTAGCATAATTAACATCATAACTTACATTAAAGTCTAATGACAAGCTATTTAATCCACCCGTAGCAAAGTTTCTATTAAATGCCGCTTGGTTTAATAAAATAGAAGCATTTCCTTGTCTTGTCCATGGCCCTTTAGGAGCTTCTTCTTCCTTTACCTCCTCTTGCGCAAAAGTTAAACTTGTTGCCAATAACGCCACTAAAGTGATCGCAATTTTCTTCATAATAATAGTTTATTTTGATGCTGCAAATATAGAAAAGGTCACTAGCTTGAATAAATCGAACTTATGAATAGAAGAAAAAATCGATGAACGGCAATTTTATAATGCCAACAGGTTATTTCTGTTTAAATAATGGTACAGAAGAGCACGCCTCGCCATACATGATGCTCTTAGCAAAGGGCTGTATTTTTTGAATCAATAAAATATAAGCATTCTCGGGTACGGGCTTATTAGAACACCCTTTGACAATTACGGGCTTGTCTTTGTACTCTGAAAAATCGATTTGTTCTAATTTTTCTTGATATAAATACTCTTCTAAATCTTTTAAAGCTCCTACCACTACATGCTTCGCATAAGGCGCTAAAACTGTAGTTAATAACATATAAGCCCAACCTGGTATGATCGCATCGGTACTACAGGTTAATACTACAAAGTGATCTTGATATTGTGACCAATCATGCTCTTTTACTTGAGCTCGGAAGTCTTTTTCTCGCAACAATAATCCCTCAAACAACCAATCTTGGATATCAAAAACAGTTCTCACTCCTTCCTGATACCAATCTTCAAGATCAATAGTTATTAATTTACTATTTGCTACGCGATTTACGATTTCCATTTTATCAAAAAGTATTGAGATATGAGAATTTAGATATGAGAAAAATCTAATAGCGAAGCGATCTCAAATCTAACCCCTCAAATCTATTTAAAGCATTCCTAATTCTAATTTAGCTTCCTCACTCATCAAATCCTGACTCCAAGGCGGATCGAAAGTAATCTCAACCTCAGCTTCATTAACGACATCAATAGATTGAATTTTTTGTTTTACTTCTTCAGGAAGGGTTTCTGCTACTGGGCAGTTTGGTGTTGTTAAGGTCATTAATACTTTAACATCATTCTCCTCATTTACAAAAACATCATAAATTAGACCTAACTCGTAAATATCTACAGGAATTTCTGGATCGAAGATTGTCTTTAAAACAGCTACTACCTGATCTCCTAAATTTTCTATTATTTCTTCTGACATTTCTTTGGCTTTAAGCCATAAGCTGTATGCTTTAGGCGATTTATTATAAATATAGGCTTAAAGCCTATAACTAATTAGTTTAGCTGTGTTTGATAAGCGACCGCATATAATTTCAATTGCTTTATCATGCTTACTAGTCCATTCGCACGAGTTGGAGACAAGTGTTCTTTTAATCCAATTTCATCAATAAAATTCATGTCAGCCTCAATAATGTCCTTCGGATGTTGGCCCGAAAATGCTCTTATTAAGATAGCAATAATTCCTTTGGTAATAATGGCATCACTATCTGCTGTAAAGTTTAATTTTTCACCTTCTAAATCTGCATGTACCCAAACTTTACTTTGGCACCCTTTTATGATATTATCATCCGTCTTATATTCCCCTTCAATCAATGGTAAATCTTTACCTAACTCGATCATATATTCGTAACGCTGCATCCAATCTTCGAACATTTCGAATTCACTTACGATTTCTTCTTGTATTTCTTTTATGCTCATTTTTATCACTTCGGGCTACCAGCTACCAGCTGCCAGCTTTATTATAAAATTAACCTAGCTCACAGCTGGTAGCTCGTGGCTGGCGGCGTTGAAGCTGGCTTCAACTTAACATCATTACTGCTTTTTTAACAGCTTCTACAAACACATCAATCTCTTCTTTTGTATTATAAAATGCAAATGAAGCACGAACAGTACCAGGGATTTTATAAAAATCCATAATCGGCTGTGCGCAATGATGTCCTGTACGCACCGCTACTCCTAGTTTATCAACTATAGTACCAATATCATATGGATGTATATTTCCTACATTAAATGAAATAACAGCTGTCTTTTCGTCAGCTTCTCCATAAATTCTAAGTCCTTCTATAGCTGCTAAGCTTTCAGTGGCATAGTCTAATAATTCCTTTTCATAATTAGCAATCGCATCAAATCCAATCGAATTCATATAATCTAAAGCTACACCAAATGCGATTCCTCCACAAATATTAGGGGTTCCTGCTTCAAATTTAAATGGTAAGCCTGCATAGGTAGTCTTTTCAAAAGTTACCTGATCAATCATATCTCCACCTCCTTGGTACGGAGGTAGTTTATTTAACCATTCTTCTTTTCCGTATAATAAACCAACACCCGTTGGCCCACATAATTTATGAGCAGAAGCAACATAAAAATCTACATCTAAGGCCTGAACATCAGGTTTAATATGTGGCGTAGCTTGTGCTCCATCAATCAATACTACTGCTCCAATTTCATGTGCTTTTTCAATAATAAACTCAACAGGGTTTACAGTACCTAAGGCATTAGAAACATGGTTAACAAAAACGAGTTTTGTTTTTTCTGAAAGTAAGCTTTCATAAACATCCATTTTCAATACTCCTTGCTCTGTCATAGGAATTACCTTTAATTGAGCTCCTGTGCGTTCGCAAAGCATTTGCCAAGGCACTATATTAGAGTGATGCTCCATCGCAGAAACAATAACCTCATCACCCGAAGAAAGAAAAGAGGTAAAACCAGTTGCTACTATGTTAATAGCATGAGTAGTTCCAGCTGTTAATATAATTTCGTAGTCATTATTCGCATTAAAATGCTCTTGTACTTTTTTTCGAGCTATTTCATAAGCGTCTGTAGCTTCTTGTGAAAGTGTATGCACACCCCTATGAATATTAGCATTGTATCTAGAATAATAATCTACAATAGCATCAATAACCACTTGTGGAGTTTGTGATGTCGCTGCATTATCAAAATAAATCAACGGTTTTCCATTGACTTCTCTTTTAAGAATAGGAAAATCAGCTCTAATTTTTTGAATATCCAACATAAACTCTACCGTTAAAATCAGCCCACAAAGTTAAGCTTTTACACCAAAAACTAATGTTACAAAAAACAAAAAGCTACCCTTTTGAAAAGAGTAGCTTTCGAACCGATAATTTATCGGTTACTAAATCAATTCTTATGGAATATACTTCCTTAAAAATCTAGGGTAATTATCTTACCATTTGGAAACGAATACCAATCTAGTAGGTGTTTAATACGATTTACTAACAAAAATTTCGCATATCTACCGTTTCTTTTTCACTATTCTTTCGTTAAAAAAAGCAACCGTAACTTAGGCTACGCTTGATTTTTTGCCTTAGACTAGTAAAAAATAATTCAGCATATTAATACGAAATTCTTATCAGCAAATCGTATAATACTGATTAAATTCGGATCAATGCGGCTTGGGATATCAAATCGGCTTTTGCCTGAACTTCACTAGCATTCATTTGCCCTGTTCGAATATTGCTTCCTTCATATGGATCTGCATCTAGATCATAGAATCTAGAATTTCCATTATCAAATTCGATATACTTATAACGATCATCTCTTATCGTAAATCCACTCTTTCTTAAACTAGTCCCTTTCACCTCTGTATAATTATAAGTACGTAATCCCGAATTAGCCGATGATAATAATGATTTAAAACTAAAACTATCTTGATACGTAGATGATGCTGCACCAGCAATCTCTGCTACAGTAGAAAAAATATCTGTACTATTTACTAGGCTTTCGTCTTCTACATTAGATCTTGTTACACCTGTTCCTCCACCGACAATTAGTGGTACATTAATTCCCCCTTGATATAAACTTCCTTTTCCGCTACCACTTGAAAATGGTGATTGAATTACTGCATTTGGTGTTCCATTATCTCCTATAAAAATAACAATGGTATTGTCCCAATTTCCACCTAAATGGGTATTGATTCTTCCTAACTCATAATCAAGATTTTCCATCATTGCCATGTACAATGTTTCATTTGATGCCCCAGTTAAATCTCCTTGAGAATGTGTTCCTGCGGGTGGCGCATGATATGGTGTGTGTGGTGCTGCATAAGCTAACCAACAAAACCAAGGCTTCGTTTGTTGACTCATCCAATTGGTTGCTAAATCAGTTAACTTCGTTGGATTGTACTCATTTATCGTATTAGTCTGCCCTCCTTCTGTAAAAGCCCAACTATTATAATTAGGACTCGGACGGCCATTTAAATAACCTGCATAATAATCTACCCCCATGCTCTCGGCATCATTAGCCCCATTAGATAAATGCCATTTTCCAATTAATGAAGTAGCATATGCATCATTGGTCTGTTCTTTAATATATGTATGCAAAGACTTTTCTGAAAGTTGAATCGTACCATGAGAATTTACATTAAGTACATTGGTATGGTAACCATATTTTCCAGTTAGCATCGATGCACGTGTTGGTGCACATTGCGGATATGCCCATGCATTGGTAAAAGTAACACCCGATGCAGCAAGGCTACTCAAGTTTGGCATATTAGGCTTTCTAGAACCTTCTGAATACCCCGGAGCAGCATCCACCCCCATATCATCAGCAATTACTAATAATATATTAGGTTGTAAACTTGATGTACTATTGAGTTCTTTAAAACTACTTGAATAAAGATTCCACTTCTCTAATCGTTCTTTCGTAACTCGATTAATTTTCTGAAGTTGCCCAAACAAAAAAGCCGCATTTAATTCAGAAGGCTGATAAGACGATCCATTCACTACCCATTCATATTTTTTAGTCAGCCCTGTTTCAAAATCATATCGATTAGTGCCTTCTTGCCAAATCTGTCTTGCCTTCTCTACTTTGGAGCTGTTATTTACTACTAAAAGCCCTCCTTCTCCGCAATGGATATTCTTAGTTTCATGAAATGAAAAAGTGGCAAAATCTCCAAAGCTTCCCAAGTACTTGTTATCATAGGTTACATTAATTGCTTGAGCACAATCTTCTATGAGTAGAAGGTTGTGCTTATCGACAAGCTTCATAATTCGATCCATATCACAAGCAACACCTGCATAGTGAATAACAACTAATACTTTAGTCTTAGAGGAAATTTTCTGCTCTATATCAATAGGGCAGATATGCGGTCTTCTCTCTTCGGAATCTACAAACACTAAACGAGCGCCATTCACATTGAATGAAGAAGCCGTAGTAACATATCCGTATGACGGAACAATAACCTCATCTCCGTCCTTTAAATCACATAAACTTGCTGCGATTTGTAATGCTTGGGAACATGAACTGGTTAAGAATGTAGATACAAAACCAAAACATTCCTCAAAAAAAAGATGGCACTTTCTAGTATACACTCCATTTCCTGCTAAAACACCATGTGCTAACACTTCATCTATAAAATTAGATTCGCTGCCTAACTTTAAGGGTTTATTGAAAGGAATAAAATCGTTGGTCACTTGATCGTTATTTTCAACCAAAAATACTTTTTAAAAAATAGATGATTCTACAGCGGTAGTAAAAGCTTCTAAAAACTTAGATCCTAGCAACGAATTTCCTTTTTTATTCAACTTTGGACTCCATACGGCAATGCTATATTCGCCTGGGTGAACGGCCACAATACCACCTCCTACTCCACTTTTGCCTGGCAATCCTACTTTAAAAGCAAATTCTCCCGATTCATCATAAAAACCACAGGTTTGCATAATTGCGTTAATTCGCTTCGTTTGCCTTGGAGTCAATATTTCTTCTTTACTAACCAAGGAAATCCCTTTGTTTGACAATACTGAAAACACTTTAGCTAATTCGTCTGTAGTCATACAAATAGAACAGATATTAAAGTAAAAATCCATTACTTTATCAATATCGTTATTGATATTTCCAAAAGACTTCATGAGGTTTACTAAGGCCAAATTTCTATGTGCACACGATTTTTCGGACGCTGCGATAGACGTATTGTATTCGATTGAAGTATCACCAATCATAGAATGAATAAAGGCTAAGAATTCTTCTTCTGGGTTTTCTAAAACACTTATCAAAATATCGGCCACCACAATTGCTCCTGCATTAATAAAAGGGTTTCTAGGAATCCCTTTTTCATACTCCAACTGCACTAAAGAATTAAAGGGTGTACCCGAAGGCTCTACACTAACGCGTTCCCAAATTTTAATACTCAATTTCTTGTAAGCTAATGCTAAGGACAGCACCTTAACTATACTTTGAATCGAAAATTTCTCTTGTGCATCTCCAAAACTGTGTAATTCGCCTGTGTTCGTATATAAGGAAACCCCAAATTTCTCTGGGTCAACCTGCGCTAGCTCGGGAATATACTGCGCCGTTTGTCCACTGTTGTCTAATGTGGATAATACATTATATATCGAGGAAAAAGTTTCTCTGTAGTTCATTATTTAGATTCTAGAAATTAGATATTAGAATATAGATTCTTTTTAATTTAAAACAATACTATAAAATTCCCTTTTTAAAACTTAAAAATCGACAATCCTTTTTCAAAATAGAAGTCTTTCAAAATATAACAATAGTAGTAAAAAGTCTATAAAACAAGTATCTTTGAAGTAATGAGTAAGACCGATGTAGAAATCCAACTAAAAACATTGCCTTCTGTTCCTGGAGTATATCAATACTATGATAAGGAAGAGCAGTTACTTTACATCGGAAAAGCAAAAAATCTTAAAAAAAGGGTTTCTTCCTATTTTAATAAACAACATGATAGCGGTCGCCTTCGCGTATTAGTAAAGAAAATTAACACGATAAAACATATTGTTGTTAATACGGAGTCTGATGCATTGTTATTGGAAAACACACTCATCAAAAAATATCAACCTCGATATAATATTGCGTTAAAAGACGATAAGACCTATCCATATATCTGTATTAAAAATGAACGTTTTCCTAGAGTTTTTTCTACCCGTAGATTAATTAAAGATGGCTCTGAATATTATGGGCCTTATACTACTGGGAAAGTATGGGGGACTCTGTTAAATTTATTTCGAGAACTTTATCCTATTCGAACTTGTAATTACGATTTATCTCCAACAAATATCAACAACGGCAAATACAAAGTTTGCCTAGAATATCATCTTAAAAATTGTAAAGGGCCTTGCGAAGGACATGAAAGCGAAACGGAGTACAACACCTATATTTCTTCTATTCGAGGGATTTTAAAAGGGAATTACAAAGAGGCCTTAGCTTTTTTTAATACTAAAATGATGGTTCATGCCGAAAACCTCGAGTTTGAACAGGCACAGTACATCAAAGATAAGATTGATGCTCTCGAAAAGTATCAAGCAAAATCGACCGTAGTAAATCCTCGAATTAACAATGTAGATGTCTTTAATATTGAAAGTGATGAAAGCTATGCTTATGTCAACTACCTACAGATTTCACATGGAGCGATTGTACGCTCTCACACCATGGAAATCAAGAAAAAGCTAGAAGAAACAGATGAAGAAATTCTAGAGCTCGCCGTTACCGAAATTCGATCTCGCTTTCATTCGATGTCTAGAGAAATCTATGCGCCATTTAAAATTGCAGTTTCAGAGAACCTAAAACTCAGCTTGCCTCAACTAGGTGATAAGAAAAAGATATTAGACCTCTCGCTTCGAAATGCGAAGTATAGTCGTCAAGAGCGCTTTAAAACCCTAAAGATCGTAGATCCCGAAAGGCACACCAAACGTATTTTAGCTCAAATTAAAGAAGACTTACGCTTACCTGAATTACCTACCCATATGGAATGTTTTGATAACTCGAACATTCAAGGAACCAATCCTGTAGCTGCTTGTGTAGTTTTTAAAAATGGTAAACCGAGTAAATCTGACTATCGAAAATTTAATATCAAGACGGTTGATGGCCCCGATGATTTTGCATCTATGGAAGAAGTCGTATACCGACGCTACAAAAGACTCCTTGACGAACAAGAACCGCTGCCTCAATTGATTATTGTTGATGGTGGTAAAGGTCAATTATCTTCTGGACTAAAGGCATTAGACCAACTAGGCCTTAGAGGAAAAATTAGCATTGTTGGCATAGCCAAACGTTTAGAGGAGATTTATTTCCCCGGTGACAAATACCCTTTATATATCGATAAAAAATCTGAGAGCCTTAAGGTCATTCAACATATGCGTAATGAAGCGCATCGTTTTGGGATTACGTTCCACCGTCAAAAACGCAGCAAAGCTGCGATCGAAACCGAACTAGAAAACATTCCTGGTATTGGCCAAAAAACGAGTGTCGAGCTTTTAAAACACTTCCGCTCTGTTGCACGTATTAAGAAAGCTACTAAACAAGAATTAGCTGAGGTGGTGGGTAATGCTAAGGCTGTTAAAATTTTAGAATTTTATAAAAACTAAGTGTTTTATAATGAAAATGCACTCTTAATACATACACCAAAAGTCAAACACACATTATATAACTGTTAATTTTTATAAGTAAAACACTAGTTTTCAAGTGTTTGTTTGTTTTTTCTAAAAAAATCACACTTAAATATGACTGTAAATAGAGCGTTAATTGTTTTCTTTGTATAAATAATTTTTATTTTAAATAGGTCATTATGCTTAAAAAACTACACGCTATTCCGTTGCTATTATTAGTCTCAATTGTATATTCACAAGAAAACAATCCAAGTATTGGTATTAATACTAGTCTAAGTGGTAATTTATCATCTGGAGATGCTATTGCTATTGGAGATAGTGATACGGGTATCAAACAGCAAGGAGATGGAGAATTAGGATTTTACACAAATAATATTGAGCGAATAAGAGTGGACAAAAGCGGTAATATAGGTATCGGTGCTAGTGAACCTAAATCAAAACTTCATATTAATGGTGATTTATATATGAATGCAGGAGAGGGTTTTAGAGTTTTTGGAACGTCAGATTATTTTGGCGGAAATATTTATGATGATGCCATTATTTTCGAGATGCAAGATACTAATAGTAATAATGGAAACACGGATGGTGGTTTCGTTTTTAGAGGACTTACTACAGGTGATAGTGTAAGTAAAGACTGGATGACGATCAAGAATGGTGGTTTTGTAGGTATTGGAACTAAAAACCCAAAGACAAGATTCCATTTACAAGTTAGTGATCAAGGGGTAAAATCACAATACGGTATTGCAATAATTGAGCATACCGATTCTCAATTAGATCTTATATCTAGTAGCGATGGAACTTGGGGATCAGCGATTAATTTTATAGAAAGTGCAGGTACTACAAACAGAGATATATGGTCTATCGTTAGAGAAACTACAAATGGAAATGGAAATTCAAGCTTAAAATTTAATTTCGGAACCGTTAACAATCATATCAATGACTCTAAAGTAATTTTTGAAAAAACAGGACGAGTTATAGCTAGCGAATTCAAAACATCTACTAATGGAACTTTATCATCAACACTAAGAAATAATGATTTATCATTTACGAGAGATAATTTATCATATATCAATTGTACCAATCCAAATGGAGGTCTAGCAATCAGAACAGGGGGTACAGACAATAATGATCTTGTAGTTAATAATCAAGGTAATGTAAGTATTGGTACTGGATTATCAGATGCAAAACTTCATGTAAATGGAGACATGTTTATGAACATTGGAGAAGGGTTTAAGGTCTTTGGAGATGGCAACTATTTCGGGCAGTTTAATGATGGTATCATTTTTCAAATGCAGGATACTAATGCTGCTAATGGTACTACGGATGGTGGTTTCGTTTTTAGAGGGTACACTACAACGGATAATGTAGCATCTAATGATTGGATGGTTATTAAAAATGGAGGAAAGGTAGGTATAGGAACTTCAGACCCTAAAAACAAACTTTCCGTTGAAGGAACTATATGGGCAAAAGAAGTGAAAGTAAGTCTAACTGACGCAGCCGACTGGGTATTTGAAGAAGACTATACCCTTAGACCTCTTACCGAAGTAGAATCTTACATTAAAGAGAATAAACACTTACCTGAAATGCCTTCCGCAGAGGAATTCCGTAAGAATGACCTTAAGGTTTCGGAAATGACGAATAAATTGTTACAAAAGATTGAAGAGCTAACGTTGTATACTATTGAGCAGGAAAAGAAGCTTGAAAATATGGAAGCATTACAACAAAAGAATACTGAACTGGAACTCCGCTTAGAGAAAATAGAATCTCTACTTACTAAATAAACTTTAGCTCCTTTTTGAAATGAAACACGTTAATCTTTTTTTAGGGTCATTACTAATGACCTTAGACTTAAGTGCACAGCATACGGTATTTGAAGATCTATCTCCAATTGAACCAACTGTGGCTGAGCTTCAGAAATACGTGAATATCCCGTTGGTTATTATAACCTGATCGCTCGGATATGATAGCGCGGAAATGCTTTCCGTGCCTATACAGTAGATAAAACAAACCCTCATCATTAAGCTACCGTCTGGACACATCTTTAAAAAGCAACCAACCTTGCATTATTGATGCGAATTTTTGAAGTCCAATCCAGAAAGTAGTAATTCCAGGTTTCCTCTGTTTGAGGTAGCCTTTCCAGCCACCAAGTCTGGCTATAACCCATATATACCTTTTGAGATCAGAAGGTTTATATGGGTTTTTTAATTTTTTTGTATTCCCTTCCAGTTGTAGAATTTGTAAATCCAAACATTCTATTTCTTGTGAAGAGAAACAACTTCTAGGGTCGATTTCTTCGTCACAGTTGTAAGCTATTTGCATGATAAACAATTTAATTATTGTCTCTAACATCATTAAACACAGCTTTCTTACAGCTTTTCCTCGAGTTAATTCACTAGCCTCTATATCAAAACCTTCTTTCTTTAATATACGAAATACCTCCTCTATGATCCAGCGGCAAGTGTACCACTCAATACAGAGCAAAGCTGTTTCTAGGTCGTTAA
>CANMML010000022.1 GCA_947499005.1 uncultured Aquimarina sp.
GACCTTATGAAATAGCGTATCTGCTGTAGCAGATTCAATATGGCTACAAAGATTACATTTTCTACCAAAATCCTTTAGGGACTAATAAGCAGTATGTTACAACGACTACATTTGTAGGTTATTTTTGACTTTATTTGAGTATATAAAACCATGTACTAAGACCTAATTATTGAATCTAAAAATATTTTGGAATCAAACTCTTTATTTTATCTAAAGTTTCTGCTACTGTCAATACACTCATACCACCAGAAGCATTTGCATGTCCCCCTCCACTAAAGTGCTCTGCTGCCAATATATTTACTGGATTCTCTTCTCCTTTTGAACGAAAAGATATTTTCATAATACCGTCTCTTTCTGTAAATACAATTGCTGCCTTCATTCCTTTAATTGATAAAGCTTGGTTTGCTAAGCCATCTGTATCTCCTTTCTGATAATTATATTTTGCTAACTCTTCTTTCGATAATGAAATAATAGATACCATATAATCTTCCATAATCTCCAATTTCTCGGACATTGCATAACCTTGCAAACGTAAACGACTTGCCGTATTGTTATCGCTTAGTACTTCATGTACTAAATGGTGAGTTACCCCTGCACTTAACAATTTCGCCAATACCTCGTGGGTACGTGGCTTTGTAGAAGGAAATCTGAAACTACCAGTATCAGTTAATATCCCAAGGTATAAAGGGGTTCCGATTTTTTCGTCGAGTAAATCTCCGTTACCCGATTGCTCTATAAACTCAACAATCAACTCTGAAGTAGAAGAAGCTGCAATTTCGGATACGGTTAATGTTGGAAATTCTTCTGGATTCAAATGATGATCAATCATTATCGTTTTACAAGTTATGGCTTCCAGTAAAGCTTGCATATCTGGCCCTATGCGATTTGTAGCATTATAATCTAAACAAAATACTAAATCTGCTGCTGAAAAAGCTGCTGCTACCTCTTCTGGTTGATCTGCCATTATAAAGAAAGATGAAGTATCTAACCAATATAAAAAATTAGGTACCGGATCGGGATGGCAAACTATTGCTTTTTTTCCTAGCTTTTCAATAAAATATAATAGCCCTAATGAACTACCTATGGAATCTCCATCGGGAGATTTATGTGATGTAATTACAATATTTGAAGCTGCTTTTATTTCAGCCTCTATTTGTTTATATATATTCATTTCTATTATATCTTAAGCTATTACTTTTTTAGTCTAAACATGTCCTTTCGCATGGTACTGTTTACACATCCCTTTCCATGATAAATTGAAGTGAATCTATTCGAATTCTTGCCCCTTCAATTAAGCGTGTCAATACGTCTTTTGCATGTAATGCCGTCTGAATTTCATCGGGTCTAATGATCCCTTTATTTCGCTTGTATAAAGTTGCTAATCGACCAATTTCATGAGTTAATGTTTGATTCATACGTTCGAGACTACTATCTATTTCTTCGAGCTTTAATTGTTCTGCCACTTCTGTAGCTGTACTAATCATATCTGGAAGTATGGTATCAATCAATGTTTCATTTTCAATTAAGTCATCTATTGGCCCTGGTATCAATTGTTTATTTAGCAAATCTACCGAGTAGTCTTCTGTTACCTCATCCCCAGAATGATTTACAACAACACGCAAAGGGGTGTTGGGCAGAAATCGATCTACATGAACACCTTGCTTATCTTCTGTTGTTCCGACTGTTTCCAACACAAATAATACTTCCAATAAAAGCCCTCTTCCTTCCGTACCTCGTAATACACCAAAACTAGCTCCTCCAGTACCAGAACTAAGTACCTTATCTAAAGCTCCTGTAACCATTGGGTGATCCCAGGTAATAAAGCTAATATCCTCTCTACTTAAAGCACGTTTGCGGTCGAAGGTTACCGAAATCCCTTCTTCGGGAATGTATGGAAAAGCTTCTCTATTTTCTTGTGCAGGTCGTAACAGATAGGTTCGGGCTGCCAAATCTTCCATTTCAATTCCAAAGTGTTCGAATACTTTGGTCATATAAATCTCGAGCCCTAAATCTTGATCCGCAGCTTTTATATTCGTTATTAATTTTTCTGCGACTAATGGCCTGAAAGAATTCATTTCAAGCAATTTGTCACGTCCTTGAGCTAACAACTGCTTCAGCTCTTTTTGAGATGCTGCGGTATCTGCAATTAAAGCATCTAATTTCAAACTTACATCCGCTGAAGAAGCTTCCAAAGCGATACTTTCCAAACGCTCATTAAACAGCTGTCCTATCTGATTTCCGCCTTCTATATTTTCTTCAAAAGCATTTAAGCCTTCATGAAACCAACGCACCAATACTTCTTGTGGACTTCCCTTTAGGTAAGGCACCTGTATTTGAATATCTTTCGATTGTCCAATACGATCTAAACGTCCAATGCGCTGTTCTAATAATTCGGGATGCGCAGGCAAGTCGAATAATACTAAGTGATGTGCAAATTGAAAGTTTCTACCTTCACTACCTATTTCAGAACACAGTAATACTCTTGCGCCATCAGCCTCTGTAAACCAAGCTGCATTTCTATCGCGCTGTACAATACTTAGATCTTCATGAAATATTGCGGCCTTTACATTACTTAACTTTTTCAAGGCTTTTTCTAACCCCAATACTTTTTCTTTACTTCTACAGATTAATACTATTTTGGCTGGGGTTAGTTCTGCTAACAAAACGACTAACCACTTTACCCTTGGGTCTTCTGAAAACCAAAATTGCTGTTTTACATCATTACCAACTTGGATTTCTTTATCAATAGTATACTCTTGTGATAAGCGCTGTATCCATTCTTCTTGATTACCTTCAACTACTAAAGGGGTTAAATGTGCCTTTCGCTTCGGAAAACCACTCATTGTAGCACGTGTATTTCTAAACACCACACGACCTGGACCATGTTGATCTAGTAAATCTTCTATTAATTGGTTTTTAGCGATACCCCTTCCCTTCTCTATCTTAGCGATTCTTTTTGCACCAAACATAGCTATCAATAAAGCCTTTTCTTTATCCTTTAAAGAATTCCCAGAAGACAATTTCTCAACAATATTGGCAATAGGTGCATGATCTTGCGATTCTTTAATGAATGTATGGTAATCAGCATACCTTTCGGGATCTAACAATCTTAACCTTGCAAAATGGCTTTTTACGCCTAACTGTTCTGGGGTTGCTGTTAATAATAGTAATCCTTTAGTTACTTTACTTAACAATTCGACAATAGCATATGCGGGGCTTACTTTTTCTAAAGACCATTCTAAATGATGTGCTTCATCGACTACCAGCATATCCCAATCTGCCATAATTGCTTGTCGTGCTCGTGTTGGAGAATTTGCTAAGAATGAAGTACTACAAATAATCAGCTGATCGTCTAAAAAAGGATTTCCTTCAGGTGCTGTATCATCTAATGCAGCACATCTTTCTTCGTCGAAAATATGAAACCACAAATTAAATCGTCTAAATAGCTCAACAAACCACTGATGTATTAAAGAATCGGGCACCAATATCAATACACGTGATGCTCGACCACTTAATAATAAACGATGTAAGATTAAACAGGCCTCTATTGTTTTACCAAGTCCAACTTGATCGGAAAGTAATACACGTGGAGCATAACGAAAACTCACTTCGTGTGCTACATATAATTGGTGTGGAATAAGATCTATACGTCCTCCGATAAATCCGTTAATAGGTGAAACACTACGCATATGGTCGTATTTCAATGTTTTTCTTCGTAAATCAAATACTTCGGGTGTATCTACGTCTCCCATAAAAAGACGGTCTTCAGCACCATGCTGTACCGAAACATCACCTAAGTCTGCCTCTGATAAAACACCTTCTTTCCCTATATATATTAATAAATCATTATTGTCTTGTACACGTTCGATAACTAATGGTCGTTTATTAGTATCTACAATCGTGTCACCTGGCTTAAAAATGATTCTTCGTAATGGAGCATTCTCTAATGCGTATAGTCTGGTTTCCCCGGCAGTAGGAAAGTTTATTTGTACACGATCCTTATTGGTTTCAATGACAATACCTACACCCAATTCAGGTTCTCCTTCACTTGCCCACCTTTGATTTGGATAAAAATCCTCCATATTTTATACTGTTTCGCCTGTAGTCGTTCTACTGTTTTTAAATAATAAAACAGCTCAAAAAAGGTACTTCTTAAAAAAGGTGCAAGATCTTTAATTTTTAGCTTCATCACTAAGAACTAAAGCTCTTTATTTCTTTACCTCTATTCCTTTTAGTTTTATAATACTAGATATATACACGTCATACTAGGAAATACTCTCTATAAAAAATATAGTGTCTTCTTATTTAAATATTACATTTTAAACTAAATTGAATAATAGAAAACGAGAGACATCTAAGTAAAACATGAAGCCTGCTTATAATACACGTGCATATGCCTTCAAAAAACACAATGCATACAGCATATCAAATCTAAATTTAAGGAAATGTTATTGTGTGTGAAAAAAGAAAACCCCATGAAAAATCAAGGGGTTTTGTTGTAGCGAGGACGGGAATTGAACCCGTGACCTCTGGGTTATGAATCCAACGCTCTAACCATCTGAGCTACCTCGCCGTTTAGCGGGTGCAAATATAGGAAGTAAGATCATTTACACCAAGAAAAAATTACTTTAAAATTAACTTTCTCTTTCTTATTTACAATTCAACACTTTACTATTCTATAAATAATATTTTTGTTTAACATTTTGTTTTAATAATAAGACAAAACAAAAAAATATATTTGTTAGATATGAATAAATACATTTTAGAAGACCGGTTAGAGTTGCCTGTAAGTATAGAAACCGCATGGGATTTTATCTCGAACCCCAATAACTTAAGCAAAATTATGCCAAAGCGTTTAGGGTTTAAAATTACATCTAGATTAGAACTCCCCTTAAAAGAAGGGCAAATAATCAGTTATCAAGTAACCCCACTCCCCTTTTTTAAAACAAAATGGATTTCTAAAATCACAAATATCGATTACCCCAATCAGTTTACAGATATTCAAACCGAAGGCCCATATAGAGCTTGGGTTCATACTCACATATTAGAGACTACAGATACAGGTTGTGTAATGATCGACCATATTGAATATGAAGTGCCTTTCGGAATCTTAGGTAAATTATTACATCCGCTAATAGTAAAGCCACAACTAGCTAGAATTTTTGAACATCGAAGAAAGCACATAACACAACAATTAGATATTAGATAATATGAAAAATATAGTCATCATAGGAGGTTCACACGGAATCGGACATTCTTTAGCAACAAAACTAGCCCCAGAAGCCAATGTAATCATCCTTTCTCGCACATACGAAAACCCAATTGCTAATGCTACACATTACACGTTTGATGTATTAAATGACGATATTAATACCCTAGACTTACCCGAAACTATTGATGGTTTGGCATATTGCCCTGGGACTATTAATTTAAAACCATTCAGTATGCTGAAAACAGAAACTTTTGAGAAAGACCTTCAGCTTAATTTTATATCTGTGGTTAAAATTCTTAAAGCACTCTACAGTAAACTAAAAAACAGTAACGAAGCATCGATTGTATTGTTTAGTACTGTGGCAGTCAAAGTAGGCATGCCTTTCCATACTAGTGTCGCTGCTGCCAAAGGTGCATTAGAAGGTTTTGCCAAGGCCTTAGCGGCAGAATGGGCGCCAACAATACGCGTAAATACTATTGCTCCTTCTTTAACCGATACTCCTTTAGCTTCACGATTATTAGGTAATGAATCGAAAAAGGAAAAAATGGATGCTAGACACCCGCTTAAACGTGTAGGTACCACAGACGATATTGCTAATACGGCAGCTTTTTTACTCTCTAACAAAGCTTCTTGGATTACAGGTCAGGTATTGGGTGTTGATGGAGGTATTGGAGCATTAAATCTAAACTAAATTATGGCTGAAAAAATTACGCTATTTTGGTTTAGACGTGACCTAAGGCTAGAAGACAATCATGCATTCTTCGAAGCATTAAGTAACCACAAGTCTGTGTTACCAATTTTTATTTTTGACAACGAAATTTTAGAGCAATTACCTAAAGATGATGCAAGGGTTACTTTTATTTATGAAACATTAGAAGCGCTACAAGAACGTCTTCAAGAGAAAAAAAGAAGCCTAAGTGTTTACTATGGAAATCCGATAGAAGTATTCGCTAAACTTTTAAAAGAACAACAAATAGATGCGGTCTATACAAATCATGACTATGAACCTTATGCTACAAAAAGAGACGAGGAAATCGAAAACTTATGTATCAATAATAAGGTAACATTTAAGACTTTTAAAGATCAAGTGTTTTTTGAACAAGATGAAATTGTAAAAGCAGACGGAACTCCTTATGTAGTCTATACTCCTTATAAAAACAAATGGAAAGAGACTTTTAAATCTACAGAAATCCCTCAATATCATTCTGAAAATTTATTAGAGCATTGTATCTCTACATTCTCATTTAACTGGGTTGCTTTAGAAGAAATGGGGTTTGAAAAAAGTACGATAAAAGTACTTCCATATAAAGCAACGCCACAATTAATTGCCGATTATGAAGACACTCGTAATTTCCCTGCAATAGAATACGGAACTTCGAAACTTGGGCCTCATTTACGCTTTGGAACTGTAAGCGTTCGTAATATGCTTAAAAAAGCAATAGCGCAACAGAATGAAATCTTTTGGAGTGAATTAATCTGGAGAGAATTCTTTATGCAAATTCTATGGCATTTTCCACATACTGCTACAAGATCATTTAAACCTAAATATGATCATATACAATGGAGAAATAGTACAGAGGAATTTGACTATTGGAAAGAGGGCAAAACAGGATACCCTTTAGTAGATGCAGGAATGCGTGAATTGAATGCGACTGGATATATGCATAACCGAGTACGCATGCTCGTCGGAAGTTTTCTTTGCAAGCATTTATTAATTGATTGGCGCTGGGGTGAAGCCTATTTTGCAGAAAAACTATTAGATTACGATATGTCTGCAAACGTAGGTAACTGGCAATGGGTAGCGGGTTCTGGGGTCGATGCGGCTCCTTATTTTAGAATTTTTAATCCCACTACTCAAATTCAAAAGTTTGATAAACAGCATCAGTATATTCGAAAATGGGTGACAGATTTAGATGAATTAACCTACCCGCAACCAATGGTTGATCACAAAGCTGCTCGCGAGCGTTGTTTGGAAATCTATAAAGCTGCTGTTTCATAGTAAACTCCCTCGGGGCAAGCTTTGGGGGTTATACCCTTTGGTGGCTCCAATAAAACGAGGGTATAATTTACTATTCAAATGAAAATATAAGGTTAAAAATTTCGAATAATATTGTAGGTTTGTTTTAATGTAAAAATCATTTTATGGACAGCGTGTTATCTTTAGAAACAGTAAGTAAGTACCTAGATGTAAAACTCTTAACTTCTTTAGCTTTAGAATATATCCCTAGAATACTAGGTGCTATTTTAATATTATGGTTAGGTTTTAAATTAATTAAAAAACTAGATAAGATTCTTGCCAAAAGCTTGGCTAAAATGCAGATATCTGATACGATGCGACCATTCATCATATCTTTGCTAAACACTTTTTCTAAAATTGTTACCCTATTAATTGCCGTTTCCATTATAGGAGTTAAACTTTCTGGATTAGTAGCTGTATTTGCGGCTATGGGGTTTGCCATCGGATTATCTTTACAAGGAAGTCTAGGGAATTTTGCTTCTGGGATTTTAATACTTTTCTTAAAACCTTATGAAGTTAACGATTGGATTCAAGTAGGAGATTCTTTTGGTCGTGTAGAAGAAATTGGCATTTTTAATACCTTATTGATAACACCTGGGAACAAGACATTAATTGTTCCGAATGCAAAGATTACAGATGATGTTGTTACTAATTATTCAAAAAAAGGAGTCGTTCGTTTAGAATTAAATGTACATATTCCATATAGTGAAGATTTCCCTAAAATAAAGACGCTTATTGAAAATGAATTAAAGTCATTAAGCAACGTTTTAGATGAGCCAAAACCAGAAATCGGAATCGAAAACTTTGATTCTCATAATATAGTTTTAGCCGTTCGTCCTTATGTAAAACCCGATCATTACTGGGATGCTACCTTCGATACGCATCAAGCTATTAAAAACCTTTTCAACAAAAATAATGTTAAGGTTGCTTATTCCGAAGGTGTCGAATTAGGAACTATTGGAGCATAAGTTAAATTATGAATTCTTAACTCTAAATTCTTAATTGGAAATGTCTATCAAAATCAGAACCAATCCTGAAAACATACAAGTGCTTTACGAAGACAATCATGTTATTGTTATAAACAAGCGCTGTGGAGATATTGTACAAGGAGATCAAACTGGGGATGAACCCTTAAGTGATGTAATCAAAAAATACATTGCGAAAAAATACAATAAGCCCGGAGCAGTATTCTTGGGAGTAGTACATCGATTAGATCGCCCAACTTCTGGTGTTATTGTGTTTGCACGTACTAGCAAAGCCCTAACGCGATTGAATAAAGCCTTTGCTGAAAAAGAAACTCAGAAAACCTATTGGGCAATGGTCAGTCCACCCCCAACAGCACAAACGGCTACGCTAATTCATTTTTTAAAAAGAAACACCAAACAAAATAAGTCGTACGCTCACGACAAAGAAGTGCCTGAATCTAAAAAAGCAAGTCTCACCTATACTGTGCTTCAAAAATTAGATCGTTTTACTCTTTTAGAAATTGACCTTCACACAGGAAGACATCATCAAATACGAGCACAACTTCATAAAATCGGATGTTTTATTAAAGGAGATTTAAAGTACGGTTCAAAACGAAGTAATCCTGATGGAGGCATACATTTACATGCCCGTAAACTTACTTTTATACATCCCACAAAAAAAGAGCCGCTAACAATAACGGCTCCTGTTTCAAATGATGTTCTTTGGAATGCAATACAAAAAAGTTAAATTATAGATTACAATCTCTTCTATTGGGAGTTCCTGTAGGAGTATAAACTCGTATCCAATCTACCCTTAACTTCGTATTATCTCCTGTTTTAATATCAGTACTATTCCAAAAATTGTCGATACTCCCATATCTCCAAACTTGAGCCGCTTGGCTAATAATAGAATGCATTTCTCTTGCAAGCCCTTCCCCACAATGAATATACCCTAAAGGATCAATCCCATTAGCCTCATTAAGCCCATCTACTACCCTTACCCTAACTCCGTCAACAAAATATTCTAAACGAGTAGCACTAGTCCATTTTACTCCAAAATAATGGTAATCTTCACTCCACGTAACATCATTACTTCTATCACAATTATCTAAAGATTTTTTTCGTGACATCCAAGTATCATCTTTAGGTTGATAATCTAATCGTTCTCCATTCCTATTAATAAACGTATGATGACTTAAGTGAATTCTATCCGAAAAATAAGCTCTCTCTGCAACACTCCCATCAGGTCTTAGTCTTGGTCCATAAGCCTCTACATTATCAATCTCTTCAGTTGTCCCATTATCCCCACTAAGCATCCAAATAGCATTGGCTAATTGTGAATTACTTATTTTAATTCTTGCTTCTTGAAAAAGAGGGAAACTACTCTTTTCGAAAGTAGAAATCATCCCACATTTTAAAGTTCGTTTTCCATCTATATTTTCTTCATCAGCTTGCAATACGACAGCTCTATTACTACCATCGATAGTTTCTATTGAAACCTGTTCTCCAGTCCATATGGTTGGTGCAGGTCCTGTAAAACTATTTACAAACCCCATTTTCCATTTATCGTTAAAATTACTGCTTGCAACAATAGTAACCATTGCACAACCCATTAAATTCAATGAAAATCTATTTCAAAAACTGCTCTTTTAGTAAGAATAATGGATTGAGTTTAGTAAGTTGTTAAATACCCCCCCTTAAAAAGCCTTTATTTAAGCCTTTAAGTGTTTTTGATATGATAAGTACTCCTATTTTACATGTTTTTTAATGAATTTTAGATACTTTCTTAAGTTGTAAGCCATCGCTGATAAATGCATGACTTTATTCGCCTGAGAAATACCTTGTGTATTTACTTTTCTCATACCCAAAAATTAGGTAGACGTCCCAATAATTGGTTTTACAGAACTCCTTACACTGATTTAAAGCAAAAAATTATCAAATGAATGTTAGAATAATTTAGCATAATCCCCCATCACCATTTAATGATTTTTATAAGAAACAATTATATCTGCTACAGCTTCTGGATTCAATAAAGTCGAAATATCTCCTAACTGATCTTCTTGCTCCGAAGCAATTTTACGTAAAATACGTCTCATTATTTTTCCACTACGGGTTTTAGGTAAAGCTGGTGTAAAAATCACCTTATCTGGTTTTGCTATTGGACCAATTGAAGATGAAATTTGAGCTCGAATTTCTTTTACCAATTGTTCTGAACCTTTAACATCTTCATGTAAAGTGACGTAAGCACACAAGGCATTTCCTTTAATTTCATGAGGATAGCCTATAACTGCAGATTCTGCTACTTTAACATGTTCATTGATGACATTCTCTATAGGTGCTGTTCCTAAATTATGGCCAGAAACAATGATTACATCATCTACCCTACCTGTTATACGGTAATTTCCACTAGCATCCCTGTAAGCACCGTCTCCTGTAAAATATTTCCCTTCAAACTGAGAAAAATAAACCTTTTTATAACGTTCATGATTGCCATAAACCGTTCTTGCCATCGATGGCCAAGGAAATTTAATAGCTAATCTTCCTTCTGCTTTTTCTGGCTTTCTCTCAATCTCATTTCCTTGCTCATCCATTAAAGCCAATTGAACTCCTGGTAATGGCTGTGTTGCAAAAGTTGGACGTGTCGGTGTGATACCTGCCAAGGGAGAAATCATAATAGCCCCTGTTTCTGTTTGCCACCAAGTATCTACAATAGGACAATTACCATGACCTATATAATCATTATACCAATGCCATGCTTCTTCATTAATAGGCTCTCCTACAGACCCTAAAACTTTCAAAGCAGATAAATCATGTTTTTCTACATAGGACAATGATTGTTTTGCCAAAGCTCTTATCGCTGTAGGAGCAGTATAGAAATGTGTTATTTTTAGTTTCTCACAAATCTCCCAAAAACGTCCATAGTCAGGATAACTTGGTACCCCTTCAAACATTACCGTGGTAGCTCCTGCTGCTAAAGGCCCATAAACAATGTAAGAATGTCCCGTAATCCAACCAATATCTGCAGTACACCAATATATGTCATTAGGCTGCATTTGAAATACATTTTGAAATGTAAACGTACTCCCAACCATATATCCACCACAAGTATGCACCATTCCCTTTGGTTGTCCTGTCGATCCAGAAGTATATAAAATGAATAACTCATCCTCAGCATCCATGATTTCGGCATCACACTCTTTACCTACTTTTTGTAATTCATCAAACCAAAACGTATCACGTCCTTTTTTCATAGGTGTAGGTTCAACGGTTCTTCGGTATACGATTACAGTCTCAATGGATGGTGTGCCTTCTAAAGCTTCATCACAAATAGCCTTTAATTCTACTTTCTTTTCTCCTCGATACACTTCATTAGCCGTGATTAGCATCTTACATTTTGCGTCATTAATACGACTAGAAAGTGCAGCACTAGAAAAACCTGCAAATACCACAGAATGCACAGCTCCTACTCTAGCACATGCTAAAACAGCTATGGCTAACTCTGGTATCATTGGCATATATAGACATACCTTATCCCCCTTTTTAATTCCATTATTCTTTAACACATTGGCAAAGTGAGATACCTTTACATAAAGTTGCCTGTAAGTAATATGACGTGTTTCTTCATCTGGGTTATTGGGTTCCCAAATAATAGCTGTTTTATTTGGTTGTGTCTTTAAGTGACGATCAAGACAATTCTCTGTAATATTCAATTGCCCACCTTCAAACCATTTAACTTCTGGTTTGTTAAAATCATATGACAATACATTATCCCACTTCTTTTTCCATTCAAATTGTTCAGCTACAGCAGCCCAAAAACTTTCAGGAACATTGACACTAGCTTGATACCATTCTTTATATTGAGCAAAACTTGAAATTTGTAGATTATCAGGAATTGAGATCATTTAATGTACTTATTTAATTATCGTGTTAAAATAATTAATTTTTATTCAAAATAAGAAGTCAAATTCTCTTTTAATCTTATTTCTTAAGGTATTAATTCTTCTTCAAAAATAAATATGAAAAAGAATCATAAAAAAATGTTATTAAAAAATGTGGTGAAGCTTTTGTAAGTTAATACATAACACTAAAAAAACTTTAACTCATGAAAGTTATAAAAAAAATCACTTTCTATTATTACTCCCTCTATTTCTACTAAATTCCTGTAGTAACACCAAAAAAACTAAAAAAATACGAAGAGAATAATCCTAAAACAAAAAAAGAATCTAAATACTACTTTAATGCTCAACTTGATGGCAATAAAGGAGAAGTCAAATCCTATGAAATAGGAACTTCTAATGCCCTTAAAAAAACAAGTACAACAACTTTTGGTTTTTATTTGGATCCAAATATTTTAAAAAGATTTAGATATTAATTTTATAATGAATCAAAATGGTGGCGATACCCCTCTTAGTGTAGGAAACTATGCTATAGTAAACTTAGGAGAAGGCTCAGACGCTCAAAAACATTTCAATATAATAGGGAAACGTCTTAAGCATGAGTACCTATAAAAATGCTCTTAATGGTGGTATACTAGACGATGTTAGTGACAGTTTCGTACTACTACCAAATGCTAATAACCATATTACAATTGATAAGGTAACTAATACTGCCAAAGAAAACATAGATGCTTGGTATATTACTCAACCACAAGAAGCAAAAGGAACAATCTCAATACATTTGATGGAGATTAAATCTAAAAATGAATTTAATTTTAATGAAGTTTTCTCATTCCACACGAGTGGATAAGATCTAAAAATTAAAAAAACGGCATCTGAGGTTGTTCCTCATATGCCGTTTTTCATATAACAAAAGCTATTTTCTAATCTATCCTAATAATCTTAGCACCAATCGCTCTTAAACGTCCATCAATATCTTCGTATCCACGATCAATTTGTTCTATATTATGGATAGTTGATGTTCCTTTGGCACTTAAAGCCGCAATCAATAGTGAAATACCTGCTCTAATATCAGGAGAAACCATGGTCGTTGCCTTCAATGTTGATTTAAAATCGTGTCCAATCACATTAGCCCTATGAGGATCACAAAGAATGATTTTAGCACCCATATCGATTAATTTGTCGACAAAGAACAAACGGCTTTCAAACATTTTTTGGTGAATCAATACTTCTCCTTTTGCTTGTGTAGCGACTACTAAAATAATACTTAGAAGATCAGGAGTAAATCCTGGCCAAGGAGCATCGGCAATGGTCATAAAAGACCCGTCAATGAAACTTTGAATTTGATACCCATCTTTATGAGCAGGAATGTACATATCATCTCCTCTTTTCTCGATAGTGATTCCTAATTTTCTAAAAGTTGCAGGAATTTGCCCTAAATTTTCCCAGCTTACATTTTTGATGGTAATCTCACTTTTTGTCATTGCAGCTAAGCCTACCCATGATCCTATTTCAATCATATCGGGTAAGATTCTGTGTTCGCAACCACCAAGAGATTCAACTCCTTCTATTACTAATAAGTTAGAACCTATACCTTTGATATTAGCTCCCATAGAAACTAACATATTACACAACTGTTGTAAATATGGTTCGCAAGCAGCATTATAAATCGTAGTAGTACCACTAGCCAAGACTGCAGCCATAACGATATTTGCAGTACCTGTTACCGAAGCTTCATCCAAAAGCATGTAAGTACCTTTAAGCCCATTTGGTGCTTCTACCCCATAAAAGCGTTCCGATTTATTAAATCTAAATTCAGCTCCTAACTTAATAAAACCTGTAAAGTGAGTATCTAATCGGCGGCGACCTATTTTATCTCCTCCTGGCGTTGGAATATATCCTTTTCCAAATCTTGCTAATAATGGTCCAACAATCATTATTGAACCTCGTATACCACTACCTTCTTGTTTGAATTTTTCGCTTTCTAGGTATTCTAAGTTTAAAGCATCACTCTTAAAAGCATAGCTTCCTTTTCCTAGTTTTTGAATTTTAACTCCTAAATTTTCTAGGATGCTAAGTAATTTATTAACATCTCTAATATCTGGAATATTATTAATTACCACTTTTTCTGGTGTTAATAATACTGCACAAAGAATTTGTAAAGCTTCGTTTTTAGCCCCCTGAGGAGTAATCTCACCTTTTAACTGATGTCCTCCTTCTATTTGAAATGTTCCCATGTTAGTTCGTTAGTACTTACGGCGTTGCTTACTTTTACCGTTATTATTGTTATTCCTGTACTTCTTATTATTATTGTTGTTGTTAGTATTACTACTACTGCTATTACTGAAGCGTTTTTTAGATTTCATCAAGCTTTGAGCATTTGATAAATCTTCTTCAGTCCCTCTTAAATCAATTTTCCCATCACTTAATTCAAATAAATGCTCGAAAATAACATTATCCTCAACGGTATCTTTATTCCAATTCAAGAAGCACTTTTTCATATGATTGGCTACCGTATAAATCAATGCTTGCTTTAAATCACTCTCTTCCCAGCTATTAGCTACATTAATCATCCTTGTAATATTATTTCCGTAAAAACGATATTTAGGGTGACTTTGAGGGTAATCTAACGGATCGGGACGTTCTTGTAATTCTTCCTCTGAAAGTATCGGATAAGGAGAATCTACATCTAGCTGAAACTTACCGATGATAAATAACTGATCCCAAAGCTTATGCTGGAAGTCTGCTACATCTCGCAAATGAGGTTGTAAGTTCCCCATAACTCCAATGATAGCCTTCGCTACTTTATTTCTTTCTTCTCTGTCCTCTATAGCAATGGCATGATTAACCATTTTTTGAATATGTCTACCATATTCAGGAATAATAAGATGCTCTCGCTCATTATTATATTGTAATTCTATATTATTCTCTTGCATGTAGTATGTTTAAAGCGAAGTAATTTGATGATTGCAAAGTAAACAATTTATCACATATTTTTTTGTTGTTTTAGCAATGCTTCTGATAAAGGGATTACTTTTTCTCCTTCGAAGGCTACTATAAAGCATTTTGGGTACCCAAAAGCAATGACTCTAGACTTTATATTTTTAATTTCACTAAATCGTTCTGTATCTCCATAAAAATACTTGTATTTACCTCCTATCTCTTTAATTTCTACTCCAGTTAGCCCTTTAAAATTCTCTGGAGATGTTTCAATTTTAGTTGACCCTGCTGCCAATTGAATTTTAAATACTGGTGATATTTTTTTAGGTATAATAGTCGGTTTGACTTTGTTTACTTTAACAACAAGTTCTTTATTATTTGTATTCTGTTTAGTAGCTGCTGTCTTTTCACTCTTTTCTCCTACCTGTTGTGTAGAAGCCTTTTCTGCTGGTTTGACCGTTTCTTTGACTGTTTCTTTGACTGTTTCTTTAGCTGTTTCTTTAGCTGTTCCTTTTGTGGGTTCTACTACTGTGATTTCTTTATTTTCTTTACTAGACGTATTCGAATCTTTAAAAATCGTCTCCAGCTCTTGATCAACTTCAAAACTTAACTCAACACTATTTTTGTAATCGTTAATAGCTTTTGAAATGGCTTTTGCCATATCGTCTTTCCCTTGCTTAGAGTTTAAGTATTTTCCTTCACTCTTATTGCTAAGAAAACCTGTTTCAATCAATACACTAGGCATAAAGGTACGGTGTAACACTAAAAAACCTGCCTGTTTAACTCCCCTATTAGATCGCTTTAGCTGTTTTGAAAAATTTTGTTGAACAAAGCTAGCCAAACTTAAACTTTGCTCTAGATATGCTTCTTGCATCAACGTAATACCAATAATGGATTCTGGCGAATTAGGATCAAAACCATCGTATGATTTTTTATAATTATCCTCCATCAAAATCACTGAGTTTTCCTTTTTAGCAATATTAAAATTTCGCTGGTTGGCATGTAAACCTAGTACAAAAGTTTCCGTTCCTGAAGCATTGGTATGATGTGCATTACAATGAACAGAAACAAAAAGGTCTGCTTTTGCCTTATTTGCAATATCTCCTCGCTTATTTAAAGGAATAAAAACATCCGTTTTACGAGTATAAATAACTTTAATATTTGGATTCTTACTGAGGATAGCTCCCGTTTTTAAAATAATATCTAATGCGATATTTTTTTCAAAATAACCGTTCCCTCTATTCCCCGAGTCATGCCCACCATGACCTGCATCTAAAACAACTACAAATGGTTTCTTTATATCATTCCCATACACTACTGATGAAGCCAATAGAGACAGCATTAAAAAAAGAAAGCTTAAAATTCTCATAGGTACTACTATTTTTAAACGAAGATCGTAACTATAATCAATGTTCTTCGTTGTTATATCAAAATCTAATTAACAATCTTTTGAACCAATCACTAATTTTGTTTCAAATACAATACCAAGCTAAAAAATAAGTGTAATTTAGCGGCTTGTTGTGTAGCAAAAGGTGAATATTCATTTGATTGAACGTTTGAAAAAGAATCTCAATACTTTGTTAAAAAAAGGCTTACAAACTCTAATAATATGTATCGCAAGTACTTTTTGTGCTATCGCACAGCAAAATCCGCCTAGCGATAATGGTATAAAAGAGACTAAGGCTACTATTAAAGACTCCATCTCAACCAAAGAGATTACAGAAATCGCCTTAGATTCAACTCAAGCCGATTCTATTCCTAAAAAGAAAACGTTTCTTAACGATGATGTAGTGTATAGTGCTAAAGATTATATGCGGCTTAATCGTAAAAACGGTAAAATGTACCTATACGATAATGCCAAAATAAAGTATACTGATTTAGATATTGAATCTGGTAGCATTGTAATCCACCAAAGTAAAAAAGAAGTATACGCTAAAGGAATTATTGATACTTCTGATGTATATACACAAACTCCTATTTTCACTCAAGGAGGTAACATTGTAGAACCCGATACTATTCGATTCAATTTTGCTAGTAAAAAAGCTTTAATTTATAATTCCAAAACATCTCAAGAAGGTTTCAATATTGTTAATGAAGTTTCTAAAAGAGAAAATGATTCTGTAGTTTACATGAAAAATGTAAAATTTACTACATCACAGAATCTAGATAATCCTGAATACTATTTTTATGCCAGGCGCATCAAATTTGTTCCACAAAAGAAAATTGTTACTGGATTGGTGAATATGTACATCGCAGATGTTCCTACACCATTAGGATTACCTTTTGGTTATTTTCCTTTAAAGCAAGAAGCAGTATCTGGGTTTATTATTCCTAGTTTCAATCAATCGGACGATCAAGGGTTCCAATTTCAAAATGGAGGGTATTATTTTGCGATTAGTGATCGTATGGATCTTACACTCGTCGGTGATTATTCTACCAATAGCAGCTATGCCTTACGTACAGACTCTAATTACTCGAAGCGCTACAAATACACAGGAAATATTAGTGCTCGTTTTGAAAGCAATATTATTGGAGAAAGAGGTTTTGACGGATTTGGAGAAAGTAACAATTATAATATTCGTTGGTCTCACCGAAGGGCTGCCAAAGCGAATCCTAATTCAAACTTTTCGGCAAATGTAAATTTTGGTAGTTCTCAATTTTTTAGGCAATCACGAAACCAAACAAATATTGGTTCGCGACTAACCAACACACTGAGTTCTAATATTTCTTTTTCAAAGAAAATTCCAGTTGAACCACAAGTAGACTTTCAAACGGCTATTAATATTAGGCAAAATAGTAATACCGAACGAATTAATGTAAATACTCCTACTTCTATAAATATGGGACGTATATTCCCTTTTGCTCCCAAAGCAGGAAGCAAAAAAGGATTTATACAAAATATAAATTTTCAAGCCAGATCACAAATTACAAATCAAATTGAGACTGCTGAAGACTCGTTATTTACAAAAGAAACCCTTCGTAATGCTAGACAGGGGATTAGAACTTCCATTCCGATAAGTACTAATTTTAAATTATTCAAATATTTTAGTGCTAGTGCGAGTACAAATTTTGTTGAAAACTGGGTTTTCGAAACCATCGAAAGAAGATTCGATGAAGATGCGAATGATGGTAGAGGTAGTACTGTAGACGAAAAAGTAAAAGGTTTTGATGCTTTCCGCACCTATAACTTAAGCACCTCTATAGGTACAACCGTATATGGTACCGTAAAGTTCAAAAAAGATGCTAAAATAAAAGCAATCAGACATGTAATCAGGCCATCTGTTGGATATAGTTATACTCCTGCTTTTGATGAATTTTATGACGAATTTTTGATCCCAGCAGATCCCGATAGAAATCGAGAAGCTGAATTGGTAAGCTATACTAGATTTAGTGGAGGGCTTTTAGGAGCTCCTAGTAATCGAGAGTCTAGTGCTATGAATATTTCCGTAAGTAATGTTCTGGAAGCTAAAGTTGTAGACAAGGACACTACGAATCTAGAACCTAAGATTATTAAAATATTTAATTCATTAAACTTTAGTACTTCCTATAATTTTAAGGCCGATTCATTAAAATTAAGGCCTATTGCTGTAAGTGGTAGTATTCCTATTGTAAAAAAGCTATCTGTCAATTTTGGGGGTACACTTGATCCATACGCTTTAGACAATAACAATAGTAGAATTAATAAATTAAACATTAAAAACGGAGGAAGTCTATTTCGATTGACGCGTGCCAATATGAATTTTGGATATTCTTTTTCTAGTAAAGATTTAAAAAAGAAGAAAAAGGACGACATCATAGATGAAGCAGATGTAGACAATGAAACGCTTAGAAATGGAGGGAGGCAAGATGATCTCTTTGGATCTCATACCAGTTTGAATAATGGTAGGCTGTTTGATGAGGAATCCGATGAAAATAAAGAGGATAAATTATACAAGAAGTTTTATAATCATACCATTCCCTGGTCGTTAAGGTTATCCTATGCTGTTAACTATTCTAATGATCGAAGGCAAGATGATATAAGTTCCCATTCCGTCAATTTTTCAGGTGATGTAGAATTAGCTCCAAGATGGCGTATCGGAGCCTCATCTGGGTATGACATTGTCCAAAAAGAATTTACATTTACCAACCTTCGTTTTCAACGAGATTTGGAAAGTTGGACAATGAGCTTCAACTGGGTGCCTTTTAGTCAACTAAGCTCATGGAATTTTTTCATAGGTATTTCATCTTCGCTGCTTAGTGATATTAAATGGGATAAACGTCGTCAACCAGACCAAACTGTTAACTAAACAATAATTTATGACCAATATACTTATCATCGGTGGAGGGAATATGGGGCTAACTTATGCGCTTTCTATTCAGCAGAAAATGAATAATGCTACTATTTCCATTTTAGAAAATAATATAGATAAAGTAAATCAGCTAAAAGCAGATACTACTCTTGAAGTTTTTCAAAATGCCAAAGATTGCATTCCTAATGCAAACAGTATTTTGTTAGCTGTAAAACCACAAATAGCTCCCATATTGTTTGAAAACATTAAAGATTTAGTTACTCCTAACCAAGTAATTATCTCTATTATGGCTGGGATGAAAATTGAGACTATTCAAAAGGGATTAGGAATAGAGAAAGTGGTGCGTGCTATGCCTAATTTACCTTCACAAATCAACAAAGGAATGACAGGTTACCTAACAACCGCATCGGTTACTACTGAGGAAGCAACACTTGTTGAGGGAATTTTAGGTGCTACAGGAGCCATTGTAGAAGTTAATAATGAAGATGCTATTGATGCTGTTACTGCACTATCAGGAAGCGGCCCTGCTTATATTTTCTACTTTATGGAGGCTATGATTCAGCAAGGAATTCAATATGGTTTCTCTTATGAAGATGCTAAATCAATTGTAGTAAACACTTTTACAGGTACTGCAAACTTGTTTAAAGCCTCAAATGATGATGCACAAACTTGGATTGATCGTGTCACCTCTAAAGGAGGAACTACACATGCTGCAATGGAAACTTTCAAGAAAAATAAAGTTGATCAGCAAATCAAAGAAAGTGTTATTTCTGCATTTGACAGAGCTCAAGAATTAGGTAAGCAATAAATTTTAACTATATTTCGTTATCAACGAAACTTAAACATTAATATGCAAACTGAAAACCCTAACGACTCATCAAAAACCCCTATTGTTGTTCTATTAGTCCTATTAGCTGCTACCATTATATATAGTGTGCTTAGTACTATGAAGATTAGTAACAATAAAAAGGCTTTCGAAACAGAAAAGTTAATTAAGATTGAAGAATTAAAAGCTGTACAGAAAGACTTTGAAATACTTTCATTAGAAAATGATGAAAATAAGGATGAGATTCAACAAACGAAACAACGCCTTCAACAAGTTATTGATTCTGTATCTAACCTAAAACCAGACTACACTTTAGTAACCAAATTACGAAGTGTAAGAGATCAATTAAAAGCTAAATTAAAAAAGATCAAAGAAGAGAATGAGCGTCTAAAAATTGAAAACACACTTTTAGCGACTCAAAAAGATAGTATTTCTAGTGAATTAAGTCAAGTTCGTGTCGTTTATGATTCGGTTTCTAAAGCCAACGAAAACTTGAAAGTGATCGCTACAAAAGCCGAAAAACTATATATCAGTGACCTGACATCAAAAGCTGTAAGAATTAAAAGTTCGGGGAAAGTAGTTGAAAGTAATCGTGCGAAACGCGTTACTGGATTCGAAATATGTTATACTGTTGGCCAAAACGAAGTAACGAAATTTGGCGATAAAGAATTTTTTATCCAGTTAGTATCCCCTAGCAAGAAAGTACTTGGGGCACGTTTTGCAATTACAGACCCTAATGGAAGAACTATTAAAATCTCAAAACTATCGAAGTTTAGATATGATAATAAAATGATTAAAATCTGTGATTTTGCAGAGCCTCTTTCAGATGAAGAAATTACTCCTGGTACTTATTTCATCAATATTTTTGATTCAAATAAATTGATCAGTAGTACAAAACAAACACTGAGGTAACAATCCACACATAGAAACTATAAAGCGTCATAAATCAAACATTTATGACGCTTTTTCTTTAAATATATTTTGGTAATGTTAGCTATCTAACATTTTAAATCGGGTAGTAACTATAATTTTAAGCAATCAAAATATTAAACACAAATACGATGCGATTTACAAAATTAACTTTAGCTAGTCTATTGGGGCTCTCGCTCATAGTAGCCTGTTCTGACGATGATGATAACTCATCTGCTAACAATGACAATTTAAAACTTAACATTTCTGGGCTTGAAGCGTTAGGTAGTGATTTCGTTTATGAAGGTTGGCTTATCGTGAATGGTACACCTATGTCCACAGGACGCTTTACTAACCCTAATCTACAATCACAAAATGTATCTGATGATCTTCTAGAAGATGCAGAGGCATTTGTGCTTACTTTAGAACCTGCGAATGAAACGGGGGATGCTCTTGCGGCTCCTGCAGACAGTAAAATGTTTCGAGCAGATTTTATGGGTGATACGGCAACGATTAGTTATGTAACTATTGATAGCGAATATGCCGATTTATCTGCTACTGAATTAACCGGATATGCTTTTTTAAGAACTCCAACGGATGAACCTGCTGGAACTATGAATAATGAAAACGATGAAGCAGGTATTTGGTTTGGTTCACCTGGTATGCCTCCTACTGCAGATTTAGACTTACCAGACTTATCAAATAGTGCTGGTTGGACCTATGAAGGATGGATCGTTGTTAATGGAACTCCATATTCAACAGGTACATTTAATAACCCACAAGCAGCAGATGATAATGCATCTACTTCTAGCGTAAAAGGAAGTGAGAATGATGGACCTCCAATTCCTGGTGAAGATTTCATTCAAAATTTAGAGAATACGGGATTTGCTGGTGGTGCCGATTTAAGAGGAGGAACAGCTGTAATATCTATAGAACCTGTACCAGATGATAGCCCTGCTCCATTTGCTTTAAAACCATTAACTGCTCCAATTGGACAGGCCACAGCTCCTGAAAGATACCTTTTAACTGAAAATTTTGGTAGCTTTCCAACAGGAACAATTACAAGATAACTATTCGAAAGCAACTGCTAATATTTAGTGATTTTGCGCAATAAGACTGTTTTTCTAACGAAAAATGGTCTTATTTTTTTATAGAATATTAGCAAACCTTACCAATACTTAATTGATATAAGTATGTATAGCTGGTTTAAAAAACAAAGTCAAATCTTAATGATTATCACTATATTTCTACTAGATATCGCAATACAAGCAAGCATCTAATAACCTCTCTTATTAAATTAAAACAAGATAAGTTTAAAATATAATTTAGAGTTGGAATTAAGAGCTACTTAAACACATTAAACTAAATGAAAAAAATAGTTGCACTAGCAGGTAGTAATAGCAGAAATTCTATCAATAAAAAATTAATCACTTTTGCCTCAACTCTTGTTCATTCTGCAGAAGTAATCATTATTGATTTAAACGAATTCGAACTACCTATTTATGGAATTGATTTAGAAAACTAGAATGGCATCCCTGAAAATGCTGACAAATTAAATGACATTATTACAGCTGCTGATGGGTTAATTATTTCTTTAGCAGAACACAATGCTTCCTATAGTGCAGCGTTTAAAAACACTTTTGATTGGTTATCGAGAATAGATCAAAAAGTATGGAAAAATAAGCCTATGCTACTAATGGCAACTTCACCAGGAAGAGGAGGCGGATCGAATGTATTAAATGCTGCAAAAAATGGGTTCCCTTATTTTGGTGGAAATATAGTCGCTAATTTCTCTCTGCCTTCGTTTAATCACAATTTCTCTAATAATGAAGTTATTAATGAAGAATTAAAGAAAGAGTTAATAGAAAAAATGAATTTACTTGAAATGACTCTTAATAACGAAGGAGAATAAATTCAGAATAGATATAGCTAAATTTATAAAGCTATTTTCTTCTAAAAAGTGCTTTTATAAAAGGTAGATAGGGTAATTGCAAAATCAACTTTAGTTCTTCTAAAAAAGTAGTTTTTTCATCTAAGAATTTGAATAAAAGATCGATTTTAGGGCGCTTGTACATTTCGAAAAAAAGCTTCCCTCCTATGTGATTATCATACTTAAGAATATTAAGTAACAAGCTATCATAGAAATGATACCTCTTAGGTTTATCTAATTTAATCCCTGTTTGTTTTAAGGCTAAGAGGTTTTTTGTAACATAGGCTTCCATAGCTTTAAAAGCATATCCCGATGAAGGCTTTACCCAACCTCCTGCAGTTCCTATTCTAATATGATTTTGAGTATTAAATGGAGTAAAATCAAAATCTGTCATAGGGATTTCTCCATATTCTGTTTCAAGGATTTCATAGTTTACCCCAGGATATTTTTTTTCTAAATAACTACAAATCTGTTTTTTAAAAATTTCCTTAGATGGAGTAAATGGAGCAAAAAAAGTATATTCAAAAAGTGCTTTTCTTTTTGAAAAAGGTAAAATATACATGAAACTTGTACTTCCCTCCCATTGATGGCTGTAATCCATCATAGTGCACTGCTTTTCATCAAATACATCTTCTGGCATTTCAATTTTAAATCCCAAAAATGATTGATTTACATAAGTGCTTCTCTTTTTAATTTCATCAATTGAAATAGGGATTCTACTATCAAAAACTTTTGAAGCTTTAAAAGCCTGATGATTTGTTTTTACAACAACAATACCTTCATCAACTTCATTAACCTCTAATACATCTTCAAAAAGCACTGAAATGTTTGAAGAAGCATTAATTCTTTGCAAGGATTTTGAATAGAAATCTATAGCCCTAATCGTTTTGTACTGATAGGTTCCTAAATCGAAAGTTATTTTATCATTGTCAGGAGAAATACATACCGCTGAATTCCATTTCTTAGAAACAATATCATCCCATTTACCATTACCTTCTTCCCAAAAGCTAAAGGTCTTATCATTAGATTGCTTTCTGTTCGAATCTAATAAGAGAATTCTCTTTTTTGAAAAAAACGCGTCCCCAATGAAGGCCAATGACAGTTGTAATCCTGCTGCTCCAGCTCCAACAATAATATAATCGTAAAATTTTGAAGAGGTCAAAAGAGTTAAGACTTTTTAAAATACTTAAATGGAACGAAAAGCATTCCAAAGCATTCCCCATGAGTTTTACCCAAATGCTTATGGTGCATTTTATGAGCTCTCCTAATACCTACGGCATACCAATTATTAGCATTCCTAAAGACCTTAAATCTTTGATGAATGAATATATCATGAACAAAGAAATAAGTCGCTCCATAAGCGAAAATACCTAAACCTATTGGCAAACCAAACCAAGCGATATCGTAACTCCAAAGAGCAAAACAGACAATACTAACAATAGCATAAAACAGAAAGAAAAAATCATTCCACTCCCACCAACTATTGTGTCTTTTGTGATGATGATCTTCGTGTAAAGACCATAAAAAACCATGCATTACATATTTATGTGTAGCCCAAGCCATTCCTTCCATCCCGATGAAAGTTCCTGTAAAAATTAAAATCCAATATAGCGTTTGCATAATCTCTTAAATTAACCCTAAACGATAGGTGAAATAACTATTGGCAAGTAACCCAAATTTTTGATAATCTGGAACTCGAATTCTAGTTTCTTTTATTTTTTCTGATGGTGTTGATTTTAATTTATATAACAACTTCGAATAATATCTAAACGCTGTGTACACCCCAAAACGAGCTTCCAAAGGTAATTGACGAATACCAACTTTTGCTACTGCAAAATCGTCCTCAATTTCACTGATGATTTGCTGTTTGCTTTCTTCTGTTAAATTCAATAAATCTGTATTGGGGAAATAAGTCCTATCAAGCCCTTCAAAATCGGCCTTCAAGTCTCGCAAAAAATTTACTTTCTGAAATGCCGATCCCAAACGCATAGCACTTGGCTTTAACAATTGATACTGTTCTTCGTTTCCATTTACAAAGACCTTTAAACACATAAGACCAACTACATCTGCCGATCCATAAATGTATTCTTTATATTCATTGTCCGTCAAATAAGTTTTTTTAGTAAGATCCATTCGCATACTGTTCATAAACGATTCGTACAATTCGGCAGGAATATTATATTTAAATACAGTCTCTTGAAAAGCATTTAAAATTGGATTGAGACTAATTTGATGATCTATCGCATCCTTTAATTGTCTTTCAAAATCTTCAAACAGAAAATCTTTAGGATAATTATGAAATGAATCTACAATCTCGTCTGCAAAACGTACAAAACCATAAATATTATAAATATCTTGACGAATGGAAGTCCCTAACATTCGCGTAGCTGAAGCAAATGAAGTACTATATGATTGGGTTACTTCTTTACTACATTTTCGTGCAACGGTGTCAAAAATGGATTTCATGAATATATCGTTGTTGTATTGTTAATCTATCATCAATCCTGCTACTAATTTACCTGAAATTAGTGCTGGAGGTACTCCTGGCCCAGGTACGGTCAATTGCCCTGTAAAAAATAAATTTTTCACCTTCGAGCTACGTAAATTAGGCCTTAAAAAAGCAGTTTGTAATAATGTGTTTGCCATTCCATAAGCATTCCCTTTATAAGAATTGTACCTTGACACAAAATCATTTACACAAAAGCTTTTCTTAAAATTAATGTTATTCTGTATAACATTTCCTGTCTTTTCCTCGAATCTCGTTATAATTTTGTTAAAATACTGAGATCTCAATGCTTCAGTATCCTCTACCCCAGGTGCTAATGGCACTAGAAAGAAACCATTTTCGCAACCCTCAGGTGCTGTTTTGGGGTCTGTTATTGAGGTGAAATTTGCATAAAACAAAGGTTCTGTAGGCCATTTGGGGTCATCATAAATCTCATAAGCATGCTTTTCGAAATCTGTATCGAAAAACAAATTATGATGACTTACATTTTTCAATTTCTTATCAAAACCTACGTAAAACAATAAGCTCGATGGAGCAAATATTTTCTTTTCCCAATATTGCTCGCTATACTGCTTGTTTTCTACTTCCAATAAGGTTTCCGTATGATGGTAATCAGCACCACTAAGCACTTTATCAAATGCGTTAAAATCACCGTTAACCGTTATCCCTTTCGTAATTTTGTTTTCTACATGAATTCTATCGACATTAGCATTCACTACAAATGTTACGCCTAATGATTTGGCTAATTTCACCATTCCCTCTACTACAGCATGCATTCCTCCTTTAGGTTGCCAAGTACCAAGACCAAAATCTGCATAGTTCATAAAGTTGTAAAACGCAGGAGTATCTTTTGGTTTTGCTCCTAAAAACAAGACCGGAAACTCTAAAATAGAAACCAATCTAGGATCTTTTACTTTTTTCCGAACCTCCTTGGAGACATTACTAAAAAACTGTCCAAGCTTCGTTACTGTTTTAGGAGTAACTAGCTCTAAAGGGGATATCCCAGGCCGGTATACCAAATCTTTAATGGCTACATCATAATTGCTTTTTGCATCAGCTATAAATACTTCTAAAGCTTTTGCACTTCCTTTCTCTATTTTTTCGAAAGCAGCATAGATATCGTCCAATGTATCTGGTATATCAATTTTACTATTTTCAAAAAAAACCGAATATGCTGGATTTAGTTTTTCAATACTGTAAAAATCAGAAGATTTGTATCCGAAATCATTAAAAAAGCGCTCAAATACATCTGGCATCCAATACCATGAAGGCCCCATATCGAACGTATAGCCTTCAACTTTTAGCTGACTTGCTCTTCCGCCTAAACTTTCATTTTTTTCAAAAACAGTTACTTGATAACCTTCTTTTGCCAAATAACAAGCTGCAGATAAAGAAGAAAATCCAGAACCTATTACTGCTATTGTTTTCCCCATTCTTAATTTATCAATTTTTCAAAATCTTCAAATGAATGAATGGTTTTTATTTCCACAGAATAAGGTATCGACACATGCTGCAAATGCCTTCCCATTACCCACAATTGATGATCTGTACCTTTACATATTTTCTCTTTAAAGTCATCGATATAGGATAACGTACCATCTAGTTTTGGAGCAACTGTAAAATATGATGCAAATACTAAATGATTTTGCAAACCTGCCAAATTCTCTAAATATTCTGTAGATATATTACCACCTAAATAGATTGATTTATATCCTTCTTCGAGTACAATACTATTTAAGAATAATAGACTTAAATCATGAATCTCTCCAGCAGGTAAAAACAATACAAAAGTTTTATCTTTTCGTACAACATCTTTCTTTTGTAACTCTTCGATATACGTAATTAACTTCTGCTTGATAAGGTTTGATATGAAATGTTCATGAGTACTATTAATACTATTGGTTTGCCAAAGCATCCCAATTTCATTTAAAAAAGGTATAAATACATCTTGAAATATCTTTCTAAAACCAAATCGCTGAGACATTTTATCATAGGTATCATGGAAATTAGAAGCACTGTAATTGAGCATTGCCATTTTAAGATCATTAAATGACCTATCAATCGTAGTTTGATCAGATACTATACTATTCACATATTGATCAACTTCTTCCTGTGATAACTTTGAAATCCTAGAAATTTTATAACCACAGTTTACTAAAAACGAAACATTTAGTAACTTCTGTAAGCTCTGTAGGCTATATAAGCGAATATTCGTATCCGTTCGCTCTGGATTCAACAAACTATAACGTTTCTCCCAAATTCGAATCGTATGCGCTTTTATCCCACAAATATTCTCCAAGTCTTTGATACTGTAAGCCTGATTCATTTTGTTTACTTATTGAGATTAAACATTAAACAAATTTAAACAAATAATCGAGTTATGAAAATATTTTATTTGTGCTTTACATTTATTTAAGATGCTTTTAACGAAAACAATAAGAGTGTAAACTTCTTCATTAAATGATTTATTGAACACAATCATACTGACATTTTTAAGACAGTTTGTCAGATTCTAATAATTGGTATTTTTTTTGGACAACGTACAAAACATTAAACATAAATTATAACACTTATGGCTACAGGAAATATTAATGTTTCGGTTGAAAACATTTTCCCGTTAATTAAGAAATTTTTATACTCGGATCACGAAATTTTCTTACGTGAATTAATCTCTAACGCTACAGACGCAACTTTAAAGTTAAAACACCTTACTAGTATTGGTGAAGCTAAAGTTGAATATGGAAATCCATTTATTGAGATAAAAGTCGATAAAGAAGCAAAAACGATTCGTATTATTGATCAAGGACTTGGTATGACTACTGAGGAAGTTGAGAAATACATCAATCAAGTAGCTTTTTCTGGAGCAGAAGAGTTTCTAGAAAAATATAAAGATAGTGCTCAAGATTCTGGAATCATCGGACATTTTGGACTTGGATTTTACTCTGCCTTTATGGTAGCTGAAAAGGTTGAAATTATTACCAAATCTTATAAAGATGCTCCTGCAGCTCATTGGATTTGCGATGGTTCTCCTACATTTACTTTAGAAGAAGCGGATAAAACCGAAAGAGGAACTGAAATTGTTCTTCATGTAAGCGAAGATGAGACCGAATTCTTAGAAGAGTCTAAAATTAGTGAGCTTTTAACGAAGTATAACAAGTTTATGCCTGTTCCGATTAAGTTTGGAACGAAAACAGAAACACTTCCTAAACCAGAAGATGCTAAGGAAGAAGACCCTGCTCCTACTCAGGAAGTAGATAATATCATCAATAATCCTACACCTGCTTGGACTAAAAAACCAGCTGATCTAGAAGAAGAAGATTATAAGAGTTTCTACAGAGAATTGTATCCTATGCAATTCGAAGAGCCTTTATTCAATATTCATCTAAATGTTGATCACCCATTTAACTTAACTGGTATTTTATATTTCCCAAAATTAAGTGGAGATATGAGTATGCAAAAGGATCGCATTCAATTATACCAAAATCAAGTTTTTGTAACAGACAATGTTGAAGGAATCGTTCCTGAATTTTTAACCATGTTACGCGGGGTTATCGATTCTCCTGATATTCCATTAAATGTATCTCGTTCTTATTTACAGGCTGATGGAGCTGTAAAGAAAATTTCGGGTTACATAACGCGTAAGGTCGCTGACAAATTGAGTTCTTTATTCAAAAATAATCGAGAAGATTTTGAAGCTAAATGGAATGATATCAAAGTAGTTATCGAATATGGAATGCTATCGGAAGATAAATTCTATGATAAAGCTGACAAATTTGCTTTATACCCTACTGTAGATAATAATTTCTTCACTTTTGAAGAATTAAAAGAGCAAATTAAAGATGCTCAAACAGACAAAGACGGGAAGCTTGTTGTGCTTTATGCTTCAAATAAAGATGCACAACACAGTTATATACAAGCTGCAAAAGACAAAGGATACCAAGTAATTTTATTAGATTCTCCAATTGTTTCTCACTTAATTCAAAAGCTAGAAACTTCTCATGAAAATACTACATTCGTTCGCGTTGATGGGGATCATATCGATAATTTAATTAAGAAAGACGACAACGTAATTTCTAAATTATCAGATGAAGAAAAAGAGCAATTAAAAGAAACTATCGAAAAAGTGGTTCCTAAAGAGACTTTTACTGTTCAAGTAGAAGCTATGGATAGTAAGGCTGCTCCTTTCTTAATTACGCAATCAGAATTTATGCGTCGTATGAAAGAAATGCAAGCTACTGGTGGTGGAGGTATGAATATGTTTGGAAATTTCCCTGAAACATACAATTTAGTAGTAAACGGAAATTCTGATTTCATAGGAAAAATAAACGCTACAGAAGGTGAAGAAGCTAAAGAAGGGTTAATTAAACAAGCCTTAGATTTAGCTAAATTATCGCAAAACCTATTGACAGGAGAAGATTTAACGAACTTCATCAAGCGTAGTTTCGAGTTAATTTAAGATACAATAGTAATTTTCACAAAAAAATAAAGGCTACTTCCATCAAAAAGGAGTAGCCTTTGTTTATTTTATCCTAAAGATATGCAACTTATCGAAAAACATATCATTATTCTGATTTTCAGATACTTAAGTTTTATTTTAGCGAAAAATTAACTTTCACTAAAATGAATCAAACACATATTGTTTCTAAAATAAATGTCTTAATTAATAGTTTAGATCTACTTAAAACAAATTACTATCGTCTGTCATTGCAGCTTGATAATCCTACATTTGATTATTTAAGACAAAAAATAACAGATTTACAATTGATCTTTGAAAAAGAATACACTAATTACAGTGGTAATAAAATTTCAAAACAACAACATTTGATTACAGCATTAGTAAGCGATAAAGAAAGACTCGCACAAAACATATCTAGTTTACACCAAATTAGAACATCCATTTCGGAAATTACGAATACTGTAATCGCTTCAAATAGTTTCAAAAATTCATTAATACAGATTTCTAAGTTATGTGCTAGAGAAATTGTCTTAATACAAAATGAAATTAGGGAGCTTGATAATGATTATACCAATATTGCGCTCATTAATAAAGAGAAACTCTTAACACTACAATATTAGAGACTAAATATAATTACAGGGGGGCTTTGACTCCCTTTTTACATTCTTAAAACGTATTCTAATCGTTATGATGGACTCATTTCAACATCGAACATCAGCTATTAGAAACTATAAAAAACAATTATATTTTTAAATTATAACCCAATATTAAGACGATCATCGATAGTTAATTCTAAAAAATCCATAAACTTTAGGTGTCGCTTATATTTTATATTAACTTGAAATAAATAATTAAAATAGTAAACCAAAAATGAAATTTTCGAAAATTATTTTAAGTGTAATTATTATAGCCTTTAGTGCTATTGGATGTAAAAGCACTCAACCTATACGGCAAGCAGAACGTACGCTTAAAGGAAATTGGACATTAACTAATGTCAGTTATAGTCGACCTGGAAAGTTTAATGTAAAACTATACAATGATGCTGGGTCAGATTGTTTTGAAAATAGTGTATGGGCTTTTGTTCCTAATAACAATACAGGGACTTACCAGTTTACAAATTCAGGATGTGATCAAACACTTAAAAATGTTAAATGGACCATTCCAATCCCTGATGGAGACAGCTACAGTTTTTTAATGAAACCATTAACTGTTAAAAAGAAATCAATTGAAGGGAATAAAGGATTCCGTACAGGTTTGAACACATTAACGGAAACGACTATGGTATGGACTCAAAAATTACAATTTGAAGGACAACCATTTACAATTACTATGAACTTTGCAAAAAATTAAAAAATGAAAGGATCTATAAAAAATATTGCTGTAGTAGGATTATCATTCTCTTTACTAGTAGGGTGTAAAGCTGTAGAAAATTCAAATAAAACTCAGCGAGGTGCTGTTATAGGTACAGCTGCAGGTGCTATACTAGGTGCTGTTATTGGCAACAATACTGGAAATAAAGGTGACGGAGGTGGAACCGGGGCAGTTATCGGTGGTGTCCTTGGTGGTGTTGTCGGTGGTGTTATCGGTCGAAAAATGGACAAACAAGCCGAACGTATTGAAGAAGAAATCCCTGGTGCAGTCGTAGAACGTGTAGGAGAAAGTATTAATGTAATCTTTGATGAAGAAAGTGGAATATACTTTGACACTAACAAATCGAATATCAATGCTGCCTCGAAAACAACTCTTGACAGATTAGAAAAGATTTTAGAAGATTATGCAGACACTAATATCTCTGTTACAGGTCATACAGACAATAGTGGTGCTGACGCCTACAATATGACATTGTCACAAAAAAGAGCTCAATCTGTAGCAGAATATCTTTATACTCATGGTCTAGACCCGAACCGATTTACAATTCAATGGTTTGGAGAAACAAAACCTAAATATGACAATGCTACAGAAGAAGGTAGAAAAAGAAATCGTCGCGTAGAATTAGGAATCGTTGCAAATGAAAAGATGATTGAAGATGCTAAGCGTGAAGCTGGGCAATAATTCTAATAAATTAAAAAGCTTACTAGTTTTTTAAAACATAGCTTTTATACGATTTACTAACAAAAATTTCGCATATCTGTCGTTTTTTTTTCACTATTCTTTCGTTAAAAAAAGCAACCGTAACTTAGGCTACGCTTGATTTTTTTGCCTTAGACTAGTAAAAAATAATTCAGCATATTAATACGAAATTCTTATCAGCAAATCGTATTAAGACAACATTAGAAAGTAAAAAAGGGAAGCCGTTTGGCTTCCCTTTTTTTTGAACTAGTCAAATCCTTATGACTACATCATAGATTTACCTTCCATTGGCTGAGCTGGTTGTACTTTAATATCAATAACAATAAAGTCATCATTATCAAAACCTGGCTTTATCTCTTTCACTAAAATTAAACCTTTATCACCATAATTATCTACGAATTCAATTACATCACCTTCACTTAAGTTTATGATGTTTGTAGCTGTAGATTTAATGATATCATCTAAATCACTAGAAATAGATACTGCATCAAAATCAGCGCTAGTTCTATTAGATTCAGAAAAATAAGCTTGATTTAAAGTTTCATTTTCTGCATCTTCCTCATCATCACCTGGCTCTAATCCTTCTACTGGAAAACCAAAAGTAGCATCGAAATCTTGTACAGAAACTAAACTTGCATTATGATTAGCCGAAACTCCTGAAGCCCCATAATAGTAACCGAAGTCCCATAATGCTCTAAATTCTGGTCCATCAATAATTTTATGTGCTTGACCTGTTAATAAAGAAAAGAAAGTATCGAATTTACCTTCAGAATCTGGTGCAAATAATTTTATATCAGAAAATGATCTAACCGCAGAAGCTGGATTCACTCCGGTACCTACTTTCACGGTAATAGAACCAACTCCCAATAACAAACGCTTTGATGCATCTCTAAAATCTCCTTTTCCTGTAGTTGACCAGAAATTATAAACAATCTCTCCATTTGCATCTGTTGGAACATCAAGATTAAAAGTAAAATCTAATGTACTTCTTGTATCTCCATCTATATCGATTGATCCATCTGCCTTGGTTGCTCTATTCCCTAATTCAGGAATAACAAATGGCTCAGGTGTACCTCCCAATTCAGACCTAGTAACATAAAGTCTCCTTTGTTTTTTATCTGTTGTAGTAAAGATTACTCTTGCTTCAGTAGTTGTTCCTGCACTCCCTGTTGCTTCCGCTACGAAAATATCATCATCACTACCCCCTTCTGTGATACGAATTGTAGGAGTAGATGCATCCCCTCCTCCATTATTTCCTGTACCCAATACGTCATCAGAGTCACCGTCTCCTCCACAGCTTACAATTGCTAATGCCCCTAATACAGCAAATAAACTTAATTTTAATCTTTTCATATTGATTGATTTTTGTGTTATTTAATTTCAAAAATAGATTACTTCGCTCACATTACAAACAGTATACCAAAATTTGATTTTTCAAACTTTAACTATAATGTTTTAGTAGGCATTATTTTAGTATAAAACTGAAAAACAACACTATAAAACCTAAATTCCATATCAAAAAAAGTCTCACCTATTTTAAGTGAGACTTTTATATTAGAAAACTTTAGTGCTTATAACCTAGTGATCATATATCCACTAAACCCACTTTCAGATTGTACACTCCAAGATGTATCTGCACTAGAATATACAACACAAGTTACTACCTCATCTTTTGCTAATTTCATTACACCAGAAACATTTAATGTATGGAAATCTGTTCCTGAATCCCCTTCAGCAATGGCATGCATTCCATTATCTAAACTCAATTTGCCTTTAATTCCAATTAGTAAACGCATAAAACCAGAGTTAATACCATCAAAACGTACTTGAGCTGAGAAATAATATAATCCATTTTCAGGCGCTGTAAACTCACCTGTGGTTTCATTAAAATGATTTCCGTTATCATGTAAGTTGGTCAAGGTAGCATTACTTGTAGTCCATGTAGGTACATCTAAAAAGCTTCCTGCTCCAGATAGTACTAAAGTATTCGTTAAATCTGCAGAGAAACTAGGTAAGCTAGTTACTTTTAAGGCGTTTGTTGTAACAGAATTTGTAGTAACATCAGAAGTCCATTGCGAATCTCCCGCCCCATCACTAATTAAAATTTGCCCTGAAGTTCCTCCTGTTGGTAATTCAATCTCATTGGTTGGGTCATTATCAGCATCATTCACATTATCATTTACCCATGCATAAGCTCCATTACCATTAGTACGTAAAATTTGTCCATCAGTTCCTCCAACAGGTAATTCGATTTCATTTGTTGGGCTATCATCTGCAATTACCTCATCAGCATCAAGCCATTGGACTCCTGCTGCACTAACTCCTAATAATTGTCCATTCGTTCCTCCTGCAGGTAAATTTGAAGGGGCATTTGTCCATGATACATTCCCACTACCATCCGTAGACATTACTTGGTTTACTGTTCCGTCTTGTGCAGGCAAAGTATAAGATCGCCCTGCAGCAATATTATCCGCATCAATCGTTAATCTACCATTTAAGGTCGTATTTCCATTTTTACGCATTACCAATGCATTACTTCTAGTACCGTCACTGGTACCATTTCCTATAACAAACAACGCATCTGTAGCAACATAGCTATTATGTGTTCCTAAAATTCCTTCACTAAACAACCCTAATGTATGCTGACCATAACTAGTAGCTTGTGAACCTGCTCCTAAACCAACAGCATAAATACCAGAAACACTATTACCGGATCCTAATGCTATTGAAGCAAAACGAGAAGCTAGATTGTTATGTCCTACTGCAAATGCATTTTCTCCACCCGCATTGTTATGACTACCAAATGCAGTCGCTGCTATACCAGAAACTAAAGACCCTCGTCCCATTGCTACAGAATAGTCTCCGATAGCACCAGAGTTCCAATCGCTTTCAACACCATCACTGGCAGTGGCATCTCCTGCTCTAAAAGCTGCTTTACTTTTATCAAAGAACATACGTACTTCATCTCCTGAATTCACAACACCGTCATCATCTAATCGTATACTCCCAAACACAAAATCATCTGTTGCTATATTTCCTGAAGCATTACTTGTTACATTCGAGATTGTAGAAAAAGCTCCTGAATTAGCTGCAGTTATCCAACTTACATTCCCCGAACCATCCGTAGACATTATCTGGTTTGCAGTTCCATCTTGAGCAGGAAGTGTGTATGAAGCACCTACTCCTTTATTATCCCCATCAATAGTTAGAGTTCCATTTAATTGTGTATTTCCGTTACGAAGCATAACTAACGCATTACTTCTTTCACTAAAATCTCCATTACCTATAATAAAATAAGGATCTGTAGCTGAAAGTCCACCTGTATTTGGTACTGTGGCTTCATTAAAAAGTCCTAAAACCATTTGACCTCTACGATTGGCAATCAAATCGTACCCCATAGCAAACGTTAACCCTACACTAAGGTTGTTGCTAGCACCAAAAGCAAAGCCAAATACATTATTTGATGGTGCGTTAAAAATATTCGATTCTCCAAAAGCGTATGACGAGCTCATATTGTTGAATCTATTTGAGGATCCAAGAGCTACAGAATTACTTGCTGTAGATTCAAGAGTATTGAATCCTCCGATAGAAATACTACCCGTTCCTTTCGCAATACCTCCTCTACCCATAGCAATTGAAGCAAAACCTATATTAGTATCATCCCATTCTTTACCTGCATCAGAACCTCCCTCTGCATTATCATCTAGGAAACCTACTCGAAAAGCAGCATTACTTTTATCAAAAAACAAACGCCCATTATCGCTAAAGTTATTAGGAATATTATCCAATTGTGAACTTCCTATTACGAAGTCTTCATTAGCAAAATCTCCTGAGCCATTTGAAATCACTTGACTATTTATAGAGAATACAGGATTTGCCACAGAAGGCTTGTCTACCCATTGTAGGGTTCCATTACCATCTGTTTCTATAATTTGATTGGCACTTCCGTCTTGGGCTGGTAACGTATAAGCATCACCAGAGCCATTGACATTATCTCCATCAATGGTTAATGTACCATTCAAAGTTGTATTTCCGCTTTTAAGCATTACTAAGGCGTCACTAGGATTATCATTTGAAATATCTCCATTACCAATTACTAATAAACGATCTTCAGGATAAATAAGATTAGCACTATTAGACTGACTACCTGAATTACGAGTATTGAAATTCCCTAAAGTAATTTGCCCTCTAGTTTCGGCCGTCAAATGCTCTCCATGTGCAAATGCATAGTTACCCGTAACCGTATTTTGATCTCCAAAAGCCACCCCATTAGAAGCTCTTACCCTAAGTAAAGAACCTGCTGCAAATCCATTGAATCCATCAGTCACAATATTTTGATATCCAAATGCAGCTGAACCAATTCCTAAGTTTTCTTCATCCCATGAGCTATCATCTGATGTACCTGATCGAAATGCTCCTTTACTTTTATCAAAGAAAAATCTTCGGTCATCATCATTTGTAGTATTATCATTAGCTAATTGACTACTCCCAAATACAAAATCGTCTGTAGCTATATCCCCTATTGAATTACTAGTTACATTACTAACCGTACTAAAAGACTTATCTCCCGAAGTAGCTGCATAATTCGCATAAGGCACCGATTGAAGTTTTGAAGTTCCGATGACCATATAATTAGTACCTCCTGTAATATCTATACTTACTTCCAACCAGTGATTTCTGATAGACCAATTCACACTAGTTATAACATTATTCCCTGTAGTATTACCATTTCCAATAGATAATGAAATAACTCCTTGTGCATTTGAAGTTACAGTATGCGTCTCTAAGTAAACGGATTCTCCATCCGCTGCACTTTCTCTGATCTTAATTTCAACACCAATAGCTTGACTTGTTATAGGCTCTCCATTGGTATCTCTAACTACTGCTTGATAATTGAAGCTTTGAGAAAAACCAACGATAACACAGAAAAAAGCCAATAGGTTAGGTATTATTTTTTTCATGGGACTAGTATTAAAATTTATGCTTATACTTTTAATACAGGTAAACTCAAAAGTACCCTATAAAAAAATCCACCTTTTTAAAAATTAAAAGGTGGATCATTACAATTCTTATCATTTTTAAAATCAATCTTTCAAGAACTTTCTAAGGATACTATTGGAACTATTACCGTAGTTTACTTCTATCAAATAAGTTCCCGAAGCAAAATTGCTTACATCCAAAGCGGTATTCTCAATATAATTTGATGCAACAATTAAAGGCTTTCCATTTATATCATAAATCGTCACTACTGCATTTGGTGAAATATTTTTTAAATAAATAACATCAACTGTTGGATTAGGGTATGCAATCCATGCAGCTATATTTTGGACTGTTTCTATTGAAATTACTTGTGTTTCTCTAGTTACAGACAAAGCCCTGTTATAATTAGTACCTCCTTGCTGTTTTGCTGTAATACGAACCTTACCTGAACCTACTATGATTGCTTTACCTTCCTCAATACGAACAATGCTTTCATCGGAACTTGAAAACGTAATAGGCAATCCTGAATTCGTATTAGCATTCAGATCCCATGCTCCAATACGAGCATCTATTGTTATAGGTAAATTAAAAACAAGTTCTTGATCTGACTTTAGAATTTCAAAATCTCCTTGAACATACGCTATTTCATAATTAGAGTTATTAAGTGTTCCTTGTTGAATAGCATAAAGTCCTACTTCTTCTCCAACGGATCTTTCTAAATTTCCTGATAAAGTATCTCCAGTTACTAGATTATCTGAAATGATTTCATAGGTTAGCAACGGATCGGCATTCCCAAAAGTTTTACTAAGTCCTAAAGTGGGAGATACTGTAATCATCCTTGGGTGTACAACTAATGTTTGTTGCACAGGAATAGCCGAATTTTGATTTCCATTTCCTGATTGAAAAGCCGTAATTATTGCTGTTCCTGCTCCTCGTATCAAAATGGTATTCCCACTTACTTGTGCAATATTCTCATCACTACTACTAAAATTCACTGCTAAACCATTAGAAGAAATTGCACTTATATTAAAATTAGTATCACCATAAACTACATCATTTAAACTATTGAAAGTAATCGTTTGATTTGCTCGAATAATTTCGAATGCATCTCCAACAAAAATAATATCGTAATTAGTATTCGCTAAGCTTCCTTGGTTGATTGGATATAAACCTACATCCTCTCCTGCTGTTCTTGCCAAACTTCCATTCAACACATCATTACCAACTAAACTCCCCGAACTAATTGAATAAATTAACGTAGGATCTACATCTCCAAATACTTTGCTTTGATCTGCATTGGCAGTTACCGTAATCGCTCTTGCAGCTACATTCAATACTTGTGACACATCAATCGCAGCATTGTAATTACTATTTCCTATTTGACTTGCCGTAATCGTTGTACTTCCAACTCCGACAATCGTTACAGTACTTCCTGAAACTGTCGCCACTGAAGTATCAGAACTCTCATAACTAACTTCTAAACCTGATGAAGCAGTTCCATTTAAATTGAAATCTAGATCTCCATAAATAACATCTGCCAAAGGATTAAACGTGATCGTTTGATCTGATGGTGTGATCTCAAAAGAAGTACCTATAAAAGTAATATCATAGTTAACATTTGCTAAACTTCCTTGATGGATTGGATACATCCCAACATCTTCTCCTAATGTTCTTTCTAAAGCTCCAGTAAACACATCGCTACCCACTAAATTTCCTGTAGTAATCGAATATTCTAACGTAGGCTCTGTTTCTCCAAATACTTTGCCTTGACCTGTATCTGCTGTTACACTAATCGCTCTAGCAGTTACATTCAATACTTGTGGAATATCAATCGCGCCATTGTAATTACTATCTCCGATTTGACTTGCCGTAATCGTAGTACTTCCAATACCTATAATCGTTACTGTGTTTCCTGAAACTGTAGCTACTGAAGGGTCTGAGCTACTATATGAAATCGCTAAACCTGAATCGGAAGTTGCATTCAAATTAAAATCTAAATCGCCATAAATAACATCTGCCAAAGGATTAAACGTGATCGTTTGATCTGATGGTGCAATTTCAAAAGAAGTGTCAATAAAAGTAATGTCATAATTAGCATTTGCTAAACTTCCTTGATGGATTGGATAAAAACCTACATCTTCTCCTGATGTTCTTTCTAAACTTCCATTCAATACATCACTCCCCACTAAATTTCCTGAAGTAATCGAATATTCTAATGTGGGCTCTGTTTCTCCAAATACTTTGCCTTGACCTGTATCTGCTGTTACACTAATCGCTCTTGGATTAACTATTAATGTTTGTGGAATAGCAATCGCAGCATTGTAATTAAGATTCCCTAATTGGCTGGCTGTAATTGTAGTACTTCCAACTCCGACAATCGTTAAAGTACTTCCTGAAACTGTCGCTACTGAAGTATCGGAACTCTTATAACTAACTTCTAACCCAGATGAAGCTGTTCCATTTAAATTGAAATCTGCATCGCCATAAATAACATCTGACAAACCACTAAACGTAATCGTTTGATCTGCTGGTATAATTTCAAAAGAAGTACCTACATAAGTGATATCATAATTAGTATTTGCTAAACTTCCTTGATGGATTAGGTACATTCCAACAGCTTCTCCTGCTGTTCTTGCTAAACTTCCGTTTAAGACATCACTACCCACTAAATTTCCTGTAGTGATAGAATATCCTAGCACTGGGTCTGCTCCTCCAAATACTTTACTTTGACCTGCATCTGCTGTTATACTAATGGCTCTTGGATTAACTGTCAAGGTTTGTGGAATAGTAATCGCAGTATTGTAATTGCTATTTCCTAATTGACTGGCTGTAATCGTTGTGCTTCCAACTCCGACAATCGTTACAGTACTTCCTGAAACTGTCGCTACTGATGTATCGGAACTCTCATAACTAACTTCTAAACTTGATGAAGCTGTTCCATTTAAATTGAAATCTACATCGCCATAAATAACATCTGACAAACCATTAAACGTAATCGTTTGATCTGATGGAGTAATTTCAAAAGAAGCTCCAATAAAAGTGATATCATAATTAGTATTCGCTAATGTTCCTTGATTGATTGGATATAAACCTACATCTTCACCAGCTGTTCTTGCCAAACTTCCATTCAATACATCACTACCAACTAAACTACCTGAAGTAATCGAATAGGTCAATGTAGACTCTGCATCTCCAAAGACTTTATTTTGACCTGAATCTGTTGTCACTGTAATCGCTCTAGTAGTTACATTCAATACTTGCGGGACATCGATCGCGGCATTGTAATTACTATTCCCTAATTGACTTGCCGTAATCGTTGTGCTTCCAACTCCTACAATCATTACTGTATTTCCTGATACCGTTGCCACTGAAGTATCTGAACTTGTATAACTAACTGACAATCCAGAAGTACTGGTAGCTCGAAGCTCGAAGCTCGAAGCCCCGTAAATAACATCACTCAAACTATTGAAAGTAATCGTTTGATCAGCTTTAGTTATTTCAAAAGAAACCCCAATAAAAGTGATATCATAATTTGAATTTGCTAAACTTCCTTGGTTGATTGGATACAAACCTACATCCTCTCCTGCTGTTCTTGACAAACTTCCATTCAACACATCACTACCAACTAAACTCCCCGAAGTGATCGAATAAGCCAACGTAGGATCTGCATCTCCATAGACTTTGCTTTGACCTGCATTGGTAGTTACTGCGATTGCTTTTGGATTTACAGTTAATATTTGATTAACCGGACTTGCAGCAAAGTAATTATTATTCCCCGATTGACTTGCAATAATAGTAGTACTTCCAACTCCAACAATGGTTACTATATTTCCTAACACCGTTGCTACTGAAGGATTCGAACTCGTATAGCTTACCATTAAACTAGCGTCTGAAGTCGCACTTAAATTAAAATCTGCATCTCCATAAGTGACATCATCTAAAGTATTAAAAGTAATCAATTGCACAGCAGGTGTAATTTCAAATAAATCTGTTACGAAAGTAATATCATAATTGGGGCTATTTAAAGTTCCTTGATTAATCGGGTAAAATCCAACATCTTCTCCTGCCATTCTAGCTAGGTTTCCATTTAAAGTATCACTACCTATTAAACTACCGGAAGTAATTACATAAGTTAGTGTTGGTTCTGTATGTCCAAATACTTTTCCTTGTCCAAAGTTCGCCGAAACCGTGATGCCTTTAGCATTTACGATTAATGTTTGAACAGATCTTCCAGCAGGGTTGAAATTTCCATTTCCTCTTTGTATTGCTGAAATAGTTGTTTGACCAGCTCCTACAATAGTTACCGTATTCCCTAATATGGTTGCTACTGAAGTATCTGAACTAGAATAACTAACCTCTAAACCAGAGGAAGCTGTTGCATTCAAATTAAAGTCAGCATCACCGTAAGTGACATCGCTTAGTATAGGAAAATCAATCGTTTGATCGGCTTCAATAATTGTAAAACTCTCCGAAATAATATTGATATCGTAATTAGTATTGTCTAAAGTTCCTAATAAAATCGGGTAAGTTCCGGTATCCTCCCCTGACACTCTTGTTAGACTTCCAGAAAGTACGTCTCCATTAATTAACCTAGTACCTACTATATCATAGGTAAATACAGGATCTGATGTACCAAATACCTTTTCTTGATCTGCATCTACACTAACTATAAGTCTTCTTTGAAGTACTTTTAATTCCTGCAAAACGGTAATCGCTGCATTGTAATTCCCATTTCCTACCTGACTTGCTGTAATCGTTGTTGTTCCTGCTCCTACGATAGTTATTCTATTTCCAGAAACAGTCGCCACTGAAGGATCGGAACTACTATATGAAACCGTCAAACCTGAATCGGAAGTACCATTTAAGTTGAACTCTGCATCTCCATAAGTAACATCACTTAAACTATCAAAAGTAATAGTTTGGTCTGCTTTAATAATTTCAAAATCAGCTCCTATAAAAGTGATATCGTAATTTGAATTTGCTAAACTTCCTTGATCAATTGGATACAAGCCTACATCTTCACCTATTGTTCTTTCTAAACTACCATTCAATACATCACTACCTACTAGACTTCCTAAAGTAATCGAATAATCTAGTACTGGATCAGCCCCACTTCCAAATACTTTTCCTTGACTTGAATCTGCTGTTACGGTTATCTCTTTAGCAGTTACATTCAATACCTGTGGAACATCAATAGCTTCATTATAATTCCCATTTCCTGTTTGACTTGCCGTAATCGTAGTACTTCCAACCCCTACAATGGTTACTGTATTTCCAGAAACTGTCGCTACTAAAGGATCTAAACTTGTATATAAAATCGCTAAACCTGAATCGGAAGTTCCATTCAAGTCAAAGTCTATATCTCCATAAATGACTTCACTTAGACTATTGAAAGTGATCACTTGATCGGCTTTCAATATTTTAAAATTATCCTCTTCAAATGTGATATCGTAATTAGTATTCACTAAGCTTCCTTGAGTGATTGGATACAAGCCAACATCTTCACCTACAGTTCTTGCTAAAACTCCAGTGAACACATCACTATTTATCAAGCTTCCTGTAGTAATTGTATAGGTAAAAACAGGTTCCGCATTTCCAAATACTTTTGATTGTCCAGCATCTGCGGTTATCGTAATTTCTCTTCCGTTAACTTTTAAATCTTGAAGAACCTCTATAGCTGGTTTAAAATCATCGTTTCCTACTTGTGAGGCTGTGATCGTCGTCATTCCTGCTCCTACAATGGTTACCGTATTTCCTGAAATGGTAGCTACAGAGGTATCAGAACTAGAATAACTCACAGGTAAGCCTGATGTGCTGACAGCTCGAAGCTCGAAGCTTGAAGCCCCATATGTAACATCGGTTAAAGCACCAAAAGTAATCGTCTGTTCTGCTTGTCCGAATTCAAAAGCACCAATGTCAATGGTTTTAGTACTGTCGTTATCTCCATCGATAATACGCTCTTTTCCTCCTAAACCTTTGGCTGCTGTGTTATCGGAATTATTTCCTTTATCAATTAATAGGGAACTTCCTTGTAAAGTATAATCATTATTGGCCACATCTTTAAAAAGGACATCTGTAATCGTTGTTCCATCAATATTTCCTGTTCCTGATGGGTTTTCTCCTTTTAGGTAACTATAGGTTGAAACTAGGCTTCCTGTTCCTGTGGTATTAAAATTGGTGGTATGACTTCCGTCTACAACACTATTGATTAGGGTGATAGTGGCATCTTTTGACCCTAGAATCCCGTTACTAGAAGTAGCTGTATTATTGACTAGGGTACAGTTTATAAAACTAGCTGTCCCTTCTTCTATAAAGAAAGCATTGGTTTGTTGACCTTCGTTACCATAAAACAAACAGTTAATGTATTTATTATTATTTCCTGAAGTATGGTAAATGGCTGCTCCTTCTTGTCCTAAATTGTTTCTAAAAATACAATTAGCAAATGTATTGTTATTTGCATTTCTTAAATATGTTCCTCCTCCTCGAGTATCTTTCAAATCATCGATATCATTATCAAATTCAGCATTCGCTTCTTCAATAATAAATCCATCAATAACTACATTATCTGTACGTTCTAAATTCAATAGAGTAAATGTATTTCCAGAAATGACATTTGGAATTCCAATATCTCCATTAAGGATCGTAGCATTTGTTTTCCTATCTCTTTCATTCAATGTGGTTTCTGTTCCTGCAAAACCTCCATATATTTTAATATTATCAGGAATAGAAAAGGTCTCGTATCGATTAACCCCTGGCACATAAGTTCCCCCTTGCACCCATATCTCTTCAATTGAGGCACATGTTTTGGCTAGCTTTAGCGCACTATTTAAAGTTGTTGCTGCTCCCCAACTAAGACCACTATTCGTTTCATTTCCTGAAGGACTTACATATAAAATAGTAGATGTTAACGTACTACAATCGAAAGGTTCGAAAGCCCACACTTCTTCTTGAAAAATACCGTCATCCGCATTAAAAAACAGCCTATTCCCAACTACTACCATATCATCAAGGGAAGAGCCACTAGATCCAGGTCTCATATCTGCGACCAAAGAAGTTCCTTCAGGTGTTCCATCACTTTCCCATAACTCTGTACCAAATACCCCATCATCGGCTCTTAAATACATTCGATTTTGAAACACCGTAATCTCCCTAACACTAGAGCCACTAGTACCTTCTCTAATTTCTACCGCTAATTGTGTTCCTGATTCGGTACCATCACTTTCCCATAACTCATATCCATGTACCCCATCATTCGCTCCAAAATAAAGTTTGTTTTGGTATACTTCTAACCATTGTACCTGGGAACCAGAAGTTCCTGGAAGTATATCTTTGAATAATTGTGTTCCTGCTTCTGTACCATCTGAAACCCATAATTCATTTCCGTGTGTTGATGTCCATGCATTGAAGTACAACTTATTATCGTAAACTTCGAAATATCTTGGAGAAGAGCCATTCGTCCCTATATTAACATCTTTTACTAAATGGGTTCCAGCTTCCGTACCATCACTCTCCCAGAGTTCAACACCATGAATTCCATCATTCGCTCCGAAATAAAGTTTATTTTTAAATACTGCTATTTGAGATATAAAACCATGATCTGTTCCCAGATTAATATCTTTAACCAATTGTGTTCCTGATTCCGTACCATCACTTACCCACAACTCGGTACCATGTACAGGTTCGTATGCTGTAAAATAGAGTTTATCGTTCCATACTACTGCATTATAAGGACCAGAACCATCGCTCCCTGGGTTTATATCTTTAACCAGTTTCGTCCCTGCTTCAGTACCATCTGTTTCCCATAGCTCTCTACCATAAACTCCCTCATTTCCTACAAAATAGAGTTTACCACTCATTACCCCTAGCATTCTTCCTGCTCCTCCTGCACTTCCTGGATTATTATCATTCACCATGTAAGTACCTATTTCCGTACCATCGCTTCGCCATAATTCTGTCCCGTGCATATTATCTCTTGCTTGGAAGTAAGCTATTCCATCATAATTTATAAAGTAACGAGCATTGGAAGAAGTGGTGCTTTTATTTATTCTTAAAAACTGACTTGTTCCTATCTCAGTACCGTCACTCACCCATAATTCATCTCTCCCTTCTGGGCTAGAAGCTCGAAAAAAAAGCCTATTACCAAAAGCATAAAACTCTCTAATATTAGATCCTCCTGTTCCTGGGTATATATCTTTCAATAATTGTGTTCCAAGTTCAGTTCCATCACTTATCCATAGCTCATTCCCAATCCCACTTCCATCATTCGCACTGAAGTATAATTTATTTTGAAATGCATAAAGATTAAAAGGGCCAGATCCGTTAGAACCTGGATAGATATCTTTAACTAAATTAGTACCAGAAGGAGTTCCATCACTTTTCCAAAGCTCCCATCCGTATACAGGATGTAGCACCCTAAAATAGAGGGTATCATTCAAAACCGTTAATTGAGAAACAAAAGAATATCCAGAAGGAGTTACATCCACCACCAATTTAGTACCTGCTTCTGTTCCATCACTTTCCCATAACTCTGTATTATTCGTCGAATCTTGAGCCGCGAAGTACAATTTATTATTAAACACTGTTAATTCTGAAGGGCTACTCCCTCTATTCATTTCAGGAAAGATATCTGCTACTAATTTAGTCCCTGTTTCCGTTCCATCACTTTCCCATAATTCTGTTCCATGAATCCCATCGTCAGCAGAAAAATAAAGTTTGTTATTAAACGCTACAAGAGAAAAAGCATAAGAACTTCCTGATCCTGATCGGATATCTTTCACCAGTCTTGTTCCTGCTACAGTTCCATCACTTTCCCATAACTCTACTCCATGAATACCATCATCTGCTGCAAAGTATAGCTTATTATTTAGCACCGTAAGATGAGAAACCCGAGAAGAATTTACCCCAGGGTTGATGTCTGTAATTCGTCGAGTTCCAGCAGGAGTACCATCCGTTACCCATAACTCGGTACCAAAGGCGTCATCGCCTGCACTAAAATATAACTGATCTCCCAGTACAGTTAAATAGCTCGGGGAAGAACTGAGTCTCCCTGATTCAATATCTACGAATAAATGCGTCCCATTAGGTGTTCCATCACTTACCCATATTTCATTTCCATGGGTATCATCATCCGCTCTAAAGTATAAACGCCCTTTGAATTCGACGAAGTCTCCAACATTAGAACCACCACTAGCTCCTGTATTAATATCCTTGACTAAGTAGGCTTGTTGGGCCAATAAGTAGGTAACGCTTAAAAATAATAGTAGGGTAAATATCTTCTTCATATCTACAAGATTTGGGATTAGTATTAGGTTGTTTATATCTAATACAGGTAGACTTGCTGTTACCCTATTTTTAGCTCTTAATTTTTTGCATAAAAAAACCTAATACAATTTCTTATATCAGGCTAGTAATAATTTTAATGAATTGCTGTAAGCTATAGGCTTTAAGCCATAAGCTACATTAATATGCACAAGGCCTACTGCTTAAGGCTTAACGCCTATTGCCGTAGATAAAATTTTTAGAAACTAAAAGTGAGATGTACTAAAGTACATAGCTTTAATTATTATTGAGACCAATAAAAACTTAAGACAGAATTTGATTTCTATAGTAATCTATAATTCCATCAATAGGTCTTCTAATAATATTTCCTAGTGTTAAATGGTATGGTAATAAAGCATCACGAATAATATCTTGACTAAAGTGAGCAATAGAACCTATAAAATGAATCGGTACATTTTGCGCTTCTGGGAAACATAATACTCGATCCTCAACAAAACGCTTGATTCCTTCGGTAATTAATAAATAGAAGTACCCATTTCTTTCTTCACTTGTGAAAATAAATTCGGCAAAACTCGCCAAATAAGTATTTGGGTTTTCCTCTTGGTATACTTTATATTTTATAGAATCTGGCGAAAGGTCATATCGCTTTTCAAATTCTTCAGCAATTGGTTTTGGCATGCGTTTGTAGTAATAATCTCTTATCAAACGCTTCCCAAAATAATTACCACTAGCTTCATCCATCAAAACATACCCTAGAGATTCTACCTCCATCTGAATGTTTTCTCCGTCATAAAAACAACTGTTAGATCCAGTTCCTAAAATACAAACAATACCAGGTTCTGTAGTAGCGGCAAAAACGGCTGCTACCATATCTTCTTTCACAACAATCTCTGGAGCCGTAAAATAGCTTCTAAATATATCATCTAAAACTTTAGTAGGTCCAGGAGTACCACAACCTGCTCCATAAAAATGTACACTTTCAATTTGATCCTTATAAGCACGAAGCTCATCATTTGCGAGTAAACGCTCTTTTAATACTTCTTCGGGGAATACTGCTGGATTTAATCCTTGTGTACGAGTTTTAAATACCTGCTCACCGTTATGGTCTAGAAGGATCCAGTCACATTTCGTAGAACCTCCATCTGCTAATAGAATCATAGTAATTGTTTTTTTATAGTATTACATTTTTAAAATAAAAGTTGTTTGTGAGTAGTGTTTAAAGCCAAAAAAGCCCCATATTAAAATAACATGAGGCTCTAATTGATATTATAAGTTACCGATCTTAGTAGCTAAGTCGATTAATTTTGAAGAATAACCATATTCGTTATCATACCAAGAAACTAATTTGAAGAAGTTATCGTTTAATGCGATACTAGCTCCAGAATCAAAAGTTGACGTATGAGATTCTCCTACGAAATCTTGAGATACAACAGCTTCATCAGTATATTTAAGAACTCCATTCATTGATCCAGCAGCAGCTTTTTTAATAGCAGCTTGAATTTGTTCCATTGAAGCTGGCTTTTCAGTTTTAACTGTTAAGTCAACCACAGAAACATCAGCAGTTGGTACACGGAAAGCCATACCAGTAAGTTTTCCATTTAATTCTGGAATTACCTTACCAACAGCTTTAGCTGCACCAGTTGAAGCTGGAATAATGTTATTTAAAGAAGAACGTCCTGCACGGAAATCTTTTTTAGATGGAGCATCTACTACTGCTTGTGTAGCAGTTGCTGCATGTACTGTTGTCATCAATCCTTCAACGATACCAAATTCGTCGTCAATAACTTTAGCGATAGGAGCTAAACAGTTAGTTGTACAAGATGCATTAGATACGATTGTATGATCTGCAGTTAACTTTTCGTCATTTACACCCATTACAAACATAGGAGCATCAGCAGAAGGAGCAGAAATAGCAACTTTCTTAGCACCTGCTTTTAAGTGAGCTCCAGCTTTATCTAAAGTAGTAAAGATACCTGTACAGTCTAATACTACATCTACACCAGCAGCATCCCACTTTAAATCTTCAGGATTACGCTCAGCAGTAACACGGATAGCTTTTCCGTTTACAACTAAACTTCCGTCTTTTACCTCAACAGTACCATCAAACTTCCCGTGTACTGAGTCATATTCTAATAAATATGCTAAGTGGTCTACGTTTAATAAATCGTTGATAGCAACTATTTCAACATTTTCTCTTTGTGAAGCTACACGAAAAGCGATACGACCGATACGACCGAAACCGTTAATCCCAAGTTTTAAAGTACTCATTTTTTAAAGTTTAATTTAATAATTATAATTATTTACAATGAAGTAATATCCGCTACACGAAGTAACTCCTTGTCTAATTCTCTTTCTTTGGACAATGCAACTGAAAAGTCAACACATACTGCTTTTCTATGGCTTACACCAATCATTACATTTGTTTGTCCATCTAATAAGGCATCTACAGCTTTAACACCTAGTTTACATGCTAATACTCGATCGGCACAACTTGGTGCTCCTCCGCGTTGCATATGTCCTAAAACGGATACACGAACATCATAATCGGGTCTATGTTCGCAAACATAGTCTCTCATTTCAAGGATATTCATACCTGTATTTCCTTCGGCAACGATCACAATACTAGATGTCTTCCCCGATTCTCTACTGGTATCTAATGAATGCATTAGACGTTCGATCCCCAAATTTTCAATCTCAGGGATCAGAATTTCTTCTGCTCCTGCTCCAATTCCTGCATTTAAAGCAATATCCCCTGCATCTCTACCCATTACTTCCACTAGAAATAATCGATTATGTGAGCTTGCTGTATCTCTAATTTTATCTACTGCTTCTACTACAGTATTTAATGCCGTATCATAACCAATTGTATAATCGGTTCCACATATATCATTATCGATAGTTCCTGGTACACCAACTACTGGAAAGTTATGTTCTTTACTTAACTTCTGAGCTCCTGTAAAACTTCCGTCTCCTCCAATTACTACTAAGGCATCAATATTATTTTTCTTAATATTTTCGAAAGCTTTAACACGTCCTTCTGGTTCGATGAATTCTAAACAACGTGCCGAACGAAGAAAAGTTCCTCCTTTATTAATAGTATTTGCTACCGAGCGCGCATCTAAGGAAATCATATTGTTTTCTATAAGACCTTTGTAGCCCTCATAAATTCCTAAACATTCTATTCCTTGATTCGAACACGAACGAACTACTGCTCTTATTGCAGCATTCATTCCTGGAGCATCTCCTCCTGAGGTTAATACCCCTATTTTTTTAATTTCTTTAGCCATTAGAGGTCAAAAGTATTTTAAACTTATCAATTTACCTAATACGACGCTCAACTACATCGTTTTCGATTTATAAATTATCAGAAATACATCAAAATCTTGATTTCATTATCAAAAACAAAAGGCATGAATCAAATTCACGCCTTTTGTTAAATTATATGTTGCTTAATTTGGTTTTTATGTTTTTCACTTACGCTTTATCCCATTTTTAAGCCATTTATAGAACGTATTTGAATCTGGAGTATAGCCTACGGGAGTCGATAACACATTAAAGTTGGCATCCATCAACACATAATGTGGCTGAGAATTATTCTCAAAATTAATACTTTGCAAACTTGCCCATTTATCTCCAATTGTTTTTACTTTCTTGATAACATCACTATTAGGGTACTTCACTGTAAATTGTTTTTCTTTGGGTAATGCTTTACGATCATCTACATAAAGTGATACTAAAATCACTTCATCTTTAATTACTTTATTCACTTCTGGATCTACCCAAACTTGCTCTTCCATTTTCCTGCAATTGACACAAGCCCATCCTGTAAAATCTATTAACATCGGTTTTCCTTCTTTCTTTGAAGCTTCTATTGCTTCTTCGAGACTATTATAACTATCGTGATGTCCCTTTTCTATCGCATTATTATAAATACTATAAAATGTAGGAGGTGGAAAACCACTTAGCCATTTTAATGAAGCGTGATAAGGACTTGATGCTGGTAATACCCCTGGAGCTAAGCTTAAAGCAAATATCAAGGCAATAGCACCTAATGCTTTCCTTGTCCACGATATTTTCTGACCCGGTGCGTCATGCGGCATTTTATAAAATCCAAATAAATACACCGCCAACGCCAATGCTATCAAAATCCAAATTCCTATAAACACTTCTCTCTTTAACAAGCCCCAGTGTTCTACCAAATCTGCATTTGATAAGAACTTTAATGCAAAAGCTAACTCGGCAAATCCTAATACTGCTTTCACCGTACTCATCCATCCTCCACTTTTGGGAAGTTTTTTCAATAAACTAGGAAACAATGCAAAAAAAGCAAATGGTAAGGCTAAGGCTAATCCAAATCCTGCTAAACCATAAGTCAATTGGATAGCTCCTCCGTCGTTACTTAATGAACCTCCCAGTAAAGAACCTAAAATTGGCCCTGTACACGAAAAAGACACCAATGTTAAGGTTAACGCCATAAAGAAGACTCCAACAATTCCTCCTACTCTCGATGCCTTAGCATCCATAGCGTTACTCCAACTACTTGGTAATGTTATTTCAAAAAAACCAAAGAATGATATTGCAAAAACGATAAATATCACAAAGAACAACACATTCAACCAAGTATTTGTAGATATGTTATTAAGACTATCTGGACTTACCGTATCTAATAAATGAAATGGTACACTGACTAATATATAAATGACCAAAATAAAAAGTCCGTACAGTACCGCTTTAAAAATACCTTGAGCTCGCCCTCCTGCACTATGTGAAAAGAAAGACACTGTTAACGGGATCATAGGAAATACGCATGGAGTCAAAAGAGCTATTAAACCACCGATAAACCCTAAAACAAATAAATTCCAAAGGCTTTTTTTCTCTGTAATAGATAACACTACACCTTCCTTTAACTTAATAGGTAAAATGATTCCGTTAGATAGTTCTAAATCTTTATTGGATACTTTTAAGATTTCTGACGAAACAGATAAATTCTCTAAATCGAATTCATAAGATTTCGTTTCTGGAGGGAAACAAGTTTTATCATCACAAGCCATAAAAGTTATCGATGCCTTTAAAGGAGATTGAAAGCCTGGCAATACTTTAATACGCTGTCTGAAAATAGCATCTTTTTCAAAAAACTTAATCTTCATGTCCCATGTCGGGTCAAATTCTTCATGACCTTCAGGTTCTTCTACTTTTCCTATTCGCTTGTATGCTCCTTTTTCAAAAGTAAAGGCCGTAGGGATTGGCCCCAGCTGATCCTCATCTAGAAACTGAGAATAAATATGATACTTCCCTTCCATACTCGCCTTGAAAAACAAATCATATTCTGTATCTGATATTTTCTTGGCACTTACCTCCCATTTTACTGGATCGATAATCTTTGCTTGAACAGAAAAAAAGGTAATTGTAAATAGAAATAAACTAAAAAATATATTCTTAAATCGAAGTAAAGGTGATCTGTATCGCATGTTTGGTTTCTGTAGTTGCTATAAATCTTTGATCTGCTCGATGACCGATAATCCATATAATCTCATCATTAGAGCATAACAATAATGTTTTTTCTTTCTGTGGAAGAGAGAATTTTTCATCCTTAAAGTATTTACCTACTTTTTTCTTCCCTTTCATTCCACTAGGATAAAAATAGTCGCCAATTTCCCAACTTCTTACGCTTAAAGGAAATTTTAACCTGTTTTTATCAACAACGATAGTATGAGTACTATGTTGCTCTTTTTCAAAATTCAATTCATTAAAATGAAGGGTGCCTTGGGGTAATACAACTTCAACATCAAGTCCCTCTATTTCTTTTAAAGGAATACCTTCTTGAACAGATGGATATAACAATACGTCTGTACGATCCTTTAATAACGTATAGGTAGGTGAATATATTTTTTTACCTGACTGAGCGTCTAATAATTGTTGAATATCATCCCAAGCTGTAAAACCATACTCTTTAAGAATCTCAAATAATACGATATCTAAAAAGCTTTCTTGTTTTAAAGCTTTAATTGAAATCTTATATCCCTTAGTCAATGAATCATATACGAAATAAACATCCCTAAATTGTTGAACTTTATCCTTGATGTATGCTTGACTACGTTGCAGAAAATTGATCGTACTATTAAAGTTCTCTAATACTTCGGGGTGTAGCTCTTTTAAAACAGGAACTATCTTATGACGTATTTTATTTCTCAAATATTTAGTCTCGGCATTCGAAGCATCTTCTCTCCATTGCAACTGATGCTTTTCTGCATAGTCTATAATATCTTGTTTTGAAAAAGGAAGTAATGGACGCACAAAAAGGTTATTTATTTTAGGGATTCCTGTCAATCCTTCTAATCCTGTACCTCTAGAAAGGTTAATGATAAAAGTTTCTAGGTTATCATCGTTGTGATGTGCTGTGACGATGACATCAAGTTTGTACAAGTCTGCCATTTGTTCAAACCATCGATAGCGAAGTTCTCTTGCCGCAACCTGAATAGACATCTTATGTGCTTCTGCGTAGTTTTTAGTATTGAACTCAATCGTATAAAACGGTACTTTGAATTCTTCTGCCAAACGCTTTACAAAAGATTGGTCTCCATCACTTGCAACACCTCTCAACATAAAGTTACAATGCAGCAAACTGATCTTAGCTCCACAACAATGTAATAAATGAGCGAGTACTACACTATCTACTCCCCCACTGATGGCTATTCCTATTTTTTGTTGAAGCAAATCTAGGAATGTATTATCAAGATGTTTTTTAAAATCAAATAACATAATGCACAATCTAAATCAGAATAGTATTAAAGATAGTAAGCTTGATTCATTTTCTAAAAAAGATCATTGCATTTATAATTAAACCCTATTACTTTATTATTTTATTATTTTTCTATAAATTAATCCTTGTTCACTTTCAATGCCTACCAAATAAATCCCTGAAGCAACATTTTCCATATTCACTATAGAGGATTGTGTTTCTATAAGTTGAATTCCGTTTAAATCATATAATTTTATATTTGTAAAGGGAATGGAAACTCTGAAATAATTCGTTATTGGATTTGGGTAAATGAATATTTTTTTATCGTTTAGAGAAGTAATATTATTGGAAATCGACAATGTTTCATCAAAACTAATTACAACATCGTCTGTAGCAATGGGACAAACCCCATTATCAACCGTCCATCTCAATGTATATGAAAAGCCTTTTGTTCCTGTAAAAGTAGAGGATGGACTACTTACCTCTCCAATCACTTCATTACCATCTCCAAAAACTATACTCCAACTACCTGATTCATTCAATCCTAAAACTTCATTTGCATCTAATATTGCAATATCGAGTACATCTTGATCCGAACCTGCATTCACATTTCTTGGGGTTTCATAAAAAGTAACAATTACGTCATCTGTAGCATCTATACATATACCATTACTTGCTGTATATCTAAGTACATAACTTTCTCCTGCAACTCCGCTGAATCTTGTACTAGGACTTGATTCATTACTAAAAACCCCTCCTGATCCACTGACAATACTCCAACTTGATGAAAGACCATTAAAATCTCCTCTTAAAGAGATAGATGTACCGCAAACAGTTTGATCATTACCCGCATTACTACTTGGATTTTCTAATATATCTATAAAAACATCGTCTGATGCTATAGAACAAACCCCATTACTAACTGTCCATCTTAACGTGTAAGAAACTCCTCGTCTTCCACTAAAACTAGATACTGGACTGTTTACATCACCAAAAGTCCCTCCTGCTCCACTAACAACACTCCATCTTCCTGACTCTCCTAAGCCAGAAGGAGCTGTTGCTGACAAAACAGTAGCTCCACAAGCAGATTGATCCGAACCTGCATTCACGTTTCTTGGGAGTTCATAAAAAGTAACAACTACGTCATCTGTAGCATCTATACATATACCATTACTTGCTGTATATCTAAGTACATAACTTTCTCCTACAACTCCACTGAATCTTGTACTAGGACTTGATTCATTACTAAAAACGCCTCCTGATCCACTAACAATACTCCAACTTGATGAAAGACCATTAAAATCCCCTCTTAAAGAGATAGATGTACCGCAAACAGTTTGATCATTACCCGCATTACTACTTGGGTTTTCTAATATATCTATAAAAACATCGTCTGATGCTATAGGACAAACCCCATTACTAACTGTCCATCTTAACGTGTAAGAAACTCCTCGTCTTCCACTAAAACTAGATACTGGACTGTTTACATCACCAAAAGTCCCTCCTGCTCCACTAACAACACTCCATCTTCCTGACTCTCCTAAGCCAGAAGGAGCTGTTGCTGACAAAACAGTAGCTCCACAAACAGATTGATCCGAACCTGCATTTGCTACTATTGCATCATCACAATTATTAATAAAACAAAAACGATCATAAAAACTCTTCGCTTCCAATTCAAAATTCAGAAAAGAAAAAAGTCCAAAAAATAAGAATAAACAATAGTTTTTATTCATTGTCAGAAATTGTGTTAAATCAACTACCTCTGCGCAAGCAAACGAGGTATGTAGCTGAAAACTACCTATGCTAAAATTCAATACAAGCATCGGTGAATTCGCCCCACAATGTGGGATTAAATTTATAAAATTACAATAAAAGAGTCACTAAAACTAAGAAACTCAAACAGCATTACACTCTAAACAAAGTTAATTAACAAAGGATTTACAGACTGTAACGTCTTATTTCACTAACTTATACTCAAGTACGTATTTTAAGTATAAAGTATATCTAATTTTAAAACTACCATATCATGAGCTCAGCAACCAGCCTTTTGAAAAGGTATTCTCTAATAGCAGTACTCTTTTTAATCACTCAAGTATCTTTTGCACAAACTGAAAATGATTTTTTTGAAATAAGTGGTGTCGTTGAAGATGTTGAAACGAAAAAACAAATACCGCAAACAGGTATTCGTATCAAGGATACCAATATTGGTACTATATCAAATAGTGATGGAGAATTTTCTCTTAAAATTCCTAATGAATATAGGTCTTTCGATATTGAAGTTGCTCATTTAGGTTATATCTCTAAATCTGTACCTATTTCCAAAATTACTACCAATGATTATACGATTTCCCTTCAGCCTGTAGCGCAAGATTTGGATGAAATAAACTTAACGGTTTTTAAAAACGCTTCTGATCTGGTTAAAAAGACTTTTGAAAAAAAAGCTGCAAACTATTCGGAGCAACGCAATCTATTAACCTCTTTCTACAGAGAAACGATCAAAAGAAGAAGACAAAATGTTTCCTTATCCGAGGCCGTAGTTAATCTTTACAAGCAATCTTACGACAGCGAAAAAATAGATTTTATAAAACTAATCAAATCTCGTAAGGACACCGATTACAGAAAATTAGATACTGTAGCATTAAAATTACAAGGAGGACCTTACAATACATTATACATGGATGTTGTAAAATATGCTGAGTATGTTTTTGATATGCCCAATATCAATAATTATGAGTTTTCTTATGATAAATCCACTGAAATCAATGATCAGGTAGTTTACGTGGTTAATTTTTTACAAAAACCAACGATAAAGGAACCTTTGTATCACGGCAAATTATTTATCAATAGTGAAAATTATGCTCTTGTTCGTGCTACTTATAGCTTGAATTTAGAAAACAAAAAAGAAGTCATTTCATACTTAGTAAAGAAAAAACCTATTGGTGTTAAGATAGAACCGTTAAAAGTCGATTATCAAGTAGACTATACCTTCCAAAATGGTAAATGGTTTTACAATTATAGCAAGTCCGATCTTAGCTTTAGGGTAAAGCGGAAACGAAAGCTCTTTAACTCTGTATACACCCTATCTATGGAAATGGCGGTTACAGATAGAAATTCGATTATTGATGAGCTGGTTTGGACGAAGAGAGACCGCCTTAAAAAATCTATTGTACTTGCGGATGAAGCTTCTGGTTTTTCGGATCCTCAATTCTGGGGAAGCTATAATGTAATTGAACCTGAAAAATCTATAGAATCTGCCATACAAAAGATCAGGAAGAAATTAGAGAAATTAAATTGATTTACCCTCACTGTGCTATTTGTTATCACCTCTGGCTTAAACCAGAGGTCTTATAACACTTACTTTGAATAAACTAATACATGATTATCAATAATCATGTATTAGTTATTCCTCGTCATCTTAATTTTATAATTACAACATTGACAATAGGCTATCAAATTCAATAAAACACTACGTCCTTACTGTTTCACCTTCGAAAAAGCATAAAATAGTTCCGAAGCAATCTGTAAACTTCTTTCTTCGTACTTCGATGCTTGTTGTGGTGTATTGTCAAATGCCTTAGGATCATCGAATGTTAATGCGATTCTTTGGTCGCACCCTGATACAAATGGACAGCCTTCATCTGCCGAAGAGCAAGTCATGATTGCCGCAAAATTTGTCGCGGGATTAAATGTATCATCAAACGTCTTTGAGAATCCTATAATAGGATGTGCATTCTCTGCATATTTAATCGCTTGAATTGGATTGTTTCCTTCTGAAATGGCTTTGATCTCAAAACCTTGCTTAACTAATGTTTTTGCCGCCATATGAAACATGGCTGTAGCTTCTGTTCCGCCAGAATAACAAAACACATTGGGAACTTTAAAATACAATGCTAAGGCTTGAGCCCATACTTGCGATAAATGACTTCTTCGAGAGTTATGCGTACAAATAAAGTTTAGGTTAACTGGTAATCCTTGTTCTACTTTCTTTTGAATATAAAATGATAAGGTTTCTAAAAGTGCTTTTCTTTCTTTATCTATTTTAGAAGTATCTAAGGTTTTTATGGTGTTTTGAATGCTTTCGAATAACATAGATAATATAATTAAAAGCGCAAATGTAATACATCACATCACTTCTAATGTTTTGTGAATATTAAATCTGATAAGTGTGAATCTAACTTTTGTTAGCTTCTTCCAATATGAGAATCTACCTTGAAAATTTACCATATTTATCTATATTTGAGATATATACCACATTAGTGGTCTAAGCAATTTTGTTGCTCAAAAGTTGAATAAACGTTTACTAAAAAATAAATGGCCGAATTTTTAACAACAAACGGAACATCTTACCATATTGAAAAGATAATTACTGGAGCAAATAAAAAGCTAGTTTTAGTTTCACCATATTTACAAATTTCAAAGACATTTTATGAAAGATTATTGGATGCTTCCAAACGGAATGTTTCAATCAAAATAATTTATGGAAAAGACGAGTTGAAACCGAATGAAAAAAAATCACTTGATGGATTAAAAAACTTGGAACTACTCTACTTTGAAAACTTACACGCAAAGTGTTATTTCAACGAATATGAAATGGTGATTACATCAATGAATATGTATGAGTTTTCAGAGAAAAATAATCGCGAAATGGGGGTTTTCGTTACCCTAAATAATGACAAAAGTTTATTTGACAACGCTGTAAATGAAACGCTTTCAATTATTCAGTCATCAGAAATAATTCAATTATCTAAAACTAAACAAAGGCTGTTTCAACTAAAGAATTCAAATGGAACTAATAAAAAGATAAAACAAGGTTATTGTATTAGATGTGAGGAACAAATTGAATATGATGTAGAAAAACCATATTGTAGGAATTGTTTTGCAATTTGGTCTAAATTTGAAAACTCTGAATACGAAGAAAATATTTGCCATAGTTGTGGAGAATTTGAATCAACTTCTATGATTAAACCTGAGTGTTACAAATGCTATAAAAAAACAAATACATAAATTTAGACTAAAAACCTTTTTCAAAAACTTCTTCTGGAAACAGTTGACCAGTACAACTAATCGTAGAATGCCAAGGAAGCTTCTTCATCAATATCATAACCTAAAAAATAGAGATGTCCAATCGCAAGCTACAATGCTCTACTAAACGACGATCACTGATGATATTTTCTAAATAACCTACCAAGCACATTTTGAAAAACTCTACTGGATCAATGCTCTTTTGACCACTCAATCCATAGTATTTCTTGGTAGTATCATAAAGAAAATCTAGGTGTAACACTATGCTAAGTAATCTTTTGATCTAATGTATGGTTTCTTTTTGCTAAGCCGTGCATATAATGTTGATTAGTCGCTGGTATGAATTAAGTTAGCAAATAACAAAAAGTATGTGCTAGTGCTAATCTTGAAATTCTCTGAATTTCTGCTCGCTCTATCGCATATATTTGCCGTTGTAATAAATTCAAAAAAGTCTAATTAAACGATAAATTGATTTCGATACTCTATTATTATAATAAAAATCACTTACAATAACAAAAGACAAAGCAAATATCTCTTTGGTTTGTTGTAAGTTATGTGACTAATTAGTACTTTGCTTAGCAAGAGATTGAGTGGTAGTTTCTCTATTATAGCTACGGACTAAGTATGAAGTTCATTTTATTCAGCAGTTCAACAGTAAAATTTTAAATATGTCAACAATAACAATTTCAGGAAAAACCTTAGATCAAAATGGTAATCCCATAGAAGGTGTTACCATTATTTTAATAGGAAATACGCCTGGAGATTCAAATAAAAAGATTAATGATTCTACAGAATCAGATTCAAACGGAAATTATTCTTTCAATGTAGATGAGTCTGTAGATCCAACAAACTGTTTTGTTTCTCTAAAGCCAGAACCAATTTTTGATATCAATACCCCCCCATCATCTAATGAATCAGTTTATTTCTCCAGTCCATCACAGTACTCTTCTGGAGTAAAAAAACCTAGTTCATTAGATTTCAAGGTATGGTCTTCCTATTTAATTTATGGAACTATTACAGATTCAAATTCTAACTCTATTCCTAATGCAAATATCAGTGTAAACGGGTACTGGGAACCAGGAACCGCTACAGCAAATATAAATTCGTTGTCGGACTACTATTATTTTTATGCGCAAGAAGGACAAAGCTACACCTTAACGCCTACTTCTGCTGGATATTCTGAAAATGGACAACCACTAAATATCTCTTCATTAAATCAAAATACACAGGCTAATTTTTTAATGACTGAGGATCCAGAAATGATTAACATAACAGATTGGCTTCAAACATTTTTTGGCGGTGCAGAAGTAACTGTTGGAGTATTGGCGGCAACGGCTGGTTTCTTTTACTTCTTAGCTAAAATGAAAGGCTGGAGCTGTGCTACTTCTTCTGAAACAGATACAACGATGAGTGGAATTGAAATGCAGGACATTACAAGCTTTGCGGCTTCTCAAGGGACAAGCGTCCCTCCGGATATGACTAGTGTATCCAGTACTATTACACTGGAAGAGATTCAAAGTGGGGATGCTGGACAGGGCAATCAAAATATTGTAGAACAAGGACTACAATCTATGAATCCAAGCTCCTCAGAAAACGCAACTGCGGCTGATAATGTGGTAAATAATTCATCTAATTTAAGTGATAGTACAAACGTTTTAAATAAAGTTGCAGTTGATTCAGTTGATGACGTATTTAACGAAGCATCTACAAGTAGATTTTTTCAAAGTAACGTGAATGATGCTATGGCTTCAGCACAAGAAGGACAAGAAGATGTGGTTGTTTTATTTCCTGCAGATTCAGGTTCAGTTCAGGTAACTTTTGGAACAGGTGAAGGGACTTTAGCAGAATCAGCAGAAATGGCAGAAAATGGAGAGGCTACACAAGTTGCATCAGAAATGCTTACCACCTTGTATGGAGAAGCAGCTGCAGAAATTGGAGAGGCCGTTCAGTTTGTTTTAGACATCGGATTAGTAATTGACTTAGCTTAAAAAGTAATAGAGATGAGTGATAAAATTCATATAAAAACAAAATTAAAAGCGAATAATTTCGCAGAACAAGGCTGGGTAGCAGAAACTCAAGAGGGAACCTTAACTTTAATAAGACAAAATGATGATACTAGTGTTGGATGCTCTCAAACAATAACTTTGCAGGGAGATGATTCAACAGATTCAACTCCAAATCATTTTTATTGTTCAACGGATGCCACTTGGGATATTTCAGTTGGAGCTCCCGGAGTCCAAACCATTACAGGATCTGTATATTTAAAAGGCGGACAAACTATTGAATTCTCTTATGATTACGATAAAGATTTCCCCATGGCAGCTCAGATCAACTATTATTATCAAATTGATTCCGATTCAAAAGTTTTATTAGGCTTTTGCATGTACGGAATTTACTCATCAAATAATTAATAGTATGGACACAAACGCAAATCCTCCAAACAATCCTCCTACCATAGAAATTGTAAATGAAATCAGTAAACAACTGCAGTATTTTGGAACCAACTTAAATAATTGGCCAGTTGTATTATATGATGGAACATTAACAAATATACAAGTCACCTATGCCTATGCAAATAGCACTGAGGCCGGAAATACTACTGATACATTAAACGATATAAAATCAGGAGATAATTATACTTACAACCCTGGTACTATTAATATGTTCCAATTATATGAGAGCATTGCCATTACAGTTTTTGCTCCTGGGAATAAGAGTAATGGAGATGTCTCTAGCAGTATGTCCATTAGCATAGACCTTTATTCTATATCTCCCAACGATGATATTAAAATCACCATCGGTTACCAGGACGATGATGCTCAAAACTCTTGGAATTATGTAGCAACAGTTGAATATGCAAATACCAGTCAACAATATGTGTTCGATGGGCCTTGTCAGAATTTACCTAGTTAACACAAGATCGATAGAGTAATTTTATTAGACCACTTTTGGAAGGTAAGTTTCAACCCTCTCATCTAAAATAATAGTAAGAGGTATTTTGAAAAATGAAAGGTAAAGCAGACTGCCTTTCAAAAGTGAATCATAGTAGATCCACCCTAATAATGCACAAACCTTCTATTCATTGATATCTATTTAATTAGATACTAAAACACGCAACAAAACCTTCACCTTTTTGAGTTGTGATGAAAACATCTACAATAAACCAATGTAAGTGTTTACAAAGCCCCTACTCTATTTCTTAATAAAAAAACAGGCATCTAAAGTTTAAAAAAGTGATTAAAAAAACGTAAAATCTCATTGCCCAAAATCCCAACTGTTTTCCATAAATGCTAAAAACTGATCTTACTGCGGATTTCCAATCTGAGCACAACTGACTTTTACTCAAACGCAGCTGACATTCACTCGGATTTTGACAAAATTGTGCAGCGGATTTCCAATCTCGACGAAATAATTAGTGACCGCGACGGCGAAATGTTCATTAAGAGTTTTTATATGTGATCAATTAGGTAAAGTGTTTACCTGTAATCTATAGAAAATAACGACTTATAGTCGATTAGACGGCTATAACAGTACTAGAAAACTATCCTTAGCATACTACTACTCCTATTCTCATCAAAGACCATTAACGTTCAGCCCTTCCTTATTTGTGAGTCCTCATTGCTTTTTTTTCCTTTTCGCAATGCTCGTTTCCCATAAGTACTATGGCTTCTGCTGACTTCTCTAATAGGCTAACTCGTAGCTATAGAGACCTCCCTTGGTAAGGTAAACACCCTTTGGTCAATATCTGCTGAATCTACTGCTTCGGTTATCGTTTAAAAAACGTTTGGGACGTTGCAGTTATGTGCCTGCTTATCCAACCTTACAGCCTCGTATCTACCAGCCACATCACCGCTTTATTTATTCAAGGTAGACACAATATATATGTGCTTGTGCTAGCTCTGAAATTCTCTAAATTTCTGCAACGCACGAAAACATACATACACGTTATACCCAATTAAACGAGAATGAATAGACTAACTCGAATAACAGCAATTCTAATTCAATTACAATCTAAAAAGATTGTTACTGCAAGTGAAATAGCTGGAAGATTTGAAATTAGCTTAAGAACTGTTTATAGAGATATTAAAACGCTACAAGAATCCGGAGTTCCAATAGGTTCAGAAAATGGTACGGATATTTTATTGTTGAAGGATATTCATTACACCAATAATGATTACTCAAGAAGAAACAAATGCTCTAATTGTTTCAGAAAAATTAATTCTAAACCAAGGAGACACTTCCTTGATTAAAGATTTCAATTCCTTATTAATTAAAATAAAATCGACTCTTAGGCTTTTGAAAAAGAAGGAATTTCAAAACTATAGAATAGAATAGAGCCCTCAACGAAAAACGAAAAAAATAAAAGTAATTGGCTGTCTTCAATTCAAAAGTCAATTACCAATTCAAATGTTATTAAAATCAATTACTTCTCAATTTACAAAGATGAACATACAACTCGTAAAATTGAACCTCTTGCCATTTATTTCACTGAGAGCTCTTGGATTTTAGTCGCATTCTGTCGCTTACGAAACAACCTACGTGAATTTAGATTAGATAGAATTTCAACACTCTTTATTACTTCTTAAATATTTGATTTTCAACCAGATTTTTCATTAAATGATTATTTCAAGAAATTTATTGAAGTATAGTTGACATAGGGTTGTCACTCCTCCCATTTACATTTGTCTCATAAACTTAAATATATCAAATGAAGCATTTATTAATTGGTATTATAGCTATCGTATTGATTAGCTGTAACTCTCAAAACAAAACAAATATGAGCGAACAAAGTAAAAAAGTAGGGACAATTGAATTGGTTATTTTTGACACCTATCCTCAATATTCCAAAACAGAAGTGATAGCAGCAGCAAAAGCCGTCAATCCTGTAGCAGAAAAATTTGATGGCTACATTGGAAGGAAGCTAGCTGTGGACAAAAACGGTAAATGGACTGATATTGTTTATTGGACAGACCTTAAATCAGCTGAACATGCTGCACAAGAAATTTTGAAAAGTGAAACTTGTCAAAAATTCTTTGGAATGATAAATCAAGAAACTATGCAATTTATGCATCTTGAACCTGTAATTGATGTCAAATAAAAAGATATGACTAAAAACGACATAATTGAAAGGGTTCAGGGAGAATTTGATGGTCTTGTCCTAAATAAAAATTGGGGAGAAGTCGGACTATTTTACAATCCAGAAAATAAACTAAGTAAGGGAATCTATCTATTGACATTCAAGGAAAAAGATGGTTTAAATGATAAAGCTTCAAATACGGATAGAAATGGAGTATTTAGGTTAAACGTTGGAATATCAAAAGATACCTTTTTTAGGTTATTTGGAGAAAGACCCAAAAGACCAAAGGCAGGCCAAATAATTGATATGCCTTATGACTTTTCAGAACTTAATAAAATAATGCCTCATCCGATTTATGGTTGGATGAATTGGATTTGTATTTTAAATCCGACAAGGGAAACTTTTGATAAATTATTTCCACTAATCGAAGAAGGATATTATTTAGCTTTAAAGAAATACGAAAAGAAAAGAAAAGGGCTTAACAACGTAAAAAAACATAGGGCGGTCTAAGGTTGTTCGAAAGGTTTGGGATAATCAACAATGTCGCCAAATATAAAATTTGGCGTTTATGAGAAAAAAGATAAAAGCAAAATATTTATATTTGGCTTAGTACCAACCCGAAACGTATCGCTTATCATCTGCCCTACGTTTCTTATACTGAACGTTGGGCACAAAAATCAACTATGAAAATCATAAAACTATTAAGCATCATATTAATTTTATCTTTTGAAGCTACTTATTCACAAAATATAATCATTAATAGAGAACCATTTATATTAAAACTTCCTGTTGATGGTAAACAATATTATAAACAAGAAATAAAAACTTCTCCCTATTTTGTTAAAGAAAATGATCTTCAGATATACCCAGGAGAAAAATTATTGATTGAAGTTAAAACTAAAAAGAAGGAGATTGTTTCAATGAAAGTGGTTAAAGAAAATTTAAACCCTAAAAAAACAATACAAATTGAGTTTACTCAAAATGTAAAAAATAGAGTG